>CAMCFO010000031.1 GCA_945874155.1 uncultured Bacteroidales bacterium
GCACATGCCGGAACTAAAAATGTATGTTTAACGGTAAAAATTTACCGAAGTATTGGCATATAAAAATTGATATTATGGAACTCGAAAAACAGATTCAGGCCGATATGGTCAGTGCCATGAAGGCGAAAGAGGCAGGACGCCTTGCATCTTTGAGAGCCATCAAAGCTGCAATTCTACTTGCAAAAACAGCAGAGGGAGCCACTGGGGAGGTTTCTGATCAGGATATCGTGAAACTTATCCAAAAACTTGTCAAGCAGCGCAAGGAAAGTGCAGAACAGTACAATGCAGCCGGAAGGCCGGAGCTTGCTGAAAATGAATTGGCGGAAGCTTCATATATGGAAGTCTATCTTCCTAAACAGTTGTCAGAGACTGAGTTGGAAGCAGAGCTGTCAAAAATTATAGCTGAAGTCGGTGCATCAAAACCATCAGATATGGGCAAGGTGATGGCTGTGGCTACCAAACGCCTGGCTGGCCTTGCTGACGGGCGTGCCATCTCTGCTACCGTCAAAAAGCTGTTATCATAGACTGGTTCCGCTGATTGGTGATTGATCTTCCCCGCGGCAGATGCGCAGGATATCCTCGCCGTATTTCCTGAATTTAGCCTCACCGAAACCCTTGACAGAGAGCAGTTCCGACTTTGTGGTCGGGGCTTTTGCGGCAATTTCCATCAGGGTGCTCTGATGCAGTATGGTGTAGGCGGGGATATTGTGGGCCTTGTAAAGGGAGGTGCGCCATTCCACCAGCTTACGTCTCAGATTTTCATCCGGCACGCCTTTATCCCCAATCGGTCCGCAAGGAGCCTCAATTTTGCTGTCCCGCTTAGATGCCTTCCTGACCTTTCGGCTCTTGCCGGAATCTGCCAGCACCGCCTCCGAGCAAATCCTCTGATAGACCCGGATGTCAAAGGCTCCCCCGACAATGGCTTCCAGACTCCTGACAACAATCTCCAGAGCAATCGAAGCCTCATCCACAGCCTCTTTGAAAGCCTTCTTGTTCTCTTTGTTGTCAATCTCCAGCCTGCCCAGCCCCAGCACATACTCCTGAGCCGCCTTGAAATCATTGACAAAGTATTCCGCAGCCTTGAGCAACCTCTCCTTAAGATATTCCTGAGAAAAGTCTCCCTCCCGAATCCTGTCCAACTGACGGCAGAAACTCTCCCCCACATCCCGGTCCCTGTCAATAAGCTGTCTGATTTCCCGAAACTGCTCCAGCTTGTCCGGATAAATGTCTGACAATTTTCCTCGCAAGACTCCCAACACCCAGCCCAATGTCCTGCAAGTCTCTGAAAATGAGAAGAGTTCTTTGAGGCGCTCGAAACGGTAAGTCTTTTCCTCATTTCCGAGAGCCCCGATGACATCACCCTCCTCTGGGATAGCCGCATTGAACATTGCCACATTGGAGTCCGAATAAATGGCATCCCTTCCCACAGCCGTCTCCAAGGAAATGCCTTCGAGCGAACGGCAGCGGGACAGCGCCACATAGACCTGCCCGAAAGCAAATGCAGCCCCCGCATTGATGATGACCTTGTCGAAAGTAAGCCCCTGGCTCTTGTGGATGGTGATGGCCCAGGCAATCTTGAGCGGAAGCTGACGGAATGAACCCGTAACATTCTGTCTGATTTCCCCGCTCTCCTTGTCCAGCACATATTGAATATTGTTCCATTCCACAGGCTCCACCCCTATGACCTGTCCCTCTGCATCAACCACAGTGACAGTTCCGTCTTCCCCTATATCCTCAACTTTTGCAATCTTGCCATTGTAGAACAGGCCATTAGGATCATTTTTCACGAACATCACCTGAGCTCCGCTCTTAAGCTGCAGAGTTTCTTCAGCCGGATACATATTGGATGGAAAATCCCCCTGAACATCAGCACCGAAGACAAAGGACTTGCCCGGAAGCTGCTCCAACTTGCGCCGGTTCACGGCATCCGCCTGAGCATTGTGGGTAGTGAGCCTGATCACATCCTCCCCGTCCCCGAAAGCCCCCACACGGGAATTGAGTTTGCGCAGCACAGCCTCGTCGGCCCTGTTGTCCCTTATGGCATTGAGTATTTCAAGAAATGCGGCATCTTTCTGACGATACACCCTTGTCAGTTCAATGGTCACATAGGGCAACTTCTGAAGAGCCTTGGAATGGAAGAAATAAGGCGAGGGATAGACCTGCGACAGATATTGTTTCTCATTCTCACGCACCACCGGGGATAGTTGCTGGGCATCGCCTATCATCAGCAGCTGCACGCCTCCGAAAGGTTTGGAATTGCGCCGGATTCGTCTCAGGACCATATCCACCGCATCCAGCAGGTCCGCCCTGACCATAGAGATTTCGTCTATGATGAGCAAATCCAGGCTTCGTATAAGCTTGAGCTTGTCCTTGCGGTAGTTCCAACTTTGCCGAGGCATCTGATACTCCGTCACAAGTTCCTTAACATCAGGGAGATAAGGACACAGGGGCAGAAGAAAGAAGGAATGGATGGTGGTCCCTCCGGCATTGATTGCAGCAACCCCGGTAGGAGCCAGAACCACAAAGCGCTTGTCTGTGGTCCCGGTGATATATTTGAGAAAAGTAGTCTTGCCCGTTCCCGCCTTCCCCGTCAGAAAAATAGACCTTCCGGTTTCATTAACATACCTTTCCGCCGTTTCGAATACAATGTCCTTTTCAACCATATCATCCTGTCTTCAGTTCGGCGCGCAAGGTACGGATTTTTTTGCGACTTAACGGCTTGTCAACCGCTAATTCACATTTATTATTGTATAAGATGCGCAGCCAAGTCTTCGAAAATGCCCGTTTCCTCTACTATATCAACGAAAGGCGTTCAGCTGTGCTCGTGGTCCATGGCAAGAAGGCCCACTCACGCTATTATCCACCCGTCAAGCCTGCGGAGGGAGGAACTGAAATTTGCACCCACTTTGATTACCGACCGGCCATCCTGCTGCCACGGCAGGGCGTAGGACTTGTCGTCAATTTGCCTGAGAGCGTCTTCAGCGGAACCGTCATATTTCAACTCCATCACATAGATGTACTTGTCGGTCTTCAGAAGCAGGTCTATGCGGCCGTTGCTGGTCTGGTGCTCAGCTTCAATGTATAGGCCGCAAAGGCTTGTGACTATGAACACCACGTTCTGGAACCAGTTCTCTGTGTCTTTTGCAATCTGGTCGAATTTCGTTCCGGCAAAGAAGGACTGGAGACGCTGCATAAAACCTTCGGCATTGCCAGCCTCGATGTCTGTCACGAACTGGCCGACTTCAAAGGCGGATTTCGTTATCTTCTTTGTTGAATAGAACGGGAGCAGGAACTTCATAAACCCGTCCTCGACTTCCCTGTTCGGAAATCCCAGTTTATATAGGCCGAAACGTTTGTCGTAGTCCTTGATTGTGAGATAACCGCTTTGATAAATCATCGGAATCGGATTGTCATCGTTGAAGATGCTGCCGAGTTCATCGGCATCAGCCTGGACGCTTGCCATTTCCTCAAGGTTGTAGTCGTATTTTTGGAGCAGCTCCACAAGGAAGGTAGGGGTGCCGGTCTCGAACCAGTAGCTGCCGTAACGCTGCTTGTCGAAGGTGTTCAGAAGGCTGAAAGGATTGTAAATCCCCGGGGTGTCGTACGTAAAGTGATAGCCGTCATAATCCTGTTTCAATTGCGCACAGGCCTGCTCATATGTCTGACCGTTGGCCTGAGCAAGACCCCTGATGGACTCTTCGAAATACTGGTACAGTTCCGCCTCGGAAATGCCGCACAGGTCGTAATAGCGATGGTCCATCGAAATGTCGTTCAGGTTGTTGAGGTCGCTGAATACGCTCACCTTCCCGAACTTCGTAACCCCTGTCAGAAGAGCGAACTTGATGTAGCCGTCACAACTTTTCAATGCTCCGTAGAAACTCTTGAGAGTGTTGCGGTACTCTTTCTGAAGCTCTTCGTTGCCTATTGCCTGCAGCATCGGCTTGTCGTATTCATCTACGAGAATCACCACATTCCGACCCGTCTTTTCCTTCGCACGGCGGATGATGCCTTGAAACCTGAGTGGATAATCAACTTCTTTCTCTTCACGTCCATATATTACTTCCCAAGAACTGAGTGCAACATCAAGAACATTGTTCAAAGCCTGGGGGGAAACATATTTTTGAGTATTCAAATCCAGATGCAGCACCGGATATTCCTGCCAGTCCTTCTCCAGATTCTCGATTGCCAATCCGTTGAACAGGTCCTTCCTGCCCTGGAAATACGCCTCCAAGGTACTCACCAGCAGGCTCTTGCCGAATCTGCGGGGACGGGACAGGAAATAATAGGTTCCTGTGGTAACCAATTGGTATAACGTAGCAGTTTTGTCCACATAGACATATTCACCTTCGCGTATCTTTTCGAAGTTCTGTATTCCTATAGGATATAACATAATCAAGCCGTTTTGACAATCATTCTGCAAACTTACACAAAAGTTTTGAATTGATCATCTGCCACTCTGGATGTACACAGCAAAACCCAGATAGCCCTATCTTCCCCTCTGCCGGTTCATCGCCTTGCGGGCCTCCTGACGCTGCTGATATGTGGAACCAGCCGGGTTGTATATGGCATCGGATGACTCGCTGAACCAAGTGTTGCCTATTTCCGGTGAGTCATTCCGTTTCTTTTCCATAACAGGGCCTGATGGTGAGTATATGTCTGATTCGCTGTAATTTATGTAATACTTATTGACACCGTGGAGTTTATGGATGCACACATACTCAGTGGAGCCGTTGCAATGCTTGATCGTCTCATTCTGTTCCTCATCGTCCACCGCAATATTCTGGAACCTGCTGGCGTAAAACATATTTATGACAGGAATATGCACATCCCCAAAAATGAACATAAGCCTGTTTTCAATCACCAGCGGCGATGTCTCCTTCGAGAATTCCCTGACTGACTCCTCCCTGGATTTCGGCTTCCTATTGAACTCACACTCGCGATATGCCGATGCCGAAACGATGTACTCCCCAAACCTCTTGCTGGAATGTGCCGGGATACAAACCACCGGAATTTCCTGATATTCCACAGAATACCCATTCTGGCTTGTCACTTGAAATGCGGAGTTTCTTGAAGAAACGACTGTCCGGGAATCATATAGCGCCATTGCATTGGTACTTGAGGTAAAATAATCACCATAGATATAACCACGAGTGTCCCCATAACCGGAAGCCACAGCGTGTGTCGTCACTCCGGAAGAAGCCGATCCTTGAGATGAGGACAAGACCAGACCGTTGGATGCCTGCCAGCTTCTGTTCTTGGGAGTTCGATTTTTATGGCCTCTATAGGTCAACGTTTGAAAAGAGTGAATAGCTGTTGTTCTTCATTCTCTCCGCAATAAGGAAATTCTCCCACAAGGCACCGGTGTCATTCCTATTTTCGAGCGGAGCCATATTTCCTATGACGGCATTCCTGATACCAAGGTCCCAAAAATAGATTTTTCGGCTCAATTTCAGTTCATTACGCATATTTCTGGAGAAAGAGCCAAGCCTGAAGATTATATAAGACTTCTCCAGAATGTCCAAATACTTTTCAACGGTCTTGGATGTCAAGCCAAGCAATGAAGCCAGTTCATTGATATCTTTATTCCAAAATTATCGCCTATTTTTTGGATTATATTCCAAAATTATCGCCACTTATTGGGAATCAGAATAGTCTTCATTTGCAAATCGGATACTTAGGCTTGAGCCCGGCAACTGACTTGTCCGCGGTCTGGCTTTTAATGAAAATCACCTCGGATTCACGCCACGGTGTGTAGTCTTCCCAAAATATGCTGTGGAACCATACATCTGGTTCACCATCGGCCAATTTATGCCCCCAGGGATAGCGATAACGGCATTTTCCCTCAACAAGACCCCAATTCAGAGCTCCAACCTTTTCCCTCTTGAACACGGGCAGACAAGTTTCAAAAGTACTGCCCAGATTTCTGCCGAGGTATTCCTGGCATATCATAGGCCTTCCGAAACGGCTCAGCAACTTGATGAATAGGTCCAGTTCCTTGAAATCGTAATAGCAGTGAAAAGTGATGATGTCGGAATTGGAAAGCACCCAGGACACCACATCCAGTTTGGTAGAACAAGGTTTCCCATTGCCTGTAAAGCCCGGTCTTATCCACACCGGAGAAGTCAGCGGCTGGCTGGGGCGAACCTCCCAGGCCCATTCGTACAGGGCCTTCATCCACTCCATTGTTTCCCTACCCTTCCTTATGTTTTCAGGCTCGTTCTGTAAACACCAGTAGAGTATGCGCTTGTCCTGTCCGAAAGTCTTTAGAATATCCTGCAGATAAGCCTTGAATTTCGGCCATTGGCTTTTGTCTTTCATCATTTCAGTGGAAGGGCTCCAGCACCACTGACCGCCTCCGTGAACACCAGGAATAGGCTCCGGCTGCGGGCCAAGTTCGTGTTCATCTCCTCCATTTGTACAGAAGGTAAATGTCACCTTTATGCCCCGGGCATCGCAGAGCCCCAACACCTGATTTATCTTTGCCTTGAACCCGGCAGCATCCGCCCACCACAGCTTCTCGTGCAGATAGATGCGCACAAGATTGAAACCAAGTTCCTTGCACAAATCGAACTCCTTTTCGAGTACCGGCAGATTGAAGGTCTCGTCCTGCCACATCTCGAACTGGTTCACAGCATAGGAAGGGACGTAGCAGCATCCTACTGGCCATTCCTGATCTGCCCACCATTCGCGGGCCTGTTCTGCTGTCCATTGCGATGTTTTTGCAGCCTGTGCAGGCAATACCGACAGCAGGACAGCCAAAATTATTGGGATATATCTTTTCATAATATTTCTGCTTTGTGACAGATGAGCATGCGGATAATTATTTCAGTTTCATTTGTTAAGATAATAGCCGGCCCATAGGTTGTCGTTCCTTTCCGAAAGCGACCGGCGGAAACATTCGCGCGCCTTCTTGCGATTGCCAAGCGCCTTCCAGGCCACTCCTTGGGTGTACCAAGCTCCGGTGTTGATATCCCTCGGGAAAGCTCCCCGGTCAAAACTTATAAAGAAATTGTTGATGTTTGTGACAAGCTGTGACTTGCCAAGCTCCAACATCTTCTCATACAGCTGTCTGGCTTCAGCTTTGCGACCCAGTTTCTCAAGGGCAAGTCCCTTTTCATAGAGATACACTGCATCTTGGTCCTTCACCTGAACCTCGGAAGCCCTGCGAAACCATTCATAAGCTCTGTCCTCATCGCCCGTCCGTTCATAGGCCTGACCTATATTGAAATATACCTGAGCATCCCTTGCATAGTATTCCAGATGGGCATAGCCCTGATTGGCAGGATATTCATTGGAAGCGAGCTGCCATTTTAGAGCCTCCTGCACATTGCCGTCATCCATAGCCCTGAGAGAAAGGAGTTGGCAGACATCTACATAAAAATCGTGGAGGTCGTCTATATGTTCCCTACGGCTGTATTCCCTGGTAGTCAAAGACTTGAACACCTCATCAAGTTCTCCGTGAAGAGCCATCTGTCGAAGAGCCCTGTACTCCGAGTCATAACGCTGCTCATACACCGCCTTTTTCCCAGCAAAGAGGTCATAGCGCTTTTCGAGAGGAGCTCCTGTCATCTCCATTATTTCGTCACATTCAGTCAGGAATATGGCTGAAGAAGGATTGGCGGCTATGGCTCTGAGATAGTACGCCAAAGCCTTGTCATAGTCGGAAGCATCCTTCTTTCCGTACTCATCCTTGTATTTCCAGTACCAACCGAGATTTCTAAGTGCCATTGCAAAGCCGGAATCACAAGTGACAGCCTGCTCCCAACATTCACGTGCAAGTTCGGGTCGCTTCTGATACCAGATATTTCCGAGATAATACCAGGTGACAGCAGAATCCGGCATATATTCCAGAGCTTTCTGCATTGGTTTCACCGTTTCCAAACGGAATGGATAAACATAGTCTATGGAAGCGGAAGCAGCCTTGCGGAACCATTCGGAAGCGTCTGCTTTGTTACCGTCCCTGTCGGCATACCATCCCAGATAGTATTCTGTCGTAGGATACGGCCTTATGGCCTCTGCCTCTTCAAGAATCGCTCTCCCATCTGATTCGAAACCGTTATGGATATAATAAAGTGCAAGTTCGATATAGCTCTCCGGCACTCCGCGCATAAGTTTCTTCAGTTCAGCCTCCGGAGCCTTGCCCATCTGCACAAGTTCCCGCATTGCATAATAATTGAGAGGGTCAAAGGCGAGGACTTCTTCTGCAAGTGCGGATGCCTCTTCTGCCCTCCCGGCTTTACGCAGCAAAGTGGTCCTGAGATTCTTGGCATCGATATTCATCCCGTTGTAGTTCACAGCAACACTGCTTTCCTTCAGGGCTTGGGCCACATTACTGCGGATGTTGCTGATCTGGGCAAGCTGATAATACGCCGCAGATGCATATTCATAATCCCAGGCAGCCCGGTAAAGGGTATCAATGGCTGCTTCCCAATGTTCTTCATCCTTGAGTATGAGTCCGAGATTGTACATAGCCTCCCCGTCAGCAACCCTTGTATAATTGGCGCACTGACGTTCCAAAGCCTTGCGCAAATGCATCTTTGCCCTCTCATAATCGCCGTTCTGGCGATAGTAGATACCCATCTGGGTGTTTGCGCGGACATCTCCGGAGTCCCGCCTGAGCACTTCAAGGAAATAGTCATTAGGGTTCACGTGAGCCTGATGGAACTGGAGGTTCCTCATTCCCACATAGTAGCACTCTTCGGTGTTCGCAATACTTTTAGGATCCGGATTCACAGGCTTGAGGTCTTCCGGAAGCGGGGAATTGATGTCGTGTCTGTACGGATGATAATCGATGAGCAACTCACCTTCAGCACTGAAAAGGCTCATCAGAACCTGTGTCGGGTCCTGTACATAGGCCACATCGGTTTTGAAATCGTCCGCAAAAGGCCTGTCCGGGGCTATGAGAGCATTTTTTTCATATATGATCTTGCCGTTGCTGCTGACCGTGATTCTTGCATTGTCGCGGATTTGGGTGGTGTTTGCGGCGAGATGGATGGACCCGTCAGGATTTATGTCCATATTGACCGTCGCCTTCTCATTTCCCCGGTTCACGTGGTTCAAGTCCCGGATTCCATACCAATAGGCGGTGAATTCCTTTGTCTCGTGAGGGTTTATCCAGCAATAATCCGGCTGATTGTCCGAATAGGCCGAGGTCATCAACTCCACATAGGGGCCGTCGCTGTCGGTGAGGGTCTCGCAGTCCCAGGCGTGGCCATAAGCCATATGCCCCCAAGTCCAGAACTTGCCGCCCTTGTTGATATTGTGGTTGCCGGCAAGCATAGTTCCGGCATTCTTGCCATAGTCGTATCCTCCCACGAAATCATCCTGAAGGTCCTGGATGAAGACTGAGTCTCCAGTAAGGGACGGCAGGTTTTTCCAATAGCTTATATCCACTCCCACATAGTCCGGATTGCCCTTGTAGGGTTCATTCGGCACCGGCCAATGGATATGGCTAAGCTTGTGGTGAAACATTCCGAAACGGGTACATTCCGGGAATATAATCTGGTAGTTCTCATTGGCGTGTGTGGCCACATTGTTCCAATGCAGCATAGAATTGCGATCCTGACTATTGTTGAAGAAACGGCCGGTCACCTCAATATAGCTCTTGTCCGGATGCAGAGTCATTCCTATGGCCCAGCTCATCCTGTGGCGGTTTTCAATTTCTCCCACCCAAATTGTCTTGGACCCGTCAGGATTGTCAACTATCCTTGAATCAATGGGATACTGGCTTGTTGCACGATGATGGTGAAAAACGTTCCACTCCACGCCTCCGGAAATCCAGGCCCCCAACATTCCCACATTGGCCGGCTTGATTACAGACTGGCGGTAGAAAATCTCATATCCGTTGGTCTTGTCCGTGGCATAAAACAGTCGGCCTCCTATATCCGGAAGGACGCAGACTTTCACATAGTCGTTTTCCAGATACAGAGCCCTATGCGTGGAATCCACCTTCACCCTTGTCGGGTTGTCGTTCATTGCATAGGGATATATGCCTCTTTTTGCCCTCTGATAGGCAAAGTCCCTTTCAAACAGCGGAGCTTTTTCAGGTGCCGCCACCCTGTAGGTCGGTAGTTCAATCGTTCCCTCCCAAGCTTTGACCGGTCCATTCTGGGCCATCACCCCGACTGCTGTCGCAAACAGGGACAATACAGATGTGATTACTTTTATATTCATTTGTTTCAGTGTTTTTTGCAAAGTTACAAGCAGGCTCATTTCAAGGATAGAAGTTATTTTTCTTTTTCGGCAACATTTTTCTCTTTTGACCATTCAGCCGGCAAAACCCCGTATTCATTCTTAAAACACTTGGAAAAATAGGAAGGGGAATTAAAGCCCACGGCGTAGCACACCTCGTTTATCCTCACCCCGCCTCTGGAAAGCATCTGTGCGGCGAGGGCAAGACGCTTGCGGCGGATGTAGTCGTTGGGGGTGGTTCCCAGCAGGGCTTTCATCCTGCGGTTGAGCGAACTGTGACTCAGGAAAAGTGCTTCTTCTATGGTGGTATTGTTGAATTCCGGGTCGCTTATATGTTCCGCAACTATGGCATCAAGTTTACGAAGGAAATCCTCGTCCCGGTCCGGAATATCGTCAACCACCTTATCCAGGGATATGCCCGAATAGGCACTTTTCATCAGCCTGCGCTTCTCCATTACCGATTTTATGCAGGACAGCAGATAGTCCATACTGAATGGCTTTTCAATATACATCGTGGCCCCGTTCTCCATACAGTCCACCTTTGTCTTCATCGTTGAAATGGCAGACAGGACAATGATGGGGATGTGTGCCGTGCGCGGGTCAGAACTCAGTCTGGAGCAGAATTCCACACCGTTCATATGTTTCAGACCTATGTCGGTGAGAATCAAGTCTATATTGTGCTTTTCCGTTTTTTGCAGTGCAGTCTCCGCCGAAGTGGCTCCCATCACCTTGAAATCCTCCGAGAGTTTCCGTTTAAGGTAGCCCAGCAAATCAACATTGTCCTCCACTATGAGCACAATAGGTTTGCCGGAGTTCCCGATTTCCTCCTGGTCGTCCTCCAGATTGCACTGGACCGTCTTCAGGGGAAGACTCAATATGAATTCATTGCAATCTGTCCTTGGAGACAGTTCGAGTTTTCCTTCGTGCAGGCGGGCCAATGTGCGGGCCAGAGGCAGGCCGATCCCGAAACTCTGGCTCGAGTCATTGGACTGGAAATACACGAAAGGCTTGAATATATCCTCCCTTCTGGACTCCGGAATGATGTCGCCATCGTTGCGGAAATATATAACTGCCATCCCGTTTTCCTCTTTCAGCTCCACCTGAATCCAGCTTTCGGCATACTTCACGGCATTCTGGAGCAGATTGTTGAATATCTTCGAAAGAGCTTTTCCGTCCACCGCACATTCCAGACTGTCATCCTTGTGGATATAGGTCATTTTCAGATTCCGGTTCTTGACAGCCTCAGAAAAATTGGAACAGTAAAAGCCGGCTTTCTCAACAAGGTCCACATTTTTGAGTTCCATCACATAGCCGTGTTCTTCAAGGGAAATGAATTCCAGAAGTTCCTTCACCAATTTCTCCATATAGTCGGTGGCCGTTCCGATTAGTCCCAAATCCTCCATTACCTTTCCCCTTTCTTCATTTCCGGTCATCAGATTCTGGAGAGGGGTGCGAATCAGGGTCAGAGGGGTTTTGATTTCGTGGATTACATTTGCAAAGAAATTCATTTTTTCGTGATAGAGTTTTTCCTTGAGCGCATCCTCCTTTGCCTCGTGTCTGCGCCTCTGGCGGGAAAGGGCATTGTGGTAGATGAAATAGAACAGCAATGCAGCCAGCAGCAGAACAGAAAGGACTATGCAGGTCCATCCTATCCAGGACTCGATAAACTTCGGTTTGACGGTGATATACAGGTCAGGATGAGCCTGCACAGGACTGCCACCAGGCACAGGAACCCTGATTTTCAGCCTGTAATCCCCTTTCGGAAGGTTGTAATAATCCACACTTCTGGTTGCGGACACATCCCTCCACTGGCTGTCATAGCCTTCGAGTAAGCAGAAAATCCTGTCGATTGCCCTGTTGCCTGCAAGTGGAATGGCAAAGTCGAATCCTATGCTTCTCTGGTCGGAATCAAGTGTCAGGCTCCCGCTCAGGTCAATGTTCTTTCCCTTCAAAGTCTTGCCGTTCACCCTCATAGAACTGATGCGCACCTCGGTGGAAATCATTCCTTCCGACACCTTGACCGGGTCAAAAAGCACAAATCCGTTTTCACTTCCGAAAATCATCCTGCCGTCCCTGAGGGTTATTCCTCCCTTGCGGAAAATATTGTTCAACAGGCCGTCGGAAGTCGTGAATACCTTCGCTGAGTTCCTCTCCGGGTCATATTCCACCAGTCCGCTGTCTCCCGAGAGCCAAAGGTGTCCGTTCAGATCGGCCATTCCTGTGTAGAATATGTCAGACGGAAAACTCGGCACATTGGCCATATTGCAGGCTCTGAAGTCCGCCCCATCCTTTACATATATGCCTGAACTGAAACCTATGATCCAAGGCCAGCCCCGGGAATCTATGCAAACCGAAGAGGTCATTTCCGGGATTACAGAACGACCGTTCTTGATATTGTATTCAGCTATCATAGTATCAGTTTGGGGATCAAAGACATACACACCGTTGGAGTAAGAAGCGACATATACCTTCCCAGTGGCGTCCTGTCCCATATTCTCTACGGTAATGCCCCTCAGGCACTCCACAGGGCAGAATCCCGAATCAGAAAGCTTCGCCACCCCAAGAGGGGTTGAAATATAAAGTTTTCCCTCCCGTGACCTGAAAATGCTGATGACCCTTGCGGTGGAATAGGACTCAGGATCAGAAAAGGATTGCACCCTTCCTGTCCTGACATCCATCCTGAATATGCCGGTGTTGGCTCCTATCCAAAGTTCATCTCCGAAAGCAAGCAAGGCATTCACTGAACGGGGGACAGCCGGATTGGAATATTTTGAAAGAGCAGAGGTCTCGGGATTGAAAAGTATCAGTCCTTCCCCGTCAGTGCCCACCCACACCCGGCCTCTTCCATCCTGGGCGAATGCACCCACCAGCGATGTACCCAGAATGCTGCCGTCTTCCAGGCAACAGAACTTGGAGAATTTGTCCGTGTCGGGACTGTAGAAATTGACTCCGGATTCATCCGTACTCACCCAAAGAGTGCCGGAGGAAGAGACAAAAGCCTTGGTCACGAAATCATCCGAGAGGCTGAAGGGATTATTATGATTGGATGTGAACAGCCTGGAAGACTCATCAGAGGGATTGTATTTCACAAGGCCAGCAGTGGTGCAAAACCAGACCGAGCCTCCGCTGCAGCCCACATTCACAGGCCTGGCATCCCTGGGCAGGGGACAGATATGCGTCACAGCTCCACTGCGCGGATTTACGCGGCACAGTCCGTGACTTTTCGAAGCCACCCACAACATTCCCTCGGCATCCACATCTATGCCCTCGATGTTGTCTCCTGTAAAATAGTCTCCGGCCAACTGAACCAGACTGCCTTCGTCCAGGAAATACAGATCTTCGCAATAAGTCGCAATTATCAGCCTGGAATCCAACGTAACAGCCAGACGGAAGACAGAGCCTATTGAACTGGTACCGGATTCCCCTCCCTTCTCAAGCACCTTTTCCAGAGCACCGCTGCCCTTGCGGCTGACATACAGGCCCTTATCTTTGATGCCAGCCCAAACATTCCCTTCCGGGTCACACTTGAGTGCAAACACCCTGTCGAATTGTCCTTCGTCGGAAAGAGGACGGGAAAAGGAGTCTGTCTGATATTCATATATGACAATCCCGTCATCCGTTCCGATCCAAACCCTTCCATCCGAATCCATCTCAAGGGAACTTATGTAGTTTACACTGGTCCCGAGTTCTTCCTGGCTGTAGGTCACCACACGGGTTCCGTCATAACGGCAGAGCCCGTTGTAGGTGCCTATCCAGATATAACCCCGACTGTCTTCCAGCATTGTCTTGACTCCATCGTAGCTTAGACCGCATCCGGCTTTGTCTATGTGTCGGAATGACGGTCCGCCCGCAGCTCCTCCGGTGAAGGATGCAGTCATCAGGGCAAGGGATAGTATTATGACGGTCAGGGATTTCATATCGTTGTAAGTGTTTCAGTTGCCGGTTTTTCAGTTGCCGGTCCAGGTGTTGTTTGAGATTGTCAGCCAGTTGTTGGTGGCGTTGTCGGTTTTGTCCTTGTCTGAAATCAGGTAGTCGGTGAAGTTTTCCGAAGTGATGGTCTGTTCGGTACCATTGATTTTCACCGGACCCGGATTGAACTTGTTGCCGCTGATTACTGAGCCTTTGATTGAATCGTAGTCCTGAGATCTTGAAGCATAGTTAGAGCCGCCTGAGACAAGTCCCCAGTAAGCTGTCTTTGTACATTTGAAGCCTATAGACATATTCAGGCTGCAATTGGTGACTGAATAACGCTCTGTCACGGAACCGAATACTCCGCCCGCAGCCATAGCATAGCGAGTGTTGGACCCGACACCTCTACCTGATGCGCTGCTTACGGTACAATTGTCCACATCGCACCAGGCAGCGGCTCCGGCAATTCCGCCGGCACAGTTTTCTATTGACTGGTTGGTGAGTACATTGTTTTGACCGTCAGGTTCTTTGTCCCAACCGACCAGTATATAGGCATTCACGGCACAATTCCTGATTTGTGCGGCAAGGGAGGCATCTGAACCGCCGTATATCATACCGGCGATTCCTCCTGTTCCTCTGATAGAACGAGTTGTTGGAGATGTATAATTACTTGAATAGGATTCCATATTTGCCACTACCCCATAGGACTTGCAACCGTCTATGACTATTTTCATACCATCCCTGGCAGAAGTCGAGGCAAAACCCTTTGTCAAAGGAGCAATCGACCATTTGCCGGTTGAAGATGAGTTGTAAGGGGCAGACTGTCCCACAATACCTCCCAATGCAGGCGAAAGATATTCTGGGTTGTTTGTTTTTTGTTCGTACTGGACGTAAAAATAAGCTGACCCCGTGCCCGCAGAAGCCACGCCATTCGTGCAGTTCAGTATTTCCACATAGTAGTCGTCAGTAGCCACAGCCCAGTTCCATCCGAGTATGCCTCCGATGGCGACGTTCCTGACAAAAGCGGCGGATGATTCCGGAGTAACTGTCATTTTTAGATGACCTGTGTTGGTGCATCCGCTGATCAGAAGCTTGGATGAAAGAGTGTTTTCGGAATATCCGGTATTCGGGATGGTATAATTGTTCGTACCAAAAATGTTCTGGACACTGGTAGCGGTAAAATCCACTTCCGAGGCAATACCCACGATTCCGCCTATGAACTGCACCTGTCCGGCTTCCGTCGGAACCGTTGTGAATACGATGTCGGCGGTATTGTTGCAATCCTGTACAGTTCCCGCATTCATATTGAAGCAGATACCTCCGGCTCTGGTTCCCGGACCGGTGACGATGACAGCTCCGTTGTTGTCACATCTGTCAATCATTGCTCCGTTGCCCTTTGAACAAACGGCTATTCCCGCAATCTCACACTTGGAATTCGGACAGCTCAGGGTACCGGAATTGATGCATCCGGTCAGTGTGCCCCCGTTGTTGATATAGACTATTCCTCCGAGGCGGCTCAGATCGGTATCCACTGACAGAGCTCCGGTGTTCCTGCACCCGGAGAATGTGCCTCCCTCATTGTAGAAGGCCACTCCTCCGAAACCGAGTTTCCCGGAGAACGCTATTTCTGCCTCATTGATGCAGTTCTCCAGAGAACCATACACCCAGGAAGCCACGCCTCCGACCTTGGCTACCTCCTTCGAAGTGTCGGAAGTTTTCTTGATGGTGGAGACTATGCTGCCCCTGTTCGTGCAGGAGACTACCTTCGCTCCGGCATAGACAATAGGGCAGATTCCGCAGACATAGGCATTTGACTCTATCACTCCGGAAACATCTATCTTCCCTTCATTGACACAGTCTTCGATAGTGCCGTAAGAACGCACGGCAATGCCTGAAATATAGAGATTCTCCCAAGTGTTTTCGGAGCTATTGAAAATCACATCAACAGTATTGGTGCACTTCTGAATCAAACCGCCCTCCTGCACTACGCAGACAAACGGAGACCCAAGATAAGGAGAATGGGTGACCGTCATCGGATTCCCTGCAAACTTGAGATTGGATATAGTGCCGTATAGGTTTGTGAACATAGGAGCTTTCACTGCCCCGGCAAAAGTGATGGTATGTCCGCCTCCGTCAATGATTCCGTCAAAATTCGAGACTGTGCAACTTCTTCCGGAAACCGTTTCAGACCAGTCAACTGTCTTTGTCAGTGTGATGTCGGCTGTAATATGGACCTTGCCATCGGAAGCCACCCACTTGGAATAGTCTCCAAAGTTGGCCTCTTCCTTATCTATTGAGGCGGAGAAGTTGCTGCACTCAACTCCCCCGTCAGCATCCTTAAGGAAAGCAATGAGGTCAGCTTCAGTGGCAATCTCAGGCTCAACAGCAGGAGTCTCCGAATATGTGAAGGAAGTGGTGTAGATCTTTCCGGCAGCAGCATTGAACTCCTTGGATGAGGTCACTTTCTGTACCTTCCCGTCCACCGTGGTCACGGTGATATTCAATCCTCCGGCATAGTTCTTTGCAGGCAGGGCAATGATGACCGGAGTTCCCAGAGCGACTCCCTCATCCCCGCAATTCACAGTTACGGCTTCTCCATTTCCTTCGGCATCAATGGAGCAGACATCCCCGAACACTGCATCGAAAGTGCCGCTCAAGGCCTCCCCATTGTTTCCAGCCACTTTTATGCTTCTGATCAGGGCATCCGTTTCGCCCTTGACCACATTGAGTTTAAGATATGAGAGCACGTTCTGAAAAATCAGAGAAGTCCCGTTGCTGAGCATAACTGAGGCAGCCGGGTCGAAACTTCCGGCTACATAATTCTGGGTGGCAGGCAACGTGACCGTGCAGGCACCGTCGGACCAGGTGGCGGCAGAGAGCGGATACACCGCCTTGAACGGAGATGTCACCACGCCTTCGATAGTAAACGAAGCCTTATTTCCTGAAAAATCCCCGGCAGCAAGGGGCAAAGAAGGACAGCTGTTCACACTAATGCAGTCGCCCTCCGACCACACCACAGGATAGCCCTGCTCCGTTTTCTCTCCTATAGCAGTTTTGGTCTCTTCTACAGGTTCCTCGGCAAGAATAGCATCAAGCCTTGTCTGCGAAGCCGGCACCAGTTCATTTTTGTTGCATGCAGCAAATGAAAGTGCAATACAAGAGATAAGCAATAATCTTTTTTTCATAACATCCACAATTTTTCAAATCCATTCAAACTTGCCGTCTTCCTCGACAAGATTCTGAGTTGTTCCGCTTCCGCAAATTGCAGCGGAGTTTATTACCTGAATCACCGAAAACTGCGGTTCAAGGTATTCCCTTCCGGGACATTTGTCTTTTGTATCTTTCATAATGAAATATGTTTATGTTGTTCTAAGTAATATGAAAATAATAAGTTGCGTCAGGTTACTAAATATGAATCAACTGCCAGGATTCCGGATTCTTCCCTGCCATCCAGAACCCGTCATTAACTTTCTCTGCGTCCACCACTGCACTCACCCGGGCATTGAAGAAAAGTTTCTTATCCCCAGTCGCCCTGATTTCGGACAGGGGAATGGCAATTTCGCAGACATAGCCCTTGCGCCCGTCCCGGCTTGCTCCCGAACGGGAAACGGCCTTTACCGCCTGTACATTGGACGACTCGAGCCCGGCGGCACTCACTGTGATATTCGCATAGTTCCCCTTTTTGAGTTTGCCTTCCGAATTGCACAGGCTGATATTGACACTTGCCCCTTTCTCCGCTGCCTCATCCAGGCATTCTACGGCAATATACAGACAGTCCCCATCAACTGAAGTCCTGAAAATGGTTTCCACGGGAGAATCGGAGCCTATGAAAAGGGCTTCGTCACCCTTCCACTCCGAAGCATCCCCATCGACAGTCACAGCCGTATGCTCTGCCGCTATTCTATGGTTGAGGTGAGACACGGTAAAAAGAATGCCCCTGTCGCGGGAATCCATAGTGGAAATGATATGGTGATTGTCCAAAGTGGCTTCAATGGAGCCCCATATACCCTTGTTCCTGAAAGGCTGGTACCAGTCTGACATCCAGTTCCTGGCATTCCATTTTGTGGCAGTATGGTCGCCTATCTTTACGGAATGCCAACCTTCATATCCGGTGGAAATGACGACCTCACCGGAGGGCAATGTCACGACGTATCCTGAATTGCTTTTAAGCACGTTTTCTTCCTTCCGCTCCGGTCCTGCCGCATCTTCTCCCAAATCTTTCCAATCCGGGCCGTCATTATAGACCAGGCTCAGCCAGTAGGAGGATTTTGTGCCCGGCCCGTCCAGCTCGTGCCTGTCTTCCACAAGTCCGAAGAGAGTCCTGCCGTCGTTGAGCATTCGGAAAACCGGCATCTGGTCGGAATAGATGCGTTCTCCGTATTCGTAGTATTTGAATTGGCGGGATATGCGCTTCTTCGGTCCGAAACTCAGTCCTCCGTCCGTGGATTCGATGAGGGAAGTGCCGGAATTTCTCGTCATAGGTTTTGAATCCGTAAAATAGACCTGGATTCTCCCGTCAGGCAGTTGCAGAGGATAGGGCTCCCAACAGGGACCGTTGTAAATGATTTCAGGGCTGGTCCAGCTGCGGCCGTTGTCGCTGCTGCTTATGGCCATAATTCCGCAACCTTGTCCGGTGTGATAGCCGGTGCCGGCACGGAAGGCATAGACCGCGAAAAGACTGCCATCGCTTAAGACCACCGCATCTGCATTGCAGTATCTTTCATAATCCTTGAGTCCGTTGACTACCACCTCTTTGGGCGTTGCGAGCTGAATGCGGCCGGTCCAGGTTTTCCAGTCTGTAGAAAATGCACAGAATAGTCTGGAGGCTATCTGTCCGCCCATATAGAACATTATATAACTCCCGTCAGGCAGAGACTTCACCCTTGGGTACCAGGGAGTGGCCTGGGATTCGGGAATTCCGGATGGCATCATAAGAGATGGACTCAGAATATGCCTGCAGGAATATATCTGCTCCAGGGAACTCCAAGACTCATCTCCCGCGTGAGAGTTCAACTCGTGGGGCTTCAGATTCATCTGATCCTGAGTGTGCACAAGCACAGGCTGGGCATTGAGTCCGTCTCCCGTACAGGACAACAAGGCCACGACCGTCAGAGCGAGAATTGTCTTTTTCATTTGTTGTACCGTATTGCAAAATAATTCATTGCGCTTTCTTTACCTGATATTATGCTTCCCCCGTCATAGGTAGTGGAATTACCACCCTTGTTGACATAGGGCCGGAGCCTGATGCGAAGCTGGGAATTGTCCAGCAATGCAGGGTCTTCAGGCAAAGTGATGCTTATGTACTTGGGGGCCGGACACTGCCAGGCCTTGCGGTTGGATAGAACCGGAAAATCCGGAACGGTATAGTCCGAAACAGCCTTCCATAAGCTTCCGTCCGTTGAATATTCCAATCTCCAATGACGAGGTGCCCCTATGCTCTGTCCCAACCCGTTGAAGACTCCAAACTGCACGGACAGAGGGAAATTGTCCCTGGTGAGACCTTCGGTGCTGACTATGGCAGTCCAAGCATTGGCGAGGGTCTTCCAGTCGGAATTTGAATACCAGGCACTGCTCTTGAGCACGAGGGCGGTGGTGGCCACACCGGAGTATGGCTCCCATTCCGACTGTACCCCATAATAGTCCACGACACCATTGCCCCTGTAAGGATCTGATATTTCCCCGTTTTCCATAGGCCCAAGATGGGTCCAATCCCTCCACACAAGCATATTGCCTAACTCTCCGGCCCCGTTTATGACTTCCAGAAGCCCCTTGACGGAAGAATCCATCATAGGATTGGCAACTGCAGGATAGGTGGAATAGAGTCTTCCGTCAGCAAAGTTCTGGACGAGTTTTCCGTCATCCTGATTGTAGAAATAACGGATTTCCATAAGCAGACTGGAGAAACCTTTTGAGAAATCCTCTTCGAGGGCGATTTCCTCCTTGGTGAACGGACGAATCTGATATCTTCCTATGTCACCGGTCCCGGTAATATATTCAGCAGAGACTCCCTCCGAAAGCTTTTCTTCCATCTTATTCTGGTCCCACTCGAAATTGTCGCAGGTCTCGTGGACAATCACGCCCGAAATGGACCCGGAACCCTGGGGAAGTCCCTCTCCATCCCTTTGCCAGGCGGCGCTCAAATTGGTCATAATGTGGCTATTGTCCCCATTTATATCCCTGATTACCATAGGATAGGAATGCATCAGGGCGGTATGCCTTATGTCTATGGGCACGAAAGGACCTTTTCGGACCGGAATCTCGCAATCCCTGAGTCTGACATAGGTGTAGATGTCCCCGTCCGTGAGGGACGCTATGCTTTTCTCCTTCAAAGGCAGATCCGATGGGGCCCCCTGTTCCAGCGAAAGGATATTGGCACGTGTCACTGAGACGATGTCATACCTCAAAGGGTTTTCACTGCATTTGAGTTCTGTTCCCAGGAGCATGAGCCTTATGTGGTCGTAGCGGGAGGCAATATTGTCCTGAGGGGTGTCAAGAATCACCCGGAAGCCGAGGCTACCATCCGCGGACTGAATGTACAGGGTTCGTTCCGAGAGAGTCAAATCCTGGGATGATGCCGAGATGTTCAAGTCTTCTCCTCCATTGCCTTGGGCATTGTCTCCGGAAACTATGCCTTCAATGACAAAACAATCTTCCAGTTCCATAGTTCCCTCAAGAGGCTGCATATCCCTCAGGGCAGCGAAAGACAGAGGCTTAAGCACCATCTCCCGACCCAACTGCTGAATCTGCACCTGGGCGCCCACCTTGGGATCAGATTGGCAGGACAAACTGATCACGGCTGTCCTGGGTTTATCGGAATTATTGTCGGACACATTGAAACACAGATAGTTGTTAACTTTGTGCAGATTTGAAATCCAATATTGCTCCCCATCATAGTCCACTTCAATTTCCAGCTCATCATCCCGGTACAGAGACAGGATTTTGACCGAAGCATCCCCTGCGGAAGACTCCAGCATTATGCTCTTGTCCGGAAACAGTATGTCCGCTGCGAAAAAGCCTTCCTGAGTGAAAACTACTTCCACCACTTTCCTTCCCCTTTCGAGACGGAGAAGTGCAGTACGCCTCATCCCGCGGTTCATCTCATAAACCAAATCGAGTGCGCAGTCTCCTGAAGCTTCCACGCTGCGGCTTCCGGTTCCGGCAAACGACAGCCAATCCCCGTCCGTTATGCTGGCAGAGAACAGTCCGTCGGAGAGCACCTTCAGGCTATAGGTTCCTTCCTCGGCAGGGAACTTGGGTGCATTATCTTCCACACCGAGTTCCAAAGCCTCAACCAGCCCGTTTTCGGGAATGCACCCCCAAAATGATGCAAATGCCAGGAGAAGATAACATAACCTTTTCATACTCAATTTCCTCCATATTCTTTATTGTCAAGGGCACCTCCCGAATATGTGATTTGCTCAGCCGGGATAGGCATATATCTGTGATAAGGCCTGATGAAGTCCTTGAGATAGATGCCATCGTTGTAAAGGGATGTCCTCTCATACCATATTCCCCAACGGACGAGGTCAAACTTTCGCTGGAATTCCCCGAACAGTTCCCGGGCCCTTTCCTTGCGGATTTCCTCCAAAAAGGCTTCTGCATTGCCTCCTACAGCTTTCAGACTCATTTCTTCAAGCCCCGCCCGAGTTCTGGTAATATTCAGATAGGCCGCAGACTTGTCATAATCCCCCAGATTCAGCCAGGCCTCCGAGAGCATAAGCAGAGCATCAGCATAACGGAAAAATTTGGGATTGTTGGAGTCCATAGTGTAATACATTCCCGGACACCAGAACTTGTTGCCCAGCCACGGTCTCTGAATCGCTGTGAGACTGCCAGCCGTGAGAGAAGAACCTGTCTTGAACCACCTTACGATACAGTCTTCCGGCTTGCGTTCCGTATCCTCCCGGTCAAAACCCTTCCATCTCCAGGCCAGGGTTCCGGACCCGCCACGGGCTTGGGTGGCTCCCGCCGAATACTCTCCGCTTCGCAAATCCGGGGAATCGTAGCTGAGGACGTTCTGGATAAACCAGGTAGTGGGACGGGCTGATACACTGATTCTGGACTGTGCCCCGAGTTCGGGAATGCCGATTCCGGCATAGACATCAGAAATTGCATATTCACTTTCATCCCCTTCGTCCACCACAGAACTCTTGGACGGAGTGGAAACCACTGCAATGTAGCCTGCCGACTGGTTTCCGTATTCCTCGAAAGTGTTTCCAATCTCCAGAATGCTTTCCGCAGTGTATTTCTTCGAGAAAGGGATATCGGTGAGAGGATAGTCGATTCCGAAACGCCCCGGGTCTGAACTGTAGTCCCCATATATATCCTCAAGAACTTCAAGCACAGTGACGGCATCCTGCCATCTGTGGTTCCACAGGCACATCTTTGCAGCAAGCATTAGCCCTACGGGCGCAGTAAGACGGTTCTCGTATGGCGGGTCATAGGATCTTTTCAAAGGCAAAGCCTCCATACCGCCCAGGGAAACCGGCAGCAAAAACTGCATAAGTTCATCAATAAGGAAGTCCCTGGTACTGTCGGCACTCATCCGCGGCAGAGAGGCTATTTCGGCCCTGTTTTGTTCATTCACACTTTCGGTGTAAAAAGGCACGTCTCCGAAAGTGCAGGTGAGCAGATAATAGAACATAGCCCTCACCGCCACCAATTCCCCTGTCATGTCCAAGGCCTCGGAGTCTGTGCAACCTCCGGACAGACGGCATTTTTCCACTGCTTCCAGCATACCGTTTGCCCTCATAACCCCCTGATATCCATATTGCCAGACTGTTGAGGCTATGGCCGGTCTTGTCGGTGATATATTCAGAGTCGCCACATAGTTGGTGGAAGAATTCAGTATCATACAATCGGTCTGGGCATCGGTCATCAACCAGAAACTATGTCCGGACAAGATGGTCCTGAGCAAGTTGTAACAGGCATTTATACCTGTCCGGCACTGAATTGCATTATTGTAGAAGTCGTCAAGTTCAGAAGTGCTCCTCAAGTTTTCCTTCAGGGAGCAGGCGCTCATCGTAAGGAGGGCCGCCAATATGATAGCTGTCTTTTTCATACTCTTAGAAAACCAGTTGGAAATTCAGCGTGTAGGTGCGGGGTCTCGGAAAGGACCCGTTGTCAAGCCTGCGTACGGTGGAGGAAGTGGACACATCCGGGTCGAAACCATTGTAGTTTTTCAGCAGGAAGAGGTTCTCTCCGGTCACCCCCACATTGAAGCCCTTGAAGAATTTGGACCATTTGCTGATAGGAATCTTGTAGCTGACAGACAAGGTCTTGAGCCTGAAGAAGGAGGCATCGTGCACCTGGAAATCGGAGGCATTGGTGTCGTCCCAGTTGGGTACCGCTATGTCGGAATCGGGATTGCTGACAGCGTCCCAGGCATTGAGCATATAGCGGTATTTGTTCCAACTCAGGGAGGAAGAACCCATCCACAATTCGGAAAGATTGTAAATCTTCCCTCCCAAAGAATAGGAAAAATAGATATTGACCACCAGCTTGCCCCAGAAAGTGAAATCATTCTGAATGCCTCCATAGATGACAGGATCCGCACTGCCCAGATAGACCACATCATTCTGGTCCAGCAATCCGTCCCCATTGACATCCACGAATCTGGTTCTTCCGACACTTGAGCCGTTGGAACCGTCAGCGATTGTGGACACGTAGGCGTGGGTGATCTTATTGCGCTCCACTTCCTCCTGGCTATGCCAGATTCCGGCTCTCTGATATCCCCAGAGGGCATTCACCGGATAACCCGTCCTATAGCCATAGAGATACTGGGTGGAGTTGCGCGGATTCATAAACGTCGGCACCACCTCGTCCCCGGCACCGGAATCAGTCACGGTCTGGGTGTTGTGGGAAAGGGTTATAGCCGTGTTCCATTCGAAGTTCCTCAACTTTACATTTTTGGTATTGAGCTTCATTTCCACTCCCAGGTTGCGTGTGGAGCCCATATTGGTGAAATAGCTGTTGTAGCCGGTCACCTGGGAATCTCTGACACTCAGAAGCAGATTGCTGGTGTTGGACCAATAGGCATCCACCTCCAGTTTCAGCCTGGATTTGAAGGCTGCGAAATTAATCCCCACATTAAAGGAATCGGTGGTTTCCCAGGTGAGATTGCTGTTGGCAAGATGTTCAGGCATAGTCGCCAAAAGATATTTGTCCCCGAAAAGCCAGGACCCTTTGGCAGCGGATATCGTGGCCATAGACAAATAACTGCTGATTGCGTCATTGCCGCTGCGACCCGCACTCACACGCAGAGACAGGTCATTAAGCCACAAGGCATTACGAAACCATTTTTCATTATGTAAGGACCATCGGAAGGCAGCCGCAGGGAAAAATCCCCATTTCCTGGATGCAGAGAAATTGGAAGCCCCGTCTCCTCTGGCCGTAAAGGTGAGATAATACCTTCTCCTGTAATTGTAGTTCACCCTTCCCAGTACGGACATCGAAGTCTTCTCCTTCCTATAGGAAGTGCTGTTAAGATTGATGTTGTTGTATGTCCCCACCATATTGTAGAACGTGACCTCGTCGTTGATATAGCCGTTGCCTCCGACATTACTGTAGTCGCGAATGTTCATCCCTGCCGTAAATCCGGCCAAAACCTCCAGTTTATGGGCTTTGTTGAAGGTGTGGGAGTAGGAAAGTGTTGTTTCCGACAGGAATTTCTGTTCCTCATATACGCTTCTGGTTGCCGTACCTCCCTGCTTCCTTGCGTAGGCCACGGGCAGATAGGAAGGGGAATATGTGAAGGATTTGTCATTCTGTCGGGTGAATGAGAAGGTGGATTTCAAAGTTAAGTCCCTGCTGCAGGCAATTTCTATCCACGGTACAATGTTGGTGTTCCATTTGTCAGCCCTATTGGTCACGTGTTTGGCCAGAAGATACGGGTTGTTGAAAATCGTTCCCTGAGTATCCTCAAAAGAGTATTTGTTCCACTGGCTTTCAGTGTCCAGAAGCGGGCTCAGGTAGATTGCGGCAGCTGTGCTTGTGCCGGTCAGCGCTGCACCGGTCCTGTTCACGTCAAAATAGACCATATTGAAACGCAGTCCCACTTTTACCACCTTGCCGAGTTTGGTGTCGAAGGAACTCCGCAATGAATATCTCTTGTAGTCCTGGCCTATGACTATTCCCCTGTTGTAATTGAATCCGGCTCCGGCAAACCAGTGCGTATTGCCGTTGTTTCCGTTGATTTGAAGGTATTGCGAGTCGTATATTCCCAACTGGCTGAGTTCCCCGATCCAATCCGTTCCCTTGCCCATAGAGGACGGATCCGGGAAAGGAGGCTTGGCTGTGTTGCCCGAACGGGCTGCCACAACCATATTCTGCCATGTTGCATATTCTGAGGCATCCATTATGTCCAACCGGTCTGCAAGATGAGAAATACCGGTCGCACTTTTGAATGTAATTTTGTATTTGCTGTCCTTGAGGGATTTCTGGTCTGTGGTGACAAGTATGACTCCATTAGCTCCCCTGGCACCATAGATTGCAGTTGAACTTACGTCCTTGAGAACCGATATGCTGACTATGTCTGAAGGATTGATGTCATCCAGGCTGCTCACTGCATCCAGAACTCCATCCACCACAATCAGCGGTTCATTCCCTGCCGAGATGGATCTGGCCCCGCGAATCTGTATATTGGCACTGCTGCCCGGCTCCCCGGTTCCGGAAACGATGTCCGCCCCGGCAATCCTGCCCTGCAACGCCTCGGCCACCGAATTGACAGGGGTATCCTGAATTTCTTCCATATCCACCACTGCCACAGAACCCGTAAGGTCGCTTTTTTGGGAAACTCCGTAACCGATAGCAACGGCTGTTTCCAGCTGCAACTTGTCCTGTTCAAGCACCACATTGATTTCGCTGCGACCTTTGACATTTTCCAGTCTGGTCTTGTAGCTGAGGAAACTGAACTCAAGAATGGACCTTGAATCCACCACAATGCGGTATTTTCCGTTTTCATCCGCCACAGTTCCATTTTTTGCATTGGACTTGTCCACAACCCCGGCTCCGGCCAGCGGCACCCCGTCAGTATCTTTGACAACACCGCTGACCGTAATGTTCTGGGCCGACATTGCCAGACTCACAAACAAAGTAGCCGTGATGATGATATATTTTGAGATCCTTGACATAAGCTTCAGTATTTGAGAGTTATCGCAATAGTCTTGTGAGAGGCTCCGGACACCGGCTCCGGTCCCAGCTTAACGTCCACCACCGAATTCCAAGCAGAGTTTGATGCATAGACATAATCGGCCCGCCAGCTTTTTCCGTCTTCTGTCCAAGTCGGGTTGAAATGGTGAGTGACCATCCATAGACAATCTGTGAGGTTATTGTACTGGGCATAGATGTCGGCTTTGAAACGAGGATCCGAGATCGAATCAGGATACCAGTCGGGAGTGTCCGGACAGGACATTTCCATTGCGCTGAGATAATAGAACGAGCCTCCCACAATCCAGTCAGACTCACTTTCCGGGCGGTCATAACCGCCATTCATCAGATTCCGCATCATCTCCAACGCAGGTTCATCTCTCGGGAAATCAGCAATCTGGAACATTTTTCCATCCATACTCACAGCCAAAGCTGGCGGTAAATCGGTCTTTTGTATGCGTCCGAATCCTCTCCCTGATTTGTCCAACATCATAAGACCAAAACCGGTTTCCAGTCCCTCAACCTTCAATCTTGCCACTCCTTCTTCAGACCAGATTCCGGCAATGAGATCAGCATCAGAAGCCGCTATCCATTTCTCCACATCCTCAACAGTGGCGGAGCCGAAGTTTGCATAGACAACTTTGATGCGCCTCAGCGGCACGTCCACAAACTCTATATAGGAGTCCTGAACTGTACTAGCTCTTTCTATGCCGTCCGGAAATCCCTGCTGTACAACATACAAAGTGTCGGAAGTTCCGGCAGAAAGCCTTCGTATGACAACACAAGCCTCACGGGATGGTCTTGGGTTCGCAAAATCGGATTCATTTGACCCGCAAGTAATAGTAAAGGCGGCTTCTCCCACTCCACCATTTACATCCAGGCTGATCCAATCACAGTCAGTTTCGACTCTCCACTTGTCTGATGTTTTTACCAGAATGCTCCTGGACCCGGCTTTGGATGTAAAATAAATCTCACCAAGCTTGATGCCGGAAGACGGATAGTCAACAGCCGTGCAGGAGCACAGAGCCAGAATTGCAGCCATTATGATTATTCTTGTTTTCATATTCCCGACTGTATAGTTCCCATATTATTCCAATACCCCTGTTTCCTTGTCGAATCCGGGCAATTGCGATGTTTCCACAATCACATTGGCCACACTCAGATTGTTCATTTTCACCCTCGGCACCTCAATCTGTCCCAGTTTCACCTCAAATGTCTCGGATGTGGCTGAAACCCTGATTCTGAGTTCCCCTTTTTCGTAGAGGGCAGGTGGAAGGACAAAGAAGAAACTAGTGTATTTACCCTCTGAGACTGTGGACACCTGGCGGTCTGCGAAATCCAGTCTTATATATTCATTGCCGATACCGGAGGGGTGAACGATACCGCTTCCGTCAATGAACATCCTGCCCGAAACCGCTTTGTCCGACATCAATTCAAGTCCCTGAATATCAATGGCATCATCAAAATGGAACTGTAGCTCCAAAATACCGAAAGGATAGCGGAAATGAAGAAATCCGTCTTCGAGACGGGCAAAGGAGTAGCGGGAAACATTCATAAAACTCTCCAAAGCCCCTTGTAGGTGGGGCTGTACTGAAGGCAGTTCACAGGGCATAAACCCGTTTTCCAATTCCATTCCTTCCAACCTCGGACAGCAGGCCAGTATTTCCTCTCCCTTCACACTTGAGCCATAAAACAGCGCCTGGACCTTGCCGGCATCATCCCTTTTCAAATAGTAAGGGACATTCGTGGCAGATCCGAAAACGCCGATGCAGGTTCCGTCTTGCCAACGATTGCCGTATTGTTCCCCCTCGCAGAGTTCGACTTCCTCGATATCCACGGTGAAAACGGTGTACCCGTCCGTGGAGATGTCATTTCCTTCATCCACTATAATCCTTTGGCAAGAAGCAGCCACTATGGCCAGCATTACCATTATATACAAGTTTTTCATTTCAGTTCCCGTCCCAATAAATGTTAGATTCCAGTGTGAGGTCTGATTTATATGACTCATTGGCCCAGAAAGACTTGGACGCAATCCAATCCTGAACATTTTCTGCCGTGACAGAGAAATTGCCATCTGCAGCAGGTGTTGTACCGTTATAAGTGGTCAGAATTTGGGAGTTGGTGATGAAACTTCCACCGAAACGGCAATTCTTGATGGAACTCCCGGAAATCATAATGAGATTCGGCCAAACTCCTCCCGCTGATTTTTCCTTAGTGCTGAGGTTGAAGCCCATAGCATAGTTGTCCTCCGTATAATCTTTCAAACGAATATGGTGGATCTGCGCAAAAATATCGCAATTCTGCATACTGAAGGTTGCCGTAACATAGCCTATGCCTCCGGCAGCCGAATAATTCTGACGGAGCACTGTTCCGATTTGAGGACTGTTCACCGTGCACGAAATGAAGTCCACATATGACCCGAAACCTGAAAGCCCACCAGCCACGCCCGCAAATGCCGATCTCGCATACTTGCCTTCGTGAGGGATGACCCTTCCGAAATTCTTGCAAGACACGACACTTATATGCTTGGAAGACAAACCGTTCAACACTCCTGCAAGTCCCCCTGAATAGGATTTTATCAATCCGTCGGAAGAGCATTTTGAAATAAGGGAATTGGACACATCTCCATTGTTGATGCAATTTTCCATCACCATATACGCACAATCCTCAGAAGTGACACTTGAAGGCTCGGATGTGGTGGAATACCATAATGTATTTCCCGTGGAGTTGAATCTGGCCGCCATTCCTATGATTCCTCCGGCACCGGAAATCAGTTCATTGCCAGTGGACGGAGAAATTGAGTATCCCACGGACACCGGAGCATTGTTGACGCAATCCTGAATGTTGAGGAAATGGCTTTCATCTGATTTTGTAAGAATACCGTGGATGCCTCCATAACCGGCAAAGAGAGGGCGATTAGGTGAAGAATCATCCTTGACCACAGTCACCACAACAGGCTTGTTGTTCACGCAGGCGCATATGGTTGCTGACGCGTCCGCCAGAGAGGAGGTGGCTGAAATACCGGCTGCCACAATGGTATGGTCTCCGTTGTTGACATCCACACTTATTCTGATTTCGCCATCATTGATACAATTCTTTATGACACCGCCGTTGAGAGAGCGGACAAAAGGCGCCGCAACAATTTTGGATGAGCAGGACACATCTATGTCAGTGAGATTCCTGCAGTTTTCAATAAGACCGCCGTCCACAAGTTCCCGGACAAAAACGGAAACATTGCCGGAGGAGGGAAAACTGGTAAATTTCCCAGCCAGAGTCAGATTGCAGAGTTTGCCGCTAAGTTTTCCAATCAGCTCCCCGGCTACGGAAGTCTGTGTGATGACGTGTCCGCAGCCGTCTATCTCACCTGAAAACTCACTCAGCATCTCCAGGGAGGATGTAGCGAAATCGGCTCCTATTCTGACAACTCCGTCCTTGCCTTTCCAGACAGACTCCCATACTCCAAGATTGTAATCGGCCACAAACTCATTCCAGTCCTCCGCCGAACATATTTCCCTGGCATCCGGAGCATATTCAATGGGATCAAAAATCACCATCTTTCCAGCTTTAACCTCCACCCCAGGTTCTCCGCCCATCACTTTCCGGAGCCAGAAGCATCGCATCACCCTATTGTTCCCGTCATAGAACTTGAGGCTAAAGCCGTCCGGATATTCACCAGAGGGAATGGTAAAAACGAAATTGGTACCTTCGAGGGCAAGACTTACGCCTCCTTCCGGCAGTTCCAGCTGCACTGTGGCTGTCCCCTCTTCACTTCTCAGTTTTCCCTCAGGTAAGGAAAGAAGGAATTTACCGGATATTATACCCTCACCCAGAGCAGTCAGACTGATCTTTTCTATTCTTGTGGAATTGACATCCCTAATATTCACACAGATTGCTCCGCAGAGATGTTTCATCTGAACGAGGGAATTCTCATCCTCTGCCTGACCGAACATCAGGGCACTTCCATTGCCAAAACTGTCTTGAGTGTATTTCTGGACAGGCGGGACATTCAGGATAATTCCGTTTTCATCTGCCCCGGCATAAAAAGAGGAAGGATAGAGGACAGAATAGGGAGGCTCTACATTACGAACCTCGAACGAGGCCCTTGAGACTTTTTCATTGCCAATTGACAAAGGATCTGATTCAACTCCATTGACGCAAACAACATCGCCATCACTCCAATAAACCGAAAGCCTCTCTCCGTCTCCGGAAACATCTGTCCACGTTTTGGTGACAGGCTCTCCTGCCAAAACTTCAAGGCAGCATACGGCTTCCGACTGTACCGGCTGCCCTTCCCTGCTGCAGGCCATTGAAGCAAGAAAAACCACAAACAAACAACAGAATTTCTTGAATTCCATATTTCTTGGTCATTTTAGTGTTACCTGGTGGAATGGAACCGGATCGGATCCGGCTTTCACTCTTTGCAAAAATATGGAATATACACCGATAGGAATGACAAAATTGTATCAAATAATCATAAAAAATGCAAGTCCGAATGCTCCAGCTCCGCAGGAGCACTCGGACCCGCTCATTGACACCACCATCCGGCTTGTCGAATCGGGCAAGGCCGACCTCCTCAGGCCCTGAGCGACTGCAAAAGCAGCCTGATTGCCGGAATCAGTATGATGGCGGCGATTACCAGGCTGATTATCGGATCAATGATGTGCAGGCCGGTCCTTGATATCACAAGACCGGAGATGAGGACGCCTACGGAGACCAGTGTGTCTGATACCATATGCAGAAAGGAGGCTTTGATGTTGATATCCCGGTCCTGACTGCGCATCAGCAGATAGGCGGTGGCGCCGTTGATTATTATTCCTATCCCGGCCGTGACGGCTACCGTAGTACCTTCGATCGGTTCGGGTTCGATCAGTTTGGCAATGCCTTCAGCGGCGATGAGGCCGACCGCGGCTATTAGCAGAAGCGCATTCGCAATCGTCAGCATCCTTGCCGTGCGTGGTTTCGTGCCGGCAAGGTTGACGGCTGCGAGAGTTATCAGCAGGGTCGCGACATCGCTCAGATTGTGCCCCGCATCGCTTACCAGGCCGGCAGATGATGCCGCAAATCCGACTCCGGCCTCGATTGCCACATATAAAAGATTGATGATTGAACAGATAATCAGCATTCTGTTCAATTGAAGGGTTTCGTGATTATGAGTCATATTCTTTCATTTTTTATTCTGCTGCAAAATTAATATGCCCGGAATGCAACCTGTTTGCAAAATGAATTGGCTATATTTGCTTCATATTCGTATGACAGAAATGAGAGAAGAACAACTCCTGCAGGCGGCAGGGATCAAGCCCACCGCAGCCAGAATATTGATAATCCGCAATTTGGATGCGGCTGACCACCCTCTTTCGATGGCAGAGATCGGCGATGCGCTCGAGACCGTGGACAAGTCCGTGATCTCACGCACCTTAGCTTTGTTCAGAACCGCCAAGCTGATCCATATCATCCAGGACGGGTCTGACAGCGTCAGATACGAATTGTGCAGATGCCATTGTTCCGTTTCGGGGGGCGATACAGGCGACGATTCGGACAGACATATACATTTCCATTGCGAGGCGTGCGGCAAGACGTTCTGTTTCAGAGATATGCCAGTTCCCGAACCGTCACTTCCGGACGGTTTCCTTGCCAGTTCCGTCAATTATGTGATAAACGGACTCTGCCCTTCCTGCGCAGGGAGCAAGACACGCATTCAACAACGCCAATCTCAACGGGATAGCATCATTCGCAGGAGGTGAAAAGGAAGGCGGAGCCGCAGGGTATAATAGGGGCGGAGCCCCTAGGCATAGATAGCAGCGGCTGTAAGCCGCTCTGCAAGTGGATTGAAAATCCACAAGCAGTGCCAAAATGACAAGCCCCAAACACGATGAGGTCCCAGCAACGCGACCCGTCGTCTCTCATCAAGATAAATCCAGACCATAACCACCCAAAATCCCACCACGTACTCGCGCCCCAGCGCGACGGCGGGAGCCGTGTATTTGCCAAAGGCAAATACGGAAGGCGGAGCCGCGGGGTATAATAGGGCGGAGCCCCTAGGCATAGATAGAGAGGGTGACTAAAAAGTCCTAGTGACTATGAGGTCATCCTCTTTTTATATTATA
>CAMCFO010000032.1 GCA_945874155.1 uncultured Bacteroidales bacterium
CGCAATGGACTCCGCAGCCGTGCCGAAGCCCACAGACCATGCCAACATGCGCGGCAATATCTACTTCAAATAACAATCGATAAAAGAAATGGACACTATATCAAACTCATTCCATACACTGCACATGCCCGGAATGGCATCCTGCTGGAAAACACTCAACGAGACACACCAGATAGACAAACTCTCTTTCCCTGACGGACTTGAGCTCTTGCTGCAGAGCGAGCTGGACAGCCGTCGCAACAACAGAATCGACAGGCTGATACGTAATGCCAACTTTAAGCAGCAGGCCAGCCTGGAGGAACTTGAAACCAGTGATGCGCGTGGCATCCCAGCCGGTGCTATCACACAGCTATCCACTGGAGAATATCTGAAAAATGGCGCGACCATCGTCATAAGTGGGCCGACCGGCACCGGGAAATCGTTCCTCGCCTGTGCTCTTGGAGAACGAGCCTGCAGGCTCGGATACAAAGTGCGGTACTACACTGTCAGCAGGCTGATGGACGAGCTCAAGCTTGCCAGACTTGAGGGTCACGAACTTAAGTTCTTTGAAAAGATTGAGCATCTGGACCTGCTCATCATAGATGACTTCGGGATGAAGCGTCTCGAAGGCCAGCAACAGAACGACTTCGAGCAGATCATCGATGACAGGTATCACAAAAAATCGCTGATCCTGTCAAGCCAACTGGCTGTCGCCGACTGGTACGGCATCTTCAGCAATGAGATGCTTGCAGAAGCATGCCTTGATAGAATCGTGCACAAATCACTCCGCTTCGAGCTGAAAGGCGATAGCATGAGAAAGAAATATTGATATCTTTGCAAATCTAACTCAGGTGGCCGAGTATCACCGGAATCGGTGGCCGACTATCCGCCGGAATATCTAGGCAAATAAACAATAACCTACCCAGCAGGCTATTTTCATAATAATACTCGTTTTGTTCATATGTGTTAGAATTATTGAATTAATTGCAGTACAAAGGATTAAATAGTCTGTTTTCGAAGCCTCCCCGATTCGAATGGGTACAAAAAAAGACGTGGGAGTCTGTACTCTTGCTCACCCTGCTATCAGGCCTTGGCTGCCTTCACTAAGGATAAGCAACGCAGCTAGCCCACGTCAGGGATGATATACAGAATTCCACGCCAAAGGCGCAGTGACTGAATCGTCATCACCGATATGGACGTTCCCGTTGCCGCATCTTCTTAGTGAAATCTAACCGCCAAGTTTGATAGCAGAAGATAAACGTCAAGTAACGTCTACGTATGTATTTTTGCCCACCCAACCCATATCGGGCTAGCTAAGCAGGACAAATGTAGAAATAATTTTCCATATATTGACAAACATTTACAAGTTTTTGTTTTGAAAAACGGTGGTTGACAAACGCCCTCGCATCATTTTCCCTCTCCAGAGTCTTTGAGAGTGTTTTTTGCATATCAATAATACCCAGGCATCTTGAGTACATACTGCAAATCTTAATTCAGGAACAGATGTTGCTCTATGTGAAGATCAAGTTGTTAAAGATACTGATAACGTTACAAATGCTGATTTTTCAAGAGAAGTTTGTTTTTGTAATAATAATTTTCATATCTTTGCAACGACAGAGTCCGCCACGCTTCCCGTAGAACAGCGCACCAGGGCGGAACTTTTATTTTATAATGCCCTATGTGTCCGACATACTCCAATACTCCATTGAGCATTCATGACATCATAAGAATGCTCCGAGACAACAGAGGTCTCATCATAAACGACTAACCATCAGCAGAAAGGCAGCTCAGCATAATAGGTTACTTCCGTCTGGCAAACTATATGCGTCCGATGGAATCAGACAAGATCAATCACATCTTCAAGCCGGGCAGCACCTTTGAAAATGCCATAGACCTTTATTACTTCGACAAGGAATTGAGGACACTGATATTCACAGCAATTCAGAGTGCAGAAGTCGGTATCAGAGCCCTGATGTCTCAAACTATATCAATGGCACACGGTGCATTCTGGTATCTGGACCCGGCACTATGCTTTAGTCAGCGTCTCTTTGCGGATAATCAGGACAATATTCAGAGAGAAGTAGTACGTTCTAAAGAAGATTTCATCAAAGACCACTTTGTAAAGCATCCTGGCACGGATTTACCATCTTGGAAAGTCATAGAGATTCTCTCCTTCGGTACACTCTCAAAGGTCTTCAGTAATCTCGCCGACACACCCCTTAAAAAATCCATAGCACGAAGCATAGGGCTTCCACAGCATAAGATTCTGGAGTCTTGGCTTCAGGCACTCTCAGGCCTGCGAAACAATGTAGCCCACCATTCAAGAGTATGGAATAAAGTCTTTCCAAGCACACCTACACTACCAAAACACGCATCAAGGGAATGGATCAGCGACACCTCCGTAGATCCATCAAGACTCTATGCACATCTTTGCTGTGTGGCATATCTCCAGAACCACGTCCATCCGCAAAATGATTTTGCAGCAAGACTTAAAACCCTTCTGGACAAACATCCCAACGTAGATCTCAAGGCAATGGGCTTCCCATCAAACTGGGAAACAGAACCTCTTTGGAACATCAAATAAACAGCGATGTCTCCCTCTTGCCAAAAAAAGTTTGTCAAGTCGATAAGGGGCAGATTCGACGGGACACAATGCTCCTGTTATGACTAGCATTTTACTGCCTCATCTTTATTTTTAATGCATAAATAACCGAAAATATTAGGCAGTAGACTATTGAATTAGGCAGAAAATGAGTGTATGAGCCGACTTCTCACCCTTCTGCTGCTTTACCGATGCGGCTACATCGTGGGCAAATACATTTCTGTAGAGATGCTCATCGAGAAGAGCAAGGAGACTTATTACGAGGCCCTGAAAGACAGTTCTACAGAATGGCACAACTCAGATAATGACTACCTCCCGTTTGTGAAATACTACCTGGGCGTAATCCTCAAAGGCTACAACGAGTTTGAAGACAGGGTTGAGTACATGCGCCACGTGGGCATGAGCAAGCCAGACAGGGTTAAGGCAGTGTTTGACCGCAAGGTTGGAAAAATCACCAAGGCCGACATCGTGGAGCTCTGCCCGGACATCAGCTTGACAACCATAGAAAACACTCTGAACGCCTTGCTGACTGGCGGTTACATTGAAAAACATGGCAAGTCCCGCGGAACCTATTACACAAAGAAGTAAACATCCTGCAAGGACGATGACACCGACTTGTTTTTGTGCAATAATTACTTTGTACTGCATAAAATAGTACATTTTTTGTGCAATAGACTTTGTGAACTGAAGAAAAACTAGTAATATTGCATACGAATAACAAGATATAAGATGAAAACAATCATTCTAAATCAGCGTAAAGAACGTGATGAACTGATGTCACGTCCTTATTTAACACGTAGAAGCAATCAAGATACAGACTTATTGTTGAACAGTAGTCTGATAAAGCTAATAACAGGTCCTAGACGAGTTGGTAAATCTACTCAAGCATTATTGATGCTTAGAGACAAGAATTTTGCCTATTTGAATTTCGATAATTACTCGTTGTTGGAAGCATGGAATGCAAACCTTGTTATGCGAATGTTGGATGATGTCTATCCTGGTTATGAATATATCTTGTTAGATGAAGTACAGAACCTGGATGGTTGGGACTTGTGGGTCAGTGAACTTTATAGATTGGGAAAGAATCTTGTAATTACAGGTAGTAATGCCAGAATGCTAAGCAGTGAAATGGCTACAGTCTTGACAGGAAAATATCTTCAAGTGGAAATGTTGCCATTTAGTCTTGAGGAGTTTTTCGACTGGAACAAACTGGATCTTCACATGCTTAAACCGGAAGATATAACGAATTCATTTATATTGACAGATGATTATCTTAGAAATGGCGGTTACCCTGAAGTGGTGGCTTCACGTCAATTGACTCGTAGTTATCTTGACACCTTGTTTGATTCTATCATATGGAAAGATGTGGCCAAACGTCATAATGTCCGCAATGTAACTGATTTGAATAATTTAGCCATGTATCTTGTATCTAACTTTTGCAATCCGGTTAGTGCAAATGATTTAACGACAGAACTTGGATTCTCTAGTGTCAATACGACCAAGAAGTATATGGATTACTTGCATGAACCATACCTTTTCTATTATTTATCACGTTACAACAATAAACTCACGTTGATGAAGAAGGCACCAAGAAAAGTGTATGTGGTTGACAATGGATTTGTTGCATCTAAGGCATTTTCTGTGAGTGATAACTTAAGACGTTTGCTAGAAAATCAAGTGTTCATCGAACTTGTTCGTCGAGGCTACGATGTTGAAAGAACAATGTTTTATTATCGTTCACGAAACGATAAGGAAGTTGATTTCGTTCTTCGCAAAGGAGCGCATATAGAACGCTTGGTACAAGTTTGTTATGATATGAGAAATCCAAAAACAGAGAAGCGTGAAGTGGATAGTATAGTTGAATGTGCTGGAGAATTAAAATGCGACAACCTTGTAATCGTCACTAATAATGATAAGCGTACGATTGAAAAAGATGGTTATAAGATAGATGTAGTACCCATTTCTGAATTTTAGAGTGTATGGATGTGCTATATATTACTTAAACACCAACGTAAACACAGTTCCTTTCTCATCACTCCCTGTTCGTTTCGCATATATTTGCTATCTTTGTTTAAGTAAGCATCCGAACCCAACAATGAAGAAAGCATCATCATACACTATGGTGGCGACTACCATCGCAGTTCTCGCCGTAGGCGTGATCTTTTGCTATGCCTTGAACACTCATCCTTATGCAGTACACTACAGGATTGCGAAAGTTGTTCCTTCAGTTAAGATAGAATACCCGGCCAAATCAGTCGATTACAGTAGCACCTTCTGTGATTTGCAGGACCGCCAAATGAAAGCAGCCAAAGCGGTCGGAGTGAGCAGTCTCCCTTCAACGCATGAAGACCTTGACAATCTGGCTGACCAGCTTGTAAGAGTCAAGAACTGCCGAGCATATACCCTTGCCAAAATGAGGGATTCTGAACCATATCTAAGGCCGAATGCACAAAAATCACTGGAGCTGATTGGAACTTCCTTCCGCGACTCATTGAAGGCAAAAGGGCTTCCGAGCTATAGAATCCTTGTGACATCCCTTCTTCGCACAACCTCGCAAGCCGGTGATTTAACTCAGAAGAATGGCGTAGCAGTCGCCAATTCCTGCCACTGTTACGGAACCACCTTTGACATTTCCTACTCGCAGTTTGAGCCGCTTTCCATTGGCAAGACCATGGCATCAGAAGATTTGAAGAAGGTTCTGGGCGAAGTGCTGCTTGACCAACGCAATGCTGGCAATATCTATGTCAAGCATGAGAAGCAGCAGCCATGCTTCCATATCACATCGAGAAGATAATTATCCGAGTAGCGTATTATAGCCGTTATTCGAGGTAAAAATTGTCTCTGAACTGACAGAAATAGCTGTCGTATCTATAGCTATCTCTAAATGCAGGACGAACATACAACGCACATTTCTCAACAGCTTCTTTATCAATGAAGTACTCTGGTCTATCAATTGTGAGAGAGTTATAATCATAGCAATGTATCTCTCTCAAAGAATAGCATAAATAAAATGTTGCTGGTCCCAAATGCGTGTTGGCCTATTGATTTCATTGATGAAACCAGTCTGCACAATGACTTGTACACCTTCCTCACCAACAAGGACGGTCATGGAAGGCAAGGGACTTTGATGTTCGGGCCTCTGGAGAGGAGCGGTGTGTAGAAGTCGTTGGATATCCGCAGCCAGTATTCAAAGTCGGTCCAGTCCTCGCCTGATGCGATTTCTCTCTGGCTGTGTTGGAATGTCTGGACAGGCTGTGTGCTTGAGGATGTAGAAGTTTTCCTCATAGTCCAAATCTCCGTCAGATTTCTCGGCTCGCATTTTCATTTGTGGCAGGTTCTTGATTGCTGCCTTGGCCAGCATTTCAGCTCACCGGTTCTGGAGACAAAGATAGTCAAAAATTGATTGATGGAGAAATTTAAGTATCTTTGCCAAGAATGCAGATATATTTTACGTGAAGAATGAAAGCGTCTGCGATGCATTGGGCTATGCTTGTGTTGATGGTAGCTATAGAACACTAACTTGTTGTATAGAGCAACAGTAATAATATTAACAATATTTTTGGATTATATCCAATGACAAAAATATCAATCCGTTTCTTCAACGACCGCGAGGTCAGGGCTATTTGGGATGAGGTAAATTCCAAGTGGTGGTTTTCTGCGATTGACATCGTCCGTGCGATTAACAAGGAAGATGACTATGTCAAGGCGGGAAACTACTGGCGATGGCTGAAAAAGAAGTTGAATGCAGATGGAATTGAACTCGTGAGTGTCACTCACGAGTTTAAGTTTGAGGCTCCAGATGGAAAGAAACGAGCCGCAGATGCTCTTGACAATATGTGTGTGGGGATTCTAGCAAAGCACTATCCTAACAACAGAGCACACGCATTCCTTGACTGGTTCACATATAGTGACAACACAATAGACGGGCAAAGCAAGAAGAAGGCCTACACCTTTATGGACAGCAACCTTGTGGCAGATGAAGACGTTGGAACAGTAAAGTCCCTGCAGCAGATTCACGCATATATCTTCGGTGGCCTCTACGACTTTGCCGGTCAAATCCGCACCAAGACCATCAGCAAAGGCGGTTTCACATTCTGCCTCGCAGAATACCTCCCACACGAGCTCCAGAAGATAGAATCAATGCCGGAAGACACACTCGACCAAATCATATCAAAATACATAGAAATGAACGTCGCCCATCCATTTATGGAAGGTAACGGCCGTTCAACACGCATCTGGCTCGACCTCATTCTCAAAAAAAGACTGCAGAAATGTATTGACTGGAGTCGGATCAACAAAAACGACTACCTCCAGGCTATGCAGACCAGTGTAGTCAATCCCTCTCCTATCAGCAGTCTTCTCATATCAGCCCTCACAGATAAAATCAACGACCGCGAAACCTTTATGAAGGGTATTGACTACTCTTATTATTATGAGCAGGAGGATTAATTGAACTAACCCCTCTTTAATTATTTAGGAGGGATTTTATATGGCAAATGCCCCTGGAGTATCTCCAACCGGAACATTTATCAAGAATGCTTCTGCAACTTGGAACAATAGCGAAGCAGGCATCCCGGACGGGTGGACTGTAGAATATGCAACAGAATAGTTTTATAGAATTTCGAATATGAATGAACAACAATTGATAAACTACCTATCCCGCCTTGAAGAGTTATCTCTGCTTGAGACGGAGAAAATTGACCGAGAAGAACTCACAGACGAGTTGAATGAGATATATGAATCTGCTCACGACATCTTTGTTGATTGTGAGATGAATGAGTATTATACAAATAACAGGATGAAATGCTTAGCCAAAAGAGTAATGGATGAAGTGCAGGAAGTGGCCGATCAGCACGATGTTCTCACTGACAGTTTCTATCCGGATAAGGATGAGAAGGAATACTATCGTGGCATTATGAATCCTGAAGGCGAGGACGACGAATAGAATCAATCAGCGGGGAGAAATCTCCGCTGATTTTGTAAATACAGTTGTCTTCTTTCAATAGAACTTTTGGCCTGAATGCATATAATTTGATACCTTTGTACTTTGATATTTGAGATATGGAGACCATTGATACCAGATTTGTAGCCGAGTGCTCGACATACGATTTCAAGAGGGAACTTGACAGAAAGAAGAAAAACACCTGGCTCAAGTCGGTCAGTGCTTTCGCTAACACGACTGGAGGTTCTCTATATTTCGGCGTTGACAATGATGGGCAGGTACTTGGACTTGCTGATGCCCAGTCTGATGCAGAGTTTATCAGTGAAACAATCAATGCATATCTTGATCCCATTCCCGTATTCTCCATTAATCCGCAAAAAGGCAGAAACGGAAAGATATTTTTAGACCTTAATGTTGCTGCAGGTAGGCAGACTCCGTATTATGTCAATACCGACGGTCGTAAGATGGCTTATATCCGTTCCGGCAATGAAAGCATTCCTGCCACTTCTCATCAGTTGTTCAATCTGGTGCTGAAGGGCAGCAATATGAGCTGGGATTCATTGGTAACAACAGTAGAAAGAAGCAAACATACATTCACATTTCTTGAAAGGGAATTCAATGAACGCTCTGGAGGAAGATGGGAAGAAAGTTTACTGGAGTCCTTCGGTCTGGTGACAGGAGACGGGTTCCTCACTAATGCCGGACTCTTGTTTGCAGATGCCTGTCCAATTAAGCAATCTCGAGTGTATTGCACCCGCTGGGCAGGACTTGATAAGGGCGATACCATCAACGATGCGGAGTTTTACGGCAATATTTTAATGAACCTAAGAGATTGCAAGGCCTTCATAAAGGCAAATACTGCTGTGCCTTGGTTCAAGCTTCCTGATTACAGACTGAATTTGCCGGAATACTCTGAGAGATCCATAGAAGAGATGTGCGTAAATCACTTGATTCATAGGGACTACACCGAACTTGGAGCTGAGGTCGCAATTAATATATATGATGACAGGATTGAGACGACTTCCCCTGGTGGCATCAAAGAGTCTTCTGATTTGGAGCGGGTCGATCCGTCTGCTACTGTATCATATAGGCGCAATCCTGTAATTGCGGAAGTGTTTTCCCAATTGAAATATATGGAAAAACGTGGCAGCGGTTTGAGAAAAATAATCGAGGCGACATCAATTCTTCCCACTTACAAGGAAGACCGGAAGCCTTTCTTTCGTTCCAGCAGGTCGTTTTTCTTCACAACCATTCTAAACGTGAATTACGGAATGGACAGGGCTGCCCTGGAGAGTTTTGCCGATTCCAGAAGGCCGGAACCGGAATACCGCCCGGAGGATGAAATTATTATCTCAAAAACCTACCCGATAAATCAAGAACCTACCCAGAAAACCTACCCAGATAGTTCAGGTGTTACCCAGAAAGATTACCTAGAAAACCGCAATATTACCCAGATAGATTACCCGGAAACTAGTCGAGTTGAAAGGAAAGCAATATGCAAAACAGCTCAGACAATTGTTGACATGCTTGTATCTGACTCCAGACTGACGAGAGCAGATTTAGCAAAGAGAATCGGGAAAACTGAAGACACTGTAAAACATCATTTGAAAGTCCTTCAAATCAAAGGTATTATCCAACGTATTGGTTCAGACAGAAGTGGCTATTGGAAGGTGCTTCTTAAAAGATAATGTAGCAATGTTGTAGTAACCTTGTAGGAAAATCGGAATAGCAAACCCCCTCTTAGCATCGCTGAAAGGGGGTTTTGGAGGTGCCTAGCAGAATCGAACTGCTGTAGCAGGTTTTGCAGACCTGTGCCTAACCGCTCGGCCAAAGCACCGTTTTGTTTAAGGACTGCAAAGATAAGTATTAATTTTTTAACCTGCAAAAATTATTTTCGGATGTCTGCTATTATGTCGAGGGCTTCGCGGCAGAGTCTGGTGATTACTGACCAGTCTTTGGCGGCTACGGCTTCTTTCGGGAAGAGGTTGCTGCCCATTCCTACGCAGGTCACACCGGCTTTGAACCAGCCTTCAAGGTTTTCACGGGTCGGTTTCACACCGCCTGTCACCATAATTTTGCTCCACGGCATTGGGGCACGCAGGCCTTTCACGAAAGCAGGGCCAAGCACGTCACCCGGGAAGACCTTGCAGAGGTCGCAACCCAGTTCCTGAGCCTTGCCCACTTCTGAAACGGTACCGCAACCCGGGCAGTATGGAACCAGACGACGGTTGCAGACGGGGACGTGACAGGTTATCAGGTGTTCAAAAACATCAATGCAACCGTGTCGAGTGTTGAATTGTCCAGCAATACATTTGCAAAGGTCTATGTGAAAGCATCCAATGGACTTATCTCTGCAAAACACTGCAGAACCGCTGATGTCAAGAAAAATCTGTTTTATACTCCTGATTACGCAACACTGGTTGGAGCAGCATACACCGGCATTATCTACGCCACAGACACAAACAAATCAAGTGTAGGTGAAGATAAGGCAGCTGCAAACAGCGCTGGATTCACATTCACTTCGAACCTGGCCTATTATTCCACCGCAGTACCATCGAAACGAATGAAATGCAGCTATTACGCCAACTATGGCACGGGCTGGCTCTACAACAAAGATGAAGTTAAAGATGAAGACCCGTTTGCAACAGCAGACTTCACCAACGGAGTATTCACAACTACACAAGATTTTGCTTCCTACGGAGCAAAGAGATAATCTGAGAACGATTGTCAGTAATAGGGGTGCGGTTATTTCCGCATCCCTTTTTTATTTACAGTCCTCGAATACGAGTCTTTTACCTGTGGTCGGATGGAAGAAGGCAAGGGAGCAGGCGTGAAGACAGAGGCGGTTTGCACCGGGGAAAAAGCCGCCGTAGAGCAGGTCGCCGGCAATTGGCCTTCCGAGGCCGAGGGCGTGGGCAGAATGAACTCGGAGCTGATGCGTGCGGCCGGTAAGGTGGTGAAAGTCTATGTCGGTGGTGCCATCGGGGTTGGTGCCGAGTATGCGGTACTCGGTTACGGCTTCCTTGCCTGAGTGGAAATCCACTTTCTGGCGGGGACGCTCGTCATAGTCGGGGCTCAAGGGAAGGGAAATTGTGCCGGACTGAGGCTCTGCTGAAACTGGAGTTGTCACGGATGATTTCATAGTGAGGGCATCAGGGGCTGAAGGGGTCATATCCGGAGGACAAAGCCTTGCCCTGTAGGTTTTGGAGACTGTCCTTTCTTCAAATTGCTTCTGAAGGTTGGTCTGCGCTTCAGGAGTCCTGGCATAGACCATCACACCTGAGGTGTCCATATCCAGGCGGTGAACAGGGTAGATTGCTCCACCGAGACTGGTCTTGAGATAGCCAAGGACGGACAATCTTCCGTCCAAGCCCGGAACAGAGGGCATACCGGAAGGCTTCGAGACCACAATAATATCATTGTCGGAATGAATAACTTGCACATTTTGAGACACTTCCGATGCAGAGTCCACGAGTTTGAGTCCCTTGAGCATAAATCCCAGCAGCGGTCCGCATTTGGAAGTGCAGGACGGATAGAAATGCCCTTGCACCCTCACCGCTGTCCTTGATGGCTGCCCATACCAGAACTCGCCCATTGCCAATGGTTTCAGACCGTTGCGAAAGGCAAATTCGAGAAGCTTCGGAGCTGCACAGTCCCCTGTTCCTCCCGGCGGGACGAGCCCATTTGCAGCAAATATATCCCATACTGAAACTTCCTCTCCGCAGGAGTTATGAACTATGTAATGGTCAAATATCCATTTCTGAAGAGAGTCGGACAATGCACGATGCTGCTGACGCAGGAGGCCGATTTGCTTGGAATATTCTGTCAGGCCTGATTCAAGTTCTGCTATGCCTTGCTCAAAACGTTTCTTCACACGCTTGTATTCAGCCTTCTCAAACTGGCTCTGCTTCACAAGTTCCGCCAATCGTTCAGGTCCGGCCTCAGTTTCCCTTTCAGTTTCACGTGCAAGACGGGAACACTCCATTCGGGAGCGCATATCATTAAGCCGGAGCGACATTTGAGAACGGGCCTCGGACAGTCTGGATTGCAGATTGAGGTATCCGCAGTCCGACTCAAGTTCCCTAAGACGACACACAATACCGCTGATTTCCTCCTCCATTTTCCTGTAATGGCCCTGAGTTTCAGTGAGGTCGAATATCGGCGGCACGAAGCCCTCAATCCTGCTTTTGCCTGCTGCCAATCCGGAAAAACCCGAGAGATAGCCCAGCCTTCCGGAAGCGTCTCTCACCACCAGCACTCCCATCATCTTGCCGGGCCGGAATGCCTCGCTCAAAAACGGGGACTCCCCTATCCTTGCCATCAGTCCGGATGCCGCCTCACGCACTGCTGCACAGGGCTCATAGCGGAAAGGATTGTTGAATTCCCCTTCCTTCAGCCCCAGAGCAAATTCCTCGGGCAAGTATTGCAGATATGTTTGGGTTTCCATAGACAATGTGCAAATATCGTCAAAATCATCGACACGAACAAAAAGCGCAGCTCCTGTCACAGGGGCCACGCCATTCATTAGAAGGTATTAATAAGTTTAATCGTCAGATGCCAAACCGGTGTATCTGAAACCATAGAGACGGTACATACATACTCCGAAATATGGATCATCTGAGAACTCCACGGTAAGTTCAATATAATCCGCCTTCACTCCGCTTGGGGTCTCAGTGCCGCCATACACGATTTTACCGTCTTTCACATTCACTTGGCAACCGTCATAGGCAAGATTGTCCTTGAAACCGTCAGTCTTGAAAGTCTTGGATGCAGGGTCGGCCACAAGCTCCACCTGGAAATTCCAGAAATTGTCGTTGTCATAGACAAACATCTTCCCGGGAACATTCTCTGCGGTGTTGAAAGTGCTGATGAGGAAAGAGCCGCCAAACGCGTCGTTCACCTGAATATTCCCGTCGGTATCAAGTATATCCACTTTCACATACCACTCGCCGGCCATATCCACGGTCGCCGTATTTCCGATTTCATCCTTCTTGCAGGAAGTCGCAAACAGGACTCCGAGCATTACGATTGCATATAATATACGTTTCATAGTCATTTGGTTATTGGGGTTAATACCACAGTGTAAGGAGCACCGGCAAATTCGCCTTCATAGCTTACAACTCCTGTTGCGGAATCGAAGCTTCCTGATGTAAGGGTCACATCATCTCCGAAATACCAGTCTCCAACCGCACCTTGCTTTGAGATTGTTCCGTCGGCATTCAGCACGAGGACAGCTTCAGCGTGAAAGTCATAAGTCGGTTCATAGCCTGGATACATTCCGTAGAAATAGTAACCGGCAAGAATGTCATCGATGGTGTAGGTGCCGTCATCATTGTCACTGATGATAATAGGCGCTCCCACATAATGTTTTGCCCAAATCACGTCACCGGTATAGACAGTGTCAAATTGGCCTTCATTCACCACCACTACAGTCCTGTATTCAGCAGCCAGGAAACCAAGTTCATTTGCAGCTGAATAAGACACGGTGTATATTCCCGGAACCGTATTGTCAATATTGTCCGAAACCTTCACGTCAGCCGTGATGTCAGCACCGTTGAGCGATGCAGAATAACCGGGATCAATGTAATCCTCACCGACACCGATAATTACCGTAGCATCACCATCGAGTTCAATCACCGGATAATAGGTGATTTCCGTAAGCCCTGAAGTCTTGGAGCAGGATACTGCCGCAAGCACTGCAAAGGCTGATGCAACAATGGATAATATCTTGTTTTTCATAATCTGATTCATTTTGAATTAAACTATTTTGCCCAGAACACCGGTTCACTGTCGGCCTTGGTTGCAGGAGCATTGCTGTTGCGGCTGGTGGAACTGTTGGCATAAGGGAACCTCTGGAGGACCTGACGGGAAGCAAGTTTCGAGTTGACTGTAATAGGCTCATAAATGGTTCCCGGAACATATGTTGAAACATCGTAGCTGCCTGACTGCACGTTATAGAACTGGCTGGCTTTCTGAGTGCCGTACTCAGGATATTTGAGACGGCGAAGCTCACACCAGGACTCGAAATTGTTTATGCCTGAGAGGGCCACCCATTTCTGGATACCTATAAGTTTCTTCCAGTCTGATGCCACCCATTTGTAATCACCGGCTGCGCCATAGACTGCATCTGCTCCTCCGACTCCGGCTGTTGCAAAGGATGCTTCTATCGCCGCCTCATAATGTGCCTTTGCATCGTCCATAGATGATTGTGCGGCATAATACTCGGCAAGGAAGAATTCCACTTCGGCAACGGAAATGAGATAGACAGGGGAATTGAACTTAATTGCAGGACGGCACCAGTAAGACGCGCCGTGAGTTTGTGCGCTGACTGAATAATTTGTTCCTGAAACGGCTCCGGTATATACTCCTGAACCATTAGCATCGAAGAATGCCTGAAGACGTGCATCATCGGAATCTGCCAAAGTTGCCTGCAGTGCAAGATTCAGGGAAACGTTCTTCTGCGGTGCGAAGTATGGACCGAACTCTTCTGCATAGAAAGGATTGGATTTGGAAGCTTCGTCAGACCAACATCCGGCCCAAGCCACATCTTCCGCAGGGAAGTCAGACTCGGCAACAAGTGCATCCAGAGCAGCTCCAGTCGCTCCCATTCTCATCATCAACTTGAGTTTCAACGCCTTGGCAAATTTAATCCAAGATGCTGCACTCTCAGAAGGGAAGAGGAAATTGCTGCATACAGGGTCGATAGGGGTGGCTTTTGCAAGAGCAGCGTCCAGTTCTGCAAGTATGCCGTTATAGACAGACTCTCCATCATCAAATTTCGGAGAGGTGATGCTTGCATTCAAAGCCTCTGAATATGGAGTCTCACCGTAGCAGTCCACGAGGACCTGGAATGTGAACGCCCTGAGGGTGGTGGCTGCGAGATAAGTGCCCCAGTCGGACTCTGCTGTTGCAAGATTCCTGATGGTTTCGAGATTCCCCAAAACCCTTGAGTATAACTGGGTGTATGTTCCGCTGGAACGGGTTGCAGACATCATAAACTGGCTATAATCCAGATAGTTGCTGGTACCTGTCAGCTGTGCATAATGCTGTGAGTAGTATCCTCCGACTATGCGCAGAAAGTCGCCGTAGCTTGTGGCAAGGTTCATCTCCGCAGCCGGGAACATTATATCCGCGGTCATATTCTCCGTGGAAGGAGAATTCGGGTCCTTGTTGATATCCAGAAAACTGGAGCAGGAAGTCAGAGCAAGGGCTGCCGCAACAAATGTCAGTGATATTATCTTTCTCATAAGTCTTCAATTTAGAATTTGATGTTGACATTGAAACCCCAGATACGGCATGACGGGTTGGTGTAGAGCTCACCGAAGGAGCCTGCAAGGTCAGTACCTGTAGTCGTGGATTCAGGGTCCACAAAATAGTTGTCGGAAGTAGTCCAGATGAAGGCATTGTTCACAAAGAGAGTGAGTGCAATCTCGGAGAACTTGATGGAGTTGATCCATTTCTTAGGAAGGTTCCAGCTGAGACTGACATTGCGGAGTTTCGCAAAAGTCCTGTCCACGAGATAAGCCTCTCCTCCCTGGCCCCATCCATAGTCGTTGAAATAGGTCTGATAGCTTCCGTCAGACAGAAATATAGGAGTAGTGTTAGGCACATATCCTGAATCAGTCTCAACAACTGAGTTCGGAATCACGAACGGACGTCTCTGGTTGTAAGTGGTGACGATGCTGTTTCCGGTGAACTGCATAAGGTTCTTGGTGCGGGAGAACATTGTACCTCCGAAACGCACGTCGAGGGATGCACTGAGAGTCACGCCATAGGCAGAGAGAGATGTTGTGAGACCTCCTGTCCATTTGTGGTTCATATCCTTGCCGGTGAACTGCACATCCTTGCTGAGCACAGGCTGACCGTAAGCATCCACAATCGGACTACCGTAATAAGGGCTATTCTTATCTGTCACGTACTGAGGCAGATATGTGTAGTATGAACCCATAGGCTTGCCTTCTTCAGCATACATATAAACAGCATCGTTACCGGCAGAGAAATTATCGATGGTAACCTTGCCGCCTTCGAGGCTTTCAGGCATACTGAGGACCTTGTTGCGGTTCATAGCGAAGTTGATATCGAGGTCCCAGCGGAAATTTCTGGTGTGTACCGGAGTGGAGTTGAAGAGAATCTCTATACCACGGTTGCGCACCTGTCCGAAATTGGTAACCATATAGGAATAGCCTGTAGCAGGATCAACTGGCAGGGTAAATATCTGGTCTGAAGTGACCCTGTTGTAGATTGCGCCGTCGATACCGAACCTTCCGTCAAAGAACTGGAGATTGAGTCCGGCTTCGATTTCTGAAGTCATTTCAGGCTTGAGTTTTGAGCTTCCGATGGTCGAAGATGCCTGGAAAGCATTGACGCCGTTCATAGGGAAGGCGATGATGCTGCTCTGATAGTAACCGTTTGCCCAGCCCTGGTCATAGGTCTGACTGGTCATATAGGCACCCGCATCATTACCGGTCTTACCGTAAGCGAGCCTTACCTTACCGAAGGTGAGTGCCTTGCTGTCAAAGAGTTCGGTAAACACCCAGCTTGCGGTCGCTCCAGGGTAGAAGTAGTTGTTGTTCCCGACAGGAAGTGTGGAAGACCAGTCATTGCGGGCGGTCAGGTTGAGGAAGAACATCTTCGCAAAGCCGAGGGTCACATCCCCGAACAGACCTACGAGGCGTCTGTGGAGCTGAGCCTCTGAAAGGGTGGTCTTGGTGGCACCGTTGCTCAGGTCCCAAAATCCGGAATGGAAAGTGAGGTCATCTGTCTCGCCGGTCATAAGGGTGTATTTCCTGTCCCAGACATTCACGCCGAGCACCACGTCCAGGTCAAACATATCGTTGAAACTGTGGTTGTAGGAAGCGAGAACATCGTGGTTCATATCGAATGAACGGTAATAGCGTGAGAACACGAATCCGGCACCGTTCATATTGGAAGGAGCATAGCCATAGTCCTCATTGATGAGCGCATCGTCGAGGTCTATCTGAGGAAAACCGATCTTGGTGTCGTAGTCGGAATAATCAAAACCGAAACGATAGGTCAAGGTGAGGTCCTTGTAAGGCTTGATGTCGGCCTGGATTTTTCCGAAGACCTGCTTGGTGTCCGTATGGTTGTAATTGTTCGCTATTGCCCAGTAAGGGTTGGTGATACCGTATGGAGTAAGGTAAGCTTCAGGTGTATAGAAAGGGTTTGAAAGGTCTTGCATATCCACTATGCAGATGTCTCGCGGCAATTCATAGACGCCTTCGATAACTGATGTTCCCTGGAAGGAACCGACTACATCAGTCTTGGAAGTGGAAAGATTCACGGATGAACTGACCTTCAGCCATTTGACAGGCTCATAGGATTGACGGAAAGCAAGGGTATTCCTCTTGTATGAATCCTTGTCGGAAGGAATGATACCGTCATCCTTGGTGTAGGAATAGGAAAGATAGTAGGACATCTTCTTGTCGGAGGAAACTCCGCTGAAGGCTATGTCGTGGTTGTGGGAAATGCCCAGGTCGAAGAAATCCTTGACGTTGTTTTCGACTGCACTGTATTTGTGCACGAGCTGGGAGTGGTTCCAGATAGGTCCGTAAACTTGAAGGGAACCGTCGAAAGCTGGTCCCCAGGAACCGTTCTCGATGAAGGTCTGACCTCCGTTCCATCCCTGACCGAACTGATTCTGCATTATTGGAAGATTCATCACCTGGCGAATCTGCATACCGCCGTTGTAGGTGATTGAGAAGTTGCGTTTTTCGCCCGCCTGACCTGATTTGGTGGTGATGACAATGACACCGTTTGACGCGCGGCTTCCGTAGAGTGCCGTTGCTGCTGCGCCCTTGAGCACTGTCATCGATTCGATGTCATCGGCGGCTACATTAGATATACCGCCCCCATTTATGGAGTGGCCCTGAGTGTTCATAGTCGTGCTCTGAAGCGGAACTCCATCGATGACATAAAGGGGCTGATTGTTGCCGTTGATGGAACTGAAACCCCTGATAACCACCGAATTTGCTGCACCCGGATCATTAGATGTGGCCTGAACCTGAAGACCGGCCACCTTTCCGGAAAGCGAACTCATAGGATTGGAGTTGCGGGCTCCTGAAATTTCATCCGCGCTCACCTTGGTTGCAGAATAACCGAGAGCCTTTTCCGAGCGGGAAATACCGAGGGCTGTCACGATGGTTCCCTCGAGTTTGGTCACATCCGGGTTTCATAGTGTTGATAATTAATTAAACATAATACTACCGGCGGCAAATGTAAGAATGTTTTTTGAAAATGCAATAACAAATTAAAAGTTTGTAAAACGTTGACACACATAGGTTAATTTATGTTTTATAACAAATGGATTAAAATATCCGGCTTTTTGGTTACGAATTGTAAGCCTAAAAGCCGGATTCCTTTTTATACAGCATCTAATATACGAAAAACTATTAGATGAATTATCTTGCAGACATCAAATCCGCAATATTGCACCCATAAACTATTCTTTTATGCAACGGACAGCAAAGGCGTTGGCTTTTGGTCCGCTTGCGTTCGGAGAGATGGAAATGTTGGTCTTTCCGTACATATCCTTAACAGCAAAACCCATTGCTATGGCTGAGTCGGAAGTGCCGTTGCTTTGAACAGAAGGGGCATTGGTCCAATAATTTCCCCAGAGGCCCACCATTGACCCCATAAACATTGCGTAGGTACCGTCGTAGCGGGTGGAGGCAGGAAAATAGGAAGACTCTGCAGGGCCCAAAACGAAAACCCAACCGTTGCTATAGTCTTGCATAGTAATCATGCCGTCCCCGTTGAGGTCGCAAACATTGAAACTGTCTTCTTCATAGAAATTGGAAACGGACATATTGCCGACCTCGTCTGTCGTGGGATTTCCATCTGAACCGAGGTTCACCCACGCATATTGCCCGGAAGCGGTAAAAGTGGAGTATAACTCAGCCGGCGGCACCATCCAGTTCGGCGGACAAGGGTCATAAACGGATTTGCTGCCCTTGTTGATATATTTGCCATCTTCGGTAACTCCTCCTTCCGGATTGCCCCAAAGAGCCGGAGAGGATTTCCCAGCCGACAACCAGTCTCCGTTGCCTGTCGCACCGTTGCTCAGACAAATGGTCGGGTGCGCGATTGAATAGGCCAGAGTGTTGGAAGTGGAAGTGGACATAGAGGATGCGGTAATCTTGACCTCGTTCCCGTCAATGTCATAAACAGGGGCATTGGTGGTGGATACCGTTCCGCCTGAAGACACAGGAGAGCCGGGGAAAGGATCCTTGCGGCCCCACTGGTAGAGCAGTCCATAGGCAGGAAGACCCAATTCCGTGGACATCGCGCCCAGGTTCATATTCATAAGAGTGTAACCTTTGGAGGTTGTGAGTCCGGAGACGGGTTCTTCCGGATGCCAGATATGCCAGCTCCAGATGATTTCGCCAGATGCATTTTCCACGGCGATTACTGCATTGCCGGGCTTGCTTCCGGCCGTGAAAACCACTCTTGTACCACTGAGGGAGACACTGGAAATCATTGATTTGCTGTCCTGCCAAAGAAGTTTTGCCGATGAGGGGGAAAGCGGTTGCGGAATTTCCAAACCCTGGGAGGATGCGCCGTTACCGCGGACACTTGCATCAAAGGCGTATTCACCTGCTGCATCTATCACATAGCAGTTCGCCGTCCCGGATGCAGAAAGGTTCACGGCATTTACGCCAGGCTCATTTTCATTATTGTTGCCGGAATTGTCCGTATTATTACCATTGTCCGGATTGTCAATCTTACCATTGCAGGAAACCGCAATCACACAGGCTGCTACCGCCCAAAATTTTCTGAATTTCATCTTTTTCTTCATTTTTAATGCCCGCGAAGGTAGATAAAATATTGGAAAAACCGGGAAAATTTCATACTTTTGGAGGATTTTAGAAATTCGATTTATGGAAAATTTTGGATTAGGATTGCAGCTGATGCTTGTAGGAATGATTACGGTGTTCCTCATTCTCGTCATTGTAATAACAGGCAGCCGTCTGCTCATCAGACTCATAAACAGAATCGCTCCGGAAGAGGAACAGAAGAAGGCACCAACCGGAGAGGACTATACGGCAGTTTTCGAGGCAGCCGTTGCCCAACTGACCGATGGAAAGGGAAAATTGACAAAAATCACGAAACTATAATATGGCAAAGGAAATCAAACTCTGTCTCGTATTCAGAGATATGTGGCAAAGCGCAGGCAAATACCAGCCCCGCGTGGACCAGTTGTTGAAAATTGCACCTGTATTCGTCAAGATGGGTTGTTTCGACCGCATCGAAACCAATGGTGGCGGGTTTGAACAGGTGAATCTGCTCTTCGGAGAAAACCCGAACAAAGCAGTACGCGAATGGACCAGGCCCTTACGGGAAGCCGGCATCCAGACCCAAATGCTGGACCGCGCACTCAACGGTCTCAGAATGAGCCCTTGCGCCAAGGACCTGCGCCAGCTTTTCTATAAGGTGAAGAAGGCCCAGGGCACCGATATAACCCGTATTTTCTGCGGCCTGAACGACCCGCGCAACGTCATTCCTTCCATCAGATACGCGAAGGAAGCCGGGATGATTGCCCAGGCCAGCCTCTGCATCACCCACTCCCCTATTCACACTGTGGAATACTATGTAGCTCTGGCAAAGCAGTTTATAGAAGCGGGAGCAGATGAAATATGTCTGAAGGATATGGCGGGCATCGGACGTCCGGACAGCCTGGGCAAGATTGTGGGCGGAATAAAGAAAATTGCTCCGGACATCCCGGTTCAGTACCACTCGCACGCAGGTCCGGGCTTCAATATGGCTTCCATACTGGAGGTCTGCAAGAACGGATGCGACTATGTGGACGTGGCTATGTCTCCGCTCGCCTGGGGCACCGGTCACGCAGACGTGATTGCAGTGCAGGAAATGCTCAAGGATGCCGGATTCAAGGTGAAGGACATCAATATGGAAGCCTATATGCAGGCCCGCACGCTCATTCAGGAGATGATGGACGATTTCCTGGGCTATTACTGCCCTCCTCTGAACCGTCTGAACAATTCCCTTCTCATCAAGCCGGGACTGCCGGGAGGTATGATGGGCTCACTTATGACCGACCTTGAGGAAAATCTTTCATCCCTCAACAAATGGAAGGTGAAGAACGGGCAGCCTCAGCTCAGCACTGACGACCTGCTGGTGAAACTCTTCGATGAGGTGGCTTATGTCTGGCCAAAGGTGGGTTACCCTCCACTCGTGACTCCTTTCTCTCAATATGTGAAGAACCTTGCACTGATGAACGTGACCCTTATGGAAAAGGGCAAGAAGCGCTGGGAGATGTTCCCGGACACGATTTGGGATATGGTGCTCGGCAAGGCCGGGAAACTGCCTGGCGAGGTGGACGATGAAATCAAGGAACTTGCAGCAGCCCAGGGCCGCAAATTCGTGGACAGCGACCCTCAGGACAATTACCCTGACTGTCTCGAGGAATTCCGTGCAAAGATGAAGGAGAAGGGCTGGGAACTTGGTCCGGATGATGAGGAACTATTTGAATATGCTATGCATCCGACTCAGTATGAGGCATATAAGAGCGGACAGGCAAAGGCTGAATTCGAGGCTGACCTTGCAAAGCGCAAGGCTGCGAAGGAAAGCACCGGCACAGCCAAACTGCCTTCAAGCATCACTGTGAACCTCAACGGTCAGCTCTACAAGTTGGATATTTCTTATGACGGGACTGCCCCTGCGGCAAGTCAGGCCCCTTCAGCCGCGCCTGCAGCCGGTCCTTCCGAGGGTGTTCCTGCGCCTATTTCCGGAAAGTTCTTCCTCACTAAAGACAGTCAGGAGACTCCACGCAAGGTGGGTGACAAGGTAAAGCGTGGCGATGTGCTCTGCTATATCGAAGCGATGAAAATCAACAATGCCATCTGCGCCGATTTTGACGGAACCATCACGGAAATACTTGCCCACAACGGCGAGACTGTTGAAGAAGACGACATAATCATCAAAATGACAAGAGGATAATGGAAGGATTTCTTGATACTCTGAGGAAACTCTACGGAATGACAGCTCTGAGCGACCTGATTGCGGAGCCGACTTTCCTGCTTATGTACCTGCTGGCCTTCGGGTTGCTGTACCTGGGCATAGTGAAAAAATACGAGCCGCTGCTGCTCATCCCCATAGCATTCGGAGTGCTGATAGCAAACTTTCCGGGCGGAGAAATGGGTGTGATACAGACAGATGCAAGCGGAATGGTGAAACTTGCGGACGGAACTCTCAAGAATATCTGGGAAATGCCTCTGCACGAAATTGCACACGAGTTCGGAATTATGAACTACCTCTACTATGGACTCATCAAAACCGGACTTTTGCCACCTATAATATTTATGGGAGTGGGCGCAATGACGGATTTCGGGCCTATGCTGAGGAACCTCAAACTCGCGATTTTCGGTGCAGCTGCCCAGTTCGGTATTTTTGCTGTGCTTCTGGTGAGCCTTGCGCTCGGTTTCACACCTCAGGAAGCGGCTTCTCTGGGTATTATAGGAGGAGCAGACGGTCCTACGGCAATCTTCACAACCATCAAGCTTGCGCCGCATCTGCTCGGTCCCATTGCCATTGCAGCCTACAGCTATATGGCCCTGGTGCCGGTAATCATCCCTCTTGTGGTGAAACTCACCTGCACGAAGAAGGAGCTGATGATAAATATGAAGGAACAGGACAAGCTCTATCCGGACAAGCTGAATATCAAGAATATGCGTGCGGTGAAGATTATCTTCCCCATTGCCGTGACCACCATCGTGGCGATTTTCGTCCCTACTGCAGTGCCACTTGTGGGTATGCTGATGTTCGGTAATCTCATCAAGGAAATCGGGGCAGATACGTCGAGGCTTTTCAATGTGGCGAGCAACGGCCTTATGAACGCCGCAACGATTTTCCTGGGACTCTGCGTGGGAGCCACTATGACGGTGGACGCCTTCCTCAACCTGCAGACTCTGGGGATTATTGTGGGTGGTTTCTGTGCCTTTGCCCTGAGCATTGCCAGCGGTATCCTGATGGTGAAAATCTGGAACCTGTTCTCCAAGAAGAAGATCAATCCTCTCATCGGTGCCACCGGACTTTCTGCCGTACCTATGGCCAGCCGTGTCTGCAATGGCATCAGCACCAAGTATGACCCTAAGAACCACGTACTGAACTACTGTATGGCCTCCAACATTGCAGGGGTCATCGGTTCGGCAGTTGCTGCGGGCGTGCTGATTTCCTTCTTGGGCTAGTAATCCTCAAAAACTTAGTTTCTGTAGGACTGCCTGTCAAGTTTACTCTGCAAGCGCATCCGGGTGCTTTACTCCGCAAGTGCATCCAGGTGCTTGCGGAACAGGTCCGGGCGGTTGGTAATGACTCCATCCACATTCGGATTAAGGTTCTTCAACTCATTGACGGTCCAAACCTTAACTTCAAGTCCCGCATTGTGGCACTGCTTTATGAATGCATCAGAAGCGAATTTGTAATAGACATTGATTGAGGAGCAGTAGGAATATTTTTCGAAGGAAAAACTCGTGAAGCCTGTGTCAAAGCAGTTTCCGAACGGCAGGGTGCAGAAAATCAGCTTCTCCACCCTCACTGAAGGATCCAGGCTGTGAATTTTTTCGATTACCTCATCGTCGAAGGACTGGCAGATCACATCATCGTGCATCCCCTTCTCTTCTATGAGTTTGAGCACCTTTTCCTCAATCCCATCATATTTCCCCTTGCGGAACTTCTTGATTTCCAGCAGCACACCGGCCCGTCCCTTGATAAGGTCAAGAGCCTCGGCCAAGGTCGGCAGATCCTCATCGGTCGGTTTCCCGGTCTCACGGTCCAGAGCCCTCGCCTGTTTGAACTGCTCCAGTGTGAGGTCGCAAATCCTACCCTTACGGTCTGTGGTGCGGTTCAATGTGGGATCGTGACACACCACCACAACAGAGTCTGCAGTCAGGTGTACATCCAATTCAATCAAGTCGGCCCCTGCGCGGATTCCGCTTTCAAATGCAGAGAGAGTATTCTCATTTCCAATCAGGGCTCCACCCCTGTGTGCAACAACTTTCATTTTCTCTGAACTTTGGGCATTGAGTGTCGCAAATGAGGCAACTGCAATCAATGCAAACAAAAACTTTTTCATAAATTCACATCAAAGGTCCAACGGAATACTATGCGAACGCTCTTGTCGAACCACTTCACGCAATCCTTGGCCGAAGCCGCAGCCTCGAGTATTTCAGACGCCACCTCATCGATTACCTTTTCGTGGATGAGCGACCAGATGACAAAATTGCCGAATTTGTGCGTAAACAGGTCCGAAAGACGTTCACCCCCTGGATTGAAGCTCAAAATCTCATCCTTATAATGGGCAAGCCCCGGGAAAGTCAGCGCCTGGGCATCCTTCTTCAGGAACTGGTTCACCTCCCGAGGGAAATAGTTCTTTGCAGTAGTCAGGACCTTGCCTATCAATGCTATGATATCCTCCGAGGTCTCGGGATACCTTTCCTCTTCCCGGATGGCAAAACTCTCCAATACGGCCTTATCAGGTATCCCCTCCATCACGGTCTTGAGCAAGTCGAGGGCAGTGTTCACATAGCCGGAATCAGAAATCAGTTCCGAAATATTGTTGATAAGATGAATGAGCAACTCTCTGTCCCGGTTGCGCAGGGCTTCGTCAATTAGTTGCCTGAAAGCTGGAACACTACGGCCGGACGGGTCTGCGGCATCCCCGTTCCTATGGGCATAAACCATTGCATACCAGGTCATAACATTCCTCTTGTAGAGTCCTATGGAATTTGCCACTGCACTGTTGCGGCCCTTGAAATAGCCCCGGCAGCGCCTAGTCCAGTCCACACACCATTCCTCCAGCATATTCCAGACAAAGTCCGGCAGTTTTTCCATCTTCATACCCATCTGGTAGAGGGTGTAAATCACGGACATCTGTGTGTAGTCAAACCATTCGGTTTTGTCGTAGCCGTCATAGCGCAGATGCTCCATAACCGGTTTCACACTCTCCCAATCGCAGACTGCCATAATGACGAGTATGCGCTCAAGCACGAAATAACTCAGGCTGTCCCCAGTCTTGTAGGCCAACAGAATACGGTCCAGATACGGTCTGAAATCCGGAGCATCGGAAGGACTACAGGGCGCATCCGGAGAATAGTATTTGGAATACTGGGTGATGAACTGGGCCATATCCTTGAAATCGCTCCGGCTCCAGCGCCCTTCTTCGCGTTCCGGGGCAGTCACGTCCGTGTCCCAGAAAGACTGATATTCAATGACATTGTTCACATAGGCCGACTGGAAGGTGAACTGACGGCGCATAATCCAGTCGAAGAAAGGCATAAGGACTTTCAATAGCCTGAACTTCAAGGTGAAATGGCTGAAAATCCTGCGTATGTCGGCGAGATATTCCAGAATTCTTGCATTGTCCCCACCGGCGAGCAGAGTGTCTATCATCATCAGCACCTCCATCCGCACCGCAGCCTCGAGGAGAGTCACGGCACGGGAACGCAAACGGCCCACAGCCACGGTCTTCACAAGGGAAGACGAGATTGCCGTGTCTATCATCCAGTCCACAATCTGCTCCGTGACATTCCTGCGCAAGGGGGTGTGGCTGGAGGTGTGTGTCTTGCCATAAAGGTAATAGACCAGCATACAGCTGTTGTCACGGACCTCATTTATGCTCTCATCCATAATCAGGCTGAAAAGCGAGAACGGGTCTTCTGCATACAGGGACTCGTTGTGGAAGTCCGAGAGGAAAATTCCGTTCATCAGAGTGGCAGAAGCCAACTGACGCCTGCGGATATGCGGCCTGAGCGATGCGGAAAGCCTCTGATGGGCAGCAATCACCTCCGAATCCGCCTTGTTCGCACTGATCTTGGCGCAAACGGCATTATATTCCTTAACCTTGGACGCTGTTTCTTGATCCGGAACAGACAGCAGAATCCGCTCAATATCAAAGAGTTGCTTCTCGTAGTTCTCCTGCACCATAAGGTTCATCACGTCCGACACGAGAGACATCACAAGGAAATTGTCCCCGTGTTCATTCAATAATTCAATTATGGTGTCGGCATTTCCGCTGTGCAGATAATCCATCAGCAACACAGTGGACAGAGTCTCCATAAACACCTCGTTCAGAGCAGCCTTGGACATTGTTTCCATTATACGGGAGGCTGTGATTCTGCCTTGCTCTGACTCACGCTCATAATATGCCCGCGCCATCACATATTCCAGAAAACGCTCATAGATGAACTGGATTTTCTCATTGTCCACCATCCTCATTATCGGGCGTTCCGGTTTGTTGAGCAATTCGGCAAAGGCTATGCTTATGCCGTCCCGCTTGAACATAAGCGCTGCAATGTCGTGGAGAGGGTCGTCCGCTGCGGTGTATGCAGTTTTGAGGCGGCTGGCATATACGGAGTCACAGGCAATTCCGTCCTTATATGAACGTAGCATCCAGTCCCCCACCTGCATAATGATTTCCTTCTGACGGCGTCCTGCATAGGAACGGGAAATGTCGTCCATCATCCTGTCCCACATCGCAATGGAACAATATTCGGCATTGTCAGTGGGGAGTTTCTTCCCTAAATAGTTCGTGCAGGCAATCTTGAGCAGCAGAGGGTCTTTCAGACGTATCACACAATTGCGGCGCAGCTCCTCGAAACGGGTTTCCATCTGGTAGAGCTCACCATAGATGCCATAGGCCTTCTGCACCTCCCTGTCCGAAAAGCCCCTCACGGACAATTCATCTTCCATTCCCCTGCCGTAAAACATCGAGGAGTCTATGAGTTTGAGCTGAGGCACCAGAGTCTGATGCCAGGTGAAGTTGCGGCAGGTGAAAAGCAGCTTGAAATGGGTGTATTCAGGTTTGGCGAATATGGAACAGATTTCACGGAAGAGCATCAAAGGCCCATCTTCTGCATTTTCCAGACCGGGATAAGCTATGCACTCGTTGATTGCATCGAAAAATATATGGACATTGTGCCCGGATTCTGCGGCGACCTTGTGCAAGTGGTCGGTGAGACGGCTCAGGGGCTTGCGCCGCGACAGGCCGAAAACTTCCCTCAGATGGTCCGTCAAACTGATGTCTGCAAAATCGGCACCTGCGAAAATCATCACGGCCTCCCCCGCCTCGCTCAAAGTTTCAGTCCAATGGCAGAGCTGGTTGGTCTTGCCCTGACCGGCCTCTCCCAGCAGAGGAAAAATTGTTTTGTCGGATGAGAGAAAGTCGGACCAGGCCCCGTTCAAGGCTTCCCGGTCCACGAAAAGTTCCCTGTTGTACTTTTTCTGGGCATAGATGCGCTCCAGATACCGGGCCGAGACTCCGTGTGTGAGACAGACATACTCCTCCCAGTTCAAATCCTTGGAAATGTCGAAGGACGGCACCAGAGTCTGCATCCAGGCATCGAAGGCCTCATTGAAATCCTCGCCGATATAGGTCAGGGCATCCTCGTCCACTGAAATATAGGACACAGACTCTTCCTTGAGCGACTGGAAGACGTATTCGTGACCTTGGGAATCGTGCCTTACCAGAGGTTCGAGATTTTCAGGCACATAATCCTGTAGCGGCTGCAGGGCAGCGATCCATTTCTCGGCCCTGGGCAGCAGCATATCCACCACCTCGGCATAGATGGACTCCGACAGGGTGGTACTGTGCCCCTTGTATTCGTTTCTCACCTGCACTATGCTCTTCTCGGCCTTCGAACCGAGGAAGATATTGCGTTTCTTCCCCACCACCTCAGGCAGTGTACGGCTCAAGGGATGTTCAGGCAGCACGGCAGCAATTTCCCTCACAAGGGGAGGCAGGATGTCGTTGCACCAGTCTCCCATTGAGAGAGGTCGCTTGCCGTCAATTTTGGCTACAACTTTAGTGACATTGTCCCCCGGGACATAGCCCGACTTCAGAACCTCATCCCGCAGCAGACCGAGCAGGACGACGGACACATATTGCACTCCAGCCTCAAAGAAATCCAGCAGGTAATTGGCAGCCTTGGACCATTGGGCTGCATCCCGGTGCTTGAGAAACTGGTCATAGGGATGGGACAGGGTGTGTGGAAGCATCACTTTTTCTTATAACGGGTTATGAGCAGGACTATGAGGATGATGGCTATCAGAACAGACACCACGGCTCTGTAACCTACTGTGGAATAATGAAATGCAACTTCATAATTGACCATTGCGTCCACCATGCAACTGATGTCCCAGACGGCTGAGAGTGAGGCCACACAGGTGAGGAAGGTCAGGAAAACATTGCTGCGGGACTCCCTCTCGGCGCTCTTGGATTCCACTTCCTGGTCTATGACGCGGTACACATCCCTCTCCACCTTCGCAGTTCCAAGCCCTTGCTCAATGACCTTGTCCACATCGTTGGGCAGGAAATTGTAGCTGATGCTGCTGAAGGTGTATTTGCGCTCGAAGTATTTGAGCTGTTCGTGAAGCACTTCCGGACTTTCCCTACGGCTTCGGAAAAGCAGGTTCTGACGATACAGATAGGTCTTGCGATAGAGTTCATACAGATAGATCATCCCGAAATAATCGTTGGTCCATATGCCTTTAGTGAATTCGGAAAGTTCTTTGGCACAGAATGTTACCGTGTCCAGAAGCATAAGAGCCTTCCAGTTGTTGAATATGTTGAGGCGGGACTCTGCTATGGTTTTTTCGAAATACTCGCGGCTGGCGGAAAAAGGCGAGTCGGGCTCGTAGCGGCTGAGTGTGGCGCAAGAATAAAGGAATTCATCGGATAGGTCACCGGACTCGACAATGTGGAAGAGTTTGAATTTGTTGCCATTTTCCACGAGGCAGTTGGCGTCCGGAGCGGTCTCACATCCGGTCAATACGCAATACAGCCTCTTCAACGGGTCTATGCAGACTGATATGAATTCATCCAGGCCGGCTCCATCGTAGAAGCAGCAATTGCGCAGGCGGGAAAGCGCAGACAACAGTTTATCTAAGTCAGTATCAGCAAATTCGATACGAATGGAAAACATCACTATGTCATAGGGATAAATCCCGAATATGATATCCTCAACCCGGAAACTGCATCTCTCGTCCCGGCCCGCAGGAATGCTGACCTGACGGTTCACCCGGAGCGAGTAGCTTTGTCTGACTTCAGTGCAAAATTCCACAAATTCAGGATAGTAGAAATTGGAGAGCAGAGCAGTCTGCTGCCCGGAATAATGCAAGGGAGTCCATTCCTTAAGGCTGTCGGGACTTTTCCCTTTGGTGATATTCGACAAGATTTTCCCGTCTATGGAAAAATAGCCGCAGAGGAAGGCTGTGTCGTTGACATTGGCATCCTTGGCTTTCATTGCACCGACCTTATTGTTATGAATCTGTTTTTCAGGTTCCATAGTCATCAAAATTTCCCCAAATTTAAGCATTTTCGGCAATAATTTATTCATTTCCATTAGACATTCATTGTTCGGAGTCACGGCATCAGGAGCCTAAGCATACAAATCATCACCACATTAAGATTTCTGTTAGCGGTGCTGAATGACCGATGAGAAAAGTTTGTGGGGTTTATGAATAATTCTGGTTAATTTGTATCTTTGCCGTTAAAGCTAACAGATATGTTGTACCCTATCGGCATACAGAATTTTGAAAAACTCCGTGAAGGAGGCTATGTTTATGTGGACAAGACCTCGCTGATTCACAAACTGGCAAACTCCGGTACATATTACTTTTTAAGCCGTCCCCGCAGGTTCGGCAAAAGTCTTCTCATATCCACGATGGAGGCATATTTCAAGGGAAAGAAGGAACTGTTCCGGGGGCTGGCGTTGGAGAAGCTGGAGAAGGATTGGATTGAATATCCGGTACTTCATCTGGACCTCAACAGCGGTAGATATATGATACCCGGAGACCTTGATGTGGTATTGGACCAGCATCTGAACAATTGGGAGGCGCGATACGGAGTCAACCGAAAATATGACGATTGCTCTGCCAGAATGAACGACATCATCGATGCAGCCTGTGACAAGACAGGCAGGCAGGTCGTCATCCTGATTGACGAGTACGACAAGCCTATTGTGAACAACCTTGGCAATGAGGAGCTTACCGATTATTACAGAAAGACCCTTCAGGGATTCTACAGTGTTCTGAAAGCCAAGGACGGCCAAATCCGTTTCGGCTTCCTGACGGGCGTCTCGAAGATTGGCAAATTGAGCGTATTCAGCACTCTCAACAACCTTCGGGACATATCGATGGATTCAGAATACTCGGATATATGCGGAATTTCGGAAGATGACCTCCACGCATATTTCGACGAGAGTGTCGCATCCCTTGCAAAGGCTGAAGAATCAAGTGTGGAGGCCTGCTACGAAAAACTGAAGGAGACATACGACGGCTATCACTTTTCCGAGGATTCCATAGGAATGTATAACCCGTTCAGCCTGCTGAACACATTCAGCGCCAACAAGTTCAGAGACTATTGGTTTGAGACCGGAACGCCTACACTCTTGGTCAATGTGATGAAGCAGACATCATTTGATGTGACCACCTTGTCGGACAATGTGATAGTGGCTTCCGATGACCTTAACGGGATGCAGGACATTATGAACAGGCCGGTGCCACTGTTCTTCCAGACAGGCTACCTGACAATCAAGCATTATGACAAGGAATTTCAGGAATATACTCTCGGCTTCCCGAACAAAGAAGTCAAGAACGGTTTCCTCAAATTCATTTATTCATATTATGTCCCCGTCAATCCGGCAGAGGGGAACACGACGACCTCGAAACTGGCAAGAGCCCTTAGAGCAGGTGACCCTGTTACGTTTATGAAGATTCTTGAAGCCCTGTTCGCAAACACCACCTACCAAATTCAAGGCGACTCCGAGAAGAATTTCCAATATGCGATGTACATCATAATGGAACTGCTCGGAGAATATGTCCAGGCGGAGCGAAGCACCAGCAACGGCAGAATCGACCTGCTTCTCCAGACGAAGGACTACATATACATCATTGAGCTGAAAATTGACAACACAGCCGATGCCGCATTGCAGCAAATCGAGGACAAGGGCTATGCGAAGCCATTCGCCGATGATTCCCGAAAAATTTTCAAGATCGGCGCAAGTTTCTCAACTGCCAACAGGCGGATTGAGGAGTGGAGAGTCGTTGGATAATTATAAGAGAAAAACAGAAAAATAAAATCTCAGCCAAAATCACGCTAAGAAGTGGATTTTGGCTGACTTTTTCGTGTGAAATCCGCTTTTCAAAAGTGTTTCATATCTTTGCCTTGAAAAAATGAATGAATTATGGAACTGTCCGACCTCCGTCCTCTACACCGTCTCTAAACTTCTTGGCCACGCCAATGTCAAGACAACTCAGATCTACGCCAAATGTCCGCCGGCAGGTCATGCCAGATGCTTGAGGGTGAGCCTCCTACTTCATGAACTTGAACGCTTTGTCCAGGCACTTCTTCTTTTGCTCCAGATTCGGATGCACGTACAGGTTCAGCGTCGTACCGATGTTTGAATGGCCCAGCAGCACGCTCACTGTTTTGTAGTCACAATTGCTCTCGATGCATCTGGTCGCAAAACTATGCCGAAGTCCATGGAATTTGATTCTCGGTATTCCAAGCTTCTGTATCAGCGCTTTGTAATAATTCCGGTACGTCCGAGGCTCGATCGGCTTGCTCTCATTGCTCAGGACATAGTAGTCCGGATTGACAATGCCACACAACGGCTTCAGCATCTTCATCAGGTTCTTCGTTATGGGAATGTCGCGAACCGAGTTCGCGGTTTTCGGCATTCCCTCTATCAGGACCGTCCTTCTGGGTTCTTCGTCCATCACATACACCCGCTCCAGCGTCCGGCGAACATGTATCACACTCTCGCGGACATCAATGTCTTCCCATTTGAGAGCACAAATCTCCCCTATTCTCAGTCCCGACGACAAGCACACATACACGCCCAGGTTCTTAAACGTAAAGTTCCCCTGAATGTAGTTCATGATCTTCCGGTGATTCTCAATGCTAAGCACCTCTATTGCATCTTTGCCCTGTGATGTAGGATAATGGAGCTGCCAATCTGATTTCCAGTCAAGTCCGAGCTTTGCCCCATACCTGACAACCATCTTCAGCACAATCACAATGTCTCGTACCGTTTTCTGGCGCATGCCGGATTCCAATTTGTTGAATACGAACGCCTGAACATCATCCTCGCTGATTGTCGTATTGCCTTCAAACGCAGGCAGGATATGATTTTCTAGGATTAAGATGTAAGCAGCGTATGTTGACTGCTTCACATACTGTTTCTTGTCCCTCTTCCAGAGGTCAGAAACTTCTTTAATTGATTTCTCTGTCATAACTATGTAATAATTAAGTCTATATACTATGAAATATAAGGGCCGTCAAGAGCCAGCATCTTCAAAGTTCCAGCTTTGAGATTCCCGGAGTTCAGTGGGGAGTGGGAGAAGAAATGTCTTG
>CAMCFO010000033.1 GCA_945874155.1 uncultured Bacteroidales bacterium
ATTTCTGCCGAAACTAAAACTTCCGATTTCCGCTGATGCAAAGTTACCGCTTACAATATAGCACTCGACAGCTCCACCGATGGTTTGATGAGTATCTGGACGAAGCGCCAACTTGGACCACCAAAACATCTCAGCCAATCTTCTTGTTGATAGATGGCACCTATTATTCAGACAACCATTGCCTCATAGTGTATAGGGCAGAGAATCTGAAACGGACGATATTTTATCGCTTCACGAAAACCGAAGAGCAGAACGAGATTGCCAGCGACCTAATCAACATACGAGATAATCTTGGATTCAAAGTTCAAGGTATAACCACCGATGGCAGTGACAATATTATAAGAGCGGTGGAGTATGTGTTCCCAAAAGTGCCCAGACAACGATGTGTAGTGCACGTTCAACGGGAGTGCCTATCGCAAATAACCCTTCATCCTAGAACACCGGAGGGAAAATCATTGAAAAGTTTGGTGATAGGGTTGGCAAATGTCAAGACGGCAAACGACAGATTATGGTGGGAAAAGTTATTTGAAAATTGGAGGGAAGAGAATGAAGAATGGGTCTGCGCAAAAGGCACATTGGAGAGCAGCCATCAAACTTATTTTTTGCATAATGATTTGAGAAAAGCCTTCGTACATCTCAAAAGGGCGCTGCCTAATTTATTTCAATACATTGACTATCCAGACCTACCCAAGACTACAAATGCTATTGAGGCTTTTTTCGGACATATAAAAGACCAGTTGAGAATCCATCGGGGTCTATCGGAAGCTCGTGTTGATAATTTTTTACACTGGTATCTGTTCTTCAACGATGAGAAAAAATCTAAGGATTGAGACCCCCTAAAAAACGTCGCAAAATGGTTGGTGGGAGTGGGGAAATTTCCCCACTCCCACCAACCATTTTTGTCATGATCACCAACCAAAAATGGCAATTATACCGCTCCGCCTTCCGTATTTGACTATTTCATAGGCAAATACACGGCTCCCGCCGTCGCGCTCGAGCGCGAATCTTTCTTCCGCAATACTGTTGCCCGCACAAAAAGGTCAGCTTTGGCTGGCCTTTTTGCGTGGACGAAGGGACTCCGGGTGCACAGCACCCGAATCTATGCCTAGGGACTCTGCCCCTATTATACTTGAGGATTTGACAAGCAAATCCTCAAGTATCGGCTTTCAGCCTTTAAAGTCTCGGCCTGATGCAGATGTCGTCAATATATATGCTCAAGACTTCTCCATCCGATGTTGTCCAACCCTGTGTATTTATGAAAACAAATACCGAAGCATTGGAACCGGAATTGAATTCCAATTCAACTCTGCGCCACTCCGTATTTGTCAATAGTGGATTGGTGTTCGATATTTCCTTCGTATTGTCACTGTTTCTCGCACACAAGAAAAGGGAACGGCTGTTTGCCAAACTGGTTCTTGCCCAACAAGACATAACATAATAAGTATTTGGCTTGACTGAAACCGATTGGAAAGTTTGTATCCAGTTATCCTTGGGGTTCTCTATCTTGAGAGCTACATCACCGGAATTCACCATATTCCTTTCGGCCACATATTTACAATCCCCGGAAAGTGGAGCAAAATACCAATATGACCTGTAGTCTAGAGCTCTGTCAGGATAATCCTCAAAACCACCCTCTGAAACCATATTGAAACCATTCGTATCAGGCTCGAGAGTTGTTTTCATCAAATATACATTCCAGAACGTCTTTGACTTGTCAAAACTCATAGCGTGGGAGGTGACATAATATATATCCTGGCCATCTTTACCCCACGGATGCACGCTTGGACCATATAAACCTTCGCCGGTATCCTCCTGCACAATCTGTTCGCCGCTCCATTCGCCTTCAGGAGAGAGTGCCTGCCTGAGCACAATTGCCCTGCGGTTGACCGACAGATACATCATTATATAGCGATTGTAATAGGCATTATAAAAAACAGTAAGTTCACCTGCAGGCCCATCTGTAATGGCCACGGCATCATTTTCATTGTACGACCATCCTTGACCAGTCCAATATGTGTAAGCCGATTTGGTCAGAATAGAGGATTGCGGAACCCTGGCCAATTTTACACTGCCTTTTCTCCCGGACGGGATTCCGTAAAAATATACAAACCCATTCTGCTTAAAATAGGCTCCCTGGACGAAATTACTGTTTCCATTCCATTGCACACCGGACCTGATCCAATTCTGTCCATTATCATCTGACCAGGCTATTTCACTATATTCAGACAGATACTCATCAGGATCTGTCGGCTCAGGTTTCATTATATGTTTTGAGAACAAAATATAATCCCTTCCACCTGCGGAGATTGCAGCCGACGGAATGAGCGAGAAAGTATTGTCACCTGGTGTATGGGGAATAATTTCTTTTCTCGAATCGCCATCCAGCACAAAAGAGTCAAAACGGAGACCATTCTCCAAATCCCTATTTGTCGTAATACCAATAGTATTGCTCTTCCAGCCCCTTGAAAACGCCTTGTCCGTCCAGTTATCACCGAAAACTGACAGAACAGACCCGTTGGACGATTCCCACATAATACCGTAATCAGTTCCCGAGAGAGCATATTGAGTATATGTATTCGTAGGATTTGGCAAGCCGTCGCCAGACTCGGAATCACCTGTAACTCTTGAAACATATTGGGCTGGCAGTGGCCTTACTGCAATCATTGAAGACTCAGAAAGATTATTGCAATCCAGGCTTACTGAATATGCTTTGCCCGCCTCAATATTGCCGGTAATTTTCCTTTCAAACAGATAAGTATTCCTGTCTGTCGTGACTATGAACCTGAGCGAGGAACCATCTTCAAGGCGGCACGGAGAAATGGAGAAATTGACATTGAGCGGTTCGGCACAAGTGGGAGCAAGGGGAAGGTCAACACTTACAAAATCCTTTGTCGACACTCCAGTCAGTTTGGGAACTGATGCCGCAAAATCGGCACTGAACAGTCCTGAACAAGGTATTCCCGGAGTTTCCATCCGCACATTTTGAATCCTTTCTGTGGAATATTTGGAAAGGTCGGCATACAGATTTATCAAGGAGGTCAAAGGTGTAAACTCCAAATTCAGACTGCTGACTGATGTTCCTGACACTGTGGTTTTTGAGTAATATATGTCATTTTCTGACAAATCATTGCTACAGATCTGAGTCTGATTTGTGTTGATCTGAAAAGACGCTTTCAAGCCATTGATACTACTGGCCACAGGGTACACTGCGCAAAGTGAGGAGCCTGAAGAAACACTTATCAACCCACTGAAAGTTCCGCTTGTGGAACCGGCACCAGAAACGAGTGCAAAAGTCGCATTTTTGGAAGATGTCAAAACCGATATTCTGTCCTTATCCTCCCATACGGAGACCCTGTGGCTGCCATCCAGCAAGGCCTTTGAAACGGCAGTCTCGGCGTTAATCTCTGAAATTTGGACGTTCGCAACGACTTCCGTATCGGAAATCAGCAAGTCCTCTGCCAACTCCTGGCTACAAGATGTAACCAAGAGTAGGGCAAATATTGTAATGAAAAGTCTATAAGTGTCCATTCAGTTCAGTTTAAAGGGTGCCACCTAAAGTATAGCCATTCTGGATATTTGATACTATCACAAAGACTTTATTTCCCGTCCCGGAAGGATATCTGACTATTGAAGGAGCACAATAGCAGCCTCCATCCGGATCCGCAACGGCCTCCTTTTCGCCAGTCCAAATCCCTGCAGGATACTGAGCCTCCCTGTAAACCAGTTTTCCGGTGCTTCTGCTTCTGTAAAGAGCTATATAATTGGATGTCCACGGATTGAAGCAAACACTGATTTCAGATGTAGGTCCATAGAAGATGCTTACTGCACCTGTTTCAGTAGTTGCATCAAAAGAACCGCCATCGTAATACCTCCACGACGACACATTCTCAAATGAGGCAAGAGGAACTTTTGCAAGATATGTAGCCATGCCCCCTCTTCCTGCAGGAGTACCATAAACATAAACCGTTTCATCCACCACCATAGCAGCAGTATTGACGAATTTGCTTGATGCATCGCGGGTCAACGACTCAATCTTGGTCCACGTGCGACCACCATCAACAGACTTAGCCACATAACTTCCCTTGACGGTAAAATCGTCATTCGCCAGATAATCATCGTCAGTTGTATAGTAAAAGGCATACTGTACACCGCCGTCCAATGATGAGAATCCTGAGGCTACAACCGTATGCGCTCCCTCATTGGACGAAAGCATCACGGAACCGTTCCCCGCAAAGGAATCGATTGAAAGACCATTCTCATTTGCCGTTGCAGATGCATAGACTGTTTCCACAGGCACGCCATCAAGTTTTGCATTACTCAAAGCAATACCATATGAAGTTGATGTCTCCGGATTTCCAATCGGCCACAGAACCATTCTGACGGCATCGTCAAGTTTCTGAAAGGTATTGTTATTGAAATTAGGCTCCACCGAAGTCGAGACAGGCTTATAACTTGGCCTTGTATAATCTTTAGGTACAAGTTTCAGATTGTCAAGTCTTATCCAGAAATTATCCCAAGGGAAAGCTCCAACAAACATATTTGCTTGTACATCCGAGTCGTCAGTCCATTCATGTGTGTATGTTTTCCAATCGGCCGTATCCGTCGTATTTGTATTGTAATCGTGAATTTCCGATGCTCTGAATCCGAAGAAAACATTTGCATCAGCCCATGCTTTTTTCATATCAATTGAAAATGCATAGGTAGTATTCTTCTTAAGCGCAACTGTCTGAATTACGACATCCCTCCAATCGTGAGTGTTGAGATCCGCATAAAGGGAGCGCTTTCCCGATTTGATGTCAGCATCATCATAAGCCCATACATAATCAGGGACATACCACAGACTGTGATTCTTCCAATATGTTGTGGATTCCGCACTGAAATATTCAAAGCCACCATCGCTTAACATATTGAATCCGTCGGAATCCTGTCCCAATGCAATACCGAGAAGATTGATTCCTGACGGTTTGGTTGGTTGTGGATTTATCTGGCATCCTGACAGATCCACTGTAATGCTGACAATAGTGCCCTCTCTCATATTCAAGTCTTCGGTGAGAACTATATTTTTCTGAAGGATGTGAGATTCAGTTGCAACCCTTACAATGAATTCCTTTCCTGCGGAGATGCAAACAGGATTGACATTAATCCAGGAAGTAAATCCATCAGCAGCCGCTGAACTGGTATAATTGGCCTGTACGAAATCGTTCCCTGACCAATCGGAAGTAGTCCCCTCGGCCAAATTAAGCGAGAAAGTTCCAGACAGAATGTATGATGGTGCAGAAATCCTGACACTTGTCACTTTTTCAGATGCAATAGCAGCATCTATGTTTTTCAAATTGATTTTAAGAATGGAAACCAACCGGGCAAACTGAAAGTTCAAATCATTCAGTTCACTTTGTTCTGCAGTTATTTGCCGTGTCACAGGTTTGGACACAAGGACATCCGCATCGCCGTCGAAAGAGGTCAAGGACGGATACTGGATGGAAGGGAGCGACAGGATGACATTTGGATGAGACCCGGCCACCTGTCCATCCGTGAATGGATAATATCCAAAGAACGTGTAGTCCCCAGCTCCGCTATTGTTGACAGTACCGGCAAAAGCATCTGCCCTGTCACCCGTCAGGCCGGTTATGGCAAACCGTCTGTTGGTATTGTTCTCTGTTGCATCAAAGATAGTATACACCCCTATTGCATCAGATGAAACCCACGCAGGAAGGTATTTCCCGCCGTCCTCATATATGGAAGTCTTCACTACCGCATTGGAGCAGATGATTTCCACATTCATAGGATGAGACTCATTATTATCAGGTATTGCCTGCTCTTTTGCACAAGCAGTCGCCAGAACTGTAATAAACAATGCTATAATGTACTTCTTCATAATACCTGATATTTAAAGTGAATACTCATTTTCTTCGTCAATGGACATTGCAGAGCCGGCATAGCCCTGTTCTCCGAATGAACCGGCAATTGTTTGGGAAAGCTCAATCAAATTGACTGTGAGAATTGGTGAAAAGTAATCTTTTTCCATTTTAAGTAAACATTAAAAGCATTTTGGTTATTAATTCGTAACACAGTGCGAGCAAAATTATGGCATCGACCATACAATCTTTTTCACTATAGTTTCAATCATTTGCACTCTCGTTAATTATTTCTTTTTTAAGCATATGTCATCTACCAGGACATACAGGTCATCCGCACCCCAGGTACCAAAAAAGACATCGAGGGAAGTATTGTCTCCAGAATTGAATTCCTTGGTTATGAGGGTCCATTCATTAGGATTCAACGGAGGGTTTGTATCACAGATTGTCCCATCCGGAAGTCTTGCCCCAAGGTATGCTCCGACGTGTCCCTTGATATTTGACTTTGCATAGCCGGTGAGCACGTAATCCGTATTCCTGTGCACCGTTATGGTTTGGACACAAGCATCCTTCCACGTACCCGGAGTCTTGTTGACCAGTTTACAGGAATTAATCCCCGAATGGGCAGCATGTGATGTTGAAGCCTCATCTGCCCGCCAAAGTGTCCGGTACGAAATGCCTTGCTCCGGATCATACTCGAAGCCACCTTCCCACACCATATTGAATCCATCCGGATCGGGTTGGAGATCAGCGTGAAACAGGAATATATGCCAGGTATCATAGCTGACTCCAGGATTTGAAGTAACAGTGGACGACACGAACCAAAGATTGTTGCCATCACAGAACCAAGGGTGAATTGAAGGACCGTATGTGCCGTCTAGCACTATCTTCTCGGCAGACCATTCGCCCTCCGGGCTCTCAGCATCTCTGAATACAAGTTTTCTTTGATTCACGGTCAGATACATCATCATATACCTTTTGAAATAGCTGTTGTACCTGACGGTCATTTCTGACACTTCTCCATTGGTCACAGGTTCGGCCTCATCTTCACTGGCAGACCACCCGGCTCCATTCCAGTACCTGTATGAAGACTTGTTCAGAACTTCAGACTCCGGAACCCTGGCAAGACAGGCCTTGGAATGTCTGCCGGCCTTGGTCCCCCACATATACACCATTTTGTCCTTGACAACATATGCGATTTGGACAAAATTGCTGCTGCCACTCCATTTTACTCCTGACTTCACCCACGTTTTCCCATAGTCATCGGAATATACTATTTCGCTGAAATTTGCACTCCAACTGTCGTTATCGCCGTTGACAGCCCATTCTGTAATACTCATATAATTGACATACTGTCTCGTGCCATTGCCAGTCTTGACACTGAATCCTCCTGTCGGGATTGCAGTCACGCATCCTGCCTCGGGATGAATGATTTCCTTCCTCTTGTTTTTGTCATTATCCCACAGCATCGAATCATAATAGAGACCATCAGCCAGATTCCGGTCAGTAGTTATTGCTACTGCGTTGGATAGCCAATCTCCACCATAAGAATTAAAATTATCTCCAAAAACACAGAACACACTGCCATTCCCGGCATCCCACATATTTCCAAAGTCTGTTGACCCCATTTGAAAACGCTGTGCTGTCTGGTTCGGATTCGGGATAGTTTCACCAGATGGAGTTTTGCCGATAACCCTTGCAATCCTTGTGCAGTTTACAGGCATTATTGATTCAACCCCTTCAATATCTGGAAGTTGTTCCGTATTACCTTTATCTGTGTTGTCTTCAGGCTTATTTTCATCAGAGGCTTTGGTACAAGCAACAAAGAACAGCAATAAGAAAAGACTGATGATTGATCTGTTATTTTTCATTTTTACTGGAAAATTCTGATGGTGAGATATTAAACTTGTCTTTGAAACATCTGGTAAAATAAGATGGCGAGGAAAAACCGCAAGAATATGCGACTTCACTGATTGTCAATCTATTCTCTTTAATCAATTCCGCACTTTTAATCAGCCTGTAAGATCGGAGAATATCGGTCGGGGAAAGACCGAAGATAGCTTTAACTTTTCTGTAGAACTGAATTCTGGACAAATTGAAATTCGCACTCATTTCATCAATACCCAATTCACTGTTTTCATAATTCTTTTCCAAATATTCATTGAGATGTTCCACAAATGCTTCCTCGGCACTTGGTTCACAAGCGGAAGATACATCGAACACCTTGTCAGTGTAAATCTTTTTAGCAAAATATACCCGGGACTTCTCCCGACGGACAATTATACTTATCAGTTTTGCTCTGACATAGTCGATATTGAATGGTTTGCGTATATATTCATCTGCCCCTTCTGCAATGCTGTACAACTGAGTCCTGTCATCCGTCATAGCCGTCAAAAGGACAACAGGGATGTGACTGGTGGCCGCATTGCCTTTGATTTCCTTGCATAATTGGAAACCATTGATATGAGGCATCAAAACATCTGTCAAAACTATTGAAACATCCTCACTGTTAATGATTTTCAAGGCTTCCAATCCATCGGTGACCGCAATTATATCGAAATTTGACGACAACTCTTCCTTTAAGTATTGCCTTATATCAGGGTCATCTTCCGCGACAAGAAGCTTCTCGTTGAACTTGCTTGACAGCAAGTCTTCTATTCCGGTCTGTTCGAAATCGTCTGCGCTAACCATCTGTATCGGTTTTTGGATGTAGTTGGTATCTGGAGGGAAGTGAGTCCTGCCCTTTTGAAGGGTAACAAAAAATGAAGAAAATTTCCCCAACTCACTTTCCAATGTCAAGGTACCACCGTGCATCTGTACATATTCCTTGCAGAGGTGCAACCCGATACCTATACCGTGACTTTGGGAGTTGCCGACACTGAAAAATCTGTCAAAAACGTGATTTTGGGTATTCAGGTCCATACCCCGTCCTGTATCGTGAACCTCTATTACAATCGTTTCCCCACCATCATTTATGGAAACTGTTATGATGCCGTATTTTTTAGAATTCTTGAAAGCGTTTGAGATGAGATTGATGAGCACCTGCTCCATTTTATCAGTATCAACCCAAACATTCCGGCTCTTCAAGTTTGACACGAATCTGTAAACGATATGTTCTGATTCTGCATAGGTCTCAAAATATTTCACAATCTCTTCAGTAAAACTGACTATGTCGATTTCCTGAACATTGAGAGTCATTTTGTTGTTTTCTATCTTCCGGAAATCAAGTATCTGATTGACAATCTTGAGAAGGTGCCTGGCATTGCGCTGCAAAGTCCAGATGTCGTTTTTCAGTTGAGGATCCTTCTCCTGCCTTGACATCCTCTCCAGAGGATTTATAATGAGTGTAAGAGGAGTGCGTATTTCGTGGGACAGATTGGTAAAAAACTGCAGTTTCTGGTTGGCAAGATTCTCAATTTCAACATTCTTTTTCAAAAGCTCGTCGGTTCTGTTTTCGATTTCCCGGTTGATTTTCTCCAAATTGTCATTCTTCTCATGAAGAGACCTGTTTATTGTGTAGGTCTTGAAACCGATGATAAGGAATGCAACTGCAAGCAAAAGCAAAACAACTGAAGATACAAGCAGACTCTTGTAACTGCTTTGAATGTCATCCAACGCCTTTTTCTGATTGTTGATTCTTGTTTGATAATCAAAAATCTGTTCCGATTGCGACTTGAGAGTCTGAGCATTGGAAGCATTTATGACTGATGATTTCAAAGTGTATGTCTTCTCGACAGTTTCCCCCTTCAAAATCCTCATCGCAGTCTGGATTACGAACTCGCCTCCCGGGGGATACAGGAAAGAGGCGTCAAGCCTGCCGTCTATGATTGCATCCACTCCTACGATTGCATCGATGCCTATGAATTTGATTCGAGATGCAGAATCCGGATCTTTGCCCAGAATTGCCTCGTAAGCAGCAATGGCCATATCATCATTCTGCCCAAAAACCAAATCAAAACATTTATAGTCAGGCAAATCCTCCACCCTTGCCTTGGCTACTGCCGGTTGCCAGTCACCTCGGATTGTGGTCAGTTTGTAACTGTTGCCGATGACATCCACAAATCCTTGATGCCTGTCTTTCGCCGGAGAAGAACCTTGCAGTCCTGCGATTTCGAGAATAGATGCCCCAACGGGTATTTCAGACAGAATATACTCTCCGACATCGTGCCCAATTGCATAATTGTCTGCACTTATGAATGTCGTATATTCGTCAGTATCTACTTTCCTGTCCCAAATTATCACCGGTATGCCATTACAATAGGCCTTTTCCACAATCTGAGCTATAGGTCCGGATTCATTGGGTGAGACAATCAAAAGGTCCACTCCTGCAACAATGAGTTCATCTATCTGCTCAATCTGCTTTCCGGTATCGCCGTGTGCTTCTTTGATAGTAAGATGAAGGCCAGGGTATTTTGTAGCCTCGGCCTCCATCTGTATCATCATCATTTGACGCCACATATCATCCACACACTGCGAAAAACCTATGGTATAGTTTTGTTCCTGTGATACTTGATCACCCTTGCTGCACCCGAAAAAACTACAGCAAAAGACAAGCAGAGAAATTATGAAGCGCCTGTTCATCGGTTTATTGTGCTGAAGCAATCATCACGAGTTTGTTGCTTGAGTTGACAACAACCTGAGGAGCATAGAGCTTGGCATTCTCAGGATCTGCCACAAGCAGTTTCTCTCCACTCCACTCGCCTTCAGCAAGACCGGCATCACGATATACGAGCTGGTCGGTAGCAAAAGAACGATATACAGCCATAAATGCATAATTCTCGGAGTTATAAACTACACTCATACAGTCAGTTGGACCGTAGAATATGCTGGCTGCAACACTTGGAACATTCTTCACATAAGTTTCCCCATCCCAATATTCATATTCTGCTGAATTGCCAATATTTGATTGGGCAACTCTGGCAACAAATGTATTTACTGAGCCGCTTGCAACAGGAGAACCGAACAAGTAGATATAATCACCCTTTTGGCAGAAAGCAATCTTTGCAAATCCGCCGTCTGCAGGAAGAGATGCGGTTTCAGACCAGTTTTGACCGTCTTCAGAAACGAGAATTGAAACTTTTGAGCAAGTGTCGGTTTCATCCTCAGAAGCAGCAGGTGTAAATCCGGAAAAGCCTGCCACATAGTATTTGCCGCCAACGGCTATTATGCCGGTAGGGACAAAATCCGAAACAGTAGTGGAGATAACCCTAGACAAAGTAAGGTTCCCCGATTTGTTCAAGCCTGAGGTAAAGAATACATTCTCAACCTCGCTGCCATCCACGGATGCATTGTGGAACATACCGCAGGAAGCATCCTGGGCCACAACTGTCTTTTCTGCGCTTTCAATTTTCGAAGATGCAGCAGAAGGGATTGAAGTTGCTGTAATTGAAGCATTTTCCGGAATGTATGAATCATTGGCTGAACCTGTAGGGATAACCTTTACGTTATCCAGTTCCACCCAAAGGTCATACCACCACCATCCTCCAAAAAATACATCAGCCTTAGTATCATCAATATTATCCCAAGTGTACGTGTACCCTTCTTCCCAGGTATCATTACCATCAGGATTATTCTGGCAGACATCGTGACCTTCAGCAGCCCGGAATCCCATATAGCAGTTCAAACCTTTCCAAGCTCCGCGAAAGTTCAATGACAAGGTATAGGATTGGTTCTTTTTGAGGTTCAGACTCTGAATAGCGAGGTCACGCCAGCCCTCACCGTTGTAGAACAGGCGAATGGAACGGCCATCACAAGGCTCGCTGGACTCCTCTATGTCTTCCGGATGCCACCAGAGGGTATTGGTCTTCCAGTTGGCTCGCTCGAAGCCTCCATCCGTAATCATATTGAAGCCTGCCGGATCTGCAGCGATACCAGTATTTATAACATAGACGTCATTGACACTGGATGTCGCATTCTCAAGGTCAACGGTCTGGTTTGTCTTGTCCTTGGAACAAGACACCAATGTTGCAACAGAAATTGCAAAAATGTAATAATTAATGTGTTTCATATTATTGTGTGTTAGTTTGGATAGCCTGGATTCTGTTTTAGTTTGGGATTTGCTATTCGCTCATCTTGAGGAATCGGAAACAGCTTCAGATGATCACTGTTTGATGGAGTGTGGGCCCACCACGAGCCTTTTGTGTACACATCGTCAAAGCGTATGAGTTGCTCCCTTCTCATAGCCTCGCCACAAAACTCACGTCCAAGTTCATTGAGAAACTCGCCATATCGCACATCTACTCCGTCAACCTTTACTGTTGCTGATAGCTGCGCTGCAGTCAGACTGCGCTCCTCTTCGGGAAGACTGGCGGAAAAAGCTCTTGAACGCACATAATTCACAATATCTGCCGCTCCTTCAGCATCCCCTGAACGAAGCAGGCATTCGGCCTTCATCATAAGTGTTTCAGCCAATCTGTAAACTGTCCAGTCCTGGTCTGTCTCCCATTTCTGGCCTATCTTGATTTCATATTTATGAAACCTGTATCCTTCGAACTCATCGGCAGCAGTCACACTTGAGATATAGTTGGTATGATTGTATGGCTTGGTCTTGCCTACAAAATACAAGGAATCGCCAGTGACATAATTATACTGCTGGCCCATAAGGTATGTCTTGGAATACCTCTTGTCGCGGTCTGTGCCCGGAATAAGATTATGGGTTACCGGATCCTCCTCGGCATCCCAGGTTTCAGTGACATATTGAGGGTTGGCCCTCAAGCCATTGTATCCGGCCGAAGCGGCATTGAATATCGGAGCCCCTTGATAATGCATTGTTTTGGCATAAATACAATGAAGAATCGGATGGCCGTCCACCGCTGTCGTCTCATCATAAGGAATTGAAAAAATGACTTCACTTGAAGTATTGTTGTCCAAGGCAAACGGGGCCGAAAAGTCCGCCTCGAGATCGTATTTTTCGGAATTTATTATTTCATCGCAAAGTATGACCGTACTGTCCCTTTTGGATGCATACTCAGGTCCCAGCCAAGCCTCGGCATTGAGATACACCCGAGCAAGCATCTGTTTGGCTGCCCATTTGTTGAACGTGCTGTATGTCCTCTCCGATGAGAGCAAATCCATATTATCCCGAATCTCCTTGACAACGAAGTCGTATACTTCCTTTCTGGTTTTCGTTTCAGGGAGATAGCCTTCAGGAACATCATATCTTGTCTCAACAGGAACATTGCCGAAAAGACTGAGCAAATGATAATAGTACTGGGCTCTGGCCACCTTGATTTCTGCGACCATCCGAGGGTCAAGTTCCACCCCTGCACTTTCAAGCTGATACAAGACACGATTGCAACAAGTGTTTATCCCATACCAGAGGTGGTCCCAAACCTCAGCAAAATGGGGATCTGTGGTCTGCCATTCGTGTTTATTGAGTCTTTGCCAGATACCCTGATCATTCCAGCCTCCATCGGTATTGATGGGTATTACCCAGGCATCTGTACCAAGTTCATACAGGTCCCAAACGCTCCTATCTTCATTGAACCATCTCATCTGCCCATAAACGGGAGAAAGTATATAGCCGGTGGTGACATCCGCCGAGCCCATCAATTTATCCAGTGTAATATCACTGTATATTTCAGGCTCAAGATTGACACAAGAGGCAAACAGACCAAGGGACAAAACCATATTCAAGATTTTTCTTTTCATAATGCTTAGAATGAAAAATTTATACCGAATGTAACAGCATGTGTCACAGGATATTTCGTAAGACTGTCCACTCCTGGAGTGAGGCCGGCAATATTAACAGCCTCTGGGTCAAGCCCCTTGTACTTTGTAATAGTAAAGAGATTCCTGCCTGAAAGATAGACCCTGGCAGACTTCAAATACTTTATCTTTTGACAAGGGATATTGTACGCAAGGGTAACATTGTCCAGTTTCATATAATTACCATTCTCAATATAATAATCACAATAGGTGGATGGAGCATAATTGTAAAAGTCCCCTATCTTTTCGTAGGCAGTCCTTGGGATATTATAGGTCTGGGCCCAAGCCAGGGTCTCGTACATCATTCTGTATTGGTTCAGGATTTGATACAGAAATGCTCCGTGAAAGGATACTGACAGATCTATCCCCTTATAGCTTGCTTTCAGGTAAATTGCTGCGAACATTTTTGGAATACCGTTGCCCAATACGGTTTTCTGTTCCTCTCCTGCCGCCGAATTCTCAGCTCCGACTATTCTCCAGGATGCTCCCTGACCTTTGAGTCCAGCCTGCTTCCATCCATAAAAATTACCTATCGGCTGTCCTGTTTCAATCAGATGTGAATAGGTCTGTACGTGCTGAAGATTCCCCAATTTAAGATAATCTAGCTGATACTGTTCATTGGACAAAGAAATCAAATTATTTGCATTGTATGAGATATTCCCGCCTATGGAAAGGGAATAATCCTTTCCCCTCAGAATGTCACCATTGATGCAAAACTCAACGCCCTTGTTTTCCAGGGAACCAACATTTGCCAGCATTGAGTTGGATATATTAGGTGGAGTTGGAACCGAATATGTGTAAAGCAAATCTTTTGTATAGCGGTAGTATGCATCCAAAGAACCATAGAGTCTGGAATCCAGGAAGGCGAAATCTATTCCAACATTTGTTTCCTGCTTCTCCTCCCATTTCAAATTGGGATTAGGATTATTTGTCGGAATAATACCATTCACCCATTTCCCATCAACATATGACATGTAGGAATTATTGAAGTTGTACAAAGAAATGTACTGATACGCCGATGCCGGTTCTGTCCCAGTCACACCGAATCCGGCCCTCAGTTTAAGTTCATTTATCCAGCTGGCATTCTTCATAAAATCTTCATTGGTTATCCTCCAGCCGGCACTGACTGCCGGAAATACTCCCCAACGGTTATTCGCGCCAAACTTGTCACTCCCCTCACAACGAAGGCTAAGCATAAGGATATATCTGTTATGATAATTGTAGTTCACACGACCATAGAAACCAATGAGTTTCCTTTCCCACTTGTATGAAGAGAGGGTGGACAGTCCTTCAATAGTTGAGTTGGCTGTACCTATATTCCATACTCCAAACCCATCAACCGGCATATCGTAAGCAGACATTCCCCAACGCTGCTGAACGTACCTGTTGTAACTGTATCCCAGAGTTACGGAAAAATTATGGTCACCGAAAGCCTTTGCATAGTCAGCCTGTACTTCCAACGTCCTGTCGTCACCGTGACTTCCACTCAAACCGGCATATCCGTCTTCAGCTCCATATACGGCCTGATAAGTCTTATGCGATCCCCACCATTCATCCTCATTGTAATCATTCTGATAAGTACCTGTAACACTTAACGTCAGACCCGTTACAGGACGAAACAAAAGCTTTCCGGATGCAGTGAGCTGATTATATTTATTGATACCCTGCCATTCGTTCGCCGTACAGACAGGTGTCTCTGCATTAGTCATATAATACGAGCCATCCTCATTGTACATCGGAAAGGTCGGATTCCATTTGCTTGCATTATCATAAATTTCATCCGGCACTCGGCCCTGTTTGGCAAACCGGTCGTGAACTATCAGTTCAGCCTTGAACTTGTCATCAAACATTGAATGATCTATGCGAAGTTTTATAGCCATTGACTTGTCAAAAGAGTTGCGATAAATACCCTCCCGGTCAGAATAAGTCGTAGAAGCCGCATAATGGGTCTTGCTGTTGCCTCCAGTCAAAGACACATAATGGTTGTGGCTAACAGGATTTCTGGTGACCGCCTTCACCCAATCAGAGGTCTCGCCATAGTCCTGCGGCTCAATATGGGCTTTATCCAGGGCCGCCTTTATATCAGGATCCGCCATTTTATCTCTCCATTCTGTTGCAGACAGTATCTGCTTATCCTGCTCCATAAAGTCAAATTTCACATAACCCTCATAGGAAACATTTGCGACTCCATTGCGTCCTTTTTTTGTGGTGATAATTATGACACCATTGGTACCTCTTGTTCCGTAAATTGCCGCTGCTGAACCATCCTTGAGCACATCTATGGATTCTATATCCTCTGATGCCACTGAATTTATGGAGCCCCCGACAATTCCGTCAATGACTATCAGCGGAGAAGAGGAAGCAGCCAAAGTGGAAATTCCCCGCAGTGACACATTCGGTTCCGCAGAAGGGCTGCCGGAGGTAGTTGAGATTCCCAAACCGGCAACTTTTCCCTGAAGAAGCTGTAAAGGGGAGTTCACTCCGCCCTTGGCAAAATCATCCGATTTGACACGTGAGATGGAGGTTGTGATTTCCTCCTTTTTGATGGATCCATACCCTATGGTGACAACTTCTTGAAGCCCAATGGAATCATCTTTCAATTCTACGTTGATTATCCTGTCTTTCCCCACAGAAATGGTCTTAGAAAGCATTCCCAGGAATGAAACTTCCAACTGAGACGACTCGTCGGGAACTGATATGGACCAGTTGCCATCCATATCGCAAGTTGTACCCTGTGAAGTCCCGACAATCTGGACACCGGCTGCAGGGAGCGGATTGCCATAGGTATCTTTCACCGTCCCCTTAACCGCTATCTGAGCAAAGCAAACCAGGCCGGTAAACAAGAAAACAATAAATGTAATGAGTTTTTTCATCTTGCTATCACTCTATTGTTGAGTTTACTGTGTCCGAGGCATCTCCGTACCAGAATGATGTAGCATTGTAATCCACTGTTCCGTGATGCCAGGACGACATTTCAATGTCAAACTTGAAACTGTGTTTGAATGGGATGTTGTCCAGGATTCTTGTCCTAAGAAAAGCATTGTAGCCGTGAGAGGAAGCCTCATCTGCCCGAGGTGCTCCGCCATATGGTGTCAGGAAAGGAACAACCGGAGCCCAGGAGCAATTGAAGTAATCTTCCGTACCAGTACCCATAAATGACGGGAAATCCTCTCCGTCCACAAATATCTTCTCATCGCCTTCACCATACCAGTCAATGGCGTGATTATAGAGCGACAAGAGGTCCCCCACATAATTTCCCCTGCCTTTTATTGTCATAAAGTTCCAGTCCAGATTATCATCAGAATCATATTCCGGACTCACAGGTATAGCATTTTCATTACGGAAGGAGGAATGGAAATACATCGAGTTTTCCATCCACTCATATTCTCCCACAAAGGCCACCACAGAGACATTTGCTGGACTGCCGCAATTAGTAATGACGATTTCTGCATCATTCTTGAAAGGCATAGGAAACATACATTCCACTTTCCCATTCTTGTGTTTGAGCCACCATCCGTCAACTTCAGGGGCCCCTGTACCTACTCCGGCAAAATGAGCCAGCGGGGCATTCACAGTCATAACTCCATCGAAATAGCATTTTATATGCATTGATTCAATTTTGTCGCTCTTAACAACCAGACGACTGATTTTATTTCCCGATTCATTGGAAATTTTGAAAGATAAAGACTCACATTCGTTGAGCAGTTCGGATTTGGAGATTTCGCCCGCAAAATCAATATCTGAAGGATTCATAAGCTCCCGGCTTACATCCCCGATTTTGGACATCAGGCTTTGGGCTTCGGCAAGTGAAAACGTTTTCACCCTGACACCTTCCGAATATGTACGGTAGCCTATATGGTAGTAACGTGGTATTTTCACATTGATATCCGGCTCTTCAAAAGTAATCTTGCAAGCTTTCTCAAATGGCAATGGCAGGAAGAAGGTATTGCCTCCGACTCCCTCCATTGCTTCTGCATAATGAGTGTGAGTCAGCGACAATCCAATTGGAATTTTTATTGGGAATCTTGCCATGTCATATGCAGGAATCTCTATTTGGGCTTTCTTGGCTCCATCGAAATAAATCCTGAGTGTACCAAACTTTTCCTTGGTAGTCATCCAGATTCTGGTTATTGCTCCCGCACCTTGCAGGTCACACAAAACTTTTTCCAACCTTCCGTCTACAGTATCAATCCTTTCATAACCAGCACCGTCATCATTGGCCCACCATCCAGGTTGACCGGGGCCAACTGTCCTTCGGTCGTAACTGCTGACCTGTGCCTGACTGTATTCCGGCACAGGATACCTGGTGACTGCATCCCTGTCAAGCATTTCGTCAAGAAGAGTATCCAAAGTGACATCATAACTTTGATTGACTGAACAGGATGTGAACGTTGTGCAGGACATTGATGCCAATATGCACACAATCAAAACGACATATCTTTGCTTCATACCTTATATGTTTTTTGCCGGAGTCCACGCACCGGACTGTGTGCAGACATATGCGGCCGTTTCTACTGCAATATGATGAGCCTCCCTGATAGTCTTCCCAGACAAAATGGAGGCAATGAAGGAACCTGAAAAGGAATCACCAGCTCCAACTGAATCCACAACTTTCACTTTGGGAGTAGGAATAAAGGAGGTTTCGCCATCACTATACACACTACTGAACCTGTCTCCAGCCGTCAATATGAGAATTTTCAAACCGAAGAGTTCTCTTAATTTTTCGCAGGCTTCATCCGTTGCCAAACCGGAAAGTCCAAACATCTGTTTCACTATCTCCAGCTCCTCATCATTGATTTTGAACACGTTTGCCATCTTGAGCGATGACTCTACTATTTCCTTGTTATAAAAATGCTGCCTGAGGTTGATGTCATAGACCACCAGAGCATCTTTCGGGAGGCAACTTATCAGTTTACGTGTTGCACATCTCGAATCTTCGTGCCTCTGCGCGAGGGTTCCAAAACTCAAGGCACTGGCCTTCCCGGCCAACTTGATTGCATTGGGGCTTGCCGCAAAATGGTCCCACGCAACATTTTCTGTAATGATAAAATTTGGTTGTCCATTATGGAGCTCAACTTTCACAGTGCCAGTAGGATAATCCACCTTGGCTACTTCCATATTGATGCCGTACTCCCTTGTCAAGACTTCCAGTTCCTGTCCAAGTGCATCGTCTCCTATTGCACTGATGGCCCACCCTTCCGCACCGTGCTGAGATGCGTGGTATGCAAAATTTACTGGTGCTCCACCTGCTTTTTTACCTGTTGGAAGAATATCCCATAGATATTCCCCAACACCGATAACTATTGGCTTGTCCATATTTAATCAAGTTTCAATTCGTGTTGTATCTGTTCCAAGGTCTTCCCTTTGGTTTCCGGTATGTAAAATGCAATGAAAAGGCAGGCTATGAGCATCAACCCGGCAAATATCCCGAATGCTACATTTGTCCCTATTGTAGCCTCCATCAACGGATAGCACTGAACTACCAAAAAGGCACAGAACCAGCTGATACCTGTCGACAGAGCCATCGCTGTTCCTCTTATCTTGGATGGATATATTTCTGCTGTCACGACAAACATCAACGGAGAGAAAGACAAGGCAAAGAATGCAATAAACGCTATGATTGCCACAAGGACTGCAACAGGATTCGGATTTGAGACGGAATAGGCATAAGTCAAATAAGCAAGACTCAGGAATGAACCGGCCCCTCCCGTGACAAGCAGAGTTTTTCTTGGGAATTTGTCACAAACCCACAAAGCAATCAGAGTGAACACCAAGTTTGCAATACCAATGTACACAGTCTGCAGCAGAGGATTGCTGCCTATACCCAGCGAATCCAAAATACCTGGAGCGTAATTCACTACCACATTGATTCCTGTAATCTGCTGAAAGAAGGCCAACATGCATCCCAAGAATACGACCTTCCTCATCCTGCCACTGAAAAGCACTGAAAATTTGACCTTATCTCCATTCCTTTCAGCAGACTCCTCCTTGACTACCTTCCAACGTGGACTTTCAGGAAGGGACAAAAGCAGAATGATATCAATTATTGAAAAAAACAGTGGAATACTCAACATCAGTTTCCAATCAGTCTTTATGCAATAATTAAAAACATAAGCAATCAAAATGCCTATTACAACGAACGTCTGATAGAAAGAAACCAAAGTCCCTCTCAAATTTGCAGGCGATATTTCAGATATGTAGGTTGGAATAACAGCTGAAAGCATCCCCACGCCAAATCCTGATATAAATCTATAAATTACCAGAAAATACCAGGATGGAGCCAACAACCAACATCCAAGTGCAGAGATTCCGAGAATTAATGCAGAACTAATCATCAAAGGTTTCCTGCCATAGGTATCTGACAACCTTCCTCCTGCAAGGGCTCCAACAAGACAACCGATTAACAAAGAACCGGTGACAAAACCCTTTGCAAAAGCTGACAATTCAAATTCTTTGACAATAAGGTCGATGGCTCCTGAGATACCTCCCAGATTCAGGCCGACTACAAGTGCGCCGAAAGCTGCCACTAAAGCATAATAGATAATCTTGTATTGTTTCATATAATTGGTTTTAGTCTTAGCAATTTGTGTATTGCAAATTTCGGGAAACAATAGTCTACGGATTTTCACTGTCGTTTCAATCTTTTTCACTGTCGTTTCCTTACAGGATAAATCCTGGATTGAAATAATCGAGTAGGAGGCTGACTAAAGATGGCAACAAAAAGATCAAAGGACGCAAGGAACATATTGTGGTTGACACACTTGGACTCCCGATGGCTGTTGCCGTCCATGAAGCCAACATACATGACAGCAAAGGCGCGCCAAAGGTGATTGAGAAACCGGAACACAAGTTCCCACGTCTGAAAAAGATACTCGCTGATGGCGTATACCAAGGCTCTCTCGGAGACTGGATGGCCGACAAGTTCGGATGGGTTGTCGAGGTTGTCTTCCGCCCAGATGAATGTCCAAGCAAGTTTCCAGTTCATCCCAAACGTTGGATCGTCGAGAGAACCTTCTCCTGGCTGGAGAAATTCCGCTGACTGACTATCGACTATGAATTCCTGGCGGAGACAGCTGAAGCTATGGTACAGCTGGCCTGTGTCCAGATTATGCTTAACAAATTTTTGTATGATTTCAAAACAGTTTCTTAGAAGATATTGAATTATTGAAATAAATCCTTATCTTTGCATCAGAATAAGACCTGCGCAATATGAAGTCTTAAGTTCCTACTTGAGCGGATTAGTAGTATTGGCGGGGCTTTTTCTTTATAAAGCCTTATAGTCCTGCATTTCTGCAGGACTTATTTTTTATCCTTGAACTCGGCCGGGAGGAAGAGCCAGTGACGGTATGGGGTTATCCAGAAGTCTTTCGGGCCGGATGCTTTCGTGGTTAGTGAGATATCGAAGTCCGGATCGTTGTTGGCGTCCTTAATCAGTTCGAGTATGTGATTGAAGAGTGATTCTTTTGCTCTTGTCTTATTTCCTGGTTGTGTTGCTCCCTCTGGAATCTCAAGATGCTTGTTGTTGAGACGGAATGCCATTGCTCCGAGAACAACATCCATGCATTGCTGGAGGTTGTGTTTCTTGGAGTCAATTTCTGCGATGTCGTCCGGACGGATCTTTATCCTGGCTTTCTTGATGCCTTTAATATCTCGAAAAAAATATTGCACCAAAATTGCAAAAATAACGCAATTTTGGTGCAATGTTGGTTTTGCATCCGACCGGATGCCCGAAATCAGAACGGAAGGTCGTCAGTGTCAGCTCCGGCAGCATCGAAATCAGTCGGTGCGGGAGCAGGTGCCTGTGATGGTTGAGACATTCCGGCGCCTGTTGGAGTGGCAAATCCGGGAGCTCCGTAAGCTGGAGCCTGGGCTGCCTGGGCTGCAAGCGGCTCAATTCTCCAGGCACGTACATCTGTGTACCAGCGCTCCTTGAACTCACGGCTGGAGAGATTGAACGACACCTTCACGGAATCGCCGGCATTGAACCTTTCAAGATCCTTCACCTTGTCTTCTCCCCAAACGTTCATACAAACCTGGGTTGGATAGTTCCCTTCCTGATATTCCAGAACGAATTCCTGCTTTGACCAGGGACCCCGTGCGGAAGTACCTGTCTGGACAGGAAGCTTGGAAATAATTTTGCCTTCAAGTTCGAGTGCCATAGCGGTAAAGATTAAAAATTATTTCTCGTCAGATACAACTCTGCCTACTCTTACAACCTCAACGTCGAATATGAGAACTGAGTTAGGCTCGATTCCGCGATTTCCTCTCTCACCATATGCGAGGTCTGAAGGGATGTAGAAAGTGGCCTTTCCACCGTCACCGAGAAGTCCGAGACCCTCAGTCCAGCCCTTGATTACGCGATTTGCGACGAAACGGGTCGGCTCTTCTGCTCCCATATTGCCGTCGAACTCATTGCCGTCGATGGTCTTGCCTGAATAGTAAACCCAAACGGTGTCTGTAGGCTGAACCCTGGCTCCTTCACCCTCTTCGTGGATAATGTACTGGAGACCTGTTGCAGTTGTGTCCACCTCACCTTTTGCAAGGTTTTCTGCAAGGAATTTTTCACCTGCAGCCTTGTTGTAGGCAGCCTTGTATTCATTTTTCTTGCCGAGATAACCGTTGAGGATACGGCCCATCTGATCCGGGTTGATCTTGAACTGCTCGCCGAACTCAGGAGAGTACATATTGCCTTCAGCCTTGAGGAAATCCTGCATACCCTTCTTGATCTGGGACATATTGAGTTCTGACAGATCACCGCAGAAACTGTTGCCCTTGAGGAAAGAACCGAAATTCACACCGATGAGGTAGCTGACAGAGTCCACCTCTGCAGATGAAGGAAGTTCAACATCAACTTTAACCCCGTTGTTTGACTTGCAGGACATTGCAAGCGCCGTCACGAGAATTGCGGCAAAAATTCTTGTAGTCTTCATATTTTAGTAGTTTATGTGTTTCAACAAATTGCTCAGCATTATACACAATGGACCGAAACCCTCAATGCCGACAGCGGCTGCAAATATACAATAAAAACAGCAATTTTTTTTGTGATGGCAAAAATAATCACTAACTTGCTGAACAAATGTGCTCAAACCTATGTTGACTTCTGAAATTCTGCTCGACAAACTCAGACAATTCTTCGGCTACTCTTCATTCAAGAGCGGGCAGGAGGAAATTATCCGACACCTGGTCGAAGGAAATGATGCTTTCGTACTTATGCCCACAGGCGGAGGGAAAAGTATGTGCTATCAGTTGCCGGCCCTGCTGATGGAGGGCACTGCGATTGTCATTTCACCGCTTATAGCATTGATGAAAAACCAGGTGGATGTCATAAGGGGTTTCGTCTCCGGCAACGAGGGCATAGCCCATTTCCTCAACTCCTCCCTGAGCCGGGCCCAGATTGCAGAAGTGCGCAGCGACCTCGTTTCAGGGGTGACTAAACTCCTGTATGTGGCCCCGGAATCACTCACCAAGCTGGACAACGTGGAACTGCTGAAGGAAATCAAAATCTCCTTCTACGCCATAGACGAAGCACACTGTATTTCGGAATGGGGGCACGACTTCCGTCCCGAATACCGTAAAATCCGGTCTATCATAGACGAAATCGGACGCTCTCCGATTATTGCCCTAACCGCTACGGCCACCCCGAAAGTCCAGAGCGACATACTCAAAAATCTCGGAATCCAGGATGCCAAAGTCTTCAAGTCCTCTTTCAACCGCCCTAACCTCTATTATGAAATCAGGGACAAGAGCGACCCGAAGCGGGACATCATTAAATATATACGTCAGAATCCCGGCAAATCCGGTATCATATATTGTCTCAGCCGCAAGAAGGTGGAAGAAATGGCGCAGCTGCTCGATGTCAACGGCATCAAGGCAAGACCCTACCACGCCGGACTGGATGCCAAGACCAGGGCTGAGAACCAGGATGCGTTCCTGATGGAAGAAGTGGACGTAATCGTGGCAACCATAGCCTTCGGTATGGGCATAGACAAGCCGGACGTGCGTTTTGTCATACATTATGACATCCCGAAAAGTCTCGAAGGCTATTATCAGGAGACCGGAAGAGCCGGACGTGACGGACAGGAAGGCCAGTGCATCACCTATTACAGTTACAAGGACATCCAGAAACTCGAAAAATTTATGCAGGGCAAGCCCGTGTCCGAACAGGAAATCGGGAAACAGCTCCTAAACGAGACCGTAGCCTATGCAGAGTCCAACCAATGCCGGCGCAAACTCCTGCTCAGCTATTTCGGCGAAGACTTCACATTGGACAATTGCGGGAATTGCGACAACTGCACGAATCCCAAGAAACAGTTTGAAGGTTCCGAGTATATATGCTTGATAATCAATCTTATTCTATCTCTCCCAGAGAGATTCAAGACAGAGCATCTGGCCAATATACTCGCCGGCGAAAGCAATTCCCTGATAAAGTCCTACAAGCACGACAAACTGGAGTTTTTCGGTGCCGGAAGGGAGAAGTCCGCAAAATTCTGGTGCTCCGCGATACATCAGGGTCTGGTGCTCCACCTGCTTGAAAAGGACATAGACTCCTACGGGCTCATTTCCGTAACCGGGAAAGGTCGGGAGTTTCTTGAGAATCCAGTCCCTGTTATGATGACGGAAGACAGGGTGTTTGCAGCCGGGGAGGATGATGACGAAGAGGGCGCAATTCCTCTGTCCAAAGTGGGAGGCGGAGGCGGTGACGAAATGCTGCTGAAGATGCTTAAGGACCTGCGCAAGGATGTAGCCCACAAACTCAGGCTTCAGCCTTGGGTAATATTCAGCGATGCAGCCCTGGAAGATATGTCCATACTCTATCCTCTCACAACCGAAGAGTTGCAGAGGTGTCAGGGGGTGGGCGAAGGAAAGGCCAGGAAGTTCGGCAAGGCATTTCTGGAACTGATTGCAGCCTATGTGAAGGAAAACGAGGTGGAACGTCCATACGACCTTTCCATTATGAAATCCGTCGGCCACAAATCGGACAACAGGGTGTTCATCATACAGAACATAGACCGCAAACTGGCTCTGGACGACATAGCTTCGGCTCTCGGGATGGAAATGGAAGATCTGCTCACCGAAATCGAGGCCATAGTCCAGTCGGGATTCAAGCTCAGCATAGACTACTACATCCGCCAGACTCTGGACGATGAAGTGGTGGAGGAAATCTACACCTATTTCCGGGAAGAAGCCCAGTCGGACTCCTTGAACGATGCGCTGGAAGAATTGGGTAACGAATATGAAGAAGAGGAAATACGCCTGGTAAGGCTCAAATTCCTCAGTGAAGTGGCAAACTGATGATACCAAGAGAAACGGTTGAAAAGGTGCTGGATGCAGCACAGATAGTGGATGTAGTGAGTGACTTCGTCGATTTGAAACGGCGGGGTGCGAATTGGATTGCCTGCTGCCCGTTCCACAATGAAAAAACACCTTCTTTTTCGGTCTCCCCAAGCAAGGGCATATTCAAATGCTTCGGTTGCGGTAAGGCCGGCACTGCCGTTGACTTTGTGATGGAACATGAGAGCCTGACTTTTCCTGAAGCAATCCGCTATCTGGCAAAGAAATATCACATAGAGGTAAACGAAAAGGAAGAGACTGCAGAGGATATAGCCCGAATGCAGCACAAAGAATCCCTTATGGTGGTTTCCGCATTTGCCGGTGAATTTTTCCGCAAATGTCTGCGCGAACCTGACGGGATGGCCATAGCTTATGAATATTTCAACGGAAAACGGAAACTTGAAGATGCCACCATTGAGAAATATGGCCTCGGATGGGCTCCGCAGTCCCGTGACCGTCTTGCACAGGAAGCCCTTGCAGCCGGTTACAAGAGCGATTATCTCGTGGAAACGGGGCTTTGCATAAGAAGGGATGACGGTTCATTGGTGGACCGTTTCTACGACAGGGTAATATTTCCGATACATTCCGTAAATGGACAGATAATAGCATTCGGAGGCCGCACACTCAAAACGGACAAAAGCGTAGCGAAATATGTAAACTCTCCTGAAACAGAGATTTACGTCAAGAACAAATCGCTCTACGGAATATATTTCGCCAAAAACGAGATTGCACGACAGCGCAAGTGCATACTTGTGGAGGGCTATCTGGATGTCCTGTCTATGCACCAGTTGGGCATTATGAACGTGGTGGCTTCCAGCGGCACTTCCCTCACAACGGGGCAAGTGGACCTGATAAAGAGGTTTGCAAACGATGTCACAATCATTTACGACGGAGACAGTGCCGGAATACACGCAGCCATAAGAGGTATAGGCCTGGTGCTCAAGGGAGGGCTGAACGTGAGGGTGGTGCTGCTGCCGGACGGAGAAGACCCGGATTCATTTGCCTGCTCCCACACTCTTGAACAAGTCCGGGACTATATCTCCTCCCACGAACAGGACTTCATAGGCTTTATGACGGATATGCTGCTCGGAGAGGCCGGCAACGACCCGCTCAAGAAAGCCTCATTGGTGAACGAAGTTGCTGATACGATTGCACTTATTCCCGATCAGATAATACGTGCGATGTACATCCAGACCTGTGCTCAGAAATTCGGAATCGAGGAGAAAATCCTCTATGACAGGGTGCGCAAGAGTCGTGAGGCTATGCTGGAGGCTGAAAAAAAGCAAAGAGACCGCGAAAGGGAGAGGGAAGAGAGGACAGAACGGGTTCATGCGGAAGCGGTGGGCCTCAAGGACGAAGAAGATGGTCCATCCGAAAGTGCAGAAACCAAAATTCCGGCAAGGGAGGTTCCCGCACACGGCGACGAAGAACCTTTGACCGCGTCTGCAGAAAGGGAGTTGCTGAAATTCCTGCTGGAATATGGAGATGAAAAACTGATTTTCGACAAGGACTCCCGTTTCTATGTCAACGGAGAGGAAAGTTCGGTGGCCGAGTTCATACTCGACACTTTGGAAGGCAATGCGTTGAAATTCCGCAACTCCCGATATGCTCTCCTGTTGGAAGAATACACCAGGCTTTTTGACTCAGGACTTCCGCAGGCCAGCATACTCGCCCGGCTCCGTGACAGTTCTGATCCGAAACTCACTGCAACCGCCCGCGACCTGCTCGTGGACAAATACAACCTGACAGTGTTGAATTTCGAGCACTCGCTGACCACTACGTCCACGATGCTGGTGATGTATGTTCCCAAGGCCCTGCTCAAACTTCAGTTGATGAATATGGAAATTGAGCTCAAAAGCTTGCAGAAGGAACTGATGGGCAAACTTGACGATGCCGATGCCCAGATGAAACTAATGCAGAGCATTGCGGAAAAAGGCAAGATGAAGGCAGCCCTGTCGAGGATGATTCAGCAAATCTGACATCCGCTGCAAAACACAAGTTTAGTAATTGAAAAATCAATATTATATGGAAACGAAAGAATACAAGAGAAATCTGGTAACCTGCGCCCTTCCCTATGCCAACGGGCCTGTCCACATAGGACATCTTGCAGGAGTATATGTGCCGGCCGACATCTATGTGAGATACCTCAGGATGAAAGGCGAAGACGTGCTCTTTGTCTGCGGCTCGGATGAACACGGAGTGCCTATTACAATCAAGGCGAAGAAGGAGGGAGTGACTCCGCAGGACATCGTGGACCGTTACCACGCCCTTATCAAATCTTCATTTGCGGGACTCGGAATCAATTTCGACATCTACTCCAGGACCTCCTCCCAGGTACACGCACAGATGGCATCCGACTTTTTCCGCAAACTCTACGAGGACGGCAAATTCATAGTCAAGGAAAGCGAGCAGTATTACGATGAACAGGCGAAGACCTTCCTTGCAGACCGCTATATCACAGGCACCTGCCCACGTTGCGGTTCAGAGGGGGCATACGGTGACCAGTGCGAAAAGTGCGGTGCCACCCTCAGTCCGGACGAACTCATCAATCCGAAGTCTGCACTCAGCGGGTCTGCTCTGGTGAAAAAGGCCACCAAACACTGGTATCTGCCTCTGGATGAATATGAGAAATGGCTGGGAGAGTGGATACTGGACGGACACAAGGAGTGGAAGACCAATGTGTACGGGCAGTGCAAAAGCTGGATTGACGGAGGGCTTCAGCCCAGAGCGGTGAGCCGCGACTTGGATTGGGGCGTACCGGTGCCTGTGGAAGGGGCCGAGGGCAAGGTTCTATATGTCTGGTTTGACGCGCCTATTGGCTATATTTCAAATACAAAGGAACTTCTTCCGCAGACTTGGGAAAAATGGTGGAAATCTCAGGACACTAAGCTTGTGCATTTCATCGGAAAGGACAATATAGTTTTCCACTGCATAGTCTTCCCTTCAATGCTCAAGGCTCACGGGGGATATATACTGCCCGACAATGTGCCTGCGAATGAATTCCTCAACCTTGAGGGGGACAAGATTTCCACCTCCCGCGGCTGGGCTGTATGGTTGAACGAGTACCTGCAGGAATTGCCGGGCAAGGAGGATGTGCTCAGATATGTGCTCTGCGCCAATGCTCCCGAGACCAAGGATAACGATTTCTCCTGGAAGGATTTCCAGACCAGAAACAACAGCGAACTTGTGGCCATTTTCGGAAATTTCGTAAACAGGGCAATAGTCCTTACCCACAAGTATTTCGGAGGCCAGGTTCCGGCAGATCTGAAACCGGAGGCCATTGATGCCGAGACTCTTGCACAGATTCCGCAGATTGTTTCAGAAATCGAGGAGAACATATCTTCCTACAAATTCAGGGAGGCGCTCAAGGCGGCAATGAACCTTGCACGTCTGGGAAACAAATACCTCACAGACACCGAACCGTGGAAAGTGGCCAAGAATGACTTGGACAGAACTGCTTCCATCCTGAATGTGTCTCTCCAGATTTGCGCTGCATTGGGAATTGTTTTCGAGCCGTTCCTGCCTTTCTCTGCCGAGAAACTTCGCAGGATGCTGAACGTGGGAGTGATTGCAGGCACCGACCATAGGGCCGGAGAGGAAGGCACCTGCGGCGTGAACATATTCAAGAGCGGAGAATGTGCCGCCCTGCACACAATCGGCTCTGTTGATGCACCTGAAAGTTTCGAAGGCCTGAGCCTATCCTGGAATGACCTATTCTCTGCCCGCATCTTGCCTGCCGGCCACGAGATTGGCCAAGCTCAACTTCTCTTCGAAAAGATTGAGGATGAGATGATTGCCCCTCAAATTGAGCGTCTGGAGGCCATACGCAAGGCACGTGAAGAAGCAGAGGCAGCGGCTGCGGCGGCCGAAGCAGCGGCAAAGGTGGAGCCACAGAAGGAAGAATGTTGCTTCGAGGATTTCGAGAAGATGGACATACGTACTGCAACCGTGCTTGAGGCAGAAAGGGTGCCAAAGACCGACAAACTGCTCAAATTGACCATAGACACCGGCATTGATACCAGAACCATAGTATCAGGCATTGCAGAATACTACAGTCCGGAAGAAATGGTGGGCAAACAGATTTGCATACTTGCCAATCTTGCTCCACGCAAAATCCGTGGCATTGAGTCCAAGGGTATGATACTTATGGCACGACAGGGAGACGGCAAAATGAGGTTTGTGACTCCGGCCGAGACTCTGAATAACGGGGCACAGATTGGATAAAACTATGATACAGAAAGGGGTAGAGATTCCCAATACCTTCAGGATGAAGGTCAAGGCGGACTGCTTTGTGGAATATGACTCTGAGGAAACTTTGGCGGATATCGACTTCGACACTCTGCCAAAGCCCCTTTTCCACATAGGGTCCGGCAGCAATCTTCTTTTCACCGGGGATTTTCACGGGACCATACTGCACTCCGGAATCAAATCGGTTGACACTTCTTCCGTAGTTGACGGCATTGTGGAGGCGACTGTGGGTTCAGGGGTTGTTTTCGATGATTTGTGCGAATGGGCTGCCGTTCAGGGGCTTTGGGGCTTGGAAAATCTCTCCCATATACCCGGAGAAGTCGGAGCTTCGGCCGTGCAGAACATCGGAGCCTACGGAGTGGAGGTCAAGGATGTGATATCTACAATCCGCTGCTATGACATTTTGGAACGGGTTTTTGTTGAAATCTCTGCGGATGAATGCAGGTATGGCTACAGGGATTCCATATTCAAGCATCGCCCGGCAAAGGAGCGCTACATCGTGACCGCCGTGACGTTCCGGCTCAGCACCGTAGCCCAGCCCCGTCTGGACTACGGGCATTTGCGCTCGGCGGTGGAGACTGCCTGCGGAGTAAACTCCAGCAAAGAAAACACTCACGGTACGGGGCTGACTCCGGCACTGATAAGACAGGTTGTGACAGAAATACGCAAGGGCAAACTTCCCGAGCCGGAAGAGATTGGCAGTGCCGGGAGTTTCTTCAAGAATCCTGTTGTGGACCAGTCTGTTTATGATTCCATATTGAAAAGCAGGCAGGCAGAATTCGGCGCAGAGGCCACTGTTCCGCACTACCCTGCCGGAGAAAATCTGGTGAAAATCCCGGCAGCCTGGCTGATTGAGCAATGCGGCTGGAAGGGCTATATCCATGGCGGGGCAGCTGTGTATGAAAAGCAACCTCTGGTACTTATAAACCACAGCGGTCACGCACTTCCGTCAGACATACTTGAACTGGAGTCACTGATCATCGATTCCGTTCACTCACGTTTCGGCATCCTACTCTCACCTGAGGTGGACCACCTGTAAGTTATCCTCAAAGCCTCAAAATTTTTCCAGAATCGCAAGTATTTGTTGCGATTTCAGGAAAAATAGCAACAATTTGTTTCTTGTGGCGTTGGAATTATCTCCTGAAATTTGCATTCACGACACGGACGTTCCGTGACGGTAAATTTTCAATGCAAATGGACGATTTCAAAACACCATTATCCGGAGAGCCCGATGGGCCCAGTCACGGGTTGTACGGCTCACTTCTAAATGATTGGATGTTCAAACGATTATTCGGAAGCGAGGACACAAAAGACATACTCATCTCCTTCCTCAACCACATTATGGGGGACGGGAACATAGAGGATGTGGCCTTTCAGAATGTGGAACATCTCGGCCCCACGCAGGATGACCGCAAGGCCATATTCGATGTCTGCGTCCGCACCACCACAGGAGAGGAATACATAGTCGAGATGCAGCTTGCCCGTCAACGCTTCTTTAAGGACAGGGCCCTTTACTACCTGGCCTACCCGATACTGAATCAGGGGGCCATAGCCAAGGCAGAGTATCGTCAAAAGCACGGTGAGGACAAGTCATTCAACTGGAATTATCAGCTCAAACCTGTGAGGCTGATTGCAATACTCAATTTCAGTATGAACCACAGTCCGGAATGGGATGCTGACAGGTACCATTCATCCTACAGGCTCCACGAGGATGCGACAGGGGAGTTGCTCTACGACAAACTGCAATTGATATTCCTTGAGTTGCACCGATTCAACAAGACGGAAGAGGAGCTTGTGACCTGGTATGACAAGTGGATGTATCTGTTCAAGAATATGGCAAAACTGAATGCCAGACCGGTGTCTTTTCAGGAAAAAATCTTCGACAGGTTGTTTGATAAGGCAAAAATCGCTAACTTGGCACCGAATGAATACAGGGCTTATCAAAAATCAGAGAATATGGGGTACAGTTATCAGAATACCATTGACTATGCTCGCGAGGAAGGAGAAAAGGTCGGTGAGAAAAGAGGACGCGAGATTGGTCGGGCTGAAGGGAGAGCTGAAGGAAGAGCTGAGGGCATAAATGAAGGCCGAAGTGAAGAAAAGACGGCTATTGCACGAAATATGCTGACGAAAGGATACGATTTGAAAACTGTGTCCGAACTCACAGGACTGTCAATAGACGAGGTGTTGGCGCTGAAATAAACGAAGTTCATAAGGCAAAAATCGCTAACTTGGCACCGAATGAATACAGGGCTTATCAAAAATCAGAGAATATGGGGTACAGTTATCAAAATACCATTGACTATGCTCGCGAGGAAGGTGAAAAGATCGGTGAGGAAAGAGGACGCGAGATTGGTCGGGCTGAAGGCGAGCAGAATAAAGCCATTTTTATAGCACAGAATATGCTGAGGAAAGGATATGATTTGAAAACTGTGTCCGAACTCACAGGACTGTCAATAGACGAGGTGTTAGCGCTGAAATAAACGAAGTTCATAAGGCAAAAATCGCTAACTTGGCACCGAATGAATACAGGGCTTATCAAAAATCAGAGAATATGGGGTACAGTTATCAGAATACCATTGACTATGCTCGCGAGGAAGGATAAAAGGTCGGTGAGAAAAGAGGAC
>CAMCFO010000034.1 GCA_945874155.1 uncultured Bacteroidales bacterium
GGAGAACACCGCCACCTGTGCCTATTGTGATTTCAGAATGATTTGCGGGAGATAACAAGGAGGAGAGATATGATAACAATTGCAAAAGCTTCCGCCGGTTCCGGAAAGACCTACACCCTTGCAAGAACCTATATTGCCCTGCTTCTGCAGGCCTACGAGCAGAACCCATGGCCCTACAGGCACATACTTGCAGTGACTTTTACCAACAAGGCCACAGGAGAGATGAAGGCCAGAATCCTGAAGGAACTGGACATATTGGCCCACGACCCGGCCTCCTCGGATTATTTCCACGATTTCGTGCCGGCGATTTGCAGCAGCGAAGACCAACTCCGGGACCGCTGTTCCTGTATGCTTAAATCCATACTCCACGACTACAGCGCCTTTTCCATCTACACCATAGACCGTTTCTTCCAGCAGATTCTGCGCTCCTTCGCCCGCGAACTGGGGCAGTTCGAGTCCTATCAGCTGGAGCTGGACAAGTCCCAGATAGTGAACGAGTCGGTGGACAGGCTGTTGGATGCCCTTTCCGGGGACAATGCCGAACTTGTGGAATGGCTCAAGGATTCCGCAATGAAGCAGATTGCCTCCAAGGGCTATTTCCAGATAAATGAGACTCTGTATGCAGCCGCTGCGGACCTTCAGAATCCGCATTTTGTGAAATGGCTTTCCGACCACGGCATAAAGGACCCTTCGACCGAATTTTCCAAGTCAGTGATACGTGATTTCCGTGACAGTTGTGACCATCTTGTGGCAGAATTCAAGAAATGCGTGAAGGATACGGCCAAATGGATGATGGATGCATATTCAGTGGCCGGGATAGATATAAAGGATTGTCAAAGAGGTACTTATAATGTTGTGAAGGATTATTCGCGCCTTAGTTTCCGTTCCGATATCAAGGCCCCTACGGCTCCATTCTGCAAGAAGATTGCGGATCCGGAAAAGATGCTGCTCAAGGACTATGCATCCAAGGCCGAAGCCTTGCCTGCTGATTATGTGCAGACTGCATCGGCACTGATAAGCCTTTTCTACAAGATGGAAGACGACAGTATTGCCGGACCTTCGGAGTATTTCAAGGCCTACAGGACGGCCCTGCAGGTGAGGGACATCTCCTATGGACTGGGTGTTTGTGGGGAGCTCTACGAATCCTTCTCCAACTTGCTCAAAGACAGGAATGTGCTTTGTCTGGAAGATTCCAACAGTCTTCTCGGCCGCATTGTGGACGGTTCTGATGTGCCTTTCATCTATGAGAAGACAGGAGTGCGCTATGAACATTTCCTTCTGGACGAGTTTCAGGATACCTCACTCATTCAGTGGAACAATTTCCTGCCTCTTTTGCGGGAAAGCAATGCCAACGGAAACGACAATCTCATAGTGGGGGATGTGAAACAGAGTATCTACCGCTGGAGAGACTCTGACTGGAATCTGCTGAACTCCGAAGTGGGGAAAGCTTTTCCGGACTCCCGGGAGATGCTCGACGAAAACGGACGGCCAAAACTTTCCGTAAACTTCAGGACCGAGGAAAATATAGTGAAGTTCAACAACAGCTTCTTCAGTTTTCTCACCAATAAGGTGGCGGAAACTTTCCAGGGGGAACAGCAGCGGCTTATGAAGGGAATTTATGCAGATGTCTGTCAGACAGCGCATTGCAAGGGCGGACTTGGCGAGGTTCGCATCTGTTTCCATTCTGCAGGCCGGAAGGAAGACGGGAAGGTCGATGCAATTCTGCAGAAAACCGTGCAGATGGTCAGCGAGCTTCACTATGAAAAAGGCGTGGGCTATGGCGAGATTGCCATAGTAATCCGCAACAATGCACCCGGCGAGAAAATTGCTGACGCACTGCTGGCTCAGGACGTACCGGTCATATCCGACGACTCCCTTTCCGTGAACAATTCCATAGTGGTCCGCAAAATAGTATCAGTGCTGGCTTCGGTGGAAAACCCTAAGAATCAGGCTTCCGGATATCTTGCCCGTTCCATCGGCTTCGTCCCGGGCAAGGGAGAGTCTTCGCTTCTTTCTCTTACGGAAGAAATCATCCGGGCCCTCAAGTGCAAGGATGCCAAGCTGGTGGATGCCCACACCACCTACATCCAGGCCTTTGTGGATTGGATGCAGAACTGGACTTCCAACAACGGCAACCGGCTCAAGGACTTCCTGAAGGCCTGGGCAGAAAGCAATCAGGACTACAAATCCGTGAAAATTGCATCCCCGGCCACAGAAGATGCCGTGAGGGTGATTACCATTCACAAGTCCAAGGGACTCGAATTTCCCTATGTGATAATACCTTATGTGAACGACATCGATTTCTTCAAGCAGACTGATTTGTGGGCGGAGCCTCAAGTGCCGGCCGGATTGAATGGAAAATCAGAACTTGACAAGGCTGTGAATGCATTCGATGGGACTGTAAAGGGAAAAATTTTCAAGCCTCGTATATCTTCAGGGAGTGTGGAGACCTATTTTGAATCCGCCTTGCTTGACGAGCGTTTTGCCCAGGCCATCGATGCCCTCAATTTGCTGTATGTGGCTCTGACAAGGCCCAAGAGGGGCTTGTACATCATTGCCGGGAAGATTTCCAAGAACTATTCCGATTCAGGGGCCATCTCCAACTCTGCCGATGCCCTGATGGCCTACCTGACGGAGGGAGTGGATCATAATTCTTTGAAGCATAGGGAAATGAACGGTTTTGAGGAATTCCTTTTCGGCTCATTCTGCAATGCAGACGATATAGACAATACAAGGCCTGGCAAGAAGAGTGTTTATCGCAAAATTGTCAGGACCCGGGAGCTGGACAGCAGTTATCCGTCCTTCCCGATGGATGCTGGCCGCCTGAGGATAGATAAGGATGCTTCGGATTTCTTCATCAAGGAGGATGTGGACAGCAACCGCCTCAGAGGCATAGTTTTGCATAATATTCTTTCCTCCGTAGTGGTGCCCGGGGATTTGGAGGCAGCCATAGCTTCAGCGCTCGAAAACGGGGATCTCAGTGCGAAGGAAGCCGTAGATGCTTCCAGACTGCTGGAAAGGCGCATAGCATCTGCCGTGGAGAGGGGATGGTTTTCCGACAATGCCGAAGTGCTGAACGAGAGGGGAATAGTGACAGAAGAAGGGGAGGAACTACGTCCGGACAGAGTGGAAATCACTCCCGAGGGGGTCTGCATCATCGACTATAAGTTCGGCAATCCCAAGCCGGAATACACGGACCAGGTCCGCTCTTACGCTGAGGTCTATAGGAAAATGGGCTATACTCAGGTTCAGGCCTTCCTCTGGTTTGTTTACAGGGATGAGGTCGAGCAGGTGGTCTGAACAGGCTTTCCTGCGGGTTTGGCCAAAATTTGTTTGCAGATGAAAAAAACTGCATCTAAATTTGCAATTCTGCCGATTGGGAAGCAGAGTTTTAGACGATATTTGTATGGAAGATAATAGAACTTTGGTTTACAACACCGAAAAGCAAAGGTTGGTGAAGCCTGAATATGGGCGTGTAATTTTTGATATGGTCCAGAGTCTCAAGAAGATAGAATCACGTGAAAAGAGATCCGAGCAGGCGAGGGCTGTCATCAAGGCTATGGAAATCATCAATTATGACGTGCACCGTCAAGAGAATTTCGAGAACAAACTTTGGGACGACCTCTTCATAATTGCCGGTTACGACCTGGACATTGACGCGCCCTATCCTATGCCTTCTCCGGAGCAGGCCATGACCCGTCCGGAAGTGCCGTCCGTGGTACGCAAGCCGATTCGGGCAACCCAGTATGGGCGCAACATAGAAAGTATGATCAATCTGGTGGCCGATATGGAGGACGGGGAGGTGAAGACTGCAGTCATCCGTTCCCTGGCCATCTATATGCGCACCCAATATCTCATCTGGAACAAGGACAGCGTTGCTGACGAGACCATATTCCAGGACATAGAGCGCCTTTCCGATGGCCGGATCAAGGTTCCTGAGGGAATACAGCTCGGACGCGTCGGGGCTGAATCCAACTATCTCAAGCCAGGGCAGAACCCGCGCAAGCCTATGAACCAGAAGAAGAACGGCAAGAACAACAAAAAATTCAGATAGAAATGGCCTTGTCGAAAAAGCAGAAGGAAAATACCAAAAGAAAATATAAATTTCCGTTCATACTCAACTGGTGGAAGAGTCTGGACAGGAGAGTGAAGCTGATGACCAGGCGTGTCATTGGCGGGATGTTGCTCATAATTTCACTATATGTGCTGATTTGCTGCCTTTCCTATCTTTTTACCTGGAAGAGCGACTACAGCATACTCGATTGGGGCGATGTGCAGGCACTTCCTGCCAACCTGGGGTCCAGGTTGGGGCTGAAGATTTCGTGGTTTCTCGTGGGAGGATGCTTCGGACTTTCTGCTTTCTGTCTGCCGGTGCTTACCGGACTGATAGGATTGCATCTTTGCGATACCGGAAAGTACAGGCTTTCCCTTAAAACGGCAATGAAACTTCTGATAGCTGCCCCCTTGTTTTCCTTCATTTTGGCATATGTTTCGGGTCTGGTCTCCTCCGACCATTTTTTCGGAGGCGGATTGGGCGGATTTGCAGGTGCAGAGTTCTCCAAGATCTGTGAAGCTGCAATGGGAAGTACCGGGACAGGGCTCCTGCTGCTTGTATTTCTGGTTTTCTGGCTTCTGCTTGCGAGCAGACGTTTTGCCCTCTGGTTTGTCAGGGAGGCCCCTGCAAAGGTTTCCGCTGAAGAGACTTCAACCGATACTACTGTCACGGAGGGCGAATCATCCGGGATGACGGCAAAGGATGGAGGGGAAACCGGACAAGAAGCGGCGTTTGGGGAAGGTATTCCTGAGGCCAATCCTGATGACAGCCCTGAGGAATTGCCGGAAGAGACTCTGGAACCATCCCCTGAGGTAACCGCTGTCGTTGTGGAACAGCAGCCGTCCGTCACCGGTAGCCAGCCGTCAGTTGATGGGAAGCAGCCAGTTTCTTTGGAGTCTTCCGGCGAAGGGGAAACAGGAAGGGATGTAATAGTGGCCACAAAGGACTTGGACTTGGAGGTGAAGGAAGAACTGCCTCGCATAGACAACAGGGAAGAACTCGAAAGATACCAGTTCCCGTCACTGGATTTGCTTCAGGACTATGCATCCAGCCAGTTCATAGTACCTCAGTCCGAACAGAGCGACTATATCTTCAGAATCCGTACCACCTTGCAGAACTTCAAAATCAAGGTTCAGGATATTACAGCCATTGCAGGTCCGACAGTTACCCTCTACAAGGTCATACCGGCACCCGGAGTAAAGATGGCCTCCATCAAGAACATACAGAGCGATATAGGCATTTCTCTCGGGGCCAAGGGAGTCAGAGTCGTAAAACTGGACGATGCCGTGGGTATTGAGGTGGCCAACAGCAAATCTTCCATAGTGCCGCTGAAGGGTGTGCTCAATAACGAGGCTTTTCGTGAGACCAAGGCAGAACTGCCAATCGCCATAGGCTGCACAATCACCAAGAAGGTCAAGGTATTCGACCTCTGCCAGGCTCCACACCTGCTCGTGGCGGGTGCAACACAGCAGGGAAAGTCCGTCGGGTTGAATGTAATCGTGGCATCTCTGCTCTATGCAAAGCATCCTTCAGAGCTCAAATTCGTATTTGTGGACCCGAAGATGGTGGAATTCTCCGCTTATGGACGACTGCTCAAGCATTATCTGGCAGTGCTTCCGACAGCTGCTTCGGAGGAGGATGAGAAATCCAATGCCATCATCAAGAAGGCCAAGGATGCTTTCGATGTACTGAACTCGCTCTGCGTGGAGATGGACGACAGGTACAAACTGCTGGCAGATGCCGGAGTGAACAAACTCAAGGATTACAACGAGAAGTACAAGGACCGCAAGTTGCTGCCGACCGCCGGACACAAATATCTGCCATACATCGTTGTGGTAATAGACGAGTTTGCGGACCTGACTATGTCTTCCGGTTTCGGACAGGAGGGCAAGGCCTTGTCCAGAGGTATTTCCTCTGCTATAATCCGTCTTGCTCAGAAGGGACGTGCTGCCGGAATACACCTCATCATTGCCACCCAGAGGCCTTCCGTTTCCGTCATAACCGGAGACATCAAGACCAACTTCCCTATGCGTATCGCGTTCAGGACCGTTTCCAGAATTGACTCCCAGACCATACTCGACTCTCCGGGAGCGGAGAACCTCATCGGAAAGGGGGATATGCTCTTCTATGCCGGAGTGGAGATGGAAAGAATCCAGTGCGCTTACGTGAGTACGGATGAAATCGACAAGATTACGAAATTCATCGAGTCCCAGAACGGCTACAAGGCTTGCTATACCACTCCATACTACTTGCCGGAGCCTCCAAGTACGGATGGCGAGTCCGGTGGAGCAGGTGGCCCTATAGACATTTCCAAGATAGACGATATGTTTGCCGATGCTGCCCGCCTTGTGGTCAGTTCGCAGAGAGGTTCCACCTCGGACCTCCAGAGAAAACTTGGATTGGGTTACGCAAGAGCCGGCCGTATTATGGACCAGCTTGAAGCGGCTGGTGTCGTCGGTCCGCAGGACGGTTCAAAGCCACGTCAGGTGCTGGTTTCGGACTATGCTGAACTGGAGTCCATAATTACTTCGTTTACAACCCGCAACGAGTGATGAAAGCAAGTATTTACCCTGTTGTCGCAGCTCTCCTGCTCTCACAGACAATTTCTGCGCAAATGCGAGACAATACCGTGGACGCCCTCCTGCAGTCCCTGCGCAAGGATGCCTGCACTGTGGCTGAGTTCACTCTTGTGCTTGCCCGTGTGGATGATGTACCATTGAAATACTCCGGGGAGATTTACTATCAGAATGGCAGTTACAGGGTCATAGGCAAGGATTTCGGGATTTTCTGCAATTCAGAATATGTGTGGACTGTGGATGCCGTGGACGGGGAAGTGGTCCGTCAGGATGCGATGCTTATATCGGACATAATTCCGGAGGGGGAAATCAAGGCGGATTACACCCCTGACGGAAGCCGCATCACCGCCATTTCCATATATGCAGAAAAAGGAACAGTTGAGATAACTGTTCCTTCAATGACTTTCATTCCGGAAAAACCGGAGTCTTTTTATACACTCGATGTCAGCAGCCTTCCTCCGAACTACGTGGTCACGGAATTGTAGGCCGGCGAACTGTCACTTTTTGACGCAACGCACTGATGCTCCAAAGCTCTTTCTGTCCTGACTTGTGATTTTCAGCTCATTGCTGTTTGCAACAATGATGCGGCAGAATGCCTTGTCGTTATTATCCGGGTCTGTGTCGTTGGTCCAGAATGCTGCATATGAACCTGCTCCATCAAAATCTCCCACATATTCCCCGTCTCTTTCATAAATGTTGGCATATCCTGCCGGAATTGCTGAGAAGCGGGTTTTGTTGTCAATATTGATTTCAGGCCAATAAGGCCACATTTCCTCATTGTTGAACAGGGCATTCGCCATCAGTCGCCCGGCCACTCCCGGTATATCCTTATGGAGTGTTTCTTCATCAACATCATCCAGTACCAACTTAAGGAATTGACTATCGTCGGGAAGTACATAGCCTTCAGGACAGGCAGTCTGGGCCTGCTCGTATGTCATATAGGAACCGAACACATCCAGCATCGCATCACAACTCAAATAGGGGATTCCCACATCTTCCCTGACAAGATTCCTGCTGAGCCAGGTTTTGCCGTTTACTGTGCAGGTGTAATAGGTGATTCCATCAATTACCTCCGTTGTACCGGCTTCAATTCCCTGTATGGAGGCATCTGCGCCCACTCCTCCCTTGACTATAGTGACAGGGTATGAACTGGAATAGGTGGTGTAATAGCCGTCTGCAAAGGCATAGGCCGAAACTGTTACTGTGCGTAGCGTATCCTTTGCAAAATTCTTTCTGTCGCAGAATTTGTAGGTGAAGGTCATCTCCCCGGCATCCAGTGTGTCCTTGGTGGTCATATAACCTTCGGTAATGGAATAGGCATAACCTATATTGCCACCTTCCGGATGGGTGATCCTGTTAATTTTGAATGTCACTTCATCCTGTGGCGACACATAGGCTGGTACTCCTTGGATGTTTAGCGAACCGGTGAGCGAAGGCAGGGCGGTATCCTCTTCCTTTTTGCAGGAGGCAGCCAGTATCAACGCACACAGAGCCGCTGCCAATAATGTGAATCTTTTATTTCCAATCATATATGCTGTACTCAGAATTCAACGACCGGTGCCTGTGATGCGCCTTCAGCTGCCTCGAAATAGCCCTTGGTTTTGAATCCGAAAATGCTGGCAATCAGGCTTTTCGGGAACACCCTTACAGAGGTGTTGTATTCCTTGGCGGTCTGGTTGTAGTTCCTTCTTTCAGTGGCAATCCTGTTTTCGGTACCTTCAAGTTGAGCCTGGAGGTCACGGAAGTTTTCGTTGGCTTTGAGGTCCGGATAGGCCTCTGAAATGGCCATAAGTCTTCCGAGTGCTGAACCGAGTTCTCCCTGAGCCTGCTGGAACGCTGCAATGTTTTCTTCGCTCAGGTCATCTGCATTGACAGTTACCTGGGTAGCCTTGGCTCTTGCCGCAATCACACCTTCCAAAGTAGAGGATTCGTGGGCTGCATATCCTTTTACTGTGGCAACGAGATTAGGTATGAGGTCAGCCCTTCTCTGGTAAACGTTCTCCACCTGTGACCAGGCAGTCTTAACACCCTCTTCTGACCGAACCAGCGAATTGTATGCTTTTATGCCCCAAAGCAGTATGACTGCCAATACGATAATGACGATTGCCGTCACGGAAATTTTATTCTTTGACATAGCTATAATTTTTATACATCCTGCAAATATGGGGATTTTTTTGCATATTTCTGAATATATGGTCCTCCTTTTTACTAAATTTGCCCCGTTTCATCAACCCGAATGAGCCTTGAAATATGAAAACCTTTCGCATCAACGCCATAGCCGTCCTGGTCTTCCTGCTGATTTCCTGCACCCCGGACTACACTTATGTCCGTGTAGGCGGCTTTGCCCAGGGCGGTCCCTACACTATAAAAGCCGACCTGTCAGGCACATCCCTGACTCCCGAGTCCCTCAAGTCCTCTGTGGATTCCATCTTCAACGCCATAGACCATTCCGTATCCGGCTACAGCAAGTCCTCCCTGCTAAGCCGTTTCAATGCCGGAGAGTCAGTGGAGAAGGACTCGGTTTTTCTGGCCTTGGAGGACCTGGGCAACAGGTATTATGAAGAAACCTCAGGCGTGGTGGATGTGTGGTCCGCTCCTCTGTTCGACGTATGGGGTTTCGGATTCACACCGGATTCCCTTCCTTCACCGGAATTGATTGCAGCCGCAAAAGCTCAGTCCGCATTGCGCAAAAAGGTGAATTTCAATGCTATAGCCCAAGGATACAGTTGCGACCTTATTGCAGGCTGGCTCCGGTCCAAGGGGGTGAGGAATATGCTCGTGGACGTTGGCGAAATCTTCGGCTGCGGTGTCAATCCTGAAGGAAGGCACTGGACCATAGGCATAGACAGTCCGGTGGACGGTAACAATAAGCCCGGTGCTGACCTGAAATGTATATACAGCCTTCCTGAAGGTCCCTGCGGCATAGTCACTTCAGGAAATTACCGCAAGTTCTATATAAGGGACGGAAAGAAATATGCCCATACCATAGACCCTATAACAGGCTATCCTGTCACTCATAACCTTTTGAGTGCCACTATTATATCCTCCAATCCCGAGTCTGTGACCAATGCCGCCGACGCGGATGCCTACGCCACTTGGTGTATGGTTGTGGGGCTGGATGAGGCACGCCGCTTTGTGGAGTCCCGGCCTTACCTTGAGGCGGTGCTCATCTACGAAGAGGATGGACAGATGAAACTATGGCGCTCAGATGAGGCTGATGGCGCGGATTGAGAACAGCAGGGCCTCAAGCAACTTCTCGCACAGTCTCACAGCCGGCTCCCAGACTATCCCGCAGGCAGAGAACAGAGTCAGTGTCAAGGTCGCCGGGATGATTATCCCTGTCAGGGGAAGGCATATGAGATTGGTCAGGATGAAACAGGATGCAGTGGACCCGAAACGAAGGCGGGCCAAAGGCCAGGTGGTTGCCTGACAGGAAATGGACATTGCGGCGCTTTCCCAAATCTTCTTGAGCGGGGAGTGCTTCAATCCGCCTTCCGGATAGAAGTTCTTGAGTATGGGGAAGATATAGGTTATGCCGGCAACTGCAAGATAGGACATCTGAAACCCCGTGCTGCTGAAATCCTGCGGTGCAATGCAGACCTGCAGAATGAATGAGGCCCAAAGCAGATGCCTCAGGTCAGTGCTCCTCTGGCTCAATTTTCCATATTCCCTAAGACCTACGAAAATCATCGCCCGGCTCACTGACGGACCTGACCCGACCATCAGACAATAGAGCAGACAGAATAGCACAGCGGCTGAAGAACGCAGGAAACTTGCCGCTTGACTGTTGCCCAAAACCTTGAGACATAATGATATGACCCCGTACACCATGCCCATATGCAGTCCCGAAAGGGCCAGTATGTGAGAGGCCCCGCTTTGCCTGAATTGCTGAACGGTTTCCGTGGACAGTCCTCTCCTGTCTCCCAATAACAGGGCTTTGGCCAGGGCTGCCGCTTCGCTGTTGCGGAATCCGAGACCGTCAATGGCAGAGCTGAAGAAAGCAAACGCTCCGGAAGGGGTATTTCCAACTTCAGTGATGCCGCAGCTGTGTCCCCGGAGTATGCAGATTGCGGCACATAGGAAGATGAGTGAGTACAGAAGCAGGGGAGGAGGGGTCAAGGTCCTGCGACAGAGGAAGATGCTTGTGGCGGCGAGGACGAAGAAAGTTGCGGAGAGAAGGGAATGAACGGCAGTACCTGTGTGCGGAAGTAAAAGGTGTGCGCTGATGCATCCGGCGAGAAAAAACGTACCGAAAATTTCAATATTCTTGACTTGAACCATAGTTGCCTTTGCGTGCGTGAAGGAATGTTCCTCCCCGTTGCTCCTTTTGTCGCCCAAGTCGATGACAAAAGTATGAAATTGGTTCTTTATTGACAAAAGTTTCTTAAATTTGTCGCCCGATTGGCAGAAGGTGCTTAACGCATTGCCAGAATCACGTATAGATAATTAATAATTTAACATTATGATAATTCTTGTTCTTAACTGTGGAAGTTCTTCTTTGAAGTATCAGCTTCTGGATATGAAGAACGACAATGTCTATGATCTCCTTGCCAAAGGCTTGGTGGAACGTATCGGAATGGAAGTCGGCTGTATCAAGCACCAGGCTGCCGGGAAGCAGAAAATTGAACGCGAAATGCCGATTGCAGACCACACCGTCGGAATCAAGGCAGTGCTTGAGGCTCTCCTTGACAAGGAAGTCGGAGTCCTCAATTCCCTCGAGGACATCGAAGCAGTCGGACACAGGGTGGTCCACGGAGGCGAGGAATTCTTCTGCAGCGCCCTCATCAATGAGAAGGTGGTTGAAGGCATACGCAAATGCTGCGACGTGGCTCCGCTCCACAATCCTGCAAACCTCCTCGGAATAGAGGCAGTGAATGCTGCTCTCCCTACAGTGCCCCAGGTGGCAGTATTCGACACCGCTTTCCATCAGACTATGCCTGACTACGCATATCTCTATGCCCTTCCTTACACCTATTATGAGAAATATCGCGTCCGCCGCTACGGTTTCCACGGCACCAGCCACAAATATGTCAGTGCAAAGGGTGCGGAGTTCGCTGGCATAGACCTGAAAAACAGCAAGATCATCACCTGCCACCTCGGTAACGGCAGCAGCGTGACAGCAGTGCAGAACGGCAAGTCTGTGGACACTTCAATGGGCTTCACTCCGCTTGAGGGTATGATTATGGGTACCCGTTGCGGAAGTCTTGACCCGGATATAGTGACTTTTATTATGGAGAAGGAGAATCTTACTCCAGCCCAGATGAGCAAGATTATGAACAAGCAGTCCGGTTTCATAGGACTTTCAGGACTTTCGTCCGACTGCCGCGACCTCAATGAAGCTGCAAATGCTGGCAATGCAAGGGCTAAGGTCACTCTAAAGAAGCTCACTTACGACATTTCAAAACTCATCGGAGCCTATACTGCTGCGATGAACGGAGTGGACCTGATTGTCTTCACAGGCGGAATCGGAGAAAACAATCCGAGACTCCGCCGCCGCATCTGCGAGAATCTGACTTATCTCGGACTCAAGTTCGACTATGACAGAAATGCAGGCGAGAAGGCGGACGAAATGATGATTACCCTTCCTGATTCCAAGGTCAAGGTTGCTGTCATCGCCACCAATGAGGAGTTGATGATTGCTCGTGACACTATGCACATTGTGCTGGACTCACAAGAATAATGCATTCGAATTATCCATCCAAACTGCTGGAAAATGCAGTTGAGGCAATAGGCACTCTTCCGGGAATAGGCCCGAGGAGTGCCCTTCGTCTTGCTATGCACCTTCTCCGTCAGCCTGCAGAGAATGTGCACCATTTCACTGAGGCAATCAATTCGCTCAGGGACAATGTGAAGTATTGCAGGGAGTGCAATATGATTTCGGACTGGGATACCTGTGCCATCTGCTCGGACAGGACAAGGGACCGGAGTACCATTTGCGTGGTGCAGTCGGTGAGGGATGTTATGAGCATCGAGGCCACGGGGCAGTACCACGGGCTTTATCATGTGCTTGGGGGAGTGGTCTCTCCCATCAATGGAATAGGGCCTTCAGACCTTACGATTGCTGAACTTGTCTCTCGTGTCAAGGCTTTCGGGGAGTCGCCGGTGGAGGTGATTCTTGCGCTCAGCGGGGATGTAGAGGGTGAGACTACTGCTTTCTATATCTACAGGCAGATTGCCGGGGAAAATGTCCGGGTTACTTCGCTTGCCCGGGGCCTCGGGTTCGGGGATGATTTGGAATATGCCGACGAGTTGACTCTGGGTCGGGCGCTTACCGGGCGGCAGATTTTTAATCCGTAATTAAGAATCTCATATCCTCAAGTATTTCAGCCGCTACTTTATGAGGTCAAATTGGATTGCAAAGTTGGCAAATTAGTAATACATTTGCGAATCATTCACCTAAAATGCTTGTTATGCCTGCCATTTCAATCATCATTCCTGTTTATAATGTTGAACGATTTCTGGAGCGTTGCCTGGATTCGGTACTTGCCCAGACCTGGAGAGACTGGGAAGCTGTATGTGTCAACGACGGGAGTCTGGATTCATGCCAGGCTATTCTGGAAAGATATGCTTCCGCAGATTCCAGAATCAGGATTGTAAATAAACCGAATGGCGGATTGAGCGACGCAAGGAATGTGGGTTTGAAGAATGCAGCTGGTGAATTCATTGTATATCTTGATTCTGACGACTTCATTCATCCTCAGACTCTCGAGATTGCTATGGCTCTTCAACAGAAGACCGGTACGGACATAGTGAGCTGGTACAAAGACCCGAATTACCGCAACAAAACATTTGTCCGTCACTTTTTAAGACTTGATACTATCGCATACAAGCCTTTCGGTTACCGTAAAAAATATGATGTCGAGAAAATCAAATATCAAGTGACCGATGATGTTTTCGCTCATTGCACTGAGTATTCACATCCCAAGGGCATTGATTGGCCGGTAAAACATTTTTATGTGTGGAGGCATTTATTGAGAAAGTCAATTATCGAAGACATCCAGTTCATCAAAGGGCTTACATTTGAAGATTTCCCGTGGTGGAGTGCAGTTATGCTCAAATCTCCTTCAATGACAATCACATACCTGCCGTTCTACTACTATTATCCCAATTTCGCTTCCATAGATTTAGGCTCTTCCAGAGTTAAGAAAACCAGGAACTGGTGTCGCGGACTTGATGTTTCATATAGGTTGTATAGGGAGAAAGCTACTGATTATCAGATGAATAAATGGTCACAAAACTGCAAGTGGCCTGTGATTTCTTCAATGATTGCCCGTTGGCTTGACAAATTTGTGCTCGGTACTCCTGAGTATGAATATGTCTGGGAGACATTGTCATCCCTATGGGAGGCAGGAGCTTTCAATGATGCTCAGACCGACCGAGACATCAATAGCGCAGAAAAATTGAGACAGTTCCTGAAACGATAGTTTCCCACAAAAATAATCTCCATCATCTTCACACCTTCCAGACCTTGAGGTATTGCTGGAGGGCCCACATTTCGTCCCGGTATTTGGCTGCGGCCACGAAATCCAGCTCGGCGGATGCTTTCTTCATATTGGTCTTGGCAGTTTCTGCAGCCTTCTCCACCTGTTCCCTGCTCATAGACCGTATCACAGGGTCCTGAAGCACAGCCGCAAGATCCGCTGCCACATATCCGTCCACGTATGCGCTGTTGCTTTCACGCACAGAATCGTGTCCCAAGCCCACGGTAATCCGCCCGGTTCCCAGGTCCGAAGGATTAGGCACATAGGTCGGAGCCTGATATGAATTTGCAGCACTGACCTTTCCGCTTCCGAACTTGCCGGCCTTTCCGGAAGCTGGCCTGCCTTCAGCCAAAGCATTGTTACGGACGCTCACCTGCTTAGGTGTAATCCCGTGCAACTTGTTGTATTCCATTTGCTTGGTCCTTCGGCGGTCCGTCTCGTAGATGGTCTCCTGCATAGACTTCGTGATGGTGTCCGCATACATAATAACCAAGCCGTTCACATTTCTCGCAGCCCTTCCCGCGGTCTGGGTAAGTGCCCTTCCACTGCGCAGGAAACCTTCTTTGTCAGCATCCAGAATCGCCACCAGCGACACCGTAGGAATGTCCAGTCCCTCCCTCAGAAGGTTCACTCCCACCAGCACGTCGAACAGCCCGTTCTTGAAATCCTCGATGATTTCCACCCTTTCCATAGTGTCCACATCCGAGTGTATGTAACGGCAGCGCACTCCCATATTGGTGAAATACTTCTCCAGTTCCTCGGCCATTCTCTTGGTCAGTGTTGTCACCAGCACCCTCTCGTCCGCCTCGGCCCTCACCCTGATTTCTTCCAGCAGGTCATCCACCTGATTCTTGGTCGGCCGGACCTGAATGGGAGGGTCAAGCAGCCCCGTAGGACGCACAACTTGCTCTACCACAAGGCCTTCAGACTTCTCAAGTTCATAGTCCGCAGGAGTAGCGCTCACATAGACTGTCTGTCCGCACAGCGCCTCGAACTCGTCAAACTTAAGAGGCCTGTTGTCAGCCGCAGCCGGTAGCCTGAAGCCATAGTCAATCAGCACCGACTTGCGGGAGTGGTCTCCTCCGTACATAGCCCTGATTTGCGGTATGGTCACGTGGCTCTCATCAATGAAGGTGATATAATCCTTCGGGAAATAGTCAATCAGGCAGAAAGGTCTCATCCCTTCGCTACGCCCGTCGAAATAGCGCGAATAGTTCTCGATTCCTGGACAATAGCCCATTTCCTTAATCATCTCCAGGTCGTATTCCACCCTCTGTTTCAACCTCTTGGCTTCCAGGCCCTTGCCGAATTCCAGCAGCTGGTCGTACCTCGTCATAAGGTCATCCTGAATCATACTGATGGCTTTGGTGGACCTTTCTTTGGTGGTCACGAAATTGTTGGCAGGGTAGATGGAAATCTGGTCTATGTCCTGCAGTGTGGCACCCGACACAGGGTCGATGGAACAGATTCTGTCCACTTCATCTCCGAAGAATTCAATCCTGACAGCATTTTCCCCATAGCCTATGCACACATCCACCGTGTCTCCGCGCACCCTGAAAGTGCCCCGTTTGAAATCCGTCTCCGTGCGTGAATATAGGGCATCCACCAGTTTGTAGAGCAGCCCGGTGAGACTTCTCTGCTCTCCCTTGCGCACTACAACTGTCTGATTGTGAAAATCTTCCGGATTGCCTATGCCATACAGACAGGAAACGCTGGAAATTACGATTACGTCCCTTCTGCCGGACATCAGAGCCGAGGCTGCACTCAGGCGCAATTTCTCGATTTCGTCATTGATGCTCAGGTCCTTCTCTATATAAGTGTCGGTGGTGGGGATGTAGGCTTCCGGCTGGTAATAATCGTAGTAGGACACGAAATATTCCACAGCATTGTTGGGGAAAAAGGCTTTGAATTCCCCGTAGAGCTGGGCTGCCAGTGTCTTGTTGTGGCTGAGTATCAATGCCGGACGTTGCAGCCTTTCAATGACATTGGCCATTGTGAAGGTCTTGCCCGAACCCGTGACCCCGAGCAGGGTGACTGCCTCCGAACCCTCTTTCAGAGCCCGGCATATTCCGTCTATTGCGGAAGGCTGGTCTCCGGATGGGCTGTAGTCGGATATGAGCTTGAAATTCATCGGTACAAAAGCTATCTATGAAAGGTCTAGGGCAGTACAGATGTTATCGTTGGGAGTACATCTGTTCGTAATAATTCATATAGTCTCCGGAAGTCACATTGTCCAGCCAGTCCTGATTCTCCAAATACCAGCGGACTGTCTTCTCCAGACCCTCCTCGAACTGAAGTGAAGGTTCCCATCCGAGTTCCTTCTGCAGTTTGCTCGAGTCTATGGCATAGCGTTCATCGTGTCCCGGCCTATCAGTCACATAGCTGATGAGGTTCATATCCTCGTCTTCTCCTCTTCCCAACAGCCTGTCCACAGTCCTGATGAGCAGACGAACTATGTCTATGTTCTTCCACTCGTTGAATCCTCCGATGTTGTAGGTTTCGGCAATTTCACCCTTGTGGAAAATAAGGTCGATGGCCCGTGCGTGGTCTTCCACATAGAGCCAGTCCCTCACATTCTCGCCCCTGCCATAGACAGGAAGCGGCTTGCGGTGACGTATATTATTGATGAACAGGGGAATAAGTTTCTCTGGGAATTGATATGGACCATAGTTGTTGGAACAGTTGGTCACAATCGTCGGCATTCCGTAGGTGTCGTGGAAGGCTCTCACGAAATGGTCGGATGATGCCTTGGAAGCCGAGTAGGGGGAGTGAGGGGTGTATTTGTTCTCCTCCCTGAAAAATTCCTCTCCATAGGCCAGGTGATGGGTTCCGGAGGATGCTGTGGTCGAGAACGGTGGCTCAATGCCTTCCGGGTGCGTGAGGCGCAATGAACCGTAAACCTCGTCAGTGGATATGTGGTAGAAGCGCTTGCCTTCGTATTTTTCCGGCAGGGATTCCCAATACAGCCTTGCAGCCTGCAGCAGGGAAAGGGTTCCGAGCACATTGGTGCGTGCAAATGTGAACGGGTCCTTGATGGAACGGTCCACGTGGCTTTCGGCTGCAAGGTGGATGATGCCGTCCACTTTTTCGCTGCGCAGCAGTTCCAGAACTCCCTCGAAATCGCAGATGTCCATTCTTACGAAACGGTAGTTCGGCTTGTGCTCTATGTCCTTGAGATTCGCAAGGTTACCTGCGTAAGTGAGTTTGTCGAGGTTAATGATGCGGTAGTCGGGATGGTTGTTCACCATAAGTCTCACAAGGTGGCTTCCGATGAATCCGGCACCTCCGGTTATAAGTATTGTCTTTGCTGGCATATCAGTTTTTGATTTTGCTGATGCAGGTTTTCAGGGAATCGGTCCAATAAGGAATGCTGATGCCGAAAGTCTGCTTTATGAGTGTCTTGTCGAGTACGGAATATGATGGGCGAACCACCGGGCTCGGGAATTCGTTGCTGTGGCAGGGGAGTACGCGGCAGTCTGTGTGACCTGCAAACTCGGCAGTCATCTTCGCGAAATCGTACCACGAGCAAACTCCCTCGTTGCTGTAGTGGTAAATGCCTGTCTTGGCGTAGGTTTTGCCTGAACTTTGTCTGTAATCATCTATGACAGAGCAGATTGCTCCAGCAAGGTCGAGGGCGTAGGTGGGAGTGCCGGCCTGGTCGAACACCACTTTTATTTCAGGTTTGGATGAAGTGAGGGCGAGCATAGTCTTGCAGAAATTCTTGCCGAATTCAGAATAGAGCCAGGCTGTGCGGATAATCACATATTTGCATCCGGAAGCCTTGATTTTCTCTTCCCCGTGAAGTTTTGTGAGTCCGTAAACACCTGTAGGACTGCCTTTCTGGTCTTCCCTGCAGGGCACATTGTATTTTTCCTTGCCGAACACATAGTCAGTCGAAATGTGCAGGAGCAATCCTTCCCGCTCTGCCATCACAACCGCCAGATTCTCAGGTGCGTCGGCATTGAGCCTTTCCGCAAGGTCCCCGTTGCTCTCGGCTGCGTCCACATTGGTGTATGCGGCGCAATTGACGATGATATCTATTCCGTTGTCATTCACCATTTTGCGCACAGCCTCCCGGTCCGTTATGTCCAGATGGACCGTTTCCACTCCCGGGACATCCACCACATCCGTAAATATGTACTTGTCGCCGCTCCCTTGTGCGAGCAGCCTCATTTCATTGCCCAACTGTCCGTTGGCTCCTGTTACAAGTATGTTCATAAGTCTCAGATTTCCGCACTTGGATGCGTGTTCTTCAATTCTTCAATTACACGGAGCAGGTATTGTCCATAGCCATTTTTGAGCATGGGGGCAGCCAGAGCCCTCATTTTTGCCTCGTCAATCCATCCGTTGCGGTAGGCTATGCCTTCAAGACAGCCAATTTTCAGTCCCTGCCTCTTTTCGATTACTTCTATGAATGTGGATGCCTCAGAAAGGCTGTCGTGGGTGCCCGTGTCGAGCCACGCAAATCCCCTTCCGAGAGTCTGGACCTTGAGTTTGCCCTCTTGCAGGAAGGTCTGATTGACCGTGGTGATTTCCAACTCTCCTCTGGCTGAAGGCTTTATGGTCTTGGCTATCTTCACCACCTCGTTAGGATAGAAATACAATCCGACCACCGCGTAGTTGGATTTAGGATTGGTCGGCTTCTCCTCTATGGAAAGGCATTTCCCGTTTTTGTCGAACTCTGCCACTCCGTATCTTTCCGGATCTGCCACCCAGTAGCCGAATACTGTGGCGAGACCCTTTTCGGTGTCATTCACAGCGGACTTCAGCATAGGACTGAACCCGTTTCCGTGGAAGATGTTGTCTCCGAGCACCAGGCAGACATTATCCTCTCCTATGAATTCCTCACCGATGATGAAAGCCTGTGCAAGTCCGTCGGGAGATGGCTGTTCCGCATAACTGAACTTGACTCCGAAGTCGCTTCCGTCTCCGAGCAGCCTCCTGAATCCCGGCAGGTCCACCGGGGTGGAAATAATGAGTATATCCCTGATTCCGGCGTTCATAAGCGTGGCTATGGGATAGTAAATCATAGGTTTGTCAAAAATGGGGAGCATCTGTTTGCTCACTCCCTTGGTGATGGGATAGAGGCGTGTGCCGGAACCTCCAGCCAGAACTATGCCTTTCATAATCAGTTACTTAGTTGTTATGCAATTCGGGATATAAGTTTTCACCGTATGAGAACGGACTTTCCAACTGGTCCAATGACGGATGGTGACGGTCTTTCTCGGACAGCAGCACTGCTTCCTCAGGTATTCCCCAGTCAATTCCGAGCTTAGGATCATCCCAGGCAAGTGCCCCTTCCTCTGACGGCGCGTAGAAATTGTCGCATTTGTATTGGAATACCACTTCATCGGAAAGCACTGAAAATCCGTGGGCAAAGCCTCTCGGAATGAAAAGCTGCCTGTGGTTTTCCCCGCTCAGCTCCACCGCAACGTGTTTTCCGTAGGTCGGCGACCCCTTGCGTATGTCCACAGCCACGTCCAGTACGCAACCCTGCACAACCCTCACAAGCTTGCTCTGTGCAAATGGCGGTTTCTGAAAATGCAGCCCCCGGACCACCCCGTAGCGGGATTTGCTCTCGTTGTCCTGAACAAATCTGACCTGTCTCACCTGTGAGCAGAAATCCCTCTCGGAAAATGACTCGAAAAAATAGCCCCTGGCATCCCCGAACACCTTCGGCTCGATGATTACCACTCCTTCTATGTCTGTTTTGATGATATTCATAATGTTTACTTTTTCTTGAAACAATGTACAAGGCATCTGAAACTGTCCTCAATGCAATGCCCCAGATGTTTCCCTGTCATAGGATACTTGAATAGGAACCTGCGCAACACGTGTTCCTGCCCCTTGAATCCTCCTTTGGTCATTTTCTTGAGGAAATAGTGGTCTATTTTTTCCGCTTCACGCAATGCCTCTTTCAGCTCAATTTCGTAGGAATCCACTTTCAGCGGCAACAGCCCCTTCCAGCAGGTGTCGTGCATACGGATTGTGTCGTCATACCACGCCTGGTTGAGGTTTCCGTGTGAACGGTGCTCCACTATGGCCTCAGGCACGCCGCAGACATAATTTTTGTATTTTCCTCCGGCGCAAATCCTCAAAGTGAAGTCAATGTCATAGCAATGGAAGCCCTTGAGGTTCACATCGTCGTAGCGGTATTCCTCCCATACATCCTTCCTTACGAATTGGGCAAGTCCGTCAAGGCAGACAGCTTCGCCGAAAGGATGTTCGAGTTCCACACCGCTTGAGGTCAATATGGAAGTTTCGCCCTTTCCTCCCTGATATAGCATAAGCAACTGCCACTCATAGGTTTGAAACCATCCGGAGTAACTGTTCCACATTACTCGTGTGCCTGCATATCCTATCACTCCGCAATCTTTTTCAGCAAGTTTTCCCAAAATTATCTTGCCCCAGCCTTCTCTTTGGAAAAAAACGTCTTCGTGGATGAACAGCAGATATGGATATTTTGCCATCTTAGCCCCCTCATTGTAGGCCTTGGTGATGGGCCATTGCTTTTCCCTGTTGTCAATGACAATGAATTCATGCGGTATGCCTGAAGTTTTGTCGATATTAGCTTTTACCTCTTCCGCTTTTTCCGGCTCTATAGAACAAATGATTACTGATAGCATTTCAAAAAGGTTGTGAATTTTAACCTGCAAAGTTACCCTTTTATATTCATTCCGTCAAATTTTGTTATCTTTGCGGCCCAATGCAACTTTTGGGTCATTTTGAGCATCTTTTGGGCTGATTTACCATATTTTTGATTATGCCGATGAAAAAACCTTTGATTAGCATCATTGTTCCTGTCTATAATGTGAAGAATTTCATCCGCGAATGTCTGGACTCCATACTTGCGCAGACATTGACGGATTGGGAGGCTATCCTGGTGGATGACGGTTCCACTGACGGTTCAGGGGAGATTTGCGATGAATATGCTGCCGCAGATGCCCGTTTCACGGTAATTCACAAGGAAAATACAGGTCAGGCGGACAGCCGCAACATTGCCATATCTCAGGCCAAGGCCGACTGCATAGGTTTCGTGGACAGCGATGACTGGATTGAACCTCGTATGTACGAAATCCTGTACAATACTATGGTCGAAAATGGTGCTGACATATCAATTTGCGGTTATTTCTTCAACTATGTCAATAAGGAAAGGGCATATTATGATTCCGGAGAGACTATAATTATGTCAGGCAAAGAGGCTATGGAGGAAGTTATCGAAGACAAGATCATTCACAGTTACCTTTGGGACAAACTTTTCAAGAAGGAAATGATTACAGAACCTCTTCCGAGATCCTATTATTATGAGGACTATTCGACTCTGTTCAAATGGTTTGTGAATGCCGAAAAGGTGGCGTGGCGTCAGATTTCGCTTTATCATTACCGTCAGAGAAAGGGAAGTACGGACCACGACACGGATCCGCTTAAGCGTTACCATTTCTTCAGAGCAGAGAAGGACCGTGTGGAGTACATTAAGAAAACGAATCTTATTCCGGACAGGTGGCGAAAGATGGAAGTCAGATTGGTTAAAACCGGTGTTCAGCAAATCAAGGAAATTGCAAGGTTGAGTAAAAGGGATGAGGTGTCAATGCATTATATCGAACAGATACGCAAGGAAATCAAACCTATGCTTCCGGTCAAAGCCCGTGAATATGGATTGAAAAGATATCTCAGGCTTTATACCGCGCAGAATCATTTGAGACTGTACTTTAATGCAATGCGTATTGAGAAGTATCTCTCTACAAAATATCTTTTGAATACCAACGTGTATTATGAGTAATCCGGTGCAGAAAGCGGACGGAAAAGTCCGTGTGATAGCCTTTTATCTTCCGCAGTTTCATCCCATTCCTGAAAATGACGAGTGGTGGGGCAAGGGATTCACTGAATGGACTAATGTTGCAAAGGCTAAAACCCTATTCCCCGGACATTACCAGCCGAAATTGCCAGCCGATTTGGGTTTTTACGATTTGAGGGTGCCCGAAACAAGAGAGGCCCAGGCAGATCTTGCAAGGCAATACGGCATTGAAGGATTTTTATATTGGCATTATTGGTTCGGCAACGGCAAGATGCTCTTGGAAAGACCGTTTCAGGAGGTACTTGAGTCGGGCAAACCTGATTTCCCCTTCTGTCTGGGCTGGGCTAATGAATCCTGGTCCGGGTTTTGGCACGGCACCAATGGCCGGGAAATTCTCATTGAGCAGAAATATCCGGGGAAGGATGACTATATTGCCCATTTCAACAAGGTTTTGCCTGCGTTTCTGGACAAAAGGTATATTAAAGTGGACGGGAAGCCTCTGTTTATGATATATCGTCCGTTGAACAATGCGCCCGAAATTCTGAATATGATGTCCATCTGGAAGGAGCTGGCTGCGGCAAACGGTTTGGAAGGCATATATTTCGTTTCTCAGACTTATAGTCCTGATGAGGAGTATGCCAAGATGAAAGAGATGGGTTTCGATGCCGTGAATGTGGTGAGGCTGTTCGATTTTGAAGAGAAAAAACCATCAATCAATAAACTGGCAAAATTGAAGGCAAAACTTCTGCATCGTCCCACCGTGGTCGAATACAGGAAGGCAGCCCGCTGGTTTGTGGACAGAGAGTTTGATAGCCGCGAAGATGTTATCCCCACTCTGATTCCCAACTGGGATCATTCTCCGAGGACCGGACGCAGGGCCTTCATCCTGCACAATTCCACTCCTGAGTATTTCGCAGAACACGTTTCGGATGTGGTGGATGTGCTGCGGGACAAGCCGGCGGAACACAAGATAGCTTTCGTTAAATCCTGGAACGAATGGGCGGAGGGCAATTACCTTGAGCCGGACCTCAAGTTCGGAACGCAATATCTCGAGGCTCTGCACCGTGGTATATCCGAATGATGCGGGGGTTCTGCTCCGCATTTATATTAAGAAACGGCTCCGAAGAATCTCCGGAGCCGTTGTCGTTGAATGTTGATGCTGCTATTTGTTGAGTGCCTGAGCAACGTCAACTGCACAAGCAACTGTGCAACCTACCATAGGGTTGTTTCCTATGCCGAGGAAGCCCATCATCTCGACGTGTGCAGGAACTGATGAAGAACCTGCGAACTGTGCGTCTGAGTGCATACGGCCCATAGTGTCGGTCATACCGTAGGATGCAGGACCTGCTGCCATATTGTCCGGGTGAAGGGTACGGCCTGTACCGCCACCTGATGCAACTGAGAAATATGGCTTGCCTGCGAGCACGCGCTCTTTCTTGTAGGTACCTGCAACCGGGTGCTGGAAGCGGGTAGGGTTGGTGGAGTTGCCTGTGATGGAAACGTCCACTCCCTCGTGCCACATAATTGCCACACCTTCGCGCACGTCATCTGCACCATAGCATTTCACCTTTGCACGCGGGCCGTCGCTGTAGGCGATTTCGCGCACAATTTTGAGCTCACCAGTGTAGTAGTCGAACTGGGTCTGCACATAAGTGAAACCGTTGATGCGGGAAATGATCTGGGCAGCGTCTTTTCCGAGACCGTTGAGGATGCAGCGGAGAGGCTCCTTGCGCACCTTGTCAGCCTTTGCGGCAATCTTGATTGCGCCTTCTGCAGCTGCGAATGACTCGTGGCCTGCGAGGAATGCAAAGCACTTGGTCTCTTCGCGGAGAAGCATGGCTGCGAGGTTTCCGTGGCCGAGACCTACCTTGCGGTCATCAGCAACTGAACCCGGGATGCAGAAAGACTGAAGACCGATACCTATGGCCTCAGCTGCTTCAGCGGCATTCTTGCAACCTTTCTTGAGAGCGATGGCAGAACCTACTACGTAAGCCCATTTTGCGTTCTCGAAACAAATCGGCTGAGTCTCCTCACAAGTCTTGTAAGGATCCAGACCGTAGCTGTCACAAATCGCGTTTGCTTCCTCGATGTCCTTGATGCCATTGGCGTTGAGAGCAGCGAGAATCTGCTTCATACGACGATCCTGACTTTCGAATTTTACTTCTCTGATCATAGTTCTGTCTCCTTATTCTTTACGTGGGTCAATGTATTTAACTGCACCGGCCTCCTTTGAGAAACGGCCGTAAGAACCTGTAACCTGCTTAAGAGCCTCATTGGCATCTACGCCCTTCTTTACGAGGTCCATAAATTTGCCGAGGTGTACGAATTCGTAACCGCAGATTTCATCGTTCTTGTCAAGAGCAAGAGTCTTGATGTAACCTTCTGCCATTTCGAGATAGCGAGGACCCTTTGCAAGTGTTCCGTAGAGAGTACCTACCTGGCTGCGGAGTCCCTTTCCGAGGTCCTCAAGACCTGCACCGATCATAAGACCGCCCTCGGAGAATGCTGACTGGGTACGTCCATAGACAATCTGGAGGAAGAGTTCGCGCATTGCAGTGTTGATTGCATCGCAAACGAGGTCTGTGTTGAGGGCTTCGAGAATGGTCTTGCCCGGAAGAATCTCAGAAGCCATAGCGGCAGAGTGAGTCATACCTGAGCAGCCGATAGTCTCCACGAGAGCCTCCTGGATGATGCCGTCCTTGACGTTGAGAGTCAGTTTGCAGGCACCCTGCTGAGGAGCGCACCAGCCGATTCCGTGAGTGAGACCGGAGATGTCGGTGACTTCCTTAGCTTTCACCCATTTTCCCTCTTCAGGAATTGGAGCAGGACCGTGGTTAGGTCCTTTTTTGACGCAGCACATCTGCTGCACTTCGTGTGAATAAACCATAATTCAGTCTATAATTAATTATAAAACAATTGTTTCCGTTTTAAGCGACTCCTCGTCCGGGCAACCAAAATGCACCGCTGCGGACCGGAGCCACGAAGCGGTGCAAAGATAAAAAATATTCCTGAAAATTCATTGAATCGGCTGTCCTCAAACAGTATATTTTCAATAAGATTCTCCGGGTCAGCCAGAGTCTGCGGTTTACAGCAGTTTGTAGCTGCGGGTGATGAAGTCCGAGAGTGCCTTGCCCTTGAGCAGCCCATTGGCCAAAAGTGCGAGGTCTGTAATCTGGCGTGCCTTTTCATTCCTTGTAGCCTTTGCATCTTCCGTGGATGCGTCAGCGCTGCGAAGCTCTGCCACAAGCGGGTTTTCGAGATTGACCGTAAGCGTGTATGACTCAGGCATAGAACCGTAGAAATTCAGACCGCCTCCGAGTTTGGACATCTCGCGGTATCTGCGCATGAATTCGGACTGGGTGATGAGCACCGGTGCTGCATCAGCGCCGAGGTTGTCGGCATCCACATTCCACTCCATTCCCTCAGGAAGACCGCCTTTGAAGATTTCGTCCAAGGCCTTCTTCTCTTCTTCTTTGAGTTCAGGTTTCTTGACCTCTTCCTTGACAATGAGTCTGTCTATGCTGTCGGAATCCACCCTCGCGAACTTCACATTCTCGAGCTTGCTCTCAAGCATATTCACGAAATAGGAGTCGAGATGGCAGTCCAGCAGAAGCACGTCATAGCCCTTGTTCTTTGCGGCTTCAATATAGGAGTACTGGTCCTCTGCATTTGTGGCATAGAGGATTACGAGTTTCTTGTCCTTGTCGGTCTGGTTGCCCTCGATGCCCTTGCGGTAGTCTTCGATGCTGAAATATTTGTTCTCAGTGTTTTTGAGCAGGCAGAATTTGAGCGCCCTTTCGCAGAATTTCTCGTCGGAAATCATTCCGTATTCTATGAAGAGCTTGACGTTGTCCCATTTTTCCTCGAATGCCTGACGGTCCTTCTTGAAGATTTCCTCCAGCCTGTCAGCCACCTTCTTGGTGATGTAGCCTGAAATCATCTTGACGTTGGAATCTGCCTGGAGATAGCTTCTGGACACATTGAGAGGAATGTCCGGAGAGTCAATGACACCGTGGAGCAATGTCAGATAGTCAGGTACTATGGCCTCCACCGAGTCAGTCACGAACATCTGGTTGCAGAAGAGCTGGATTTTGTTGCGGCTGATTTCCATCTGGTCCTTGATTTTCGGGAAGTAGAGGATGCCGGTGAGGGTGAAAGGGTAGTCCACGTTGAGGTGGATGTGGAAGAGAGGCTCCTCGGCCATAGGATAGAGGGCTGAATAGAATTTGTTGTAGTCCTCGTCCTTGAGCTCGGAAGGTTTTTTGCTCCAGAGAGGCTCTATGTTGTTGATTACATTGTCCTTGTCGGTGTCCACGTATTTGCCGTCTTTCCACTCCTGCTCCTTGCCGAAGACCACGGGTACAGGCATAAATTTGCAGTATTTCTCCAGAAGGGACTGGATTCTGCCCTTGCTTGCAAACTCTGAGGAATCTTCTGAGAGATAGAGTGTTATCTCTGTTCCCCTGCTGCTCTTTGTGCATTCTTCCATAGAATATTCAGGGGAACCGTCGCAGGTCCACTTCACTGCCTTTGCGCCGTCTTTCCAGCTGAGGGTCTCGATGGTGACTTTGTCGGCAACCATAAATGCGGAATAGAAACCGAGTCCGAAATGGCCGATTATGCTGCTGATCTGGTCTTTGTATTTCTCGAGGAATTCACCTGCCGATGAAAATGCAATCTGGTTGATGTATTTGTCCACTTCCTCTGCAGTCATACCTATACCTTCGTCAATGATTTTCAAGGTCTTGGCTGCTTCGTCGAGGACTATGCTGACTTTGAGGTCGCCCAGCTCGCCCTTGAATTCGCCTGAGGCGGCGAGGGCTTTCATTTTCTGGGTTGCGTCCACTGCGTTTGCCACGAGCTCACGGAGGAAGATTTCGTGGTCGGAATAGAGGAATTTTTTGATTACCGGGAATATGTTTTCGGTGGTTACGCCGATTTTGCCGGTCTGGGTGTTCTGTTCAGTTGCCATAAGTATGTTTCTTTTTATATTTTCGTTTTATGCCCGGCATTCCGGGGCAACATCCAATCCTCAAATAGCAATCCAAACACAAAAGACTGACAAACTGTCAGTCTTTTGCGTGGTGCGTTGTGAGGATTTTGACAAGCCGAGTAACGCAGAAATACCCTCCCTTCGCCAACTCCTACTTATATAAAAATCTTTTTATACTCATTTTAGGCGTCTTCTCAAACGGCGCCTCCACAACCTCAATCTTAGTAATCTGGCTATAAGAAGGCAAAGTCTTGTTGAGAATAAGCCGCATATCCTGCAACTTCTCAGAAAGCGCCTCAGCATCCAGCCCGTCAGCCTCAATCTGCTTCTGATCCAGATAAACCAGAGCCACAAGCTTGGAAGCCCTGTCCACAACCACAGACTCAACGACATAAGGCTGATTGTTCACAGCAGCCTCAATCTCCTCAGGATAAATGTTCTGACCATTGGAAGAGAGAATCATATTCTTGCTCCTTCCCCTGATGAATATGTTGCCGCCTGCATCAATAACACCCAGGTCTCCGGTATTCATCCAGCCGTCCTCGGTGAAAGCAGCCTTGGTCGCTTCTTCATTCTTGAAATACCCGCTCATTATGTTCACGCCCCTTGCCTGAATCTGTCCCACAACGTGCTGAGGGTCTTCGGAATCAATACGCACCTCGGCCCTGTCCACAACCCTTCCGCAAGAACGGAGCACGAACTCGGAAGCCGGAGCATAAGCCAGAAGCGGAGCAGCCTCAGTCATACCGTAACCCACTGTAAATGGCAGCCCAATCTTGCGGAACCATTTCTCCACATCCGGATTGAGCGCAGCGCCACCCATAATAATCATACGGATATTGCCTCCGAGAGCACCCATGAGTTTCTCGCGTATCTTCTTGAGAATCACATTCTTGATACCTGGGAGCAACAGAAGGAACCGCATTGATGGCTTGGAAACAACCGGCAGGATTGCAGATTTGAAAATCTTTTCCATCACCAGTGGAACCGTAATCATAAGGTAAGGTTTCACATCGCGCATCGCTCCCAGCAGCAACTGCGGAGTCGGAGTCTTGCCCAGATAATATATGGCAGTACCGCCGCAGAGAGGATAGATGAGCTCGAACATCATACCGTACATATGGGCCATAGGCAGCATGGAAACCATCTTGTCGGTAGGGTAGGAAGGAATGTATTCCTGACCGAATTCCACATTGGAACTCAGGCACTCGTAGCGCAGCATCACACCCTTCGGAGCACTGGTTGTGCCGGATGTGTAGTTGATGATGGCGAGGTCCTTGTCGTTGTCGGTAGGGTAACTTACATTCTCCCTTTTGAAACCGTGAGGATATTTCTTGTCGAAAGCCGCCTGAAGGTCTGCCATTGCGTTCTTGACCTTGTCGTCAATGCTCCAGAGCAGCGAAAAGTCGTTCACTGAAATCGCAGTCTTTAGCTTCGGCATTTTCTTGATGTCCAATTTCTTCCAAAGGTCATCGTTGGTGAAAAGTATGGTGCTCTCCGAATGGTCTACGAGGGAATTTACGCTTTCAGGGGTGAAGTCGGCAAGGATAGGCACGACCACAGCCTCGTAAGTGTTAGCTGCAAGGAAGGAAATGGCCCAGCGGGCTGAGTTCTTTGCACAAAGGGCAATCTTGTCACCTTTCTTTATGCCTGCCTCCTCAAAGCAGATGTGGAATTTAGCAATGGAAGTGGCCACTTCTCCAAAGGTGAATGAGTCACCCTTGTAGTCGCAAAGTGCGGGATTGTCCCAGTTGTACCTTACGGACTCTTCGAATCTTTTTAAGTAATGCTTCATTTTGTGTTTATTTATACAAATATTGATATTTATGCAAATATTGACAATCGAATGTGCAAAAGCAGCGCGAATTTACTTAATAAGAGGTCATAAAAACTGCTGCATCTGTGCTTTTGTGGCGAAATTCGCAGCCATTTGTGGCAGAAATGATGTTATTTGTGAGGATTGTGTACAGTTTCCCTGCAAAATTGTGTATTTTTGAGGCGTTCCGGTAAGCCTCATCCTTTCCGGATCCGACAATTATGAGAAAAAAACCTATAGTCGCCCTTATTTACGATTTCGACGGAACCCTTTCGCCTGGAAATATGCAGGAGTTCGGATTCATCCAGGCCATAGGCAAGAGCCCCAAGGAATTCTGGAGCGAAAGTGATGACATAGCCATTGGTCAGGATGCCAGCAATATACTCAGTTATATGAAACTGATGTTCGATGAAGCAAAGTCCCGGGGAATCAAGCTCACCCGTGAGGATTTTCGCAAGTTCGGCAGTCAGGTGGAACTTTTTCCGGGGGTAAAGGAGTGGTTCCGTCTTGTGAATGACTACGGCAAGGCTCACGGCGTGGTGGTGGAGCACTATATCAATTCCTCGGGACTGGCAGAAATGATAGAAGGTACATCCATTGCCAAGGAATTCAAGCGCATTTTTGCCTGCTCTTTCCTATATAATAAGGAAGGTGAGGCAGAATGGCCGGGAGTGGCAGTCGATTATACGGCGAAAACCCAGTTTCTGTTCAAGATCAACAAGGGCATACTCAGCATAAGGGACAACAAGAAAGTCAATGAGAGCCAGATGGAAGACAAGAAGCGCATCCCTTTCCCTCATATGATCTACTTCGGGGATGGAGAGACTGATGTCCCTTGTATGAAGATTGTTAAGATGTTCGGAGGCAACTCCATTGCGGTGTACAATCCATCCATTCCGGGTAAAATAAAAACTGCCAGCAAACTGCTCCGTCAAGGCCGCGTAAATTTCAGCACCCCAGCCGACTACACTGCAGGAAGCCGGACTTTCGGAATCGTTTGTGCCATTATCGACAAAATCAAGGCAGACTATGAACTGATCCGGCTCCAATAGATGCGGGGCTGACCACATAGTCCTTCTTGGCCGCCCCACTCATTTGATGAGATTGAGGAATTCGTTGCGCGTCCTTTCGGATTTCAGGAAGGCACCGGAAAATGCTGATGTGACGGTTATCGAGCCCGCCTTCTGAACTCCCCGCAGAGACATACAGGTGTGCGAAGCCTCAATCACAACTGCCACTCCCAAAGGCTTGAGCGTCTCCTCTATGCAATCCCGTATCTGCACCGTGAGCCTTTCCTGCACCTGCAACCGCCTGGCGTAACATTCCACCACCCTTGCAATTTTGCTCAACCCTGTAATCCTTCCGTTGGGGATATAGGCCACGTGTGCCTTCCCGATGAACGGCATCAGATGGTGTTCGCAGGTGGAACTAAGGTCGATGTCTTTCACCAGCACCATCTGGCTGTAATCTTCCTCAAACATTGCGCTGCGCAGTATGGATGCCCCGTCTTCTCCATAGCCTTTGGTGAGGAACTGAAGTGCCTTGGCATATCTTTCAGGAGTCTTGATCAGCCCCTCCCTGTCAGGATCTTCGCCCAACAGACGCAATATTTCCCTGCAGTGTCCGGCAATTTCGGATGTCACTTCTGCATCGTAATTATCCATATTAGAGTATGCCATAGCAATTTTCGTTTTGAAGTTCCCCTATGGAACTGTTTTTGTTATGAGTTTAGAACCTGATAGGGACATCGGGTTTTCCTGCAAATTTAGGAAATTATTGCTTTTTGCAGTGACTAATTTTCAGAAACCCTTGTATATGATATATTTTTTATATCTTTGCCGCCCTAAAAAAAACAGCAGGATGGTCACATCTTAAGATTTTAAACGTAAATTACATATAGTTATGTATTGGACACTTGAATTGGCCTATCGTCTGGAGGATGCTCCCTGGCCTGCAACAAAAGACGAACTTATCGATTACGCAACCCGTTCCGGAGCTCCGCTTGAAGTAATCGAGAATCTCGAAGAACTGGAAGACGACGGCGAAATCTACGAAAGCATCGAAGACATCTGGCCGGACTACCCGACCAAGGATGACTTCTTCTTTAACGAGGAAGAGTATTAATAGTCAACTATCTTATTTGCAGATAGATACACAGCAAGGGCGACTCCGAAGAGTTGCCCTTGCTGTGTTTTGACCGCATTCAGTGGCAGTTGCAGTCGGTGGTGCTTTATCGAAGGAATCTCCCGGTCATTTCTTTTTGTGTGACTCCTACAGTGACTTGAACTGAAAATAGTTGACACTGTGCGGGGGACAAAAAAGTACAGTGCAA
>CAMCFO010000035.1 GCA_945874155.1 uncultured Bacteroidales bacterium
TAATTAATGTTTTACTGTTCTGACTCTGATATATGTCCAAATCATCAATCCCACAATCTCTATTGCTGCCACGGATACAGTCGAAAACTTGAACAATGTGAATGCGTGCTGCACATTTTCGGCGTTGCTGAGCCTTTCAATGAGACCGGAATTTGCAAAAGGCAGGAGAATCCAAGTGCTCAGGCTTCCAATCACCATTGACACCAGAATTACAACCAGGAAAGTCTTCCCGACCTTGTTCTTTTTGAAATAGAGCGAACCCACCAGAAATATGAGTATCCAGTTGATGACATTTAATATGTAACCCGTGATTAATTCTCCCGTTGTCACAATCTCGAAGTTTGCCTGCCCATTCAGCATTGCAAGCGCGTCGTGGAGTTCCCCGGAAGCAGAGGTCACCGTGTATATGATACTGTTGCCGGCCATAGGGTCCAGTAAACAGAGCAGGGAGTCCGCAGCAAGGGAGATGAGAATGTAGGAGAGCGGTGCAAGGATGCAGACATTGATTATCATCGAAATGGTCTTCTCCAGTGAGGAAGCCGGGATGAGCGTGAAGAAGGTCCCGCTGCGCTTGTCCGTGAAATATCCATAGCATTTTGCCGGCACGGAGAAGACTATGATGTAAAAGGCAATGACAAAGGTGATGCATCTGCCGGCAATCCCGTAAGACATCCATTCCCCGCTGACAATCAGTTTCATAACTCCGAAGAACAGATATGCAATGACCCCGGAAAGCGAAGTCAGGAGGATTGTGAGCGCTGAGTAGTCGAAAGTATGTTTGAGGTCTGAAATATAATATTTCCCGAACCTTTTGAAGTCGAATATATTGTTCATAGTCCAGTTATTTAGAAGTTGGGGATGAGAAGACTGCCTTGAACCAGTCTTTGTTCTTGTGCACGGCGTTGAAAAGTGCCTCGATGTTCACCTTGCTGTCCCTTCCGTCAGGATTCGGGAGCACCTGGATGCAGCCGCCCGGTACGATTTCGCTGTAGAGAGCATCCGGATTCACCTCGGTGCCATAGTCGAACCAGAGTTTCTCGCTGATTTCGCTGATGGATGCGTTCAGAAGCACGTCCTGACGCTCCAGAATGATCACCGGGTCAATCACGTTCTCCAGGTCTTTCACCTGGTGGGTGGAAATCACCACCGTGGACTCGTCGCTGGTGAACTGCATCAGGGCCTTGCGGAACTGGGCCTTTGAAGGTATGTCGAGTCCGTTTGTGGGTTCGTCCATAAGGATGTAGCGGCAGGCGCAGGCAAGGGCGAAGGAAATGTGGGTTTTCTTAAGCTGACCAGCCGACATCTTGTCCATTCTGTTGTCCACCGGCACTTCAAACAGTTCCAGAAGCCGGGTGAATGTTTCCATTGAGAAATTGTTCCAGAACTTGCCGTAATTGCGTGCAAACACCACAGGCTTCATAGTGATGTCCATCACCTCGTCGCTGAGGTAGTAGATGTCCGAAAGCATCTGGGGCTTGCGGTCGAAAGGCCTGAAACCGTCTATGTCTATGCTGCCGGTCTGGGGCTTCTTGAGTCCGCAGAGGAGGGTGAGAAGAGTGGTCTTGCCCACACCGTTTTCTCCAAGGAGGCCGTAAATCCTGCCGGGAAGAAGCTCCATCGAGATGTTCTTCAGTACGGGAAATGCACCGTAAGAGAAGGATAAGTTATTGATAGTTATCATAATAGTGTAAATTGTTGTAATGTTTATTAGTATATTACTCAACTAATACACTGCAAAGGTAAGGCAATATTTCTTATTTCCAAACATTTTTTCGATTTTTTTGCATAATCTTCTCTCCGGACAATTTTCTGCGCCAAATAATGCCGATTTTCCACAGGGATTGCATATATTTGCAGGAATGCCTTTCAGGGGTGGACCCGGACAGTCGCAATTATGGAGATTTTTAATACATATATATTATGAAAGTAGCAGTAGTAGGAGCCACAGGGCTCGTGGGAACCAGAATGTTGCAGGTTCTTGCAGAAAGGAATTTTCCGGTGACCGAACTTTATCCGGTTGCATCGGGCAAATCAGTGGGCAGAAAAGTTGTCTTCAAGGGTAAGGAATATGAGGTAATTTCAGCGGAGGATGCCATAGCCAAGCGTCCGGATCTTGCGCTGTTTTCAGCAGGCGGAAGTGTTTCAGCCGAGCTTGCTCCCCGTTTTGCAGAGGTGGGATGCCGCGTGGTGGACAATTCTTCACAGTGGAGAATGGACCCGACCAAGAAACTCGTAATCCCGGAAATCAACGGAGACTGTCTTGAGGAAAGCGATATGATTATCGCCAATCCGAACTGCTCCACCATCCAGATGCTCATAGCCATTGCCCCTCTCCACTACCGTTACACAATCAAGAGAATCGTGGTGTCCACCTACCAGTCCGTATCCGGCACAGGCTACAAGGCTCTGAATCAGATGAATGCGGAACGCGAAGGCGGCAAGTGGGGTGAATATCCTGCAGTCTATCCTTGCCCTATAGATATGAACATCCTCCCTCATATCGACGTTTTCCAGGACAATGGCTACACCAAGGAGGAAATGAAGATGGTGAACGAGACCCACAAGATTCTGGATCCGTCCATCAGGGTAACCGCCACCACTGTGCGTGTGCCTGTGACCGGCGGACATTCCGAGTCGATAAATCTTGAGTTTGAGAAACCGTTCACGCTTGAGGACGTGCGCAAGGAAATTGCTGCCTTCCCCGGTGCAGTGGTGCAGGACGACCCTCAGAACAATGTCTATCCTATGCCTCTGTTCGCGGCGGGCAAGGATGAAGTTTTCGTGGGCAGAATCCGCAGGGACGAGTCTGTGGAAAACGGCCTTAACCTCTGGTGTGTGGCGGACAACATACGCAAGGGAGCGGCCACGAATGCGGTTCAGATTGCACAACTTCTGATTGAAAAGGGATATTTGAAAGCTTAGTTTAACAAAGAAATGTTCAGCAAAGAGATTTATATAAACAGGCGTGCCGAACTGCTCAGGAGAATGTCCGGGCAGGGTGGAATAGCGATTTTTCCGGGCAATGCCGATGCTCCTGCAAATTACAGGGGCAATGATTACAAGTTCCGTCAGGAGAGTACCTTCTTGTATTTCTGGGGTATAGACCAGCCTTTTTACGCGGCTGTGTTGGACCTCGATACTGGCGGGGAGACTATTTTCGCGGACGATGTGGATATTGACGACATTGTCTGGATGGGACCACAGCCGTCCGTGCGCTCTATTGCGGAATCTGTAGGAGTCGGGGAGAGGTCCGGTGCGGCTGCCGGGGAGGTTTCGGCTCCATACGCGGGGTTTGCGGACTATGTGAAAAAGGCTGTTGCGCAGGGACGCAAGGTGCATTTCCTGCCTCAGTCGCGCTATTACAACTGCCTGCTGCTCTCCAGCTTGCTGAACATTGATGCGGAGGAACTTAGCCGCAGGTTGCCTGCCTCAAAAGTGGCATCCGAGCCCCTTGCAAGGGCTGTGATAGGGATGCGTCTGGTAAAACAGCAATGCGAAATTGAGGAAATCGACAAGAGCTGTGACCTGGGCATACGTATGCACACCGCAGCCCGGGAAGGCTGTGTGCCCGGGGTGCTTGAGCAGAGCATCGTGGGCCGTATGGACGGTATAACCCTTTCCGAGGGCTGGGGAGTTTCCTTCACGACCATCCTGTCCCAGAACGGCGAGACCCTGCACAACCACCGCCACGACCAGATCATCACTCCGGGAAGGCTCCTGCTCGTGGATGCCGGAGCGGAAAGCAACAACCATTATGCTTCGGATTTCACCCGCACCTATCCTTGTTCCGGCAAGTTCACAACCAAGCAGCGTGAGATTTATGACATTGTGCATCAGTGCAATGAGTTTGCATTCTCGATGGTCCGTCCGGGCATCAGCTACCGTGAGGTCCACATCGCGACGGTCACCCGTATGCTTGAGGGGCTCAAGAGCTTGGGAATAGTGAACGGAGACCCGGCCCAGATGGCCGCAGACGGTATCGGAGGGCTGTTTATGCCTCACGGACTGGGCCACAATATGGGTCTCGACGTGCACGATATGGAGGACATAGGAGAGGATTTGGTGGGTTATGACGATGACCAGAAGAGGGAAGGAGGAATCGGACTTGCCAACCTGAGGATGGCCCGCCGCCTTGTGCCGGGCAATGTCGTTACTGACGAACCGGGCATCTATTTCATACCGGACCTGATTGCGCAATGGAAGCGGGACTCTCTGGACAGAGGCCGTGTGAATTACGCCCTGCTTGAGCGGGAATATCTGAATTTCGGTGGAATACGCCTTGAGGACGATGTGCTGGTGACAGAAGATGGTGCACGCCGCCTCGGTTCTTCCCGTCTCCCGATAGCCTCTTCAGATATAGAGGAACTTATGAAATGAATGGCCTGATTGCAGGAGAGTTCAGGCGGACTCGTTGTTTTTAGCTTAGCCCTCAACGACAATAGTTTCCCTGGGTACAAAATAATACTTTTCAAGCTCATACGCCGTCTGCGGGTCCGGAACCATAATGATTTCCGCCCTGCGGATGGCTATTTTATGCCTGATATTCAACCAGTGCCGTTGAATCCAGCCATAGCCCTCTCTCTGGTAAAGGAAAGCCAGACTTTCAATTTGTAACACCCTTCGTCCTTCGTGGTCCCTGTACTCCTTCATAATGTACTTTTAGAGAGTGCGAAAGTAAGAAAAATTTTGATATTTTTTGAAAACCAAGTAATTTTGCGGCCTTAACCTAAGGTTCCTTTTCTCAAATATCCGGAGAGAGGAACCTGTTTTGGTGAATAATAAATTACTATTTGATGAGAAGATTGAAGTTCTTTCTGACCGTATTTCTGATGATTTTCTTCTGGGGGCAGGCTCAAGCTCAGAATCGCGTAAGAATCACAGGTACAGTCACTTCGTCCGAGGATAGTCAGCCCCTTGTGGGCGCTGCGGTAATCGACTCCGCCGGCAATGGCGTTATAACCGACCTCGATGGACATTACGAAATTACAGCCGACAGCGGAAGCAAACTGGTTTTCAGCTGTTTCGGCTTTCTTGACGTGGAAAAGACCGTCCCGGATATGGATCCCTGTATCCTCGATGTGGCATTGGAAACCGAAACACTGAAGCTGGATGATGCGGTGGTCATAGCATACGGAGTCCGCAGGAAAGGCACTGTAACCGGTTCTGTGTCAACAGTCAAGGCCGATAAACTCGAGAATACCCCGGTGCCGGCATTCGACCAGGCTCTGCAGGGTCAGGTGGCCGGTCTGAGCGTACTTTCCTCCACCGGTGAGCCTAGCGCTTCCGCTACAATGGTCATAAGGGGTACGAACTCAATCAATTCCGGCACTGCACCTCTTTATATATTGGACGGAGTGGCCATTTCCGCGTCCGACTTCAACACCATAAATCCGGCAGACATAGAAAGTATGTCAGTGCTCAAGGACGCATCGTCCACATCCATCTACGGAGCCCGCGCATCCAACGGCGTAATCGTCATCACCACCAGAAGGGGACGCAATACGGAGAAGGCCAACGTGAGTCTCAAGGCACAGTTCGGTGTTTCATCCATAGCCTACGGAAACTGGGACCTGATGAACACGGCCGAGAGGATCCAGTATGAAAAGGAGACGGGAATGGATGCGGGACAGGACTATGCTCTGCTTTCCCAGACCGACGTCAACTGGCTGGATGCAGTCTTCAACAAATTCGCCATACTCCAGAATTATGAAGTCGCTGTTTCCGGAGCCACAGACAAGACCAACTATTTCGTGTCCGGAGCCTACTACAACCAAGACGGTATTGCTCCGGCTTCCGGCTTCGAGCGCTACTCCTTCAGAACCAATTTCGAGCAGAGACTCGGCTCCAAGGTCAAGATGGGAGTGAATATGATGCTCAACTATCAGAACATTCAGCAGGCGGACGAAGGCAACTACACACTCGTTACCCCGATTTCAGCCGCCCGGTTTATGCTTCCGTACTGGAATCCTTATCGTGAAGACGGCTCCCTCGCCTCCATTTCCGACGGCAGCTGGAAGGGACAAGGGCAGAATCCTCTGGAGTGGATTGCCAACAACCCTATGAAATACAAGAAATACAAGGCATTGGCAATGGGCTTTGTGGAGGCGGACCTTTACAGTGGTTTGACCTTCCGTTCCCAGTTCTCTGCCGACTACTCCCATAGCACCGGATTCGGACAGTCCTTCCCGAGTTATACCCCAAATCTTGGGGAAGGCACAGCGTCGAGGTCTTCTTCCGATGTGCTCAATATGCAGATATCCAACACCTTGACCTATAAATTCAACCTATCCAACATACACGATTTCACCTTCATGCTCGGTCAGGAGGGTGAAAACTATCACGCAGAAGGCTTCTCGGTGACAGGCAAGGGGCAGACCAACGACCTGCTCACCGACGTCGCTTTCGCAACCAGAGTGACATCCTGGAGCAGTTATGCCGACTCTGACTATGCCCGCGTGTCTTTCTTCGGCAGGGGCGAGTACAGCTACTCCAACAAATACTTCCTTGAGGCTTCAGTCCGGACCGACGGCTCGTCCCGTTTCGGAAAGAACAACCGCTGGGGTGTGTTCGGAGCCGTTGGCTTTATGTGGAACCTTCGCAACGAGGACTTCGCAGCACCAGCAAGGGACTGGCTCACCAATGCCCAGATTTCCTTCAGCAGCGGAACTGCCGGCAACTCCTCCATTCCCAACTACGAACATATGGAATTGCTCGGAGGCTTTGGCAACTATGTGGGAGACAGTGCAATGCGTCCGACCCAGCCGGGCAATGAGGACCTGACCTGGGAGAGTTGCTGGACCACCAACCTCGGTTTTCACGCAGGCTTCTGGAACAGGCTCAATGTGGATTTGGAATTCTACAACAAATACACCACCGATATGCTTATGGCCGTGCCTCTGTCATACGCTCAGTCCAATGGCTATGGCTACCGCTGGGAAAATGTGGGAGGAATGGTCAACACCGGAGTCGAATTCAATCTTGCAGCAGACATACTCCGCATAGGAGACTTCTCCTGGAATGTCAATGCCAACTTCGGCTACAACCTCAACCGCATCACTGAACTCTACAACGGGGTCACCGAATATGAGAATGCCAACACAAACACAAAACTCGTGGTGGGACATCCTCTCGGTGAATTCTATATGAACCGTTTCGCAGGCGTGAACCCGGCCAATGGAGATGCTCTCTGGTACGACAAGGACGGGAACATCACCAATGTCCTCAAGGACAGCGACAGGGTGCTTCTCGGCAAGAGCTGCAATGCTCCGTGTCAGGGCGGTTTCGGTACCGTTTTCTCCTGGAAGGGCTTGAGTGTCAGTGCCCAATTCAGTTTTGTGGCAGGGCGCTATATGGTCAATAACGACCGCTATTTCGACGAGTCCAACGGAAGGTTCGCGACCTACAACCAGTCCCGCCGCCTGCTTGAAAGGTGGAAGCAGCCGGGCGACATCACGGATATCCCGCGTCACGGAGTATTCACGGAATTCGACAGCCGCCTGCTGGAAGATGCGTCTTTCCTGAGGCTGAAGAACCTTATGGTTTCCTACACCTTCCCGAAGGTACGCATCTACTTGCAGGGACAGAACCTCTTTACGGTAACCGGCTTCAGCGGCCTCGATCCTGAAGGAGTGGCAAACATCTATGCGGCACAGTACCCTATGTCCCGCCAATTCACCTTCGGACTTGACCTGATGTTCTAAAAAGATGATGATTATGAAGAATATATACAGCCGAATACTGATATTTGGAACTGCCTTCCTGATGGCCGTGTCCTGTCTGGAGAAAGTTCCCGGAGACTATGTTCCCATCGACAAAGGTATGAACACTGTCACGGATGCGGAAGAGATTGTCAACGGAATTTACAACACATTCAAGGGCGGCAGTCTCTACAGCGGTTATCTCACTCTCTGCCCGGACATACAGTGCGACCTTGTGCACGCCGTCCAGGGCAACTCCAACACCTATGTGAATATCTGGCAGTGGGACATACTTTCAGGCAATGCCGAGGTGGAGGCAGTCTATGCCGGACTCTATGCTGCCATAGGCCAGTGCAACTACTATCTCGACAAGGTGGAACAGCTCAAGGCCAGGCTCACGGATGATACAGAAATCCAGCAGTTGGATGCCCTTACGGGCGAGACTTATTTCTGCAGGGCACTTGCCTACAGTGAACTCATAAAGCTCTTCTGCAAGGCCTATGACCCGGCGACTGCGGAGAGTGAACTCGGAGTGGTGCTCGCCACAAGCTATTTCGGGCAGAAACCTGCAACCAGGGACAATCTCAAGAAGTCCTATGCGCAGGTCGTTGCAGACCTGATTGAGGCGGACAGATATCTGGACCCGGACGACAATGCCTACAACGCCATCTACGCGAAAAATGCTGCAGTGCACGCTCTCTGGGCAAGGGTAGCCCTCTATATGCAGGATTGGGATGCTGCCATCGAGCACTCTTCCGATGTAATCGACAGCGGCATCTTTAAACTTGCCGACTGCAATTCCAACTACAGCTCCACCCAGACCCTTCTGCAGTACCTGTGGAATGGAGATGCTTCATTTGAAATCATTTTCAAGCTCGGCTATACCTCCACTTCCTATGGTTCCCCTCAGGGTGCGGTCTTCCTGAACTTCACCCGCGACTACCATTACTATTATCCGGACTTTGTGCCGTCCCAGGCTGCCCTGGACCTCTATCAGAGCGGAGACCAGCGCTACGGGGCCTATTTCAGAACGCTGCAGACAGGCTATAGCCACCAGTTGAGCTGTCCTCTTCTGGTGAAGTATTACGGCAACGAGGGACTCATAGAACTGAATATCTACCACCGCAATATGCCGAAGGTTCTCCGTCTGGCAGAGCAGTATCTCATACGTGCCGAAGCATATTGCCGCAAAGGCAGTTATGCGAAAGCAAGTGCAGACCTTACCACTTTGCGCAAGTCCCGTTTCACCACCGGAGGAAATCTTTCGGTCAACGAGTCCAACTGGCTTGAGACCATTTCCGCCGAGAGGGTGAGGGAACTCTATATGGAAGGTTTCCGTCTCCAGGACCTCAAGCGCTGGCATATGGGTTTTGAAAGGAAGGACCAGACTTCCTGCGTGAAGGAAGGAGGCTCGCTCAAAGTGGCGGCGGACGACCCTCTGTTCGTCTGGCCAATCCCTCGTAACGAACTCGAGGCACCCGGTTCGCAGATTCAACCTAACGAGAGCAACAGATGATGAAAAAGACCTTATATATATTGGCGGTTCTTGCCTCAGTGATTGCTTCCTGCTCCAAGAACACGAATATCTACGAAGCCGACGAATACGTTATGTTCGCCGACACGCTCAAAATATATCCCGTACAGGAGGATGTGGAATATTTCAGCATCCCTGTCGTTTCCACTGTCAAGAGGAATTACGACAGGACTTTCGGAGTTGAAATCATAGATGCGGAAAGTGATGCCATAGAGAAACTGCAATACAGCCTCAAGTCCAACACCGTGACCATCAAGGCGGGAGAGGTGAGGGCGGATGTCCTGGTTCACGGAGTCTATGACAATCTTGACCCTGCGAAAACGCCGCAGATAAAGCTGTCACTGGTGATGCCGGAAGAATTGGAAATGCCTGCCTACGGGCGCAGTACCAAGGTTCTGCTCCAGAAGTGCTGCCCTTTCGATGTGAACAGCTTCATTGGCTGGTGCGTGCTCTCCTCCACTTTCCTTCAGTCCTACAACCCTTACGGTTCTTATCAGAGACTGGTGAAGACTGTCCTGAATCCGGACAGGGAGAACAGCATCATCTGCAAGGACTGGATGCTCAAGGGCTATGACATTGAAATGGATTTCGACAACTCCGACCTGCTGGCTCCAAGCGTGGAAGTGCCTGCAGACCAGGTGATGAGTGACGAGGGCTCTTTCTTCGGAATGACCCACGGGGACGACCGCATATTGATAAGGACAAGTTCCTATGCCCCGTCCTATTTCAGCTCCTGCGGCAACTATCTCTATGTCTGGACTCAGATGTATGTCTATGATCTCAACACCTATATCGGCAGCGTAGGACATTTCTACACCGTGATGGAATGGGTGAGCGACGAAGAGGCAGCCCGCCTGAAACGGGAAGGTATGACCTGCGACACATATATGGAAAATTAAAGTGTATTAATCTATAGCGTTATGAAAACTAATTTTTTGAAAGTAGTCATGGCTCTGTTGGGAGTAGGCTGCATCCTGGCAACCTCCTGCTTGAAGACTCAGGAGACTTTGAAGCCTGTTTTTCCTGAGAACAAGGTGGTGAAGACCCTCTCTGCCGGAGAAAGCACCGACATAGAGTTCGAGGCCAATCAGGACTGGACTTTGAAAGTTCAGGGCGATGGAGCCGGCAATTATTTCGGAATCATTGACGAAGGCATAATGGAAACAAGCGTGAGCGGAAAGGCCGGACATCAGACTGTGACTGTAGGCTTTTCGGCTGACGAGGATTTCGATGTGGACCGTGTATGTGCAGTTGTCCTCGAAATGGGCGGCGAGTCCAGGGAGATTGCACAGCTTACCAAGATGCGCGGAAACCGTGTACTCAATGTCTATGCGGCTGTTGTGGACGAATTCGACTTCAAGAAGAACGGAGACAGCTACGAATATCCGGAAGAGACTGCTTCAAGTCTGACACTTGTGACTTTTGCAGGTAAGACCACTTATTCCCTTCCGATAAAAGTCGTTTCCAATTTCAAGTGGCTGCTCAATACCGATTCACAGTATGTGAATGCAAGTGTGACTGAGGCCAATGCTGACGGGGAAGAAACGGAAGTTCTCCTTTCTCTCAAGACTGATGAGTCCCTTGCCGCAGGTGCCACAATCGATATCAAATTCCTCACTTCCGATGAAGAGGGTGCTCCTGCATATACATATCAGCTGACCATTCCGGCATTTGGACAGAGGATGGAAATTGACAACCAGTCCACCCTCCATTTCAATAAGGAAGGGCAGCTTCTAATGCCTACCGGGAGTTTCGCTGACCAGCCTGGTATCTGCTATGTTCTTGGTCCTAAGGGCTCTAAAATCAAGGCTTTGGAGTGGAATGCTGAAAAGGGATGGTACGAGACCAGCTTCGCATCTTGGGTTCACGCTGACCTTCCGTTTGATGATGAAAAGGGATATTTGCAGAATGCAATCGGTCAGATTACTGTAGACGCTAATGATGGAGCCGAGAGATATGCGGATTTGATTGTGCTTCCGGCTTCCCTGACTTCCCTGACCGTGGACGATCTTATCAATACCGAAGGCGATGCCATAAAGGATGAGTACAAGAAATATGTCATTACAACACAACTCATACAGGAAGGCACAAAAAAGGATTTTGTAAGCTTTGACGAGAGTATAGCTGAAACATACAAAGCTAAGCTTGAAAAGAATGCTACAGCCGATGTGTGGATGAAGTCATATTTTGAAACAGTCAATGACGTTTTCACACTCACTTACAGTGATAAATCATCTGATTGTGCATTAGCATTTGAATCTGCAGTTTCTCGGTTTGAAGTTTATGATTATGCTCCGGAGTTGGTCAGTCAGTCAGCATTGGAGAACTTCTGGTTGGAATTCATACCTATACGACAAGGAATGGCCGGAAGAGTTAATATGTATCCTCAAGCTTATGTGCCTATAGAAAGCGAGACTCCTGAATCGTTCATTGTCCTTTATGATTCAGAAGACAATGCTCTCACGGCTATCCGCTGTGTCTATGATACAGCAGGAACAGAAGAGGAAACAAACAATCTTGAAGTTGCCTCCGGTAATGCTACAATAGAAAAATTGACTTCAGGAGATGTCTATAACTTCTTATCAAGTGAATTGTCGGTAACGGATATATATGATGTTACTTTAACTGGTAATGCTTCAGTTATCCTCAATTCTCTTGTAGAATTTGAAGATTATGCTATTCTCACCGTGTCAAATCCTATGGAAGATTGTACAGATGGAAGTCTTACATTCGCGCAGTATGGTGCGACTCAGTTCAGTCTTACAGTGGGAGAGAATGTTACTGAATTTACATCTTGGGTAGTTGTTCTTAAAGGTGAATACAACTTAAATAAGATGGCTATCTATTTCAGCTATGATCCTGGAATGTAAACATTTCGGGTTAAATGAGCTAATTGATACATTTTGAAATGAATTTTTCCAAAATAATAAAGTACAGCATATTAGCATTGCTGGCAGTCGTATTGTCGTCCTCTTGTGTCCGGGAAGAAAACCCGGACCTGAGGGACAGCGGCTACGGCTATGTGCAGTTCAAACTTTACAAGGATGCCTCCTACACCAAGGCATCCGGCCTGGAATATCTCCGGGATGCGTCAAAGGTGATGGTGATGCTCAGGTATGGCGATGTCCAGATCAGCCAGACTCTGCCACTCTCCGCTTCCGATTCCGAGGCTGCCGAATACGGCTTGCGCAGCGCAAAGCTCAAGCTGCTCACCGGTACCTACGAGGTAGTGGCCTACACGGTTTACAACAAACTGGATGAAGACGTGTACAAGGGCGGAACGGCAGGCAGTTTCGATGTTGTGGAAGGAGGTCTGTCAGTTCACGACCTCACAGCCGATGTCGTGGCCAGAGGCAAGGTCCGTTTCAGTTTCATCAAGTATTTCGCTTCCGGAAGCAAGGCTGCTCCTACCAGGGAATATACCTTCGATGAAGTTGCGAGTGTGGACCTGAAAATCAGAAATGCCACAACCGGTGTGCGCACCGAGTTCAAAGACCTGAAAACCGAATTCTCTACCCATTTCTACGACAAGGATGACGTGGAGGACGGCTATATGACTTCAAGCCTCAGCTGTGACAGCGAGCAGAGTCTCAGGGCCGGGAGCTATGTGGTGGAAAGCTACAACCTCAAGGACAAGAACGGGGATGTCCTCGAACTCGCCTCTCCTCAGGAGGAAACCGTATTTGAAATACGGGACAATCAGACTACCGAGGTGGAAGTGCCGGTGACTATGAACGAGTCTGCCGAGTATATGAAGGATTATGCTGCCCTCAAGGAAATCTGGGAGTCGCTCGACGGGGAGAACTGGTATTATTTTGGAGAAGACTGGCCGGAAGGCTCCAACTGGAATTTCAACAAATCGCCGGACCTCTGGGGAGACCAGCCGGGCGTACAGCTGCATTCCAACGGCCGCGTGGCCCTTATCAATATCAGCGACTTCGGCTTCAGGGGAGACCTCTCGCCGGCCATCGGTCAGCTGAGCGAACTTGTGGAACTCTACCTTGGCTCGCACAACGACCTGAATATAGTCGAGTATGACCCTACAATGCAGAGCGGTGGGGGAAGTGCAGCCCGTTTGGAGCGCCACAAGCAGTATCTGTCTATGATTCACCCTCTCCATCAGCTTTCCGAGCCTGTGGCCAGAGCCCTTAAGGAGCACAATATCAGCATACCTGAAATCGCGCTCTACGACCGTTACACCGAGGCTGAGATTTTTGCGATGGAAAAGGCTGCGGCAATAGCCCCTATGGACATCACCAGCGGCAAACTCTGCAACGGACTCACCTCCCTTCCAAACGAAATCGGGAACCTTACCAAGTTGGAGCGCCTGTACATAGCCAACGGAGAACTCACAGACCTTCCTGCGTCTATGGCAAATATGGAATCCCTCCTCGAACTCGAGCTTTACAACTGCCCTAAGATGCAAAGTTGCCCGAATGTCATAGGCAGTTTCAAGAAACTTGAGGTCCTGAATATGGGCAACAATACTCAGTTGCGCGACGGAGAGCCGGAAAGGGTCATCGATCTCCTCTCCAAGAGCCCGGCTGCCGAGACTATGCAGATTCTCTATATGAATATAGGCAATATGCAGAAACTCGATGGCGGAGCAATAGCGAAGATGAAGAAACTCGGCCTTCTGGACCTTTCCGACAACCGCATCGACACCATCACAGAGGCATTCGGAAACGAAGTCGGACCTGTCCAGCTTTACCTGAACAACAACCGTCTGTCTTCCTTCCCTGTAAATGCGGAGGGCGTTTTCTGCAAAATGGACGACATCGAGACTTTCAGTGTCAGCAACAACCTCTTCACCGAGTTCCCTGACATCTTCTCTTCCGACTCCATCTACATTATGGGTTCCGTGGACTTCTCCTTCAACCACATTTCCCGTTTCCAGAACGAAGATTCAGGCTACAAGGGCATCAATGTCACCACCCTCACCCTGAACAACAATGCGGAGCTGAAGAAATATCCGGCCTGCCTTGCAAAGTCCAAGTCCATCATAGCCAATATTGCTATGAGAGGCTGTTCGCTGGAGGAATTCGAGGACGGATGCTTCGAGGGTGAAAAAGTCGTGGACATACAGTCTCTCGACCTGAGCTATAACCACTTGACAAGTCTGTCGGATGAACTTATAGCCACCAATGTGCCTTATTTCTACGGACTGGACATTTCTTACAACCGTCTCTCCAAGTTCCCTTTCGGCATTCTGGATTGTGCCGGGCTCACTGTGCTGGGCGTGAGGGGTCAGCGCAATGCCGACGGAGAAAGGTGTCTGAGCGAATGGCCTACGGGAATTTATAAGCACAAGGGCCTGAGGGGACTCTATCTGGGCTCCAACAACCTGGGCAAGATAGATGACACCATTTCCACCTTGATTTACTTCCTCGACATCAGCGACAATCCTGAGATTATTTTCGATGCCAGCGACATCTGTGCCGCTTATGCAAACAAGGTATATTATCTCATATATGACAAGACTCAGGAAATTCGTAACTGTGAGTATATAGCATTGGATTGAGTATGAAGAGATACAGCATATATGCCCTGTCGGCGCTCCTGCTTGCGGGCGCTTGCGTCAAGACTATTGAACCGGATTTCAATGTGCCCTTCAGCGACATTGAGGCGGAGGCGGTCGGAGGTGACGTGAAACTCAAACTTGATTCTCCAGAGGCCTGGGTTGCCAAGACTCAGAACCCTTGGATTACCGTTTCCCCTGCCAATGGAAAAGGCTCTGCAGAATGTACTGTCAGCATTGATTCTGCCCTTGCCTTCACTCCGCGTGAGGGACTCGTGCGTTTTGAATTGCTCGGAAGCGGGGAGAGAAAGGATATTAAGGTTACTCAGAAAGGTTTTGAGTATCAGATAGTTGCCAAGGAAGAGAAGGTTGAGCTGGCCAATTATGCTCCTTTGGATGAGCGTTGGTTCGACATAGAGGTGGATGCCAACCTGCCTTTCAAAGTGACCGTTCCCGAGGCAGACCGAAACTGGCTTTCCTATGAGATGCCCGAGTTGGTTCTGGACCGTGGTGCCCGTCCCCGTACTGTGAAAATACGCTTCACCTGGGGGCTCAATTTCAATCAGGAACCCCGTGCCACCAAGATTGCTCTCGAACCTGTCGATGCCCAGACCGGAGTTACCGGAACCAAGAGCATAGATGTGGCTCAGGCAGCAGCGGATGAAATAGAAATAGGGGTCAAGGGAGACTCCCTCGCCCTGATAGCCATCAATCAGGCTCTGGAATGCTGGGCTTCCTATGACACGGCAGAAAGGATGGAACACTGGACTGGGGTGACAGTATGGAAGTCAGGTCCCGACAAGGGGCGTGTCCGTTCCGCCTCTTTCAGGCTTTTCTCCACCAAGGAGGGCATACCTTTTCAGGTCAAATACCTCACGGCAGCAGAAGAACTCACTTTCTTCGGCAACTCCAACACCTTCCTTAAGGACCTCGATCCAGGTGAGCACATCTGTGAACTTACCCGTCTCAAGAGGCTTACCATCAGTGCTTACGGACTTGTGACCCTGCCTGAGAGTTTCACCAAGCTGAAAAATCTGGAGTTCCTCGATTTGTCCAGCAACAATTTCGAGAAACTGCCCGACATCCTCGATCCGAAAATTTTTACGAAGTTGCACAGCCTCATATTGAATGCCAACCAGCGTCACGTAATCTATGACCTGTACAATTCTATTGAAAAGAAACCGGGGGGATTCATCAACGAGCCGGACGTGGACGATGCCGGTAATCTCAGTTTCCCGAAGAGGCTCCTCAAGTGGGACAATCTGGACACTCTGGTGCTTTCAGTGAACTATCTTCAGGGCACTATCCCTGACCTGGAGGACGATCCCGATTTCCAGAAGTGGACAGCCGAGGAGGTGAATGCCTGTGACACACTGCCACAGAAACTGATAGGTCTGCCTAAGGTGCTTCCAAACACCAAGCTCCTGACTATGAATCTGAACCGTATGAGCGGAGAGCTTCCGGACTGGCTGCTCTATCATCCTTGCCTTGACCTCTGGGTGCCGGATGCACTGGTTTTCCCTCAGGAGGGTAAGGACAAAAAGGGCAACAACTGCGGATTCACCAATGCTCCCGCAAATCTGGATTATTATTATAAGGAGTACGTCAACAAGAAGTACAACCCAAACAACAAGAATTAGTAATCGATGAAATTCAACAGAACCATATTGTTGGCCGCAACTGCTTTGATTGCCTGCAGCCGTATAGGGGTGGAAGAAATGCCGCGTCCTGTCGTGCCCGAGATGGGAGAGGACGTGGTGCAGGGGGAACTTCTGGTGCGCTTTGATGCCTCCGTGGCAAATATTCTCGACAAAGCCGGGCTCACCAAGAGCGGTCCTTCCAATGTCCTGACTTCCTGTGCAATTCCTTCCGTGGAGGAGGTTTTGAAGATAGCAGGGGAATATACCATCGAGAGGGTGTTCCCTGTTGACAGCCGCAGTGAGGCCTTGAGCCGTAGCGAGGGGCTGCACCTTTGGTATAGAGTCAAATTCGATGAGAATGTGCCTCTTGACAAAATCTATGCGGAACTTTCCCGGCTCGGCGAAATCAGCACAGTCAATTGCAACCGCCGTCTCAAGAAGGCCTATTCAGGCAAATCCATAGCATTCGGGGCAGCTGGCCTTGCCACAAAGGCTGCCGGGACCGGTTATTTCAACGATGAGCACCTCAAGTTCCAGTGGCATCTTGTGAATCACGGTGATCTGCGTCCGACCAAGTTCAGCAAAGGAGCCGACGTGGGTGTGGAAAAGGCCTGGGAGCTTTGCACCGGTGACCCTTCCATCATCGTGGCTGTGCTCGACGAGGGCATAGACATAACCCATCCTGACCTCAAGGATGCCCTGTGGGTGAATGAGGGCGAAATCTGGCGCTCCCACGAAGACAATGACGGCAACGGATATCCCGGAGACGTACACGGTTACAATTTCGCGCTGGGCACTCCGATTATCTCCACTTCCGATAAAAACGACAGCGGACACGGCACCCACGTGGCAGGAGTCATAGGAGCAGTGAACGACAACGGCATAGGAATCAGTTCCATAGCAGGAGGAAAAGGAAGCCAGAAGGGCGTGCGCCTGATGAGCTGCCAGATTTTCTCCGGAGTCAAGAGCGGTACGGTGCTCGATGAGGTGCGTGCCATCAAATATGCTGCTGACAACGGTGCAGTCATCCTGCAATGCAGCTGGGGCTACAACTCCGGGGCTGCAAACGGATACGACTGGCAGCCGATGTATTCCACAGCCGAGGCTTGGATGGCCGACAATGCCCTGGAAAACAAGGCGCTGGACTATTTCATCCACAATGCCGGCTCACCTGACGGAGTGATTGAAGGGGGAGTGGCCATTTTTGCGGCAGGCAATGAGAGCGCTCCGGCAGCAGGTTTCCCGGGAGCATACAAGGATTTCGTTTCCGTGGCAGCTACAGCGGGCGACTGGACACCGGCTGTCTATTCCAACTATGGCCCAGGCACCACAGTCTGTGCCCCGGGCGGAGACCAGGACTATTATTATGAATATGGCGAGGGGAGTCAGAAGGGAGCCATAGGCTGTGTGCTCTCAACCCTTCCTGCCACCATATCCCCGGACGGCTACGGTTATATGGAGGGAACCTCTATGGCCTGTCCTCACGTTTCCGGAGTCGTTGCCCTGGGCCTTTCCTACGCAGCAAAGTTGCACCGCCATTTCAAGGCATCCGAAATTATCGATTTGCTTTATTCCACGGCTGTTCCTGTCGAACCTATGTGGGATCTCGAAACCAAGAAGTATTACAAATACGTCACAGACTTGGGAACCAATTACTACAACTCAATGAACCTGAACAATTACAGGGGCAAGATGGGGCACGGCCAGGTGAACGCTTGGAATTTCCTCAAGGCCATAGAGGACTCAGGAGTGGAAATGACATTCCCGAATGTGACGGTGGCACTCGGAGCGGAAAGCAGATTGGAACTCGGGACCTATTTCTCCCAAACCGACGGCATTGAGGTGAAATTGGACGACACCGGCATTGCTCAGGCAAGCATATCTGCCGGCAGGCTCACTGTGAAGGGACTTGCCGAGGGACAGACTTCAGCCACAGTCTCCGGAGCCGGTCAGTCCTACCGTTTCGTGGTGACTGTGCGCAAGAATATATCCGACGGAGGTTGGCTCTGATTTGAAAAGCTTAGGGATCATAGCAGCCTGTGCGGCTCTTTGTCAGGTACTGTCCGCCCAAATCAGGACAGTGCCCGAGCATCTTTTGCAGGAACAGGTCAGTCCCCGCTTAAGTGCGGATTCTTCTGCCCTGAGTTTTGATTTCAAGGAACTGGACACCCCTTCCGGATTGAGCGAAGATTCTGACCCCGTGTGTCTGGAATTCCCGTTGAGGAATGTAAGCGGAAGGGAAATCAGCATAGACCGCATCACTTGCAGCTGCTCCTGTGTGAAGGTTTCGCTCTCGCAACAGGTCCTCAGTCCGGGACAGGAAGCCCTGCTTTCGGCCGTTTACTATCCCAAGGGCCATCCCGGAAAGTTCCAGAGACGGATTTACATCTACACCTCTGCTTCAGGACAGTACCCGGCTGCTGTGCTGAAAGTCAATGCCGACGTGGCGTGGAATACTGGCGTGGAAGCTGAATACCCTTATGTTTGTGGAGGCCTCAGGCTCAGGCGCAAGGCAGTGGAGATATCCTCCGGATTGGAGAACATCCATATCCGTTGCTTCAATTCTTCCCCTAATCCTATGACGGTCACTGCCCAGACGGCGTTTGTGCCTTTCCCGCTGACTTTCCGGTGCAAACCCGAAACTCTCCCGCCCGGGGAAGAAGGGGTGCTGATAATTGAGACGGATGCGGAACCGTCCCACAGCGGCGAGTTCCCTCTGATTCTCTCAGGCACAGGTGCCCGTCCTTCTGAATCCAAGATAATGATAATGAAAACCAAAGAATAATGAAACTCAAGACCATAATCCTTGCCGCAATCAGCATTCTGGCAATCTCTTCCTGCAAAAAGGAAGAGGCCCCGGCCTATCTTGAAGTGAACAAGAACAATATTTCCGGCTACTGGGAATTGTCCACCTGGAATGGGGAGGCAATCAAGGAAGGCAGCTATTTTCAGATGAATCTGGTCCGCAATGACGAGACTTTCACCATAATCCAGAATCTGGATGCATTTCCTGAGTCCCCGCGCCAAATCACGGGACGCTACGGTCTGGCCACTGACCCGGCTCTGGGAACCATCATAAGCGGTATCTATGACCACGATTCCGGCTACTGGTCGCACGATTACATCATCTCGGAGCTCACACCCACCTCGATGACCTGGACTGCCGTGGATGACCCGCTTTTCGTTCAGATTTTTACCCGAATTGACCCCTGGAAGTTATGATTTTTATTGATTTTTACTAAATTTGCCTCCAAATTTTCAAAAATTATAACTATGGTCAAATATCAAATCGATGCCATCGACCAGAAAATTCTTTCATTCCTCATCAAGAATGCGAGAACTCCTTTCCTTGAGATTGCAAGGGAGTGCGGAGTTTCTGGCGCGGCCATACATCAGAGGGTCAAGAGGTTGGAGAGCAACGGAATCATCACCGGTTCCAGAATACTGGTCAAGCCTCAGGCCATAGGCCTCAACATTTGCGCATTCGTGAGCATCTCCATTTCCGAGGGCAACAAATATCCGGAAGTGGTGGAAGAACTCAAAAAAATAAATGAAGTGGTTGAATGTCACTTTGTTACGGGAAAGTATGCCCTGCTTGTGAAAATCTATTGCTTCGACCACGACCACCTTATGCAGGTGCTGGTGAACACTCTCCAGAAAATGCCTTTCGTGCAGTCCACAGACACTATGATATCCCTTGACCAGCCAATCGAGAGACAGATTTGGGTGAAGGAATATCAGAATACCAGTTTCTCCTCACGGAACAGGGATTAGACCATTCCTGCTGAGAGCAGAGCTGAAGCCATCTTCATATCCTCGGGTGTGGTGATTTTGAAATTCAGCTTTTCCCCGTCCACATAGCATATATCCACCCCGCTTCTCTCCACTACGGAAGCATCGTCCGTGAAGAGCTGGTCAAAGGGTTGACAATAGGCCTTACGCAGCACCTCGGAATGAAAAATCTGGGGTGTTTGTGCTCCATACAGTAAGGAACGGTCCACGTCTTCGTGCAGTGAAACAAGATTACCATCCTCTTTCCCGAGTTTTTTCAGCGTGTCCGTACAAGGCATCACAGGCACCACGGCCGGATGCTCTTCTGCAAGGTCGAAAAGCCTGCTTATCAATGTCTTGGAAACGAAAGGCCTCACTCCGTCGTGCACAGCCACAGAAGCCCCGTCCGGAATCACTTCAAGGGCATTGCGCACTGAATGGAAGCGGGTTATGCCTCCGGGAACAAAACGCTGGCGTACCACCATCGCGTGGGAATAGCAATACTCCTTCCAATAGGAGACCCAATCCGGATTGAGCACAGTCACCACTTTAATGTCGGGACACGCATCCACGAAACTCTCGATTGTCCGGTGCAGTATTGCCCGGCCCTCCAGTTCCACGAATTGTTTGGGTAATTCCCCACCCATCCTCAAACCCTTTCCGGCGGCCACCGCTATCAAATACTTCTCTCGTCCCATAGTTTAGAATAATGCTCCTGCAAAGTTACCTATATTGGCGGAATTGCAAAATTTTGCTTAACTTTACGGGTTGAAATTTTTTCATAGAGGCAAGCCTCCGGATAATAGGAATTAACGAGCAAAACAGAGATAAAAATGGCATTTTCATTCTTGACACAGGAGTTGGCAATCGACCTCGGAACCGCCAATACCGTGATTCTTCAGAACGACCAGATTGTACTTGACGAGCCGAGCATCGTGGCCATAGACATAGTTACCGGCAAACCCATAGCCCTCGGCCACAAGGCCAAGACGATGCAGGGTAAGGAAAACCCGAAAATCAAAACCGTAAGACCGCTGAAGGACGGAGTCATAGCAGACTTCGACGCTGCGGAGATGATGATAAGAGGCTTTATCAGACAGATCAACTCCACCCGCAGAAGTCTTTTCCAGCCAAACATCAAAATGGTGGTAGGCATACCTTCAGGAAGTACAGAGGTGGAAAAGAGGGCTGTCAGGGACTCCTCCGAGCACGCAGGTGGCAAGGACCTCTACCTCATTTATGAGCCTATGGCATCGGCCCTTGGTATAGGTCTGGACGTGCAGGCTGCAAAGGGAAATATGATTGTGGACATAGGAGGAGGAACCACTGAAATCGCAGTGATTTCCCTTGGCGGAATCGTGGTTCAGGATAGCATCAAGGTGGCCGGAGACGTATTTACAGGTGATATTCAGCAGTTTATGCGTCAGCAGCATAATATCCGTGTGGGTGAGAGCACGGCAGAGCAGATCAAAATCCGCGTCGGCTCGGTGCTCACCAAACTTGAGGAGGAACCTGAGCCTATGATTGTGAACGGTCCTAACCTTATGACGGCCCATCCTGTGGAGGCTACAGTCACATATCAGGAAGTGGCCACCTGCCTGGACAAATCCATAGCCAGAATCGAGGCCGGAGTTCTCCACGTTCTGGAGCAGACCCCTCCTGAGCTCTATTCGGACATAGTTCAGGGCGGTATCTGGCTCTCCGGAGGAGGCGCGCTCCTGAGGGGACTTGCAAAACGTCTCACAGACAAGGTGAACATTCAGTTCCACGTGTCCGAAGACCCTCTTCGCGCAGTTGCCAGAGGTACCTGCACAGCACTCAAGCATACGGACGACTATTCATTCCTGATGCGATAGATGCGGAAACGGAACAATCCCATAACGACGGTTGTTTCTGTGGCTGTCTTCATTCTGCTGGAGGCAGCCTCCCTGTTCATACTGCACGCCAACAATGAAATTCAGAGAAGTTGGTTCGGGACTATAGGTCAGTTTACAATGAAGGTGCTCTGGGGCGGAGGAGAGACAATCCGGGACTATTTCAGGCTACGCAGCTGCAACGACTCCCTTGCGATTGAAAATTTCCGTCTGATGCAGGAAAATGCAAGGCTCAATGCAATACTGGACCGGGCCGATGTGTCGGGAGTTGCTCCGAACACTGATTCCAGGTTCAGTTACACGGGTGCCTACATCGTCAAGATGAGCCGCAACCGTCAGCACAATTATCTCATAATCGACAAAGGGGCCCGGGATGGGATTGTCGAAGGTTCCGGGATTATTACCCCGAAAGGTGTAGTGGGAATCGTTGAGGCTGTGAGTGATAATTACAGTTATGCCATAAGCCTGATGAACCGGGATATGAATGTGAGTGCACGCTTGCGCAGGGAAGGTCCTGTGGGAGCACTCAGCTGGAACGGGCACAGCAATGCCACTCTTTGCGAAATTCCCCATCATCTGATGACTGAACTGGGTGATACGGTTTACAGTAGCGGCTATTCTACCATTTTTCCCAAGGATATACCCCTTGGAGTGACTGTGGATTCGCGTCTGAAGGACGGGGCCACCTGGGAACTGGAAGTGAAATTGTTTGAGGATTTCAGCAGACTCAAATATGTTACGATAGTCACAAATCTGGATACGGCTGAAATGCTCAATCTTGAAAAGGAGGGTGAGGATGAACAGGAATGACAGATTGATTTATTTCGCCATTTTCATTGTGGTGCTGGCCCAGCTTGTAATCTGCAACTATCTCTTTCTGGGGCCTTTGGTCACCTTGACCCTGCTGCCGGTGGCTGTGCTATTCATTCCGCTCAAGCATAAGTCAGCTGCGGCAATGCTGTTGGCTTTCCTTATGGGGCTGCTTGTGGATTGGCTTTCAGACGGGGTTCTCGGTCTCAATGCGGCGGCTCTGGTGCCGGTGGCTTTTGCCAGAGATTTCCTGATCCGTCTTTTCGTGGGAGAGGACACGGTGGTGCGTATGGATCCGGTGACAGTAAACAAGCCGGGGTGGTTCCGTATGATAGCTATGATTTCCGTTGCAATCCTGCTTTTCCTGCTGGTCTATGTGCCTTTGGACAGTGCAGGGGAGCGTAGCCTGGGTTTCAATGCGGCACGTATCGGCATTTCCTATGCTGTCAGCCTGCTGGCGGGAATAGCCCTGGCAAATGTATTCTCCAACCTCAACAAAAGGGAACAGTTATGATACTGGACCGCAAGACAAAGTTGCTCTTCGGTCTGGGAGCTGTGGCTGTCACGCTGATAGCCAGGCTCTTCGTCATCCAGATTATAGACGACAAATACAAAATCGACTCTTCCAACAATTCGATGGTCTATTCCACCATCTACCCCACCAGAGGAATCATACACGACCGCAACGGCAATATCCTCGTGGGCAACAAGGTGGTCTATGACCTGCTCGTAACGCCCAAGGAAGTGAAAGCTTTCGACACTCTCGAATTCTGCACTGCCCTGGCCATAGAGCCCGAATTCGTAAAGGAAAAGATGGACGAGTACCGCAGATTCCGCAGCCGCATAGGTTGGCAGACTCTGACCTTCCTCAAACAGCTGCCTCCGGAGAGATATATGAAATTCGCGGAAATCTCCTACAAGTTTCCGGGATTCAGGGGACAGGCGCGAAGTGTGAGGGAATATCCCTACAATGCAGGAGGCAACCTGCTGGGCTATGTCTCCGAAGTGGATGCGGATTTCATAAAGAAACATCCTGACGAATACCGAAGCGGAGACTATGCGGGCAAGACAGGTATAGAAGCGGCTATGGAAAAGGAACTCAGGGGAGAAAAGGGCTACAATATCTATCTGCGCAATTCCAGCAACCGCATTGAGACCCGTTTCAGAGACGGGGAAATGGACAAGGAAGCCGTGCCGGGCAATGATATCACGACCACCATTGATGCCGAACTCCAGCACTATGGGCAGATGCTTATGGCAAACAAGGTGGGGTCCCTGGTGGCAATCGAGCCTTCCACCGGAGAAATACTCACGATGGTTTCCAGCCCCGGAATTGATGTGGAAATGCTCGCGGACATAGGCACCCACTATTCCGAAATTTCCCGGAATCCCTACAAACCTATGTTCAACAGGGCCGTGCAGGCTCCCTATCCTCCCGGTTCGGTGTTCAAGCTTGTGAATGCTCTCATAGGGCTTCAGGAGGGAGTGGTGTATCCGGGCACACTGCATCCTTGCTCGAAAGGCTACCACTTCGGCAAAAACAAATTGGGCTGCCACGTGCACAAATCGCCTCTCAACCTGGAGGAATCCATAATGATGTCCTGCAACGCCTACTATTGCTATGTGCTGAGGGACATACTGGACAATCCGAAATACGGGGGAGTTGCCGAAGGGATGGACGCCTGGCACGACTATGTGCAATCTTTCGGTTTCGGGCAGAAACTCGGCAGCGACTTCCCGTCCGAGCTCGGGGGATTCGTGCCGGATGCCAAGTATTACGACAAACGCTACCGCAAGGGAGGATGGAAGTCCCTGACGGTCATTTCCCTTTCTATAGGACAGGGAGAGTTGGGATGCACTCCACTGCATCTTGCCAACCTTTGCGCCACCATAGCCAATCGCGGATTCTACTACATTCCTCACATCATCAAGGACTCGGACAATTACAAGATTGACAACAAGTACAGGGAAAAGCACTACACCGCAGTGGACACCTGCCATTTTCCTAAAGTCATAAACGGAATGTACCGTGCGGTGAACAGCGGATACGGCTCGGGAGGTACGGCGAGCGTGGCGGAAGTCAAGGGACTGGAGATTTGCGGAAAAACCGGAACTGCGCAGAACCCGAGGGGAGACGACAATTCCGTCTTCATCTGCTTCGCACCGAGAGAAAACCCGCAAATCGCGGTGGCAGCCTATGTGGAGAACGGAGGATTCGGAGCAGCCTGGGCCGCCCCCATTGCCTCGCTGCTGGTGGAAAAATACCTCAACGGGGAAATTTCCGACAAGCGTAAGCCTCTGGAGGACAAGATGTTGAATGCCGATCTTATGTACAAGGTGAAAAAGAATTGACGGATATGGGACTGTATGATTCCAGAAATAATCGCCGCAGCTTCAGCCAGACCATAGACTGGTGGCTGATAGCCTGCTATTTCATCATCACGGTCATAGGCATAATGAATATCTACGCTTCAGTGCATTCAGTGGACGGGGGCAATATCTTCGACCCTTCCCTGCGCAGCGGAAAGCAGATAATATGGTTGGGCATATCCCTGGTTGCCGCGACCCTCATCCTTCTGGCCATACCGCCCCGGCTCTACGAAGGCCTGTCTGTACCCATCTATGTACTCACTATCCTGCTGCTCATCCTGGTGATTTTCATAGGAGGTGACGTGAAAGGCTCCCGCTCGTGGATTTCCCTGGGCCCGGTGAAGTTCCAGCCTGCAGAGATTTCCAAAATAGCCACCTCCCTGATGCTGGCAAAGCTGATGAGCCAGACGGACTATAAAATCGGCAAATACAAGGACTTCCTCATTACAGCAATGATTATTCTGGTCCCTATGCTCACCATAATTCTGCAGAAGGAGACCGGTTCAGCCCTCGTCTATTGCGGATTCATTTTTATGCTCTACAGGGAAGGACTTTCAGGATGGTACATTGTGGCGGCGGGGCTTGCTATCCTTATTTTCATTCTCACGCTCACCACAAGCTCCTATTTTGCGATTTTCGGACTCTATTTCCTGCTGATAATCTACCTGGGGCTGAAGGACGGGAGGTGGATACTCCTGCTCTCTGCCGGCATCCCTGCCGCCGTGCTTTTCGGAATGTTGCCCTGGCTTTTCGGCATCATCGGGGAAAAGATAGATAATCCGGATTCCTTCTTTTTTCTCATCAAGCCCATCTATTTCCTCCTTGCGATGATTGCCGGAGTGATACCGTTCATCATACAGTCGGCCTACAGGAAACGCCACTTCTACAGTTACATTGTGGCTGCAGGAATGGTTGCTGGCATATTGTTCTCCTTTTCCACCGACTTCATTTTCAACAACATACTCCAGGACCACCAGAGGGGCAGAATCGAAGTCCTGCTGGGTCTGAAGGAAGACCCTTCGGGAGTGGGCTACAATGTGAACCAGTCTATGATAGCCATAGGTTCCGGAGGGGCATTCGGCAAGGGCTATCTGCAGGGCACCCAGACCACTTTCGGCTTCGTGCCTGAGCAGAGCACCGACTTCATTTTCTGCACCATAGGCGAGGAATGGGGCTTCTTCGGCTCGGCTGCGGTAATTCTTCTCTATGTTTTCCTCATCTGGCGGATCATCCACGATGCCGAAGAGAGCCGGGAAGCATTCACCCGCATCTACGGCTACTGCATAGCCAGTTGCATATTTATGCACCTGTTCATAAACATAGGTATGACCATAGGCCTGATGCCGGTGATAGGAATACCTCTGCCTTTTGTCAGCTACGGAGGCTCGGCACTGTTGTCCTTCTCTCTTATGCTGTTCATTTTCATTGCCTTGCGAAAGAATGAAAAAAAATATTTCTGATATGAAAAAGCTTATCCTATGCCTTGCTCTGCTCTTGCCTTTGATTGCTCAGGCGCAGATCCCGATTGAACAGCAGTCCTGGAAAAATGACTGGGACTATGATTTCAGGGCAATGAGGTTCAATGAGATTCCGTCCTTCAAGTGCCCTTATGACGATTACATCCAATATGCTCCGGCAGCAGCCCTGCTCATCACCAAGGCCTGCAAGGTTGAGGGACGCAGCGACTGGGGCAGGATGCTTGCGGCAGATGCTTTCTCCACAGCAATTATGGCAAGTCTGGTGAGCGGAATCAAATACAGCGCCTGCCGTCTTCGTCCGGACGAGAGCACTCGCAATTCCTTCCCTTCGGGGCATACCGCCACTGCTTTTATGTGTGCCACTATGCTTCACAAGGAGTATGGGAGAGTGTCGCCGTGGATAAGTTTCGGAGGTTATGCCGTGGCTTCCTTTACAGGTGTGTCCAGAATGATGAACAACCGCCACTGGTGCACAGACGTGATTGCAGGTGCGGCCATAGGTGTGGCTGCGGTGGAATTGGGCTACCTCATAAATGACGCAATATTCAAGGACAAACACAGGGGCGCCCGCTGGGAGGACCCGGTATTCAATGAAGACCCCTTGCTGAAATACTGGTCTCTGGAGTGTATCTATGGACATCGCTGGGGCATAGGCAGCAATGCCTTGTCGGGAGCCGCAATGCTCGCCCAGGCAGACCTTCCTTTCCATCCGAGGTTCTCTGTGAGGGCGCGTCTGGGCATCAATACCCTCAGGGCGGAAGGCAGTCAGGACAGCGGCAATTTCTACGACGGTATGGCCGGTCTGAGCTTCAATTACCCTTTCGCCAAAGTGCTCTGCGTCGAGGCCGATGCCCTGCTCGGAGGAGGCGGAAACCGCAGCCGCTGCCCGGAGGAAATCAAGGCCGTTACAGGCAGGTCCTTCGGTGAGTTCAATTGCGGTGCAGCAGTAGGAGTGCGCCTGGGCTGCAATTTCAAAGTGAAACTTTTAGCCGAATACAACCTCATCTTCCCGGCCAATGCACAATCTGTGCTGCTTGGCTTGGGGACTGCTTTTTTCTGGTAGCCGCAGCCTCGCTTAAACCGCCCCGAGAGTGGCGATGCTGATGCGCAACCCGGGACCGGCAGCCTGGCGCAGAGGGCGGAAGCAGTTGTAGAGAGTTGAACCTGTGGTGAATACGTCGTCCACAAGGAGCAGGTGCCTGAGTTAGTTACCATGCTTACAAGCAGTTTTACAAGCGGTCAAATAAGATTTTTCGAAAAATCTGCTCCTTCCTTGGCAATCCTTGCATTTTCTGTCAATCCCTGAGGATTACGTTCCTTGCTGATTTCAGTAGCAGTTTCCTCTGCCAGGGCATTCAGAAGCAGTTCTATATTCGTCATATTGTCACGAAGGTTCTCTTTTGTCAATCCCTTATGCTTCTTGTATTCCCTAGTGGTCAGTCCACTCCAGGTCTTTGACATCAAGTCAGTCAGCATCGCAAAGTCAATCTCCTTTGTGATACCGCCTCGCTTCCATTCATCTGTCAGACCTTTAAGGATCTCGATCGTTTTAATGCGACGAGTAATCCAAGCTTCAGAATAGCCAAGACGTCTATAATCTGCCATCGCCTGGTCTATACTTCGCTCCGGATCAATCATCTGATTGATTCGCTCTGCGGCCACAGAGGCCATCCACCGCTTGAATGGTTCCGCCTTCTTTGATGGGATAGACTGGATAATACGGAATATCCCTTCCAGTGTAGCGCAGTTCTCTTTTTGAGGTCCCCCTGCCGTCTGAACTGTAAGGGGGTGGACAATTTGTCCCCACCCTTTGGATAGCTCCTCATCCCTTCTTCTCATTTTGGAAATATAGTCCTTGGCATTAGTCGTTTCTGTCAATATTGTGACAACATCCTTGACAGAAAAGTACCATTCCTCATCTTCTTCCACCCAGACAGTTCTGATCTTTTGGTTATCAAACAATCTTACTTTTTCAATATCAGACATAACAAATGCGTTTTAGACTTTCCACAAAGATATGGATTTATTCTTCAAGATAGCGAAGTGTGAATGGAAAAGAATATGGGCTATTTCTCATCAAGTTTTATCTTATCTGAAAAGTTACAGGAAAATTATAAGTTACAGGAACCGCTTTTCCACCTTGTTTGCCTAGTTCCCATTTAGGCGATTGAGACACAACCCGTATCGCTTCTTTATCAAGCGACGGATCTACTCCACGAACAACCATAATGTCAGTCAGGGAACCATCTGTGTTGATTGTAGCTCGAACAGTTACACGTCCCTGTATACCATTCTCCTTTGCTATATCAGGATAAATCAGATTTTCTCTTACCCATTTTAAGAACTTGTTTATATCTCCACCTTGGAAAGACGGTTTTTCTTAAACTAACTGGAACGGGATTGGAGTATTATCAGCCACAGGTTCAGTTTTAATTGTTGAGATTTTTGTCTCATCTTCTTTTTGTGCAACCTCATAATTATGTGTAGAAGGTGCAGACGATTTGTCTATCTCTTGATCAATACTAGATTTGTGTATTGGCGGAAACAAAAGTACCGAACGCCTGTTCGATGGCACTCCTGAGAGCATTTGCAGTAGCTTATTCTTTAGTTGCCCCTTCGCCACTTACGGTCAGTCTTATTGTATTGTCTTGAGCTGACAAAACAAATGTTGCGAGTAGTGCTATGAATAATAAGAAGATTTTCTTCATGGTTTTATAGTATCAAATATGGTTTATTCTGTTATGCTAAAGCAGAAAGAGTTATATTTTGATCCTACAGGAAATAAGTAGATTCTTCTATAGCCATTTTCTAATATGGATAATCTTACATTGACTTTAATATCATCCTTGTAACATACAATGTTGAGATTTCTGTCTCCGTCATCATCGACCTTCCATTCAGATAAGTCTGTTATTAGTAGGCTTTTGTCTGTTTCATCATTAAATTCAATTGGATTGAATATAAAGGTTGATAATGCACAATCCAATTCTATTGTTGAGTTCATCATCTCCCAGTCTGACCATTTCTGTGTATAATTGTTATATACAATACTTCGGTAAATTTTTACCGTTAAACATACATTTTTAGTTCCGGCATGT
>CAMCFO010000036.1 GCA_945874155.1 uncultured Bacteroidales bacterium
AAACAATCTTAGTTTAACCACCCCAAAAGTGTCAACCATTCTCAGGGAAGGTCACAGGCCCAATCGGATGAATATTATAATATTGTTATTTGCAAATATTTCCATATCCCAATATGTTTTTTATATTTGCAAAAATATTCGGATATGGATTGCGAAGTTTTGTACAGAAATTCACGACGACTGATAATGCATCAGAGTCTTGAATTCAAAAGAGAGTTATACAGTAAGATTAACTGGAGCGCTCGTTTCATTGGAATCAAGGGTCCGAAGGGTGTCGGCAAATCCACAATGCTTCTTCAGTACATCAAGGAAAACCTGAAGAATGAGAATGTCCTGTATGTATCTCTGGATGATATGTGGTTTGCCTCAAACTCTATTATGGACTTGGTTGAATACCATTATGTCAACGGCGGTACACACTTGTTCCTGGACGAGATTCACAAGTGTGCTCATTGGCAGACTTACATCAAGAACATATACGACAATTACCCGACAATGAAAGTGGTCTTCACCGGAAGTTCCATGCTTCAGATAGAGAAGGGAGAAGGAGACCTGTCAAGACGAGTCGCGATGTACACGATGCACGGAATGTCATTCCGCGAATATCTGAGTTTCGAGGGCATCTTGGATCATCCTGTGGTATCATTGGAGGACCTTCTTAAGAATCACGTTTCCATCGCATCAGATATAGTTGAAAAGATCAGAATCATTCCGCATTTCAAGGAGTATTGTAAATACGGATATTATCCGTTCTATAAAGAAGACAAAGAGGGATTTCACGCACGATTGAACGAAGTATGCAGGCAGGTCATTGAAAGTGACATACCATCAGTAGAAAAAGTGGAATATGTCACTGTTCAGAAGTTGAAGAAACTTCTGATGATCATTGCATCACAAGTGCCTTTTATACCTAAGATGGATGATCTCTACGCCCAACTTGAAACAAGCCGTGAACAAGGGCTCAAGCTGCTGGAACTGCTTCAGCGAGGAGCGCTGCTGGGCCTTCTCAAGACAAAAGTCAAATCTGTAAAGCAGATGGCTGCACCGGAGAAGATGTTCCTTGACAATCCGAATCTTATGTATGCATTCAATAGGAATCCGGAGATAGGAACCATCAGGGAGACCTTCTTTTACAATCAGGTCAGCAGAGCGGCGGAAGTGTACTATCCCAAGAATGGTGACTTCCAGATAAACGACAAGATACTCATCGAAGTTGGCGGAGCAGACAAGTCTTTCAATCAGATCAAGGATATCCCGAACAGTTATCTTGCAATCGATAATGTCGAGTTCGGCAGAGGAAACAAAATTCCATTGTGGCTGTTTGGTTTTCTGTATTAGGCAAAGTTTCTTTGCGTTCCAAATAAATGAGTAACGATTTATTGCAATGTCAGGCAAAATGATTGATTTTGAAGAATATATAAGAGACGGCAATCCATCGCAAAGGGAAAAATCACTTGCCTGGAAGAGAACCTGATATGTCCGCTATGTCAGAAAAAGGTTTCCTGAAAAGAGAAAAAATATTATTACAATTATAGAAAAGGGTTTATGAAAAAGTTTATTATCTCATTATTGTCAGTTGTTGCGCTTTTGAGCTGTACAAAGTATGAAGGTGTCAGAGTGATGTCGTACAATCTCAGGTACGGACTGGCCGATGACGGGGAGAATTCCTGGGAGTTAAGACGTGAGGCCTCAGTCCGTATGCTTGAGGATATAAGGCCGGATTGTTTCGGCGTACAGGAGGCCTTGGACTTTCAGATAGACTATCTGCTTGACAATACGGACAATTACAAATATGTCGGCGTGGGACGCGAGGATGGGAAAAAGAGCGGGGAATGTATGGCCATCTTCTACTCGACATCATCCCTCGAATTGCTTGATTGGGGTACATACTGGCTTAGCGAGACTCCCGATGTCCCGTCTAGGGGCTGGGATGCGGCTTGCAGAAGAACTGCGACTTGGACACTCTTGAAACACAAATCTTCAGGAAAGCTGTTTTTCTATGTAAATACACATCTGGATCACGTGGGGCAGATTGCCAGGAAGGAGGGCCTGTCAATGGTGGTCAGGAATATCTCTTCGATGAATCCGAACAACTATCCCATGATATTGACAGGTGATTTCAATGTTTTCCCTGACGACCCTTGTCTGGAACCGTTGGACAGGATAATGACCAGTGCCAGAAAGGCTGCCGTGGATTCGGATGAAGCGGGGTCATTCAACAACTGGGAAAGTGACAGGGGAGACATAATTGACTATATCTATTTTAATGGCTTTTCCGGATGCTCCAATTTCAAGGTTGTCCGGGAGAAATATGGTGATGTCCCATTCATTTCCGACCATTATCCGATTTATTCTGACCTCGTCTTTTAGTAATCTTCAGCAATTATTCCGACATCGTCGCTGTTCGCCGCTCTGACTATGGGCCGCCTCCGGCGTCTGCATCCCTATGCTCATATCAATGAGCAGTTAGCCAGCACAAAAAGTTGGAAATCCCAAATCAATGTCGTATCTTGCCAGTCTGTGCCAAAAGAAAACTTAACGCAAGAAAAATGAAAAAGGTTAGAGTGTTTGCCCCGGCATCTATTGCCAATATGGGTTGTGGTTTTGACGTAATCGGTCTGGCATTGGACGAGGTGGGGGATATCCTGGAAATGACTGCCAGCGAGGGAGACGGGCTCAGCATTACGAACAAGAGCGGTGTGCCCCTTCCTGAAAACATTGAAGACAATGTCATCACGCCGGTTGTGAGGTCTTTTCTTCAGAAAATCAATCAGAAAGCCCAAATCGATGTAGTTATTTGCGAAAAAATTTATCCCGGTTCTGGTATAGGTTCCAGTGCTGCATCTTCGGCAGCTGCGGCTTTCGGAATGAATGAACTTTTCGGTTGTCCGCTCACCGAGGAGGAAGTCGTCATTTGCGCAATGGAAGGTGAAAACCTGGCCAGCGGAGGCTTCCACGCCGACAATGCTGCTCCGGCAGTGATGGGAGGAATTGTGCTCATCAGGGGATATGAACCTCTGGATCTGATTCAGCTGCCGGTTCCGGGCAATTTCTATTGTGCAGTTGTCCATCCGCATATCGTCGTGAGCACAAAAGCTGCCAGGGAAATACTTCCGAAGGCAGTGCCTATGCACGATGCCGTGCGTCAATGGGGCAATGTGGGAGGACTGGTGGCAGGTCTGTGTACCGGGAACATCAAACTCATAGGCCACTCTATGCAGGATTTTGTGGCGGAACCATACAGAAAGCAATTTATCCCGGGGTTTGACCATCTGAGGGAAAAGATTCTTGAGACAGGAGCACTTGCAATGAATATATCCGGTTCCGGTCCGTCTGTATTTGCCCTCTGTGACAGCCGTCCGGTTGCCGAGTCTGCCGGAAAAGTTCTCAAGGAACACTTCGAGGCCCTTGACACCGGATGCGAGGTCTATGTCGTTAAAGTATCCAACAAGGGAGCCAAACTTACCCATCTAACACTCTAAAAGTTAAGTCTAACCCTATAAAAGTTAAGACTATGAAATATTATAGCACCAGAGATGTCTCCCGTAGCCATCCCTTCACGCTAAAAGATGCGGCCAGTCTGGGACTCGCCCCTGACGGAGGCCTTTTTATGCCGGAGTTCATCCCGCAGGCAGACCTTGAGACCGTACGCAGACTTGCATCAATTTCCTATGCAGAGCTTGCCGGCTATCTCGCGTCCCTGTTTTTCTCGGACGACCTCCCGCAGGAACAGATTTACGCAATGGTCAGGAAGGCATACGACTTCGACTGTCCGCTCAGGACCATTGAGCCAGGTGTGAACGTGCTTGAACTCTTCCACGGCCCAACTTGCGCATTCAAGGACTTCGGAGCCAGATTTATGGGTGGGATGTTCGGCCTGCTCAACTCTGAAGGAGACAATCTGACCATTCTCACCGCCACTTCGGGAGACACAGGCAGTGCAGTTGCAGCCGGGTTCTTCAATGTTCCAGGCACCAGGGTGGTGGTGCTCTATCCCGAAGGCAAGGTGAGCCCGCTGCAGGAGGCCCAGATGACCACTCTTGGCGGAAATATCACTCCGGTGCGTGTGAGAGGCAATTTTGATGATTGCCAGGCCCTTGTGAAGGCAGTTTTCAATGATGCGGAATTCCGCAGGACCCATAATGTCACTTCCGCAAATTCCATCAATCTTCTGCGTTGGATCCCCCAGTCATTTTATTATTTCTATGCGTGGGCCCAGTGGGATTCGGTCAATTCGGGCGCGCCTGACATCGTGGTTCCTAGTGGCAATTACGGCAATGTCACGGCTGGAATGATGGCTTGGAAAATGGGCCTTCCTGTACACAAATTCATAGTTGCATCCAATGCCAATGATGTCATTCCCCAATTTCTCCTGACAGGGGAGTATAAGCCCGGTCCTTCAGTCCGGACGGTAGCCAATGCTATGGACGTTGGAGCCCCGAGCAACTACGAGCGTATGATGAGCCTCTTTAATAATGATTTTCAGGCACTTATAAATATGGTTGAGGGCTGCTCATTCACCGATGCGCAAATCAAGAAAGCCATAGTGGACATCTATCTTAAGGATGGATATCTTTCAGATCCCCATTCAGCTGTCGCCTACCTTGCCCGCAAGGCAGGGGATGCCAACGGTTTCTATCTGTCAACCGCCCACGCTGCCAAATTCTCCGAAGTCATAGCCGAGGCCTTTGCTGAGTATGCGCCACAGTCTGAATGGAAACTGACCACCCCGGACTCCCTTGCCGCCGCAATGGGCAGGGAAAAAGTCTTCATTTCTATGGACAATAGTCTGGAGGCTCTGGAAAATATTATTGATGAGGGGCAATGACGAATTTTTTTCACAATTTCTGTAACAAGCCGGGCCGGTTCCCGTCTTTCTGTTGCGAACATTTAAAAATTAACAGAAATATGAAAAAGATTTATGCAATTATTGCAGCAGCGATGCTGATTACGGTTCCTGCATTGAGCACTTTTGCACAGACAGATGCTGCTTCCGGAGCCAGTATGGAACAAAGGGACGGGAAAAATGCCGCTAATGTCATGCCGGCTGAAACTCTTTCCCTCAAACAAGTCATCAAGAAATACAAAAATGTGAAGAAGGTTGACTATCTCAAGGTTGACGGTTTCCTTCTCACTGTTGCAAAGGCGGGTATGAAGGCTGATGACGAAATGCCTGCTGAAGCAGTGGATGCCCTCAAAGCTATGGTCATTCTTTCTATGGATGACTGCTCGCCGGAGCTCAGACAGAATTTCAAGGCCGATATGGAGGGCGCTCTTGCCGGATGCGAGTTGATTCTCGAAGCCAAAGACGAAGAAGATACGGTGGGCATCTATGTGGGAAAGATGGAAGGTGAGTATTTTCAGGATTTCATAATATATGAGTCCGACGACTGCGACCTGATAATTATGCAGGGCAAATTCCCGATTTCCGCACTCCAGCAGATGGTAAACGAACACAAGGACTGATATGACACACGAGGAGTTCAAGTCTGTCTGGCTGCCGCTGAATGCAACCTTCTACAGGACTGCCTGGGCGGTGCTCGGAAATGAGGCCGATGCCAAGGATGCAGTGCAGGAACTCTATGTCAGGCTCTGGAACTCCAAGGACAAACTGGAAACTGTCCTCAATCCCGCTTCTTACGGCAATACCATAGTCAGGAACATAAGCCTTGACCTCATCCGCAAGAAAAATGTGAGAAGGGGACAGGATATTGACTCCGCCGTGAACTGCCCATCACTTGAGGAAACCGATAAGGGGGCCATCAACAGGGAAACGGTATCAGGTCTCTATGCAGCAATGGAAAAACTTCCGGAAGACGACCGCCTGCTTGTGCAGCTCAGGTTTTTCGAGGAGTTGGAATATGACGAAATCTGCAGGAGGACCGGCCTGAATCCGGTGAATGTGAGGGTGCGCATATCCAGGGCAAGACAGAAAATCAAGGCAGAACTTAAACGATGATCTTATAGCAAGACAAAGATGAGCTTTTATGAAGATATTCCGATGAAAACAGAAATGGACAAGAATATTCAAATTCCTTCCGACCTGGAAGCCAGCATAGAAAAAATGCTGGACGGGATGGATGCGGCTTCAAGAATCCTTGCGGACGGGAAAACCTCTCAGGAAGGCCCTCAGGCAGATAGCAGGGCGAGGATTGCCAGGATCAAGCGCAGTTTCTTAAGCATCACTGCTGCAGCATCAATAGTCCTGGTGGGATGGTTGGGGTACGGAATGGCCCGGAACTCAGCTCCACAGGACACTTTTGATGACCCTCAGTTGGCTTATGCGGAAGTGGAAAGGGTACTCTCTTCAATTTCAAGCAATATGCAGCACTCAGTGAGGGGAATGGAAAAGGCGGATGAAATCATCGGCAGACAACAGGAAGTATACAGCGGAATCAAACAATCACACAATAGAAACAACTGATATGAAACGATTTATATTAATGCTTGCGGCAGCTATGATAGCCGTGACAAGTCTCGCTCAGAGCAGCGACAACAGCCTTTACAAGAAATACAGCGGCAAGCCGGGAGTCTCTTCCGTTTATATATCCCCGGCTATGTTCAAGCTTATGCAGAAGCTCCCGGAGGTGGAACTCGCCGATGACAGGGATGTGCATTTTGAGCGTATCATCAAGACTTTTGAGGGTATGTATATCATTGAGGCAGAGGATACTCCATTGGTGAAGGAACTTACTTCCGACGTTGAGGCACTGCTTCAGAAAGGACAATTGGCACTGCTTATGGAAGTGGTCGAGAAGGATGAGAAGGTGAGGATGTACGTAAGGCAGGAAGGGGAATTGATAAAACAGTTCATAATGCTGGAGCTTGAGGACGACTCGGCGACCTACATCTCTATTGTTGCAGATATGCCGGTGGAAGATTTCAATGCCCTTATCCAATAAGTAATCTGACGCAACTTATTACTAATGTTGAAAACCCGAGAGTTTGACCGACGGTTTTGATGGAAGGAAAAGAACTTATAATACTTTATATCCACGGGATGGGAGGCGGAGGTGACAGCCGTATCCCGTCCGTTTTGAATCAGCACCTTTGCGAATATACCTCCGCCCCGGTGAAGGTCGTGGTGCGCACCTATTCATTCGACCCGGATGTGGCCCGCAGCCAGATTGACTCCTGGATGGATGAATTGAAGCCCTCTCTTGTGGTGGGGGAATCTCTCGGTGCTTGTCACGCCATCCGCCTGAAGGGGGTCCCACACATACTCGTTTCGCCTTCCCTGAATGCACCCCTGTACTTGGGCTATCTCTCTTGGGCAGCGATGATTCCCGGAGTCACGTCCTGGCTGGACCGCATCTACAAGCCCCGCGAAGGAGACCGCCAGAGCCTGCATTTCACTTTCCGCACACTGCGCAAATATCGCCGTTACCGCCGTCTGGCCCTTGCCAACTCTCCCCGCCAAGGCAGCCCCGACTTCTTCTTCGCCTTTTTCGGCGACTTCGACCACTACCGCCGCAGCGGCATAGTGAGCATAAAAAGCTGGAGAAGGCATTTCGGAAATACCTTCTCCACTTATCCCGGCACTCATTTTATGGAAGAGGAGTTCATCCTCGACCGGCTTATTCCCAAGATTATTCAGACTCTGGGCCTGTGAGCCCGGCAATGATGCTAAGCAAGTTTCCAGCTGTCGATGCATCTGGTTTTGGAGGAGAAGTTGACACCGATCTTGAAAATTGTCTTTCCTTTGGCAAAAACCTTATTGCGGTTACTGATGCGTAAATTTCTATAAGCCCATATCTATTTTACTAAGTAATACGAAAATAATAAGTTGCGTCAGATTTGAATTGGATTTTCGAGGTCAGATTTTCACCCGAAGAAGGAGCATAGCCGTAGCTATGTGACTGATGAGGGAGGAAATATGGACCGAAAAGATTTTCAAAGATGATGCAGGTTATTTTTTGAGGATTACTATGTCAAAGCTTTTTTGTATCTTCGCGCCAAATTTGTGTTTTATGAAATATGCTTTGGTGACAGGAGGTTCCAGGGGGCTCGGAAGGGCTGTGTGTCTGAAACTTGCGAAGATGCAGATTCCTGTATTGATAAATTATCAGTCCAACAGGGAGGCTGCACAGCAGGTCCTTGATGAAATTGCCGCAGCGGGCGGGGAGGCTGAACTTATGCCTTTCGACGTGGCCTGCCAGGAACAGGTGGTGGCTGCCATTGATGCCTGGGAACAGGCTCATCCCGACGATTACATAGCCTATCTGGTCAATAATGCCGGAATCCGCCGTGACGGTCTTATGTTTATGACTCCGGATGCGGACTGGCATGCTGTTCTGGACACCACTCTCGACGGCTTCTTCTATGTCACCCGCAGGCTTCTTCCTAAAATGATGATGCGCAGGCACGGCGGAAGAATAGTCAATATGTCTTCGCTCTCCGGACTCAAGGGAATGGCGGGACAGACCAACTACAGTGCTGCAAAGGCCGGGCTTATCGGGGCAACCAAGGCTCTGGCTCAGGAAGTTGCACCGAGAAATGTGACTGTCAATGCCGTGGCTCCCGGTTTCATAGAAACGGATATGACAAAGGATCTTCCCCAGGACCAACTCAAGGAAATGGTGCCGATGAAGCGTTTCGGCAAGCCGGAAGAAGTCGCAGAACTGGTGGGTTTCCTGTGTTCGGACAATGCCTCCTATATCACGGGAGAGGTAATCAGCATCAACGGAGGGCTGTATTGACAAAGGAGGTCTATAACATAAGCAAAGGAATATGCGTAGAGTCGTTATAACAGGAATGGGAATCTGGTCCTGCATAGGCACCAGCATTGAGGAAGTCAAGGAATCCCTCTACAACGGAAAATCCGGAATAGGCATAGAAGAGGAGAGGCTGCGCTACGGCTATCAGTCCGGTCTCACGGGCATCGTCCCCAAACCTCAGCTCAAGGGCTTGATAGACAGGCACCTGCGCAGGGGTATGTCGGAGGAGGCGGAATATGCCTATATGGCCGGACGCCAGGCTTTCGAGATGGCCGGAGTGGACGAAGAATATCTTCTGAACAACGAAGTGGGATGCATTTTCGGCAACGACTCATCCGCAAAGCCGGTCATTGAGACGGCCAAACTTATGGAGGAGAAACACGACACCGAGCTGCTCGGACAGTCCTATATCTTCCAGTCTATGAACTCCACCATCAATATGAATCTCAGCACAATCTTCCACCTCAAGGGAGTGAACTTCAGCGTGAGTGCGGCTTGTGCCAGCGGCAGCCATTCCATAGGCCTGGGCTATATGCTCATCAAACAGGGGCTTCAGGATATGGTGCTTTGCGGAGGCGGACAGGAGACCAATTTCTACTGTATGGCTTCCTTCGATGCGCTCGGGGCGTTCTCCAAAAATATGGCGGAGCCTGCAAAAGCCAGCCGGCCTTTCGACAGGGACAGGGACGGACTGGTTCCCAGCGGCGGCGGGGCGGCTCTCGTGCTTGAGGACTATGACCACGCCGTGGCTCGAGGAGCGCATATCATTGCAGAAGTGTTGGGATACGGATTCTCATCCAACGGCACCCAGGGCATAAGCCAGCCCAGCGATGACGGTTGCGTCAGGGCTATGCGCAGGGCAATGGACGACGCCGGAGTGGAACCTTCTGAGATAGATTATATCAACGCCCACGCCACCAGCACCCGTCAGGGCGATATGGTGGAGGCCACAGCCATAGACAAACTCTTCCACGGAACCAAAGCCTTGATAAGCAGCACCAAGAGTATGACAGGACACGAGTGCTGGATGGCCGGGGCAAGTGAGGTCGTGTATTCGCTCATAATGATGCAGCACAATTTTGTGGCTCCCAACATAAATCTTGAAAATTGCGACGAGGTGAGCGGAAAACTGAATCTCGCCCGTCAGACTGTGGACACTGAGGTGAACCTTGTGTTGAGCAATTCCTTCGGTTTCGGAGGTACCAACAGCGCGCTTGTAATCAGAAAATTTGAATAAATATGAATCGCAACGAAATTGAAGAAAAAGTGAGGAATTTCCTCATTGAAGATTTGGAAATTGATGAGGAAAAAATTACTCCTGATGCGCTTTTGAAGGAGGATTTGGGCATTGACAGCCTGGATTTTGTGGATATAGTCGTAATTGTTGAGAGAAACTTCGGGTTCAAAATCAAGCCTGAGGAGATGAAGGGTGTGGACACCTACTCCAAATTCTGCGACTACATCGAAACCAAGGTCAACTGAGTCCTATGGCTCAGCAGTGGGCTGGCAAGACTTACGGCGATGGATGGCTGCTTCGGTGGCTCATCCATTCTTTGCGTTTTATGGACGTACGCTTTCTGTATGTCTTCGCCTACATTTTCGTGGTGCCGGTGTGCATTGCGGTCAATCACAGCCGCAAGACTTCGTGGTTCTTCTACCGCAAGGTGCTGGGCTTCGGCTGGTGGAAATCCCTCTGGGGAGTCTATGCCAACCATTGCCTCTTCGCCGAGGTCATAATCGACAAGTTCGCGATGTTCGCGGGCCGGAAATTCAAGGTCGAAGTCGTGGGCGACGAGAAGTATCAGGAATATGCCGCAAGGCCTGAAGGGTTCATACAATTGAGCTCACACATAGGCAATTACGAGATTGCGGGCTATACACTCGTGTGCAAGGACAAATGCATCAACCCAGTGCTTTACGGAGGCGAGGGTGTTCAGGTTATGGAGAATCGCGGCAATATGTTCGGCCGGACCAATATCCATATGATAAGGATGCTGCCGGATATGGCCTACCTGTTCGAAATCGACGAGGCTCTGAACAGGGGAGAGGTGGTGAGTTTTGCAGCCGACAGGTTTATGGGAGGAGCGAGACATATCACTCTCGATTTTTTCGGACGCAAGGCGGAATTTCCTCAGGGGCCGTTCAGCGTGGCCACAATGCGGGGGCTGGATGTGCTGGCAATCAATGTGATGAAGACCGGATGGGTGAGTTATAAAATTTTTGTCACCCCGCTTGAATACGACAAGCAGGCCAGCCGCAAAGAACAAATCAGGCAGTTGTCCGGAGCTTATGTGGCCGAATTGGAGAAAATGCTCAGGGCATACCCGCATCAGTGGTTCAATTTTTACGATTTTTGGAATTGATTATGGAACAGCAGTTCAGTGAAGAATATTTGAGGTCCATAGACTTGCACACGGTGCTGCCTCAGCAGGAACCTTTTGTGATGGTGGGCAGTCTCATAGCCTTTGATGCAGACTCGTCCGTTACGGAAACTCTTATCCGTGAGGACAATATCTTCGTGGACAACGGGCATTTTTCTGCATCGGGGATGATGGAGAATATTGCCCAGACTTGTGCTGCCAGGGTGGGATTCTATAACAAATATGTGCTCCACAAGGATGTGCAGGTGGGTTTCATAGGGGCGGTGCGCAATTATGTGGTACATTCGCTCGCTCCGGTGGGGGAGGTGATCACTACCCGGGTGGACATACTTCAGGATGTGTTCGGGATGACTCTTGCCAATGCTCAAGTGACTTGCAGGGGCGAGGTGATTGCCGAGGCGGAGATCAAGCTGGCTGTAAGACAGGTGGAGGAATAGGCTTATGTCAAGGGAACTGGTGGTCGAAAAGGAACTGGAAATCCGCTTCAGCGAGGTGGATATGATGGGAGTGGTCTGGCACGGGAACTATCCGCTTTATCTGGAGGATGCCAGGGAGGCATTCGGGGCGGAGTTCGGGCTGTCTTATGCGCTCTATATCAAGGAGAATGTGTTTGTGCCCATAGTGAAGATGGACGTGGATTACAAGAGGCCGGTGCGCTTCGGGATGAGGCCGGTCATACGCATTGAGTATGTGCCTACGGATGCCGCGAAAGTCATCTTTGACTACAAACTGTACGACAAGGAGAGCGGGGATGTGTTTCTGACTGCCAGGACCGTGCAGGTATTTATGGACAGGGACTATAAACTGATGTGGTTCAGTCCGGATTTTTACACTCAATGGAAACGGCAAATGGGGTTGACTGAATAAAGATGATAGAGGTACTCGGAAGAAATATTTTTTCGCCTCTGGGGGCGGATCTGGAGCAGAATTACCGGGCTGTGAGGGCCGGGAAATCGGCTCTGCGCCTTCGTGGGGACGACAGCGGATGGAGGGGAATTCCCGACCGCGCTGTGGCCTCGCTTATGGAGGACGGATTTGTCCTTGAAGGATTCAGCCGTTTTGAGTCTATGGTCATTTCTTCCGTTTCAGATGCCCTTTCTTCTTCCGGAGTGGACCCCGAATCCCCAAAATGCATTTTCATCCTGAGCACCACCAAGGCCGATGTGGAAGGTCTGGAACAGGGAGACAGCCAGTACCTCTCTCCGGCTGCAGCGGCAAGGAAGGTGGCCCGGCACTTCGGGATGGTAAATGAACCCGTGGTGGTGAGCAATGCCTGCATTTCAGGGGTTGCGGCTCAGATTCTGGCAGCCCGGCTGATTGAAACAGGAAAATACGACACGGCTATAGTCTGCGGGGCCGATGCCATAAGTCCTTTTGTGGTGGCCGGTTTCAGCTCGTTCAAAGCCCTGTCACCGCAGCCCTGCCGCCCTTTTGACATCGAGAGAATGGGGCTCAACCTCGGAGAAGCTGCCGCAACCATCATACTCGGCCGCTCCTGCACGGCGGTAAGGGATTCCCGGTCGGAGCGGGGAATGACGGCAGATGAAAAAGACCGCTGGTATCTCCTCAGCGGAGCCCTCACCAATGATGCCTACCATCTGAGTGCTCCGTCCCCGTCCGGAGAAGGTTGCTTCCGCGCCATAGTCTCCGCCCTCTCAGGCTTCCCTGCGGAAAAACTGGCTGCAATCGGAGTCCACGGCACAGCCACGATGTTCAACGACCAGATGGAAAGCAAGGCCATAGAGCGTGCAGGGCTTTCCGAGGTTCCGCTTTCCGCCCTCAAAGGCTATTACGGACACACCCTCGGAGCTGCCGGAGTGCTTGAAACAGTGCTGCTTATGCGCTGCCTTGAAGATGGAGTGATACCTGCAAACCGGGGATTCGAAGAAATCGGTGTGGGAGGAAAGGTAAACATAGTCCCGGAAGAACTGCATACTGACCGCAAGGCTTTCCTGAAAATGATTTCAGGCTTCGGAGGCTGCAACGGAGCCTTGCTCTATTCCCGGGAACCGGCTGATTATGAGTTGATTGCACAAGCGGATGCCCATAGTGCCGAAGGAGTCAATGGGTCCGGGACAAACTCTTGGACTATAGGCCACAAGGTGCGCATAACCCCGGTCGGATTCGAGTTGGACGGCATCAGCCAAAGTTTTGACACCCCGGGCAAACCTGCCCTTACCGCCCTCTACAAACAGCATATAGGCGATTATCCCAAGTTCTACAAGATGGACGGACTCTGCCGCCTTGCCTTTGTGGCATCGGAACTCCTTCTGCAAGACTTCCGGACGGCTGAAACCGGAAAAGCAGAACGGGCTGAGGCTTCCGAACTGACCTCCACGGATGTCCTGATTTTCAACAGAAATTCATCCATAGCAGCGGACAGGGAACATATAGCCACCATCAGTGACCCCGGCAATTATTACCCTAGCCCGTCAGTATTCCTCTACACCCTGCCGAACATTCTGACCGGAGAAATAGCCATACGCAACGGTTTCACTGGCGAGACTTCGCTCTTCATTGCGGAGGATGGAGGCGTATGCGACGAAATACTCGAAGCCTCGATGGCATCCACTGATGCTTCCCGCATACTTGCAGGGTGGATAGATTACCGGGACGACGATTCATTCGGTGTTGACTTGAAATTATATATAAGAAATCAAATAGCTTAGAATAATATGGAAGAACTCATCTACAAACTCAAGGAGCAGATTATCGATGCCCTTAACCTCGAGGAAATTACCCCTGAAGACATTGACGACAATGCCCCTCTTTTCGGTGACGGTCTGGGATTGGATTCCATTGATGCACTGGAACTTATCGTGATACTTGACAAGCATTACGGAATCAAGATCGCCAATCCTGCAGACGGAAAGGCCATTTTCTCCAGCGTGGCGGCCATTGCAGACTACGTGTCCAAGAACCGATCGAAATAGTACAGACTGTAAAAGATGGAAATTGCAATCACGGGTGCAGGAATAATCTGTGCCATTGGAAATGACAAACAGCAGGTGCTGGAGTCTCTGCGCAAGGGAGAGTCCGGAATAGGCACTATGAAATATCTCAGCTCCAAACACTTGGAGTTGCCGGTGGGGGAGGTGAAACTCTCCAATGCCGAAATGGCGGCTATGCTCTCTCTGGATGCGGACTATCCCCACAGCAGGACCTCTCTTATGGGTGCCATTGCCGTCAGACAGGCTTTAGCTCAGGCGGGGTTCAGCCCGGATGGAACTCATTGGAAGGGACTTGAGGGCAAGAAGGTGGTGCTGATTTCCGGGACCACGGTGGGAGGTATGGATATCACCGAGCAGTATTTCGAGAGGATGAAAACCGACGATTCCCTGCTCTATCTTCCCCAGAGCAACGAATGTGGAAAAAGTACCGTGGAGATTGCTCAAATGTCCGGCTTGCAGGCGGAATGTTGTACCATTTCGACAGCTTGTTCCTCAGCCCTGAATTCCATAATGCTGGGCTGCGAAATGCTACGGAGGGGCGAGGCGGATGTGGTAATAGCCGGAGGTTCCGAAGCAATGAGCAAGTTTCATCTCAACGGTTTCAACACCCTGATGATTCTGGACCGGGAGCGCTGCCGTCCTTTCGACGACACCCGGGCGGGACTCAATTTAGGAGAGGGTGCTGCGTTTGTGGTGCTGCGCAGGGACAGTGACATCGGAGCTGAGGAAGGGAAAAACGGCGTTGCGGAAGCTCTATCGGGCGGAAATGTCCTCGCATATATAGGCGGTTACGGCAACCGTTGCGATGCCTTCCACCAGACTGCCACTTCCGAAAACGGGGAGGGTGCCTTCCTTGCAATGACTGACGCTCTGAATATGGCTGGACTGCAAGCCTCTGACATTCAATATGTCAATGCTCACGGCACAGGCACTCCGAACAACGACATAACCGAAAGCCGCGCCCTGCAGAGAGTATTTGGAGAAACAATGCCGGCAATATCCAGCACCAAATCCTTTACCGGACACACAACTTCCGCATCCGGATCCATTGAGACCGTCATCTGCCTTCTGGCTATGCAACACGGCTTCATACCCGGCAATCTGGGCTGGAAGCACCGTATTGAGGGAGGCATCACTCCGACCCTGGGCAGCGAAGGCGTGCAGTTGAATAATGTGGTCTGCAATTCCTTCGGCTTCGGAGGCAATGACTCTTCGCTCGTGCTTTGTGCGGAGAAGCTTCATAGTTTTGCAGGACCTTCAGGTAACTTCGGGGTGAAGGAAAAGGCGAGAGCCGTGGTGGATTCAGTGGAGGAACTGCCTGCCTTGAAGGAATTTGTATCTCCTATGGAGTCCAGGCGTATGGGGAAACTGATGAAAGCTGCCCATCTGTCTGCATTCAGGGCATTGCAGCAGGCGGGCATAGACTGTCCAGATGCCATAATAACTGCCACTTCAAGGGGTATGCTGGAAATCAGCCAGCAGTTCCTGGACGACATAGTCAGCAATGATGAAGAATTGCTCAAGCCCACCCTTTTTATGCAGAGCACCCACAACACCGTGAGTTCGTCCATAGCCATACGCCGTCATTGCCACGGCTACAACATAACCTATTCCCAGGGAGACCAGTCGCTGGAATGGGCTTTGAGGGATGCCCGCAGGCTCATCTCCACGGGCAAGGCGGGCAATGTTCTGGTGGTTTCCTTCGACGAATCCACCCCTTATTTCGAGTCCTTTGCACGCAGGGCCGGGGAGACTTTGCCTCCGGAGGTCCGTGCAGAAAGCATAGTGCTGGAAAGAATGTAACTTATTTAGTATGAAAGGAATATTTTCACTTTTACCTCTGGCTGTGCTCCAGAGCATATGTCTGGCCGGAGGTCAGGTGCTGCTCAAATTTGCACTTGGGAGGATGCTGCCTTTTTCTATGACTCTCGCCTTCTGGAAGTCGGTGTTCGTTAACTGGCAGTTTGCAGCCTGCGGGCTTTGCTATGGAGCGGGAAGTTTGCTCTGGTTCTATATTCTGAAGCATTTTCCCTTCAGTATGGCCTATCCTATGGTTTCGCTCAGTTATGTTTTCGGGATGATTGCAGCCATTTTTTTCTTCCACGAGGATGTGAATCTGATGAAATGGATAGGGGTGGTGCTGATTATGCTCGGTTGCTTTTTCATTGCGCGGAGTTAAAGATTATGATGAAAAACCTGTTGAAAATAATCGGAATATCGCTTTGTCTCTGCCTTTTCTCAGGCACGGTTCAGGCGCAGACTCCCCAGGAGGATATTGTGGCGGCCATACAGCGTTCCGGAGCCGCAATGCAGACTATGGAATGCGATTTCGTGCAGACCAAGACAATGCAGCTGATGACCGAACCTATGATATCCAAGGGCCGTATGTACTATTCCCAGCCGTCCAGACTACGTTGGGAGTACACCAGCCCCGTTGCGTCAGCCTTCATTCTGGACAATGCTAAGGCGTGGACCATAAGCAGCGGCAAGGTCACCGATGTGAGTGCCAACAAAATGTTCAAGGGCTTGGGCCGTATGCTCATCGGCTGTCTGGAGGGCAAGGTCGTCAACGACGGCAAATCCTTCCGCGTCGAAATCAGCGAGAGCCAGGACCATTGGGCTGTGAAACTCCTGCCCCAGAAAAATGACGTGAAGCAGATGTGGGACAGCATAGTCCTGCATTTCGTGCCCAGCCTCAATGCGGTGGTGAAAGTGGAAATGAATGAAAAATCAGGTGACGCCACTGTGGTGGAACTCAAAAATATGAAAGTCAATTGCAGCATTGACGACAAAGAATTCAAAGCAGAATTATGAAACTTTATGGATTCCCGGGACAGGGTTCGCAATTTCCCGGTATGGGCAAAGACCTCTATGAGAGCAACGCCCTCGCAAAAGAACTTTTCGACAAGGCCGATGCCATACTCGGCTTCAGTCTCACGGACATAATGTTCAACGGCAGTGCAGAAGACCTGCTCCAGACCAAAGTCACACAGCCCGCAGTCTTCGTCCATTCGGTGGTGACAGCTCTCTGTCTTGGCGATGATTTCCGGCCGGATATGGTGGCAGGTCACTCTCTGGGCGAATTTTCAGCCCTTGCCGCTTCCGGTGCCCTGTCTTTCGAGGACGGACTCAAATTGGTCTATGCCAGAGCTTTGGCAATGCAGGAGTGCTGCGAGAGACAGCCTGGTACTATGGCAGCGGTCATAGGCTTGCCGGATGCTGAGATTGAACGTGTCTGTGCAGAAGTGGCTGCGGAGACCGGGAAAGTGCTGGTCGCGGCCAATTACAACAGCCCCGGCAACGTGGCTATTTCAGGAGCAAAGGAGGCCATCGAAGCTGCTGTTCCCAAGATGAAGGAAGCCGGGGCAAAGCATTGTCTTCCACTGCAGGTGGGTGGAGCCTTCCATTCCCCGCTTATGGCTCCTGCGGGAGAGAAACTCGCCAAGGCCATCTCGGCAGTGCATTTCAATGTGCCCGTATGTCCTGTGTATCAGAATGTTGATGCGCAGCCGCACACCGATCCGGAGCAGCTCAAGGCCAATCTTCTCCTCCAACTTACCTCTGCTGTGAAATGGACAGCTTCGGTGAACAATATGCTGGATGCGGGAATGGACGAGTTTGTGGAATGCGGTCCGGGCACCGTGCTGACCTCTTTGGTGAACCGAATCAAGAAATCAAGAAAATAATGAAACTTCTCAACAGTCTTTATAGAATAGTTTCCGAGTCTGTCACCGAATCGGGGCGCGATTACAACATAGTCCTGGATGCGGAACATTTCATCTACAAGGCACATTTTCCCGGAGAGCCCATCACCCCGGGAGTCTGCATAATGCAGATTGCCGTTGAACTCCTGTCTCTGCATTGCGGAAAGCCCCTTGCCATAGATACAGTCAAAAATATCAAGTTCCTCAAAATCATATCTCCTGCTGAGACCCCCGGGGTTTGCTTTTCTGTCAGCAAGGTGGAGGCCGAAGACTCAAAGGTGAAGGCTCAGGTGAGCGTAAGCGGCGGGGGAGAAACCTATGCCAAATTGTCCCTTATCTGCAAGACTATATGATTGTGGACCAGAAGCATAGAATGAAATCAAGGGGAATATGCGTGATAATCCCCACCTTCAATAATGCCGGCACCATAGTGGACGTGGTCAGCCGTTGCCAGGCTCAGTGCGACGATGTGATAGTGGTCTGTGACGGATGCACCGACAACACCGTGCAACTGCTTGAGGCAATGGACTTTCCGCCCGTAATTCTGGACCTCGGACACAACCGTGGCAAGGGCATAGCGTTGAGGGAAGGGTTCAGATATGCCCTCAAGTCAGGGTTTGCCTATGCCATCACCCTCGACGGCGACGGACAGCATTTCCCGGAAGATATACCCGTGCTGGTGGAAGCCAATATCAAGCATCCGGGAGCCCTCATAGTGGGAGCCCGCAAGAATCTGGAGAATGCGGAAAGAAGCGGTGGAAGCATATTCGCCAACAAGTTCAGCAATTTCTGGTTCGCCGTTCAGACAGGACATTATCTGCCTGACACTCAGACCGGTTACCGCCTCTATCCGCTCAAGAAACTCCGTGCTCTCTCCCTTACGACCTCCCGCTACGAGGCCGAACTGGAATTTATGGTCTTTGCCTCCTGGACGGGAGTGAAGCTGGTGAGCGTCCCTGTGAACGTGTATTATCCGCCTGCAAGTGAGAGGGTTACTCATTTCAGGCCGGGGCCGGATTTTTTGCGGATTACAATGCTGAACTCGGTTCTGTGCTTTCTGGCGGTGGTCTGGGGTTATCCGGCTATGCTTTTCAGGGCTCTGATGACCTTTCTGCGGACTCTCTACGCCCTGCTCTTTTTCAGCATCAACACCCTCTGCCTTATGACCCCGATTGCATTTTTCTATATGACTTTTGCAAAGGACGGGGAGAAGAAGAAACTCAATCTGCACAGGGGACTGAACTTCATGGCGCGCTTCCTGCTCTACACCCACAAGATTCCGGGGGTGAAATTCACTGAGGAAAACCCGTCGGGAGAGGACTTCAGCAAGCCGGCTGTAATCATCTGCAACCATTCCTCCCACCTGGACCTCGTGCCTCTGCTCGCCCGCACCCCAAAACTCATAGTCCTCACCGCCGACTGGGTCTGGAAGAATCCTTTCTACAGTTACGCCATACATCAGGCCGAATTTCTCCCCGCATCTGCCGGGATGGACGCGATAATGCCCAAACTCCGCAATCTTGTGGAAAGAGGCTACAGCATAGCCCTTTACCCCGAAGGCACGAGGTCTCTGGACTGTTCCATTGGGCGTTTCCATCAGGGAGCATTTTATATAGTGGAGCAACTTGGGGTGGACCTGCTTCCGCTTTATCTCTATGGGGCAGGCAAGGCTCTTCCCAAGCACGGACGCAAACTCAAGCGCTGGCCCATGCATCTGAAAGTCGGGAACAGGATGACTCCGCAGGATGTGGCGGCTCTGGGAGAGGGCACTATGGAACAGGCAAAGGCAATGCGCCGGCGCTATATCGAAGAGTATAACTTATTGGCTGACAGAATAGAACAGAATGTCTGAGAAAGTTGTCATAATAGGAGGGGGACTGGGAGGTCTGACCACCGGTCTCATACTTCAGCGCAACGGATACGATGTGACCGTCCTGGATATGGGCGTGCAGATCGGCGGCTGCCTGCAATGTTTCACCCGCAAAGGGGCGAAGTTCGAGACCGGTATGCACTTCATAGGTTCCGCCGCCCCGGGGCAGACTATGGACCGCCTTTTCCGCTACTTCGGACTGAGCGATGAGGTGAAACTCAGCAGCTTGGACAATGAAGCCTATAATATCGTGGACCTGGACGGGGACAAATTCCGCTTTCCTGTGGGCCGGGAGGCTTTCATCGAAAGGATGGGAGGCTATTTTCCGCATCAGAAGGATGCCATTGTGAACTATGTCGCCCTTGTGGACAAAATCAGCAAGGCATCCAACCTGAACAGTTTCGCCTCGGACAGCAGGGATATGGCCATTGATGCCGAATATCAGACCAGGGCTATGGACGAGGTGCTGTCTTCGCTTTTCACCGACCCGCTTGCTGCATCGGTACTTGCCGGAGACCTGCCCCTGTATGCCGCCCGGGCCGGGAAAACCCCATTCTCGCAGCACGCCTTCATAATGGATTTCTATAACAACAGTGCCTATCGCGTGGTAGGAGGCAGCGATTCCATAGCCCTTGCCCTTCAAAGGCAGATAGAAAATGCCGGCGGCAGGGTGCTCATACGCAAGAAGGCAGTGAAAATCCATTGCAACGATGTGAAGGCAACGGCAGTGGAAACTCAAGACGGGGAAATCTATGGTGCTGACTGGGTGGTCGGAGCCATACATCCGAAGCGTCTTTTGGAACTTCTGGACACCCGCCTCATACGTCCGGCCTTCCGCAGCCGCATAATGTCCATACCTCAGAGCAGCGCAGTCTTCGCCCTCTATGTCAGCTTCAAGGACGGGGCTATGCCATATATGAACTCCAACTCCTTCTGTTACAATGCTCAAACTCCCTGGAACTGCGAAGACTACACGGATTCGGACTGGCCTAAGGGTTTTCTCTATATGCATATGTGCCACGAAGACGGTGCAAGATGGGCGAAGAGCGGAGTAGTGCTTTCCTATATGAATATGTCGGAGGTTCTCAAATGGAAGGGAACTCCGTTGGGGCGGCGGGGACAGGAGTATGAGGACTTCAAGCAGGAACGCGCACTGAGGCTGATGGAGGCAATGGAGAAACATCATCCGGGATTTTCCGCAGCGGTTGAAAACTGGTACACCTCCACCCCTTTGACCTATCTGGACTACACCGGAGCCGAGGACGGGGGAATGTACGGAGTTGCTAAGGACATCAGCCTCGGGGCGGCGGGAAGGGTGCCCTACCGCACCAAGGTCCCGAACCTGCTGCTCTCTGGCCAGAATGTCAATTCCCACGGCATACTCGGGGTAATCGTCGGCACCATAGTCACTTGCAGTGCCCTTCTGCCTCCGGGCCGCATTTATGAACAGATATCCAGAATATGAAAACAACAGCGCTGATAATTGGCGGCGGTCTCGGAGGACTTTTTGCAGGGGCCATACTCGCGAAGGAAGGAGTGGGAGTGACCATTCTTGAGAAAAACCATATCATAGGCGGTGGGCTCCAGTCGTTCAGGCGTATGGGGCTGAGTTTCGACACCGGTATGCACGTGCTTGCAGGTATGGAAGAGGGGCAGAGCATAAGGAGACTGTGCGAGTGGTTGGGCATATATGACAAAATCCGCCTGCATCACATAGGCCCGGACATAATTGACACGCTCTTTTTCGGTGAAGACGGGAAGTTCTACGACATAGGCAAGGGCCGGGAGGGTTTCGTGGACTCACTTGCGAAATATTTTCCGGACCAGAGGCAGAATCTTGAGAATTATGTCTCGGCCATGTATGCCATAACCGACAATCTGGATCTTTTCCATCTGCGTCCGAGCCAAGGTTTTGTGCAGATCCATACCGACGAGGCTCTTATGGCGGCAGACGCATTCATAGCCAAATACATAAGTGACCCGCGTCTGAGAGGAGTGGTGGCATATATGAACCCGCTCTATTCAGGCAGGGCTGACGAGACTCCGGCTTATATCCACGCAATCATATCTGTGCTCTACATCCAGGGACCCAGCCGTTTCATAGGAGGCAGCCTGCATTTCGCGAAAATTCTGCAGGAGTTCATCGAGCAGCACGGAGGGCAGGTGCTCACCGGCAGTCCGGTGGTGAAAATCAATACTATGGACCGCAGCATCACATCCGTGGAAACCCCAGACGGGCGGCAGTGGAGTGCCGACTGGTATATCAGCGACATCCACCCTTGCAGCCTCATCAGCCTGCTGGATGACCCCAAGGCCTTGCCCAAGCCTTTCCGCAACCGTATGCAGGAAATCCCCAACTCCTATTCCGCTTTCACCTTGAGTATCAAGCTCAAGAAAGACAGTTTCCGCTATCTGGACCACAGTATGTATTTCATAGACAGGTATGACGAGGTGTGGAGTTTCGGAGACACATCCAAGAAGTGGCCTTTGGGCTATCTGATGATGACACCTCCAGAGGAAGGGCAGGGAGAATTTGCCGAGAAGATTATCCTGACCGCGCCTATGCTCTGGAACGAAGTGAGCCGGTGGGCGGATTCCACGGTAGGGCACCGTCCTGCGGAATACCTCCGATGGAAGGAGGAATGTGCTCAGATTCTGCTGGACAGGATGGAGATGATGTTCCCGGGATTTAGGGGCTGCGTGGAGGATTACAATACTGCTTCTCCGCTGACAGTCAGGGACTTCTATGGAGTGAAGGAAGGGGCAATGTGCGGATTTTCCAAAGATTGCCACAATCTGCTGCTGTCTCAGGTGACGGTGGTGACCAAAATCCCCAACCTGCTGCTTACCGGGCAGAATGTGACCTTGCACGGGTTCTGCGGAGTGCCTCTCACTGCAATCAACACCTGCGATGTCATTCTGGGTCACAATTATGTGGTGAACAAGATTAACGGGATTGAATGATGAATAGATTGGCAGTCATATCTGCGTTTTTGTGCATAATATGTCCGGCAATAAGCGCCCTTGCCTCTGACCCGCCCGAGTCGGAGCAGTTCCGTATGCCTGACAAGAAAGGACTTATCCATATCTGGGATGGCACCGCCCATCATCGCCACGCGGTGACTCTCGAAGCCTTTCCGCCGGCGGAGAATCTCTATGGAGTCTCCGTAATCGTCTGTCCGGGAGGCAGTTATTGCTGGCTGGACTATGACAACGAGGGCGTGCAGGTGGCCCGTTGGCTCCAGGAGCAGGGAATCTGTGCTTATGTGCTGAAATACAGCGTGATGGGCAAGTTCCAGTTCGGATGTTTCGCCGGACTCTATGCCCCCACCCGCAAGCATCCGGATATGATAAGTGATATGCAGAGGGCTGTGCAGGTGTTGCGCCAGATCGACAGCACCAGCCTTGTGGGGGCTATGGGCTTTTCTGCAGGAGGGCACCTGGTGATGTCTGCCGCCGAATTTTTCCGCAGTGATTTCCCGGCACTCCAAGGCGTACATTCTGAAGCATCCAGAAGACCCGATTTCGTGGCTGCAATCTATCCTGTGGTGAGTATGTCTTCGGAATATACCCACAGGCGTTCCCGCAGGGCTCTCCTTGGGGAATACCGCAGCGGCAACCGTCGGCTCAGGGATTCCCTTTCACTCGAAAAACACGTGCCTCAGGACTGTCCGCCGGTGTTTCTGCTCAACTGCCGGGACGACGAGGTGGTGGATTACCGCAATTCCGAACTTCTGGATTCCGCTCTCACTGTCTCCGGTGTCCCTCATCAATATATTCAATACAGTAGCGGAGGGCACGGCTTCGGAGCCTCCGAGAGCAAGGGAAGCGATGAAAGCCGTCAGTGGAGGACAGAATTTATGACCTGGTTCAGACAGACCGTTTCAAACTTGAGAAAATGAAACTGAGAGTTTATGATTATTTCCGGGAACATCGGGGCGTGATGTGGGCTTCTTTGGGCCTGCTCACCCTGATTTCCGGCCTGCTTTTGTTCAATCTGCATTACAGCGAGGACATAACTGATTTCGTGCCCCTCGGGACAAGGGACAGGGAGGCCCTGAATGTGTATCAGAAAATCTCAGGGGCCGACCGTCTTGTGATACTCTTTTCCGGATCCGACGACCCGGACAGGATGGTGGAAGGAATTGAGCATTTTGTGGGCAAGGTGGAGGAACTGGACAGCGAGAACTGGTGCGAAAGCCTCACGGCTCAATTCGATATGTCTGCAATTCAGACGGTTACTGACTTCGTGATGGACAATATCCCATATTTCCTCACCCCTTCGGATTACGCCCGCATAGACAGTCTGCTCTCCTTGCCCGGGTATGTGGAAGAGCGGCTGATGCAGGACCGTCAGACCCTTTCCTTTCCTACGGGACCTTTCGTGGCCTCAACCATAGTCAAAGACCCCCTCGGCCTTTTCAGCCCCGTGCTTTCCCGTCTGAACACATCCAACGAAAACAATATCTTCGAAATCTATGACGGTTATGTCTTCACCCCGGATATGTCCAGGGCCATAGTCCTGCTCAATTCCCCTTTCGGCGGCAGCGAGACCAGCAACAATGCCAGACTGCTTGCCCTGTTGAAGGAGGCTGCCGCAAGTGTCGAGGCAGTTTATCCGGATTTGAGGGCAGACATAGTGGGAGGACCTGAAATTGCGGTGGGGAATGCTTCCCGCATCAAAACGGACAGCATCATTGCGGTCATTGTGGCCGGGCTGCTGATAATCCTGCTCCTTGCCACCTCTTTCGGCTCTTTCAGAAACATATTGCTGATACTCCTTTCCATAGGCTGGGGCTGGCTTTTCGCCATCGGAGGCATTGCCCTGTTGGTGGACAAGGTGTCAATCATAGTAATTGGCATATCCAGCGTCATTCTGGGCATTGCGGTGAACTATCCTCTGCATCTGATTGCCCATTCGGAGCACCAGAGGGATATGCGTCAGGCAGTGAAGGAAATCTTTATGCCTCTGCTGGTGGGCAATATCACCACGGTAGGTGCCTTCCTTGCCCTGGTGCCGCTCCAGGCCACTGCTCTGAGACACCTCGGCATTTTTGCCTCCCTTCTGCTTTTAGGCACCATACTTTTCGTGCTGCTCTACCTCCCGCACTTTGTTCGGACGGGGGAGAAGGCCAGTCGCAAAAGCCGTTTTCTGGATGCCGTGGCCGGGTTTTCGCCTGAGAATCACCGCAGTCTGATCTGGGTTTCGCTTGTGCTGACTGTCGTTTTCGCATTTTTCAGCTTCCGCACGGAGTTCGACTCCAATATTTCCAACATCAATTATATGACCGACCGGCAGAGGGAGGATATGGCCTATTTCCAGAACCTTTTCGCACGCAGCAAATCTGCCAGAGAGGTCTATGTGCTTTCTTCCGGCGCGGATTTCGATTCGGCTCTTTCGGAACATTCCGCCAACTGCAGCATTACGGACAGCCTTTGCAGGGCCGGACTGGTGGCGGGGTGCAAGTCTGTATCACCATTCCTGGTCAGCCGGCAGGCCCAGGAGCTCAGGCTGGAAGACTGGTCCCGATTCTGCGAGCGGTACTCAGAGGTGCTTCCGGGACAGATCGAGGAGGCAGCAGGGAAGGCCGGCTTTGCTCCGGGGGCATTTGCAGGTTTTTGCAGACTGCTGTCAGCCCCGGCTCCTTCCCCACAGCCATTGGAATATTTCTCCCCTCTGACCTCATCCCTGTTTGTGCAGAATCTCACTCAGACCGACGGGCTCTGCTATGTGGTGGACGTGCTGAGTGTGGAGCCTGAAAACATTGAGACCGTGAAGGGCTGCTATTCCAACAGCTTCGACGTGGCGGGTATGAACAGCGCTCTTTCCAACAATCTTTCGGACAATTTCAACTATATAGGCTGGGCCTGCTCGCTAATAGTATTCTTCTTCCTGTGGTTCTCCTTCGGAAGGCTTGAACTCGCGATAATCGCGTTTCTCCCTATGGCTGTGAGCTGGGTGTGGATACTCGGCATAATGGGCCTTTTCGGCATCAAATTCAACATAGTCAATATAATACTGGCCACTTTCATTTTCGGGCAGGGGGACGATTACACCATTTTCATGACCGAGGGCTGCCAGAGTGAATACACTTTCCGCAGACCTATACTCAAATCCTACAAGCATAGCATTTTGCAGTCCGCCCTGATTATGTTCATTGGCATAGGTTCGCTGATAGTGGCGCGGCATCCTGCAATGCACTCGCTTGCGCAGGTCACGATAGTCGGTATGTTTTCGGTGGTGCTGATGTCCTGGCTGATTCCTCCGTTTCTCTTCCGTTTCCTGACCACCTCCAAGGGCAAGGTGCGCCCATATCCCCTGACTCTTTCCCTGCTTTGGAAGGGGGCTCCGAAGACGCCTTATGACCGGGTTTGCGCTCGCTATATATATAAAGGTATGGAAATCAGCCGCAGCGTCAGACGCAATCTCCGCCGCCGCGAGGCCGAGTTGAGACAGATTCCTGAATCTGAGACCATTGAAATCACAGACGAAGGTTACGGAGAGTCCGCTATATATCTCGCTCTCATCCATCCTCAAAGCCGCATCCTCGCCCATATACAGGACGATGACCGCCGCACCGCAGCCAGGGTTTCCGCAGACGGCTTTGTCGGGAATGTTGTTTTTGACTGAAAAATTTCCGTACCTTTGCAGGTCTTGTACACTGACTATGAAACAACATATCTATAAATTGCTTTCGGATGCTCTTCCGACCGTGGATTTCGACCGGGACTTTCTTTTCGGGGAATTGGATTCCCTGGGCATAGCGACCATTATGATGTTGCTGGAGCGGGACTTCAAAATCCGCCTGAAGGTGGAAGATGCCACTCCGAGAAACCTGCGCAACATAGACTCGATAGTGAAGATGGTGGAAACCAAACTTGCTGAAAAATGATGACACTGGAACAGAGCATAGCTCTTCACGCATCCCGCACCCCGGACAAGATTGCCGTTGAATGTGCCGGAGACAGAATCACTTACGGGAACCTCTGGAATGCCATAGTGGAGCGTTCCGAAGAACTGAAGGCAGCGGGGCTGAGGGAAAACCGTCCCTATGTCTTCCGCGCCACCCAGAACATAGCCTTCGTCGTGACCTATTGTGCCGTGCATTATCTCGGGGCCATTGCGGTTCCTCTTGAGAATCAGGCACTTGAGATGAATTTCCAGGCTGTCCGTGATGAAGTGGAATCCTGCAGCTTCGCCCCTGACATTGTGGACATACTCTACACCACAGGCACCACCGGCAAGTCCAAGGGAGTGATGCTTTCCGAGACTGCCCTGACATCCTGCGCAGACAATTTCATCTGCGATATGCACTTCACCCCGGAGTTGCTTTTCATCATCAGCGGTCCGCTCAACCACATTGCATCACTTTTCAAGCTGCATCCGGTGCTCACTGTGGGCGGTACGGTCTGCATTTTAGACGGTCTCAAGGATATGAATGCCTTTTTCGAGGTGTTCAATCTGAATTATAACAAGTTCGCCACCTTTATGGTGCCTGCGAGCCTGCGTCTGATTATGCAGTTTTCATACGAGAAACTTTGCTCCCTTGCCGACAAAATCGACTTCATAGAGACCGGTGCCGCTCCAATTACCCAGACCGATATGGAACTGCTGGCTAAGGCTTTGCCACATTCACGTCTCTACAACACTCTTGGAGGTACGGAAATCGGCGCTGTCTGCACCTACGACTTCAATGACGGCCGCTATATGGAAGGCTGCATAGGAAGGCCTATGAAAAATTCCACTGTCGAGGTCACGGAAGACGGCAGCATCATAGTTTCCGGAAAGACGATTATGAGCGGCTATGTGGCTGATCCTGAGTCCACTGCCAAGGTGCTGCAAAATGGGAAAATCTATGGGGCGGACCTCGGATATGTGGACGCGGAAGGGCTTATTCATCTGACCGGACGCCGCGGGGACATAATCAACGTGGGCGGATTCAAGGTAAACCCCGTGGAGGTGGAGAATGCCGCTGCCTCGCACCCTGCCGTCAAGGACTGCATCTGCATTGCGGCCCAGCATCCGGTAATAGGGACTGTGCTCAAACTGCTCGTAGTGCTTTCAGAAGGGGCAGAACTGGACAAGAGGTCCATTGCCTTGCACATCAAGGAGAGGCTGGACAGTTTTAAGGTGCCGACTTATTATGAGGCTGTGGATGCCATCAGGCGGACCTACAATGGCAAGCCTGACAGGAAATACTATCAGAAATAGATGTTAAGTAATCTGAGGCTACATATTATTTTCATATTACTAATTGTGGTCATCTGGCCCTGCATTTTCAATAAATTATGTTCAGTTTGTTCAGAAAAAGGGAATATTCCGTGCGTGGCCCTCAGGGCGGCATAGACATAAAAATCACACTCCCGGAAGGCTTCGATGCTGCGACCGGCAAATGCCCTGTTGCTGTGCTTATGCACGGGTTTATGGCATCCAAAAGATGGAAACCCATTCCGACCATAGCTGCTGAACTTGCTTCTCGAGGGATAGCCAGCATAAGTTTCGATTTCGATGCCCACGGCCGCAGTGAAGGCAAGTTCATTGATATGAAACTGTCCACAGAGATTGCTGATGCACAAGCTGTTGTGGAATATGCAAGAGCCTTGCCCTATGTTTCGGAGCTCTATCTTGTGGGCCATTCCCAGGGCGGGGTGGTGGCCGGTATGCTGGCGGGTAAACTGTCCCGTGAAGGTCAGTCTCCCGATGCTCTCGTGCTCCTGGCTCCGGCTGCAGTGCTAAAGGATGACGCCATCAAGGGCCAGTGTATGAATGCTAAGTATGACCCACAGAATCCCCCTGAGTATGTGAGCGTTATGTTCCACAAACTGGGACGCGGTTTTATTAAGGAAGCCCAAAAGATGCCGATTTACGAGACTTCTTCTGCCTACAAGGGACCTGTCTGCATCATCCACGGCACAGACGACAAAATCGTTCCAGTTTCCTACTCTGAACGATACTGCGAAATCTTCCCCGGTGCAGAATACAACCTCCTCGAAGGCGAGGGGCATATGATGACCGGAGCTGCCGTCGCACCGCTTGTGGGGCAGTTCCTCTCCCGATAGACTGCTATTCTATATAGTAATCCTCAAAAAATAACCTGCATCATCTTTGAAAATCTTTTCGGTCCATATTTCCTCCCTCATCAGTCACATAGCTACGGCTATGCTCCTTCTTCGGGTGAAAATCTGACCTCGAAAATCTAATTCAAATCTGACGCAACTTATTATTTTCATATTACTTAGCACCACATAGATATTATGCAAAAGCCCCCGGATTACTCCGAGGGCCGTGGCCGGTGCCTGTGTGATAATCAAGCGAACTTTATGGCCGTCAGTTCCTTAGCAAAGCGGTCAACTCCGCTCTGAATCTTGTCGATGGTCTTGCGGCTTGGCTTGCGTCTTCCGTGCAGGAAGTGGCCGAGCTGTGCTTGGCTAACTCCGGTGATCTTCTCCAGCCCGGAGAGGGAGAAGATACCTGCATACTCGGAGAGGAAGCTGGCCGTATCGTAGCGGAAATCAAAATCTACATCCTCGAACTCATTGCCGGCAGAGATATAGTCCTGCTTCATCGCTTCGAAGGTTCCGAGAAAGTCCTCTATGGTCTCCTCGACGGTTTTTCCTTCCCCGATGCACCCGAACTCAAGCGGAGTATCCCCGATGTAGGCAGAATACCCGTATTCGGATTTCTCAATAAATACTGTACATTTCCTCATAACTCAATACCTAACTTTTG
>CAMCFO010000037.1 GCA_945874155.1 uncultured Bacteroidales bacterium
TTGCACTGTACTTTTTTGTCCCCCGCACAGTGTCAACTATTTTCAGTTCAAGTCATACTTTACTTCAGACATATCGAATTAAGCTTGATCTGACTCCAGTAAACTATGTCAGATCCTTTCATGATACCATTAACTGGAAGAATAGATTAATCGGAATCCTGGGACAAAAAGGTGTCGGAAAGTCAACGATGATACTCCAGCACATCAAGATGCATGACAAGATAGAGGAGTCTCTGTATGTTCAGGCTGATGACTTCTATTTTGCCGGTCATAGGATTTATGATCTTGCTTTGGCATTCTTCCAGCGAGGCGGCAAGAAACTGTACATTGATGAGATACACAAATATGCAGGATGGACAACGGAGATCAAGATGATTTATGATCAGTTGCCTCTTCTGCAGGTAGTTTACTCGGGCAGCTCAATTCTGGATCTCAAGAAAGGTGCTAAGGCGGACTTGAGCAGAAGAACAATCGAGTATACTCTGCCTGTCCTATCGTTCAGAGAGTACCTGAATATCTCTCTGGGGTGGAGTCTTCAGCCTTCTTCGTTGGAGGATATTCTGGCAGGAAAGGTGGACTTTCCATATGGAGAGCATAGACCGATTAAGTATTACCAGGAGTATCTGCATCACGGCTGTTATCCGTATTTTACTGAGGAGGATTTCCTGATCAAGTTGAAGCAGGCCCTCAATGCGACGGTCGAGGATGATATTCCAAGATATGCTGAGATGACAGTTGCAGCTGCAGCGAAATTGAAGAAGCTTATGTATATGCTCGCTCAGTCCGTACCTTATAAGCCGAACCATACTAGCTTAGCTAGAGATCTTGACATCAGCAGGAATCTTCTTCCTGATTATATAGAGTATTTGGAGAAGTCTGGACTTTTCAATGCATTGCGTGAGAAGTCAACAGGTGACGGCATATTGCAGAAGGTTGAGAAACTTTATCTGGACAATTCCAATATCATCTATGCCCTTGGTCTTGATAAGGCTGATGAGGGAACAATCCGTGAGACGATGTTCCTGACTTGGATGAAGCAGAAGCAAACTGTATATTCATCAAAGATTTCAGACTTTGAGATTGGTGACATTACTTTTGAGGTCGGCGGCCGCAATAAGAAAGGAAAGCAGCTTAGGGAGGCAGATAAGGGATATATCGTGAAAGACAATATCGAGTACGCCGTCGGCAAGAATGTCCCTATATGGATGTTTGGTTTTATCTATTAATTCCAATCAGCAGTTGACCTACTGATTCAAATAATTAGCGGAATCCATCAAAAATCAGGAGATTCCGATACAAGATTTGCGATACTTTGTCGGAATCTATAAAATTCAACAACATTCCGCTGTGTTATCTTGAAATTATGCTATCTTGGCAGTATGGACATAATTCAACAAGGGGCAAATACGGAAGGCGGAGCCGCAGGGTACTATAGGGGCAGAGCCCCTAGGCATAGAGGGTTCGACCTCTTGATGACTTGTGGAACTTCTTTGTCAACGAACATCAGTACTTTAAGGACTATCCTGAAATCTACGAAAAGATAAAGGAGAAACGTCAGCCGAAGCTTGACTTATCCTCACGACCAGACCTTGAGGTGCAGAGGGATATCTTCGTGTTTCAATCCTGTGTCGGCTGTTTGCTATTCCACTTGTTTCGATGGCAATGAAAAAGTGAGTATGCCAGCAGCCATATGGCCCGAAGAACATTCTGCGGAAATGTCTATAAGAAGTTTTATAGAGCCAAAATTGTCAATAAATCTCCGCCAAATCTTTCAGTAAAACCGCGCCAAAATTGTCAGTAAAACTGCGCCAAATCTTTCAGTTTTGTTGCAATTATGAACGAAAGTTGCTATGTTTGTGCTATGAATAAACAAATTGTCTATGGAAGTTAAAGATTATAAACCAAGAGTATGTGATGTAGAGCTACAGGAACAGTTGGAAGCGTCCGGTGCTGTTGTGATAGAGGGTGCCAAGTGGTGTGGTAAGACATATACAGCTCGTCATGCAGCTGCAAGTGCTTTGTTTATGCAGGATCGAGATAATTCTGCTAACTATAAACAGATCGCAGCAACTAAACCATCGCTACTATTGGAGGGTGAGACTCCACGATTGATCGACGAGTGGGCCGAAGCTCCTGTTCTTTGGGATGCCGTTAGATATGCCGTTGATATGCGGGGTGATGTCGGACAGTTTATTCTTACTGGTTCTGCTGTTCCGAAAGATGTGAACGACGATGAGAATCTTAAAGAGGAAGAGAAGAGAATGCATAGCGGGGTCGGAAGGATTGCTCCAATGCGCATGCGAACAATGTCATTGTGGGAATCGAAGGAGTCTAATGGTAAAGTTAGTCTTGCTTCCTTATTTAAGGGAGATGCTGATGTTGCAGCTATTTCTGATCTGACAATTGAAGGCTTGGCTTATGCTACGTGTCGAGGTGGCTGGCCTGCAAGTACAAAACTTAAGGAGAGGGCGGCTTTGAGAGTGGCCCGTAACTATATCGAGGAAGTTATAAACTATGATGTTCATCGAGTAGATGGTGTGGATAAGAACACAACAAGAGTAAGGAAACTTCTCGAATCGTATGCCAGAAATATATCTACCATGGCTGCTAATGAGACTATTATGGCAGATGTCAGGGCAACAGACCAGACAATCTCGCCAAATACCTTTGCTGTTTACTTGTCAGCATTGCGTAGAATATTTATCGTGGATGATGTGCCGGCTTGGTCTCCGGCATTAAGATCAAAGACAAAAATCAGAACAGCTCCAAAGCGGCATTTTGTCGATCCAAGCATTGCTGCTGCATTGATGGGAACAAACCCACAAGGATTGCTGAAAGATTTTCCGACTTTCGGCTTCTTATTTGAGGATCTGTGTGCTCGCGACCTAAGAGTCTATGCTCAGGCATTGGACGGTGAGGTGTATCATTACAGGGATAAGAATGAGCTTGAATGCGACTTGGTCATTGCCTTGCGTGATGGTCGCTGGGGTGCCGTTGAAGTGAAGCTTGGCAAGAATGAGGAAGAAGATGCCGCAAAGCATCTGATTGAACTTTCAGAGAATATCGACAGCCAGAGAATGAAGGCACCATCATTCTTGATGATTCTGACAGGTGGACAATATGCTTATCGTAGAGCGGATGGAGTTTATGTTGTTCCGATAGGGTGTTTAAAAGATTAATGCAAAGATTATGAAATATCCGTTCAGGAAAAATGCTTACTTTTGCATCGTCAATCGGCTGAGCCGTTTGGCATTACAACCTTCATTAGGATAAACGAAAGTCAGTTTCACACTTTCTTTGTATATATCCCTTAATATTCTGTAGGAGCTGCAGATGCTTTTAGAAAATCAGTTAATGCTATAAGTATGAAGACAACAATCAACTATTTCGGCAGAAAGCTATGCGCATTACTGCTGTGTGCGGGACTGGCTATGACCGGCTGTTACGACGATTCATTCCTTCAGCAGCAATTGAAGGACCATGAGTCAAGACTCAAAGAACTTGAGCGTCTGACCGCTCAGCAGAATACCAATATTTCCTCTTTGCAGACCATCGTCACAGCCCTTCAGGATAAGGACTATGTGACAAGCGTGGCTCCGATAAATGAAGGTGACAAGGTAGTGGGTTACACCATTACCTTCAGCAAGAGCGATGCTGTTACCATCTACAACGGCAAGGACGGCAATGTTCCGGTCATAGGTGTCAAACAGGATGAGTCTGATGGTCAGTGGTACTGGACAGTTGACGGAGAGTGGTTGCGCGATTCTGACGGTGGCAAGGTGCGTGCTTCGGCAGAGGACGGAGAAGATGGCGCACCCGGTCAGCCAGGCGTGACTCCTACTTTAAAGATAGTTGACGGCTATTGGTATGTGTCATATGATGGCGGAAAGACCTGGGAGGAAGAGACTCTCGGTCAGGCTACAGGTGACAAGGGTTACACCATATTTGCCGAGGTGACATACGACGATGAATATCTTTACATCACGATGGCAGATGGTGAGAAACTGGTTCTTCCGAGGACTTCGGTAGGTCAGGAAGTAGAAGATCCTCTGACGTGGTCTCTTGATAAGGTGACAGAGGTATCAGCGACTTTTTCAGGAAGTCTTACTGTGCAGGAGGCAGATCTTCCGTTCAGCCAGGTGACCGTGTATTATTCTGATGCGGAGACCTTCAACATCAACGATGCTATGAAGATGTCAACAACCACTTTCAATTCTGACCAGAAATTTACGATTATCGTTACCGGTCTGAAACCGAATGTGAAGTATAACTATTGTCTGATTGCAGAAGTGAAGTCAGAAAAGATCTACAGTGATGTAAAGGACTTTATTACTTACGATTTGGATGTTTCATCTGCGATTGATTTGTCTTTAGCCGCCTCTGCAAACTGTTACATCATATCAGAAGCAGGCCTTTACAAGTTCAAGACTGTTAAGGGTAACAGCACCACATCAGTCGGCAGTGTTGCTTCCGCTTCGATCCTTTGGGAGACATTTGGCACAGATACGGCTCCTGAACCGTCAGACCTGATCAGTGGAGTCTGCTACAAAGATGGTTATATCGCCTTCAAGACTGCCGACACTTTCAAGGAGGGTAACGCCGTCATCGCCGCCAAGGATGCATCCGGCAACATCCTCTGGTCATGGCATATATGGTTGACCGACCAGCCTCAGGCACAAGTTTATAATAACGATGCAGGAACTATGATGGACCGCAACCTCGGTGCAACCTCTGCGACTCCAGGTGATGTGGGTGCCCTTGGTCTGCTTTATCAGTGGGGCAGGAAGGATCCTTTCCTCGGTTCTTCGTCAATCAGCAGAAATACCATAGCCAAGTCCACCATCACTTGGCCATCTGCAGTAAAATCAGATTCATCGAATGGTACAATCGACTACGCTACCGCTAACCCTACTACATATATTACTTACAACAATAAGAATTACGATTGGTATTACACCGGAGATTCTTCAACCGACAACACCCGTTGGACCACCTCGTCAAGCGTTAAGTCAATATACGACCCATGTCCAGCCGGTTGGCGTGTTCCAGATGGTGGCAGAAATGGTATATGGTCAAAGGCAGGATTTGGTACCACAACATACGATAGTACAAATAAAGGGATGTCTTTCAGCATCTCATCACCTTCCACAACTTGGTATCCTGCTTCGGGTTATCGCAGCAAAGACGATGGCGGTCTCTTCGTTGTCGGTAGCATCGGCTACTATTGGTCTGCCTCTCCTTACAGCTACTACGCGTACTACCTGATCTTCTACGGCAATGGCGAAGTCATTCCGTCTAACGACAGCAATCGCGCGAACGGCTTCTCAGTCCGTTGTCTCCAAGAATAATTCTTAATCAGCGTGTTCTGGCAATCCCTGCGTAGCGGGATTGTCAGAACATGCGTTTTGCGGCCTTCCTCTCGCGCCTGGATTGAGTGATGGTTACCGCAAGGTACTTCCTGCCAAGAAAGTTGCGAAACTCTATGTCGCTGAGGAGAATGAATGTAAGTGTATTAATACTTCCGCGCAATCCACATCTGAAGAAAGCGATCGGATACTGAGTACACCTTTGTCCTGCCTTCTATATGATAAGTGATCATCTGAAGTCTCAAAAGATGCCGTATGGCATTCTGCACCGAACTTGGGGATTGGAGCGAATGCCGCTTGACAAAAGAAACCGAAGTCACTTCAGATGCCTTTACATCTTTGGCTATCGCAATCAGAGTCTCTTTCTGGACATAATTCAACAAGGACAACTGTGTCAGGAATGAATTCTCTTTGTCCTGAAGGATATCACTGACCGTATCGTCCATCAATTCCTCTGATATCTCTACATCCGGTTCATTATAGGCAAAAGCATTATGTAATGTCTGATGAACATAATATGTATGGCCCTCAAAAAGGTCATACACATACCCTGCTGCATTCCGGGATATTATCCTGCCATTTCTCGCAAACATATCATCAATAAAATCCACATATACCTCTCTATCAATCTTGTCAAGGAACATCTGCTCCACACTATTGTAGAAGGGTTTAGCCGGGGAATTGAACATATTCTCAAGCGTATGTCTGTCACTTCCGGCAAATATGAACACGCAATTGCTCATTCTCTGTATGTAAGTCCGGAGCAAAGCCTCTGTATTATCTTCCGGATATTTTCCAATCTGCTGGAACTCATCTATCGTACATACGCAGGGTTTATCTGTATTTTCCAGATAACTGAAGATTTCCGATAATGTAAGTTCGGGTGAACGTATATCACCAAGCCTCACATCAAAAACGGGCAGTCCTGTCATCGGATCATAGCCAAAACTGCCGGTCAGCGACTTCAATACAGATATGAATACATCCAACGCTTGCCTGCCCTTGGGAACCAACTGTGTATAAATCTCTTTACTCAACAGCAAGATGAACTCGTGAAGGCTTGTTGTGGAATAGATGTCCACATAAAAAGTATGATAGTTCTCAGATATTTCGTTCTGATTATACACATGACGTATCAACTGTGTCTTGCCCATACGCCTCGGTGAAGTCAGCAACACATTGGTCTGATTTCCAATACATTTAATCAGTTTGTTCGTCTCACGTATCCTGTCACAGAAATACTCGTCCGGGACAATTCCGTTTATGATAAAAGGATTCTTCATATCTGGATTCTTTTGAGCAAATATAATTATAAGATTTTAATTATACAAATCGTATAATATTTTGCCGTAACGACACCAGTACCCTAAAAGTGTCAACCTCTATCAGTGAAGGTCACCCTTGGTCTTGATAAGGCTGATGAGTGAACAATCCGTGAGACGATGTTCCTGACATGGATGAAGCAGAAGCAAACTGTATATTCATCAAAGATTTCAGACTTTGAGGTTGGTGACATTACTTTTGAGGTTGGCGGCCGCAATAAGAAAGGAAAGCAGCTTAGGGAGGCGGATAAGGGATATATCGTGAAAGATAATATCGAGTACGCTGTCGGCAAGAATGTCCCTATATGGATGTTTGGTTTTATCTATTAATTCCAATCAGCAGTTGACCTACTGATTCAAATGCTTAGCGGAATCTATCAAAAATTAGGAGATTCAGATATAAGATTTGCGTGTACCCGGAGCCGGGGTCGCCAAATGGGTTTTAATATGCCACAGTAACGGCTTTTATAAGAGTTTCGACGAAGAAGAAAGACAAGGTGAATGTACGTTTCAGATTGAGAGACGGTAGGGCAGTGCATCTTCTTTACGTGAGCGATCTGACCGTCAATCCGGACAATTGGAATCCGAAGAAGGAGGAGATCAAGGCTAAGATTCTGATGCATCCTGCGGATAAGGCTAAATTCAATAAATTGGTTGCTGAGCGCAAAGCCCAGATAACCGACATGTACAATGCCGCCCCTGATAAATCGATTTTGACCTCAGCATGGCTTAAGGCAGAGATGAAGAAGATTGTTAGTCCGGATGAACCAGAGGTCCGCCCTATATATGAAGTCATGTCCTCGCATTCAGCAAGAAGGGCCTTTTCTGGAAATATGTATGACAAGGTGCAAGACCTAACCTGGTCTGTGCCCTTACCGGTCACAAAGAAGGCAGCAAAGCCTTCAACCGTTACCGCATGATTGACGAGGAAACCAATCGCCAGACTATGTCGTATTTGGAGTAGGGAATTGAAATTGTTTTATAACTTTGAGCAAAATATTATGGATATGACATTAGAGGAAATATTGAGGTGGAGAGATATGGCTGAACATACAGGTGTTCAGTTTAAGGAGCGCGTGACAAAGGAAAATAAGTCCGAGGTCGCAGCTGAGATGGTCGCAATGAGTAATACTCGCGGTGGAATGGTCGTTGTGGGAATTGATGATAAGACCGGAAGGCTTAATCCGTTGTCATATAAAGAGACTCAGGAAGTGACTGCACTATTGGGTAACTTAGCTACTGACAATGTCATTCCTAGTATTCTGGTTGATATTGAAAATGTTCCGGCAGATGGTGGAGTTCTTGTGGTGGCAACAATCAAACAGGGCTTGAACAAACCATATCATGACAACAATGGCGTTGTTTGGGTAAAGCAAGGCGCTGATAAACGAAAGGTGTTTGACAACTCGGAACTTATAGTGATGTTGGCTGATAATGGTCAGATGTATCCGGATACCCTTCCTGTAAGAGGTACTTCTATCAAGGATCTCAATATGGAAGTCGTTAAGGAATATCTTGCCAAGAGATTTGCTCCGGTATTCAGCCTTCAGAATATATCTGCAGACGAATTGCATAAGATGTCAGCAGAAGAGGTAGCTAAGGCTATAGGCGCGGAGCAGACCGTTGAGAATATTCTTAAGAATGTAGGCCTTGTTCTGGCGGATGGCACCCTTACTGTTGCTGCTGTTGTATTGATGGGAGAATATCCACAAAGGTGGCTGCCAGTATTCACGGCTAGATGTATCAGCTACATAGGTAATAGCATCGGAGGAACTGAATTCAGAGATAAGAGTGGGTCTGATGCAGATGGAAATGCTGTTCATCTGTACAAGTTCATTATGACTTTCTTGATGCGTAACCTTAGACGCAAGCAGGTGGAGGAGGATTTCAATAGCCCTGGTGAGTTGGAAGTATCGACAACTACCTTGTCGGAAGTGGTTGTGAACTGTATCCTGCATAGATCTTATGCTGCGGACTCTCCGTTAAGGATTTTTATATTCGACAATAGGATTGAGATTCATAGCCCGGGACTCTTGCCGCAGGGTATTACTGTCGAAGATGCAACCCACGGAGTTTCTGTTCCAAGAAACAAGTTGCTCTTCAGCAATGGTATCCATCTCCTCCCTTATACAGGAGCTGGTAGCGGTTTGACAAGAGCTCTGCTTTATACTCCAAACATCAAGTTCGAGAACGATGAAAGGCTTAAGGAATTTGTTGTTACTATTTGGAGAGATTCAGATGCTGAAAGTAGTGAGGTTTACGATAGAGTTCACGATAGAGCTTACGATAGAGTAGGTGAAGATAAGCCTTTGATTCAAAATGAATTATTTAGGGGTGGTGCTGCGGTGGAAAAAACGGACGATAGAGCAAGTGGGGTGGTTTACGATAGAGTTCCATATAGGTTGTTGGAACCTATACAGAAAAATATAATACAGTATTGTTCGGTTCCCAGATCTGCTAGAGATATACTCGAACATATTAATTATAAATATCACCCCGATGCAATAGCAAAGATGATAAAACCATTGTTAAGTATGGGATATTTGGAGCTTACTATTCCTGATAGGCCCAATAGTCCTAAACAAAAATATCGTAAGAAATTAAAGTAAGATTATGCTCTTGGGATATTATGTTCTAGGAGAATAATCTTTGTCTATGCCCTTGGTCTTGATAAGGCTGATGAGGGTACAATCCGTGAGTCCCTATATGGATGTTTCGTTTTATCTATTAATTCCAATCAGTAGTTGACCTACAGTCAGAGGTGGTGCTAAATCAACTGTTCGATTAGGATAATTAGCGGAATCTGTCTTTTTTAGATGGATTCCGCTAATGATGGTACTTTTAATGATTTCACAAAATGGACTAATGCTCGTCTCATATATCCTGAAATAGCAAAGGAGAATGGGATACACGGAAAGGTTAAGGTCGGGTTTACAATTGATAGAAATGGTAATGTTTGTGATGTGAAAGTGCTTGAGGGCTGTGACTATTCTCTAGATAAGGAGGCTGTGAGAGTTGTTTCTCAATCTCCTAAGTGGAAACCGGCAAGACTAAATGGCAATAGGGTCCCCGTGGTGCTCTCGACATGGTTCTATTTTTCTCTGAGGTAGTATGATACTGCTCGGAAATATTGCATAAAAGATATCATTGCTGTCCGGTAAAAGTTCCGGACGATTATTATAAAGTTTAACAATTAAAACAAACTTGGTTCGGTAGAACCGTCCAGTTCATTGACAATATTGTAGTTAGGTTTTGCAAAGAGGTCTTTAAGGTTGGTAGTATCTGTTAATGAGATGCTTACAATCTGCAGCATCTCGTAGATAGAGCGTTCAATGTTCATCTTTTTCTGCACTATAGCCATCATACAGTAGGCTATGATTGAAGCGTAGATCTGAATACGGACTGCGTTTTCGGACGTGCCCCAGAACTTTTTTATCTTCAGATGTTGCTTGATCCACTTGAAGAAAAGCTCGATCTGCTACCTATTGTGATAGAGTTCATCAACCATTACAGGACTGATAGTCAGAGCATTGGTAAAGAATATGAACTTCTTCTTGCTCTCTTTTCCAGGTAGATGACTCTACGTATCTTGTCAGGGTACTTCTCCATCGTCAGTTGACCGGCCCTGTAGCCGACCGCATCTGACAGGATACCTGATTCAGGAGGAAACCGGCGCTTCCACTTCATCGGTTTGAAGTCGTTGTTGGTCTTTCCTCGAATGACGAAGTAGGCTCCAATGCTTTCGATGTTGTGAAGACGTTTGAAGTCGTTGTAACCTCTGTCGAAGATGTAGAACGAGTTCTCTTCATATGGAATGACATCCATTGCTTTTGTATCGTGGACCTTTGCTGGCGTTATGTGAAAGAATGTTGGAATTTGTGTTTCCAGATCATACAATGTATGCATCTTTATACCACCTTTCCTCTTTCTGAATAGAGCCCATTCAAAGGTGCTCAGACATAAGTCAACTGTCGTAGAATCAAAGGTATAGACGGTTCCATTCAGCTTGAAGATGTCAACGATTCGGCATCGTTGAGCTTCAGCTATGACCTTATAGGCAAACTCTTCGAAGATGCGATAGTCACGCTTTGTGTTGGCATCCGCAAGAGTACTCTTGGCAGCGTGCTTACCAAATCCAAGGTGATAGGCTTTGGATGCATGAGCCTGGGTTGCCAGGACAACATCACGAAGACTTTCACGGTTGGAAAGCTGACCGAACATCAGGACTGCAAGCTGGTTCCAGCAGGTAAACTGCTTGACATAACGATTCCCATCGTATTTGTTTGCAAGTCTGAGGAATACATCCTTATCGATGAAGTCTAAAAGCTGAGCGAACACGTATTTACCTTTATGCATATGCCATTCTACATTAGTCTGGCAAAGATAATTTCAAATCGGCGCGCGACAAAAACCTCTGTAACTACCTAACTTTCAATATTTTAAAAGAACTTTTATAAATTTTTACCGGACACTAATGACGTATATTTATTATTTGCGTTTATTATCTTTAGAGTCTGATTTTTTGATTTCATAAGCAATACCAAGTATCACGCCAATAATAGCAAGGATACTTCCAATAGCCCATTCGCCGAAGTTAGAGTAATCAAATCCGTAATCACTGTGTCTTGCATACTTTTGGAGCAAGACAAAAAGTTGAACCAGTGTAGCAACCATTATTTTTTCACCCTATATGATAATGGATAACCTTGCGCAAAAGCAAACCTCAAGACATTCTTAAACGTCTCTCTGGTCCACTGATTGCTCACGCAGTATTTTATATGGTCCTTTGACTCAAAGATAAGGTTGCCGTCGTGATACCGATAAGACTTATCCTTTGCATCCTCCTTCATTGGGCTGTTGGTAATGTCATCCAACTTTACAATCACGCCCAAGCGTGAAAAATTGCCCTTTAACCACTCGTTAGGGAAAGTCTGCTGTAGTTCACGAAAGGTCAATGGCGTTGTTTTTGTATACTGCTTGACGAAAAGAGGGACGAACTCTGCCATAGAATAATAGTCCGTACCATTCCAAGAAACCTTTACGTTCTTCGGTAGTTCGTCTTTGTATGATTTAATCTGAACTACCGTATAATTCTTATCTCTTTTCTTTTTAGCCTGAGGTGCACGAGTCAATGGAACTTTTGACTCTCTCGGTTTTTCTTCCTCAATGCCCTGAATAAAGACTTTGGCATCTGGTAGTATGTCGGCTATTCGCTTAAACGCCTCCAATGCATCCTCGGGCTTAACATTAAAAAATTCTCTGTTATTTCTAATCCGTTTCCCAGCAATGTTGCCGAGTATATTATGAAGGAGCCCTTCAACCTTATCATAAGAGGAGCACTGCAAGGTTGCATAAATCTCAAAGGGAAGAGGGACTGCGGCGTTGTCAAGTTCCCGTGAGCGCACATCAACAGGTCTCGAACTTTTTCCTATTTTGACCCAATCCTCACGAAAACTAGGATTAGTCAAAATGTATACATATCCTTTCTGGGCTTCGTCTGTTGTTTTCATAAGAGAGATTCTTGCTTGCTAATGCAAAGATAATCAAAACATTCTTATCGGTTTCATTTAGATTGAGAATTTGCAAATCTGAAACATTTCTATCTATCCTACCCTTCTTATATACTCATATCATATCTCTTATTATGCCAATATACGCGGAATATATTAAACTATTGGGGCGGTATTTGGGCATAAATTGGAAATATTTGCGTTTTATTGGAAATTTTACTTGTATATTTGAAAATTATGTGTATGTTTGCACCATAAAATGTTTCACTTATGGAAAATACAGAGAAAAGAGAACGCTTTAAGAAAGTCGCATCCAACAGGGTTCAGCGCATAATAGACACCCTAAACCTCCTTAAAAACTGCTCAAACAGAAGCAATTACGAATATTATGCTGATGATGTTGAGTTGATGTTTTCTTCAATAAACAAGTCCTTAAAAGACGCCAAGGCTGCTTTCGTTAACGAATTAGAGAGAACTGAAAAGAAGGGGTTCACTTTTAATAAATAATCATATGTTGGAAGATAAGAGATGTTCTTGGCACTTCAGGGAGTTCAGGCAAGACGTAGATAAACTACAGGGCGCGAACGACCCAATCATCCAAAAGTTCAAAGAGAACTTTTACAACTCTCTTGTTAGAGAGTCTATACAGAATTCAATGGATGCAAAATCTGGCGATGCTCCCATTGAAGTAAAATACGAACTGTCAAAAATCGTGAGGAGGGATTATCCCGCCCTATTTGATATAGAAACACACATTACCGCTTGCCGAGACACCCATATTGACAACAATAGGGCGAAAGAACTGTATGGCCCTATGGCAGACTTTATGAAGGTGGATGAGTTGGACGTCCTTACTATATCCGACTTTAGGACGAAAGGTATGCCATATTATGAGGACAATATATATAAGAACCCCTTCCAGGCGTTTGTCAACTCCGATGGACAAAGCGTCAAGACAACCACAAACAGCGACGGTACAACAGTTTCAAATGGAGGCTCTTTTGGAATCGGCAAGGGAGCCTACTTCCTTATGTCACCCGTTCGTAGCCTACTGGTCTCAACAATGGTTGATGATGACGAGCGCCACACCTACTTTGAGGGCGTATCTCGGTTGTGTACTCACGATATTGAGGGCAAGCACTACTATCATATGGGGTTCTACTCCAATGATGGAAAGACGCCAGCAAAGGGTGATGATATTCCTAATGCGTTTAGGAGAGAACTCCCTGGAACGTCTATTTCTTTGGTCGGCAAATACGCTGATTTGGGGTCAAAAGCAAATGTTGAAGATGAAATAGAGAAGGCCGTTATCTCAAATTTCTGGCTCGCAATCTATAATGAGAAACTTATTGTTACAGTAGGCCAAAGGATACCTATAGATAAGGAACATCTGGAGCAAAAGATGCTGGATCACTTTGAAGAAAATGACAAAAAGAACCCGCTATTCTTCTATAAAGCATATACAACAACACCTGATGACCACAGATATTTCAAGTTTGAAATTAACAATGATGAGTATCTTGGCCACTGCGAACTTTATATTAGATTAGGAGAGCCTGGAACGAAAGACAGGGTTACTTGTATGAGGGATATGATGATGCTGATTCAAACTATCCCATCTCCTCGCCAGCACCACGCGGGTATTTGCGCGACGTTTATCTGCCTTGGGGAGCCAGGTAACAGTAATTTTGAACTTACCGAGGATGAGTCTCATACCTCGTGGACATCCAAGGGAAAGCAAGGAGAGGCGAAGAAACGCGCAAACGCTTTACTCAATAATATGAACACCTTTATTGGCGAAAAAATTGATTCTATTATTGGGCTGGACGGCGACAAAGTTGATGTTACGATTGAATCTCTCAACGATACAACATCCGACGATATCGTGTCTGAAGATGGAGAGGGGGGAAATCCATTCGGGACAGTTGTAGATGAATCTCGCACTATCAAAGATGGGTTTGATAGATTTTCGATTCCTGAATCTACGACCAAGGTTGAAGGAGGAAAAGGCGAGGAGCCAGGGACAGTGACATCAGGACCTACGCAAGGTTCTGACGAAGGCGGAAAGAAAAAGGTTGCCACAGGACCTCTTACAACAAAAAGGACCCATCACAAAAAGAAACATCAAAAACCAGGAGCAGGGAAAAAGGGAGGAGATGAAGATGGCGAAAAGAAAGTATATCCTGTTATCCCCGCATATTTTGACGTGGCAGCACATTATGAAAACAACAAATGTGTCCACACCCTTCATATTGAAGTTGAGAAAGACAGCCTTAAGGTCCATGATAAGGTTTATGTTGGAATCAATGTCGGCTCGGATTCGGCTGGTGAAGACATAAAGGTCGACATTGTAGAGGCTAAGGTGAATGGCAAAAATGCGAAAATTGACAACCATCTATCCCGCGTTTCGTTTGAGGTGGAGGACATTGACAACATAACCATTGATGTTGTGTTCTCTGATAATATGAGGCATTCTATTAATCTTGGATAATATGAAAATCAATAGAGACACATCCTTCCCATATCCTGTACTTGGGCACAGAAAAGGAATATCATCATCGGCAGACGCATCTCTTGAGGGGAAAATTGTGAACGATGACTATATCTGGGACATTATCATTTCTCACGACAACGAAGATATTGAACGACTTGTTCAAAGCGGGAAGGTTAAATATGCTTGTGAGGTGGAATGCCAAGAAACGTATTATAGAAATGCATTTTACCCCAAGATAGGCGACGACGCTAAACACATTCAAGTAAAAATCAACAAGGAGGATATCGGCGGGCGAGTCAATATTGCCGTAACCGCGCTTGCTGTTGAAAAGTTGCCAGAATACCATAACAGTAAATCCTCTGGAATTTATAGTAATTACAATTTTGACTTGGAACCAGGCGATATTCTTGCAACTTTTGGAGAATGGGATATTGACCTTGACATTGAAGCCACAAGTTATAAGAGGATAACGAGCATCGTACAACTACAACTCGTTGATACCCCTGAGATAGAAATAGAATTGGAGGACAAGAAGGCAATCATTATACAACTGCCCAAGTCAAAATACCAGGCTTATATTGACAAATTCAAAAATCCCTTTTATCAACCTGCCTTACTTTCATCTATTGTATTTGAAGCGATTTGTAAAGCCATATTCCAACTGAAAGACCATACAGAAAGTACTTGGGGAAGAGTCCTAGAAAGTAAGTTAAAAAAAGATTATGGGTATGGTGACGATGCTGCCGAGCAAGTTGCAGGTGATTTAGATTCGGCATTTGAATTAACGAGGAAGATGCTGGAAGACCCCTATTGTCAACTCTATTCTCTGCTGACAGACATAAATAGTAATAGGGATAGTGATGATAACGAAATAATCGCGTAGGATATGGCAAATCAAAAAATATTTAGCGAAGATTTCTGTCTTCAGATAAAGAGGGAGATTAGGAAAGACGACTATTCCCGCTTCCACGACGATAAGTTTGATTATGACGAGGAGAACGTCATAAAATGCAACTATGCTCAGCCTGAGGGTCTACTTGATAGGATGCTTTCCTATCCCAAAGCGGACCTCTTTAACCCTGCACGAGAATTGTTTGAAGCCTATCCTGACTTAACTGGCATTCAAGCCTCGTATGCGCCGTTTTGGATGTACTTATCTTTGGTAGATTTGTACAAATACACTATTGGCCTATATCCCAATCCTCAAGACTATGATGCTCAGTATGTTCAAAAACATTTTCTCGCTGGAAAATATTCTGCGCAAGGGTTAATGGGTATGTGGTGGTCTATAAAGATGACGGCAAGAAAGGATGCTGAAGGAGGAATAGATTATACCCTATCAGAGTATCTTCTCAACAAGCACAGCCAACTCACGCAAAGTTTAACAGAGTCTAAACTATTCAGATGTAAAAGCGTGGCGCAAGGCGTTGTGGAATACTTTATAGAGAACCCCGATGACTGTAAGAGAGACATCATCAACGATGCGCTCAAGCACATCAATATGATTGGGTCTATTAAGCAACTCGCTTGTTTACCGCCTCAATATATAAAAGCCATATTAATAGAACAGGTCCCTAAGATTAAGGAAGCGCTGAAAGCCAAAAATGAAGCGGCAAAAAACGAGAAAGAAAAAGAGAAAGAGTCAGGGGTGAAGAAACTTGTTTCAAAACTTACAGGGCGAAAATAAATAAAAGAAGAGGGTTGACCCTCTTCTTTTATTCTCCCAAATAAGGTAACAATGTTAGAATTATGTCTTTTAATACGGGAACCACGATTGAATTACCAGACTGACGATAGACTACATTATCAGATAGCCCGTCAATATTGTACGACGGAGAGAAGCCCATAAGATTAAGGCATTCTCGCGGGGTGAGTTTTCTAGCAACAGCATCCTCTAAGCCATTCCCAAAATCAAACTTTCCAATAAAAATACGGTCGCTTGCATAATGTTCTGGCTTAGGACGTTCAATTCTCAAGTCACCCGTCCAGTTGTTCTGTTGATTTGCTGTTTGTGTGCCTATGACAGACTGGTTGACCCTAGCCCGATGTTGATGCTTTTCGAGTGTCGTTATCCACTTGAACCCCATTTCACCCAAATAATACTTTTCGGGGATGTCTCCTTGTTCAAGGTATTGTTCGGCAGTTTGTGTGAGGTCCTTTTCTTTAGGGAACGAATATTCCGTAACCGCCAGGTCGTGTCTAAACCCTACTAAGAAGAGACGACGTCTTTTCTGTGGGAAATTATGGTCGGCCGAATCTATTACTTTGTGGAAGATATTATAATCAAGCGAGCGTAACACATCCTCAATAGTCTCCCAGGTTTTGCGATGGTCGTTGGTTAATATGCTTTCGACGTTCTCGTAAATAAAAATTTTCGGTTTGGCTTCTTGAATAATTCTGGCGTAATCATAGAAAAGAGTCCCTCTAGTATCCTCCAAGCCACGTTTCTTACCATAATTTGAAAATGATTGACAGGGGCTTCCTCCAACGATGATGTCAATTTGATTTTCATACTCGCTTCCTTTCAAGAAACGGACATCAGGATGGAAATCCTCTGCTTTAACATCAAAGTTCTGTAAATACGTTTTTTTGACCCAATTGAACTTATTAACTGTATACTTCTTGTATATAGAATCAACGTATTCTATCCTCTCTTGTTTTGTCGGCATTTGATAACATCTTTGCCGAATCTCTTCATTTATTGCGGATATTTTATCTCTCAGTTCCTGATATTGAAGTTTTTCTTCTTCTGATAATGTCTTCGCCCGTTTTTCTAAATCTCTATATTTTGTTCTTTCCTTCGCGGGCAGAGGAATTAATTCAATCTCTCCATTATCACAAGCAAACTCAATGGAATAGGGCAATCCTAACTGGTTTAGTGCCTCTTCAAAAGCACCAATACCACTAAAGAGGGTCCCTATTTTCAAAATTTGTCCGTCAGTCATCATTTCTTGAATAATCCTGCAAAGTTAATCAATTTCGTTATATCTTAAAGTCAATACAGCAATGAGGCCCTAGAAATTGAGGTCATTCCAAACTGCTCCCAACTCTTGTTGGCGAAGGGAAATATAGCGACGGGTAATGGCTGGACTTGAATGTGACATCAACTCACTGAGAACCACAAGACTTTGCTCCCCACGACCCTGCTCGTTTTCTACCTCCCAGATTCTCCTGGCCCAGGTCTTCCTCATCGTGTGTGTAGAGAAGTGTTCAATCTTCAGTTGGTATTTAACCTTGATTTCCTTGAAGGCTCTGTTCACCCTCTGGATGCTGATGACGCTACCGTATCTGTTGAGGAAGCAAGGCAGGTTATCATCTTTGATGTGCAGCGCAGCGTGACAGTCTCTAATGTGACCTTGAAAACCTTTATTGATTCTTATTTCCCTTCTCTTACCTGTCTTCTGCTCCCAGATGACAAAATTTTCCTTATCCAAAATGGTTGCCCAGTTGAGAGTAAGAAGGTCTAAGATTCTAAGACCAGTGAAGATTCCGCATCCAATAAGGAGGCTCATTCTGTAATTGCCATCCTTTTAGAGCCTTCTGACCAGATTTGTTGCAGTCTCGAATGGAAGGTAGTCAGCGGTGACGAATGAATGTTTATTGCTCATAGTGGTTTCATTTTTAAGGGATTCGATATAAGTGAACCCATTTTTTACTCTTTTTCTACCCTTGTTTTATAACTTATTGATTTTCAATCTTTGTTTCACTTCTCATATTAGGAATACTATGTGGCGGATTCCGCTGGATCCGCCACGAACCCTTCTTAATAGACAGCCACGAGATTCTCCCACTTGAATGACCTCCATTGACCTTTCTCGACATCAAAATATGCCGTCGTTGCAAAGAACTCACGGCTACATCCTCGACCATTGATATGCTTCTCTGCTAGGCCCCTGCTGGTAGTACCCCAAGCCTCTCTAAGACTGCCATCCTTCTTTCTGAATACAAAGTGGGCGATTCCATTCTGCATCTGTCTCTTAAGATTCTCAATCATCATCGATTTCGCTCCTGCCATCAGTTCTGATGCTGTTCTCTTAGCGATAACTGCCATTCTTGTAAGCGTAAGGTCATTGGTAGTGATAATCATTGCGTTTATAGCGTATATGGTTAAATTGAACTTCTATCTCCTTGTTTGCAGATACAAAGATATGACATATATTTAATATGTGCAAGAGCGAAACTGAATTTTTATGACATTATTTGCATAATTGTCATATTTTTTTAGATTTGCAGATAAATCAACAACATATCAATATGGCAGACAGGAAGGTCATTCATCTCCACATAGATGGGGAGGATTTCTACTTTGGCTCGGTGTCGGCAATCTACTCTATGTTCACCAAAGAACAGCTGGGTATCAGCTACGGGTCATTGAGAAACTATGGTTTATCCTCAATAAAGTCCTATTCCAATGATAAGATTATAATCAAGGAAGGGGTCTTGATTTCGTCCAAAGGCGAAAGGGGTAGGAAGAATAAAGAAGAATAAATATAAATCACTAATCTGGTATCCTGCTTCGGGTTCTCGCTACTACGTCGATGGCGGCCTGAACAATGTTGGTAACAACGGCACGTATTGGTCTGCTTCTCTTTACAGCTACAACGCGTACAACATGGACTTCTACAACCATGGCTACGTCAATCCGTCTGACTGCTACGGCGGTTGCGTGATCGGTCGATCAGTCCGTTGTCTCCAAGAATAATTCTTAATCAGCGTGTTCTGGCAATCCCTGCGTAGCGGGATTGTCAGAACATGCGTTTTGCGGCCTTCCTCTCGCGCCTGGATTGAGTGATGGTTACCGCAAGGTACTTCCTGCCAAGAAAGTTGCGAAACTCTATGTCGCTGAGGAGAATGAATGTAAGTGTATTAATACTTCCGCGCAATCCACATCTGAAGAAAGCGATCGGATACTGAGTACACCTTTGTCCTGCCTTCTATATGATAAGTGATCATCTGAAGTCTCAAAAGATGCCGTATGGCATTCTGCACCGAACTTGGGGATTGGAGCGAATGCCGCTTGACAAAAGAAACCGAAGTCACTTCAGATGCCTTTACATCTTTGGCTATCGCAATCAGAGTCTCTTTCTGGACATAATTCAACAAGGACAACTGTGTCAGGAATGAATTCTCTTTGTCCTGAAGGATATCACTGACCGTATCGTCCATCAATTCCTCTGATATCTCTACATCCGGTTCATTATAGGCAAAAGCATTATGTAATGTCTGATGAACATAATATGTATGGCCCTCAAAAAGGTCATACACATACCCTGCTGCATTCCGGGATATTATCCTGCCATTTCTCGCAAACATATCATCAATAAAATCCACATATACCTCTCTATCAATCTTGTCAAGGAACATCTGCTCCACACTATTGTAGAAGGGTTTAGCCGGGGAATTGAACATATTCTCAAGCGTATGTCTGTCACTTCCGGCAAATATGAACACGCAATTGCTCATTCTCTGTATGTAAGTCCGGAGCAAAGCCTCTGTATTATCTTCCGGATATTTTCCAATCTGCTGGAACTCATCTATCGTACATACGCAGGGTTTATCTGTATTTTCCAGATAACTGAAGATTTCCGATAATGTAAGTTCGGGTGAACGTATATCACCAAGCCTCACATCAAAAACGGGCAGTCCTGTCATCGGATCATAGCCAAAACTGCCGGTCAGCGACTTCAATACAGATATGAATACATCCAACGCTTGCCTGCCCTTGGGAACCAACTGTGTATAAATCTCTTTACTCAACAGCAAGATGAACTCGTGAAGGCTTGTTGTGGAATAGATGTCCACATAAAAAGTATGATAGTTCTCAGATATTTCGTTCTGATTATACACATGACGTATCAACTGTGTCTTGCCCATACGCCTCGGTGAAGTCAGCAACACATTGGTCTGATTTCCAATACATTTAATCAGTTTGTTCGTCTCACGTATCCTGTCACAGAAATACTCGTCCGGGACAATTCCGTTTATGATAAAAGGATTCTTCATATATGGATTCTTTTGAGCAAATATAATTATAAGATTTTAATTATACAAACCGTATAATATTTTGCCATAACGACACCAGTACCGAGTCCAGCACTGCGGTCTCGCATCATAACCCCAAAAATCCCACCACGTACTCGCGCTCCAGCGCGACGGCGAGAGCCTTTCGTATTTGCCTATTTCATAGGCAAATACGAAAGGCGAAGCCGCAGGGTACTATAGGGGCAGAGCCCCTAGGCATAGAGGGTTCGACCACGACTCCGGGTACAAAAAAAGGATGGCCGCAGCCATCCTTCTCGTACCCGGAGCCGGGGTCGAACCGGCACATCCTTTCGGACATTGGTGTTTGAGACCAACGCGTCTACCGATTCCGCCATCCGGGCCTGTAGAACCGTGTTGAGGAGTGCAAAGGTAGGAAATAATTGAGATTTGACAAAATTTGTTCGAGTTATTTTCTTAAATTTGCCGGGTTTATGGAAAAGATATGTAACATAGTACGTTCCAACGATATCAAAGACCTCGTAGGAATTATTGGCGACAGGCAGAAAGTCTGGATGATATGTGACAGCAATGTATGGTCCTCCTTCGCCTGCTCCATCGCAGTTGAATTGGGCGAGCGACTCCTCGGCAAAACGCTGCTTGAGGCCACAGAAGAGAGAAAGACTTTCGAAACAGTACAGGAAATAATCTCCGCAATGCTTATGGCTGGAGCCGACAGGAATGTTTTCGTCCTGGGAATCGGCGGGGGAATCACAACAGACATATCCGGCTTTACGGCCTCCATCTACAAGAGGGGAGTGCGCTTTGCCTTCGTGCCCACGACCCTGCTTGCCCAGGTGGATGCGGCAATAGGCGGCAAAAACGGCGTAAATTTCCTGTCCTACAAGAATATGGTAGGCATAATCCGTCAGCCCGAATTCACCTTCATCTCTTCCACCCCTCTCAAGACCCTCCCGGAAACAGAATTCCGTGAAGGACTTGCCGAACTCCTCAAGACCTTCCTGATAGCAGATGCAGAAGCATATCGCGAAATCCTTTCCCTGATAGCGGATGCAAGATCCGATGGCCTCAGCCTCAAAGATATATCTGACAGGATTGAACCTTACTCAGCCCGCGCAGCCTCCATCAAGGCCGATATAGTGGCCCAGGATCCCGATGAACACGGTATCAGAAAGGTACTGAATCTCGGCCACACCTTTGCCCACGCCATAGAAAAACTCTCCGCAGGTGCCTGGTCGCACGGGAATGCAGTGGCTGTGGGAATCGTCTTGGCTGCTGAACTTTCCGAGAAGGTCTTGGATGTGGAAAAAGGTCTTGCAGAAAACATACGCAAGGATTTCTTTGCCGCAGGTCTGCCCGTGGAATGTCCATACTCCCTGCCGGAAATGGCCGATGCGATGGCCAAAGACAAAAAGGCGGGAGGGGGCCAGGTGGCTTTCATCCTGCTGAAAAGACCGGGCGAAGTGGAAATCGTGCCTTTGGATGTGGCAAGGGTTTGCGAATAATGGAGCAGAACCGGAGCTTTCAAATGAACAGAAACAAATAGAAATATGGTTTGTACAGTACTGCAAAACAAAAACTTGGATGAACTCTTGCAGAAGATGGATTTTTGCCGGATGGCTGAAATACGCCTGGACTCCTGCAAACTCAGCCTTGAAGATATAGATGAACTTTTTTCGACTGCCGAAATCCCTCTGGTAGCCACCTGCCGCCTTTCCGAAGTGGCAAAATCCCATCCGGAGATGAGCGAAATTGCAGTGGCAAAACTCTGCGAACAGCGCCTGTCCAAGGCCATTGAGGCTGGAGCCAATTTCGTGGACCTCGAAATCGAAGCCCCGAAGGAAATGCTCAAACGCATCAAAAAGTCCTGCCAGGAAAACGGAGCCCTGCTCATCAGGTCGTTCCACGATTTCCGGGGGACAGATTCACCGGAAGCCCTGAAGGCTGTGGTCGAAAAATGCGTCTATCACGGAGCGGACATAGTCAAAATAGCCACCACGGCCCACTCTGAAGCAGATGTACAAACTGTTTTGTCCCTTTATGATGACCCTTCTATTTTCACCGGAAACAGTTCCGGAAGGAAGGAACATACTCCCGAGACCACGGAAGGCCGTCTGATTGCTTTCTGTATGGGCGAAGAAGGACGCGAATCCCGCCTGCAATGCCTCGCCAAGGGAGCACCTTTCACCTATGCAGCTTTAAGCGAGGGGGAATCGGCCGCTCCGGGACAATGGCTGGCTGAAGATATGCAGTCCCGACTTGAACGGGGTCTGAATGCCTTTGATGCTGATGTACTTGTGCCTTCATCCAAAAGTTATGTCCAGCGCGCAGTGATTGCAGCAGCCCTTGCAAAAGGCAAGTCGTTGCTCCGCCGTTACACACCTTGTGAGGATTCGGAATCTGCCATTGCCGTGGCTCAGTCTCTGGGTGCAAGCGTGGTCAGGAAACAGGCGGGAGACGATACGGATATTGAAATCACCGGCATAGGGGCCACCGAAGCCTGTCTGGACCATCTCACCAGCCTTAATGTGGGCGAGTCCGGACTGCTCACCCGCCTGATGATACCGGTGGCATCCGAATTGGCAGCGGGTCCCGTAACCATAGACGGTCACAAAACCCTGAAAGGACGCAAACTTGCCGGACTCAAGGACATAATGACGGAATTCGGGGTGGAAGTGGAATCCGAAGGAGAGACCATTCCTGTGACAGTCAAAGGACATCTGAATGCCACAAATGCGGAAATCTCAGGCGAAAACGGTTCCCAACTGGTCTCAGGCCTGCTGATGGCTATGCCTCTTGCACAGCGCAACATGTCTCTGCTCGTGGAAAATCCCAAGAGCATACCTTATACTTTTATGACAGCCGACGTGCTCTCAAAATTCGGGGTGAAAGTTTCCAACGAGATGCTTGGAGACCGGGATTTTCTCGCCTCCGACGGGGATTGGTCCCTCTGCACGGAGATGATATTCAAGGTGAGGGCAGGACAGAAATACAGCGCCGCGGACCTGGACCTGGAAGGGGACTGGAGTTCTGCCGTACCATTCCTGGTGGCAGGAGCCGTGTTCGGAAGGGCTTGCGTGGATGGCTTGAATACGGCATCCGTTCAGGCAGACCTTGCGATTATGGACGTGCTGATGGCAGCCGGGGCAAGCATTACCCAACTCGATTCCGACGAGGGGGAAATTCACGTAAGGCAGTCTCCTCTGATGGCCTTCGACAGCGACCTCTCCCATTGTCCCGACCTCTTTCCGGTGGTGGCTGTACTCGCTGCTTTCTGTCAGGGACGCAGCAGGCTCTATGGTGTGGGACGACTCGCCCATAAGGAAAGCGACCGTGCTGCGGCAATCTGTGAAATGCTGGGCCAGATGGGAGTGGAAGTGAAAGTCGATGCAGAACAGGATGTTATGGAAATTGCGGGACACTCCCTTGGGTGGCGTCAACTCAATCATAAACTGCTGAAGGGTGGCCGTTTCACTTCACATCACGACCATAGAATGGTGATGGCTCTTAAAGTGGCATCGCTGGGCGCCGACTCTCCGGTGGAAATCGACGACCTGTCTTGCGTGGCCAAGTCCTTTCCCACCTTTGTAGAAGATTTTGAAGATTCGCTCATATGCACAACAGTTTCGGAAACAATTTCAGAATAGAGGTTTACGGAGGCTCCCACGACCCGGTTATGGGAGTGAAAATGGAGGGAGTACCTGCGGGACTGGCGTTGAGTGAGGCCGATTTTGAGGCTGACATAGCACGCCGCAAGCCTGGTGCGAAGGGTACTACAACCCGCATCGAAGCCGACCAACCCTATATTACGGAAGGACTTGAGCAGGGAAAGACCACCGGAGGCTCCCTCACGATAGAATTTCACAATGCCAACACCCGTCCGGGGGATTATTCCCAGTTCGAGGCTGTTCCCCGTCCGGGTCACGTGGATTATGTCACTCATCCGGCGCGTTACGGAGTGCAGGGCGCAAAGGAATTCCCGGCTTTTACCGGAGGCGGCATTTTTTCCGGCAGAGTAACCTTGGTAATCGTGGCTGCGGGAGTGGTCGCAAAAAAAATGCTTGCTCTGGCATATCCCGGGATTGAAATATCCGCTACCCTTGTCAGTGTCGGCGGGGAGAGCGACAATTCCCGTTGGCAAGGGCTTATAGATAAGGTAGTTGCGGATGGGGATTCGCTTGGGGGAGTCGTGGAATGTGTGGCGCAGGGCCTGCCTGTGGGTTTGGGTGAACCATATTTCGATTCAGTCGAATCGGTGGTTTCCCATCTGGTGTTTTCCATTCCCGGAGTGCGTGGCGTAGAGTTCGGTGACGGTTTTGCGGCCTCGGCAATGCGTGGTTCGGAACACAATGACCCCTTCGGCCCTGACGGCAAACCTGCGAAAAATGGTGCCGGGGGAGTGAACGGCGGACTCACAAATGGTGCCCCTCTCAAGTTCAGGGTGGCCTTCAAGCCCACAGCAACCATACACAAGGCTCAGCATACCTACGATTTCAGCCGCGGGGAAATGACTGAACTTTCCGCCCGCGGCCGTCACGATGCCTGTTTTGCTCTGCGCACGCCTGTCATCGTCGAGGCTATGACCGCACTTGCGCTGGCAAATCTGATCTAAACTGTAAAGACTTCCTTCTTCCAAAGTCCGTGGAGGTTGCAATAGGCATAGACTTCCACGATGCTTTCGGGATCTGTGAGCTTGAATTCGGCAATAGGTGCTTCTCCAGGCTTGAGCCATTTGATTTGTACTCCCTCATTGCTTGAAAGGGCAATCCATTCGATGTAGTGTTCCTCTGTCATAGGATGGAGCACACTTCCGACGCTCACTTTTACGGTATCCCCAATACGGCTGACTTCAGGAATATGCTTTTCCGTAGCCGCTTCTGTGGTGTTTGGAACCAACTTTTCCATTTTTTCACCGCAGCAGAACACGGATACGCCGCTGGACTTGAGATGGAGGACAATGTTGCCGCAATGGCGGCATCTGTAGATTTTCAGTTCCATATTAAAGTGTTTTAGTGTTGTTATTACAGGACAGTTTTGTAACTTTACAAAACTTTTGCCGCAGAGCGCTAAACTGCGGGCTCGAGGACAAAATTATCAAAATTTTTTGAAAATGATTGAAATTCCACGACTTGGTGTCGATATTCCGGCACGCCAGCTTATCCTTGACGACCATTTTTTCGCCAGTCTGCATCCTATGACTCTCGAATGTCTGAACTGGGCCGGGGAGTTTCCCTACCGTCCTCAGGTGGATGTCCGTGCATTTCACAACGACAGCCATCTTTTCCTGGAATATCAGGTCCGGGAGAAATGCACAAGGGCTCTCGAAACTCAAAACGGATGCGATGTGTACAAGGACAGTTGCGTTGAGTTTTTTGTAATGCCGGAAGGTGCAGAACAGTATTACAATTTCGAGTGGAATGCAATAGGCACACTCTGTATGTCCCGCCGCCCCGGACGCCGCAATGCCACTCCTGCACCAATGGAGGTCCTGAATTCGGTTCTTGCATCTTCCACTTACGGCTGCAGGCCTTTCAATGAAATCTGTGGAGACAACCAGTGGAGCCTGAGGGTGGCAATACCTTGCGGCGCACTTTTCGGTGACACTCTGAAAACCTGGCAGGGAGCAAGACTGAAAGGCAATTTCTACAAATGCGGGGACGAACTGTCCTGTCCGCATTACATAACTATGTTCCCTGTACAGACTCCGTCTCCGGATTACCATCGTCCGGAATTTTTCAGGGAAATACATTGCAAATAACTTTTTCAATGAAATCAGAAAACACCAATGCTGCGGCAGATTCGGATGCAAATTCAATCCGCCGCGAAAAACGGATTACCCGTGTCACCCTGTGGGGCTCGGTCGTGAACTGTTTGCTTTCAGTGGGAAAAATTCTTGCAGGTTTCGTGGGCCACAGTGCGGCTATGCTGGCCGACGGCGTGCATTCGTTTTCGGATTTGCTCAGCGACATTGTCGTTCTGGTATCAATACACATTTCTTCAAAGGGCCGGGACAAGGACCACGACTTCGGGCACGGCAAGTATGAAACCTTCGCCACCCTTGTGGTTGCAGTTTTGCTGCTTGTGGTTGCAGGTAAGCTCATAGCTGACGGAGTGGAGTCCGCAATAGCCATCATAGGGGGAGCCCAAGTGCAGTCTCCGGGTTGGATAGCCCTTGCTGCGGCATTCATTTCCATTGTCTCAAAGGAAATTCTCTATCAGGTGACAGCAAAGATAGGCCGGGAGGAGAATAGCCCCGCGACCATTGCCAATGCCTGGCACCACCGTTCCGATTCCCTGTCTTCAATAGGTTCTTTTCTGGCTATCGGTGCTGCTATGCTGCTGGGGCAGAAATGGGTGATTCTGGACCCGCTGGCATCCTGTGCCATAGGCATAATGATTATTGTCGTAGGCGTGAAAATGGCTGTGCCTTCAATTCAAGACCTGCTGGAAGTCTCTCTGCCTGAGGATGTTGAGAATGGCATTATGAACACCATCACCTCCGTGGAAGGGGTGGTCAGCGCACACGACCTCAAGACCAGACGCAATGGTCCTTCGGTCATTATGGAAGCCCACGTGGTGGTAAATCCGGATGATACTGTGGAAAAGGCTCACGACATCTGCACGAAAATCGAGATTGCCCTCAAGAAAAGCCTGGGCAGCCAGACTCAGATTTCCCTGCATATCGAGCCGTCTGAGGATGCCGATTAATCGATAACCTGCTGGTTTAGTCTGGAATTTGCCGGAAAACTGCCTCAAATTTCGTCATCCCGGCGATGTATATCCTTGATTCTGAGCTGCATAGTTGAGGTGCCGCGATAATAGTTCTCGACTATGGAATAGCAGATGTCGAAAGGATTTCCGCCCCTGATGTAGTCAAAGGACTCGGACATATTGAAGCCGATTGCGGAAATGTGCCAGCCCGGATTGGTCTCTTCGATGAGTTCCAGCTTGAGGTGTCCTCCTTCCGCTCCCACCTTGCGTCCGTTGCCGTTGTCATAGACATTCTCTGTAAGGAAGACCGGCATTGTGTTTTCGGGACCGAAAGGCTGGAACTGCTTCAGAATTCTCAGGAACTTAGGGGTTATGTGTGAAAAACAGATTTTTGCGTCTATATTCACGACGGGAGTCTGCATCTGGGGGATTATCTTGCCTGAAATGAAGTTTTCAATACGGCGGCAGAATTCCGGAAGATTTTCCTCCTTCATGGTCATTCCTGCCGCATAGAGATGCCCTCCGAAATTCTCCAGCAGGTCGGCGCAACTCTCTATGGCTTCGTACAGATCAAAGCCGGGCACGCTCCTGGCCGAACCGCTCACGAACCCGTTGGCCTTGGTGAGCACTATGGTAGGTTTGAAGAATGCCTCCACCAGCCTTGAGGCTACAATTCCCACCACTCCCTTGTGCCAGGAAGGGTTATAGACTATGGTGGCGTTGTTGAAGGAAAGACATTTGCCTTCTGAAACCATATCCATAGCCTCCTTGGTGTTCTGCCTGTCTATGTCCTTTCTCTGGGTGTTGAAGCGGTTGATTTCCTCGGCTGCCTCGTTCGCTGTCCTGGCATCGGTGGCCGTCAGCAGGTCCACTGCCGACTTTCCTGATTCCATCCTGCCGGCAGCATTGATGCGGGGTCCTATCTTGAATACTATGTCATCTATGGTGAGGTGTCCCGGCTCCAATCCCGAGAGGCTGATCATTGCCCTAAGTCCCTGGCAAGGATTCTCGTTCAGGCGTTTGAGCCCGAAATGTGCCAGGATTCTGTTTTCCCCTTTGACGGACACCAGGTCGGAAGCGATGCTCACAGCCAGCAGGTCCAGCAGTGAATCCAGTTCCTCGGCTGCTATGCCCTTGGATATGGCAAGGGCCTGCATCAGCTTGAAGCCCACTCCGCAGCCCGACAGGTCGTCGAAAGGATAATGGCAGTCCTCCCTCTTCGGGTCCAGCACCGCCACCGCCGCAGGAATTTCGTTTTCCGGGAGATGGTGGTCGCAGATTATCATATCTATGCCCTTGCCGGAAGCGTATTTCACCCTTTCTATGGCCTTGATTCCGCAATCCAATGTGATGATGAGACTGTAACCGTTTTCCTCTGCCCAGTTGATGCCCTTGGTGGACACACCGTAGCCTTCGTCATACCGGTCGGGAATATAGAATCCCACCTTCTTGGAAAAGCGTTTCAGGAATGAATACACGAGGGAAACAGCAGTGGTGCCGTCCACATCGTAGTCGCCATAGACCAGAATCTTTTCATCCGAGCGCAGAGCCCTTTCCAGCCTATCCACGGCTTTGTCCATATCCTTCATCAGGAAAGGGTCGTGCAGGCTGTCCATCGACGGACGGAAAAATGCCCGGGCTTCTTCAAAGGTTGTGATCCCTCTTTGCACCAGCAGCCTGGCAAGGACAGGGTCGATGCCAAGCGCCAGCGACAACTCGCTCACAGCATCCTCATTCAAGCATTCCTTGATGACCCATTTCTTTTCCATCGTTCCTTACCTTTTGCAAAACCTGCCGGACCAGCCGCGCATTCCTTGCAAAGATACTCAAACAATTTCAAAAAGCGGAATAAAAATGATTTTTTGAGGATTACTTAAGACAATACTTCGGTAAATTTTTACCGTTAAACATACATTTTTAGTTCCGGCATGTG
>CAMCFO010000038.1 GCA_945874155.1 uncultured Bacteroidales bacterium
TAACTAGGCTCAATGCTTACGTTTCCTCCATTAATAGTCCAATTGGCGTAATATGTGTAGTTGGGCTTGATGTGAAAACTTGCTTTGGAATTTTTGTCCATCCGGTAGCTGTCACCATTTTTCAAAGTCGTTACACCAAAATCAACAATCACAGTAATATCTCCCGGGATTCCTTTCGGCTCGCTTGTCAATGTGAAACTGAGCTTGTGCACCATGTTCAATAGTTTGTCAGTCGTGCTGACTGTAATCTCCGAGCTTCCAAACTCTTTGCCCCAAAGGGGTTGATACTCAGCCTGAGAATTAGAAATTTTTTCGAATATGAAATCTTTGCAGACTGACGGGTTTGACGAGCTGATTGTGACATCTTCCGGCAGACTGATACCTTCTCCGACGTTGACGATTAAAATACCCAAGCGCAGATCATTCCAAGAAACATTGTCCCCGTTTTGCACAACGATATTCGTTTTGTAATTGTAGGACACTTCTATTCTTTCTGTCAACTCTTTGATTGTGAGATTGATGGTTTTAGCGGTTGATTCTGATTTGACAGTCATCGCGCAAGACCCGCTCTTGAGTCCTTTGACAATAGCCTTTCCTTCTTTGAAATTCAATTCCACCATCTCCTTGTCATATTCCCAGTCCAGCGAGGAAGCGTTGGCTTTTGCCGGCTCGATTGTCATTTCGATTTCGTTTTCTAAACCGACATAAATCGTGAGCTTTTCCGGTGCAGTGAACGATGTGACTTGAACTTTAGTGACGGTGACTTCGATTTCCACTTCGGCATCGCCGCATTTTCCTGTGATTGTGGCGTTTCCGGGCGCATAGGCGTAAATCCTGTTAAGCCCGATTACGCCCGCCACACTCTCATCACTGCTGCTCCAGTCGATGACTGCGGTGTTCAAAGCCGATGCGGGGCGGACATCATAGTAGATTTGGTGGTCATCTCCCTGCTCCAAAGTTAGGCTTTTGCTTGCAGGGTCAGTGATGATGATTTCTTTCACTGTTGTTTCGTCTATGACTTTCTTGCAAGACGAAAAGACTGTTGCAGCTCCAATCAGCGCAGCTGCCGTCAAGCGGATGAATGTATGAGTTTTCATATATAGTAGGTTTTTGATTTTTTTCTGTGGCAAGGACTTGACTAGGAGGGTTTCGAACTGAGGTTCGTAGGTTCGAGAGTCTTGCAGGAGAAGACGGTCAGATGAGCGGCAATAGCCGACAAAACGGAAATCAATCTTTTCATAACATTGCAGTTTTGATGTGTTTGAACTACTGCAAAATTATCTTCAGATTGATTTTCGAGTTATGAATTAAGTGACTAAAATTATGAATTGGGATACTTTTTGCGGTTTCTCCACCCGCTTGGGGTGTATCCGGTGGCCTTTTTGAAGATGGCACTGAAATATGCCACATCGTCCACTCCGCAGCGCTGGGCTATGTCCCCGATTAGCAGTGACTCATTGTCGAGCAGCTTCTTGGCGAGTGAAATACGGATCTGGCTGATGTATTCGGTGGTGGTGAGCCCGGTGATTGCCTTGATTTTTCTGTTCAGCTGGGTTCTGGTGACGCAGAGTGCGGCAGCAATGAGATTGTGGTCAAGCTCTCCACTTATCAGGCATTTGTTCACGGCATCAGTGAAGTCGTTGACAAATTTGCGGCTGGCTTGAGGCACATCAGCATTATCGCCGCTTTCGCCTTCGCTTGCCCATTTCTTCTGGAGCAGGCTGCGCTGTTCGAGCAGTTTTTTTACGCGGACATTGAGCTCGTCTGCGTGGAAAGGCTTTTCTACAAATGCGTCCGCACCGGCCTCAAGGCCTGCAATTTTGTCTTCGTGGCTGCATTTGGCTGTCACCATTATCACCGGAATATGGTTCAGAGCCTGGCTGGAGCGGATGCTGCGGCAGAGTTCCCAGCCATCCATTACCGGCATCATAACATCGGTGATAATCAAATCCGGAACAATTTCTTTTGCCTTTTCCAAGCCCTCCCGGCCGTTCCTGGCAAAATAGTAGTTGAAATCCGGGTTGAGCTGATTCATCTGCAGTCTCGCCACTTCAGGGGTGTCCTCCACAATCAGAATCCGCGTGGCATTCTCCCTGTCGTCGTGGATAATGTCTTCGTTTACCGTTTCTTCTTCAAAGTTTTCTTCAAAACCTTCCTGTATTATCGTGTTTGCAAGGTCGAAGTGGCGGCTGACCGGCTCGGTGCAGTTTATCGGGAGAACTATGTTGAATATTGTGCCCTTGCCCTCGGCGCTGTGCACTTCAATGCTTCCGTGCATTGCTTCGACATCCAGTTTCACAATGGACAATCCCACACCGGTGCCTATGGCCATAGAGTCGTCCGGCGCCTGGTAGAATGGTTTGAAGATGTCCCGGAGCACTTCAGGACTCATTCCCTTGCCCTGGTCGCTGACCGTTAATGAGAAATTGTTGCCGGTACTGTTTGATGACAGAAGCACATCTGTACCCTTTGCGGAGAATTTTATGGCATTGGAGAGCAGATTGCCCACTATCTGTCTGATATAGTCCGGAATGAAATCCATCTCCAATTCTTTCTCGGCAGGGGCGTAGATGATGCGAATCTCTTTGGACCTGGCATAAGCCTGATGGCTCTCGCATATCATCCTTATGTAGCCCACGATGTCGCCCCGACTGTATTCAGGGCTGTTGTTTGTGCCCGAGGTGAGTTTTGCTATGTCCAGAATCTGGTTGATGAGGCTGAGCAGGCTTTTCTGGTGACGGATGATGTCCTGGGCATCACGGTGGTAGGGGCTTTCTGCCGGCGTGCCCTTAAGTATATGGTCCGCAGCAGAATGGATGACGGTCAGAGGAGTGCGGAACTCGTGGGTGATGTTAGTGAAGAATGAACTCTTCATAGTCTCCATTTCCCTGGCCATTCTCTGGTTCCTGCCCCTCAGTATCAGCGACCATACGAGTATGCCTATGGCAAGGAATGCCAGTAAAACTCCAAGGGCAAGTATGGAGGTGATTTTCTTATGTGCTTCCCTCTGAATGCTCCAGTTGCGGTTGATGGTGTCGATTTCAGCTTGTTTCTTTTCCTTTTCGTACTGTATCCGGACTCGCTGAATGTTGGAATGAGCTGTTTCGCTGGCGAGGCTGTCGGCATATTCCCGGCTTTTGATATAGGCCTCAAGGGCTTTTTTGCTATGTCCCGTGCTTTCTTCGAGCAGGTATTCCTGCCTGTACACTTCGGCAAGGTGTTCCCGGGAGTTGATTTTGTGGGCAGCGGCCTTGGAGGTGTTGAGGTATTTGCGGGCTTCTGTCCAGTTCTTCCTGGCAATGTTTACGCGGGAGAGGGAAAGGGCGGATTCGAGGGCGTGCCAGATGTCGCTCTGGCCGTTCATCAGGTCGTATGCGATTTTGTATTCTGCTATTGCCTTGTCGTAGTTGCCTTCTTCTTCCCAGATTCTCCCGAAATGTGAGCGGCAGAGGGAAATTCCCAGCTTGGAATTGGCTTTCTCGTTGAATTCTAATGATTTGCCATAATAGAACAGTGCTGAGTCTTTTTGCCCTCTTTCTTCCATTATGGCTCCGATATTGGCGTAGTTGATGGCTTGTCCGAGTGCGCTCCCGAGGCTCTGTTCACCCTTGAGGGCCATTCTGAAGATGCTGTCCGCCTGTTCGAGGTCTCCGAGTGTGAGCTGGACGTTGCCTATGCCGTTGAGTGAGACTACCCTGTTTTTGACTGCGGTCTTGGAGGTCTTGTCGGAATAGAGGTCGGAGTAGGTGAGTGCTTTGTAGTGAAAGGTGGAGGCATCTTCGAGTATGCCCATACGGCGGAAGTCGGTGCCTATGTTGTTGAGCGCCTGGATAATCTGGATGGTGTCGCAGCATTCCTCGGCGACTTTGAGCCCGCGTTTGTGAGCATCAAGGGCATCCCCGAAGCGGCTTGCGTCACGGAGACAGCGTCCGAGTTCGCGGCAGGCGGCTATTTCTCCGTAGCTGTTGCCTTCAGAGGAAAAACGGTTCAGCAGGACTTGCAGGGAATCGATGTTGCGGTTGGCATATACAAGGCTGTCGCTTTCTGTTCTCAACTTTTGTTCATCTACAGGTTGTATGCTGGTTCTTGTGCAAGCGGAAGCGGCAATTGCCAAGATTATCCACAATAATATTTTGATTCTCATCTTGTCTGCAAATTTGTTTCAGGCCGTTCCTCGAAGGTTTCTTCTTGGAGTGCAACTTCACTGCAAAATTAAAAACATTTTTTTGTACCTTCGCGGAGGTTTTACAAAATTGAAGAATTTTTGAGTCTATCAAGTGAATCTGACTTATGCAGAGTATTCGAGAGATTTACAGAGTAGGGAAAGGGCCGTCCAGCAGCCATACTATGGGACCGAATGAGGCTTGCAGGGTATATCTGCAGCATCACCCACAGGCTGAGGCCTTCAAAGTGGTTTTGTACGGGTCTTTGGCTGCAACAGGTAAGGGACACCTTACGGATGTGGCTGTGAATGAGGATCTTGGAGCAGTTGGCCCGGTGGAGATAGAATGGCAGCCTAAAGTTTTTCTGCCTCATCATCCAAACGCGATAAGCATCGCCACAGTTGCCCCGGACGGGTCGGTGTCTGACGAATGGACATTCTACAGCGTGGGAGGCGGAGCAATAGAATGCGACCAGCTGCCTTCCGTGCAGGCTCCGGACATCTATCCTTTGAACACTATGACGGAATTGCTGAACTGGTGCAATGCCAACGGCAAGTCCTATTGGGAATATGTCTATGAGATTGAGGGACAGGAGATTGAGGATTTTCTCTCTGAAATATGGACCCGTATGCAGGAGTCAATCCAGAACGGTCTGGACCACGAAGGCGTGCTTCCCGGGCCGCTGCATCTGCGCAGGAAGGCTTCCTCTTATTATATAAGGGCGGAGGGCTACAAGGATGTGCTGCGTACCAGGGGGATGATTTTCGCCTATGCGCTGGCGGTGAGCGAGGAAAATGCTTCGGGAGGGACCATTGTGACGGCTCCCACCTGCGGGTCCTGCGGCGTGCTCCCGAGCGTGCTCTACCATCTTAAGAATGTCTATGATTTCAGTGACAGGAGGATTATCCGTTCTCTTGCCACAGCGGCTCTCGTGGGCAATGTGGTGAAAACCAATGCTTCCATATCCGGTGCCGAGGTGGGCTGCCAGGGCGAGGTGGGAGTGGCCTGTGCAATGACGGCTGCTGCTGCGACCCAGCTTATGGGAGGTACCCCGAATCAGATTGAATATGCTGCGGAAATGGGACTGGAGCACCATCTCGGGATGACCTGCGACCCTGTTTGCGGAATGGTGCAGATTCCTTGCATCGAGAGGAATGCCTATGCTGCAGCGAGGGCCCTGGATGCCAATATCTATGCTTCCTACACCGACGGCCTTCACAGGGTCAGTTTCGACCAGGTGGTGAAGGTGATGAAGCAGACGGGCAAGGACCTGCCATCATTGTACAAGGAGACCAGCGAGGGCGGTCTGGCGAGGGTGGTGGCCAAGAAGATGCGCCGCAATGCTTTGGCGAAGGGGCGGAATCAAGATAATCCCAAAACCGAGCCGAAGATATGATAAAGTTGCTGATTACCATATTGTTGGCCTTCGTGGCAATGGCTTTTTCGGTTTGCGGGTTTGCGCGGACTTCCACAGGAGCAAAGCAGTCCAAAGACTATGGCCCCGATTCGACCATCGTGGCCAAGTATAAGGTCTTTCGGGGTTGTTCCGGGGGTATGATGCTCCATACGGGCTGGCTCACTTCTTCGGATGTGAATTTTGCCTCACCGTCCGGGGCTGTAGTCGGGCCTATGCGTATGAACGGTATGCCTTTCGGAATCGGAGGAGCGGCAAAGGTGCATCTCTGGAACTGGCTGCGTGTGGGTAGTGAGGGATTTGTGTCCCACTTGAATTACGGGAAGAATAACAGCAACGAGAGCATAGGATGGGGAGGCCTTCTTGTGGATTTCATATACCCTGCAGGACGCTGGTTCCCTTTTGCAGGAGTGACCATAGGTGGAGGTGCGGTCAAGAATGCAACCGTGCTCGATGCCACCACATCCGACTTCATTCTTGACGACGGCACCACTTCTTACCGCAAATATGCCTTTATGGCCGTGTGTCCCTACATAGGCGTGGAATACGCACTCACCCGCAAGGTGCATATCGTACTGAGGGCCGACTGCCTTCTGGACGTGACCTCCCGTCAGCCAGATTTCCCGCTCGGTCCCCGCATCTATTTCGGATTTATGTTCTGGCGATAGCCCGAATGCCTGGTTAGGTACTCGCTTGGAGTGACCCCATAGCGGTCCTTGAAACACTTGGCGAAATAGGAAGCCGTAGTGAACCCGACCTTGTACATTATCTCGTTGATTGTCAGGTGGTTCTGTAGGAGATAAAGTTCTGCCCTCGAAAGGCGGGCATCTCTTATGAACTCGATTACGGTCATCCCTGTGAGTGCCTTGATTCTCCTGTAAACCTGCTTCGCACTCCAGTGGCTTTCCTCACAAAGCTGCGCAGCACTGAATTCCGGGTCATCTATATGCCTGGCAATTATCTCCCCGATTTCTTTGAGAAAGCGTGAATCCTCCGACTGCACATCCTCAATCTGCGGCGACAGCATCTTCTGCTGGTGTATCTTGTCCAGGTACTGCTCGTGCTTTATGAGCAATTTGATGATATTGTTGTTCAAATCGCTCAGACTCAACGGTTTGTTCAGCCTGCAGTCAATGCTGTATCCCTTGGCCTCCTGTCCGGCCCCAATGAAAATCACAGGCAGGAAGGTGGTTGTGAGGTTTTCCCTTATGCTGCGGCAAAGTTTGGTCCCTCCGGATGGCAGCCCGGTAATCACCAGGTCGATTTTCTCGGTCTTGAGCAGCTTGAGGGCCTCTTCCTCGTCCTCTGTAAGCAGGAAAGAATAGTCGTTCCCGAGAGAGGCCACCGTTATGTCCCGTATGTCCTTGTTTTCCTCCACCATCAGGATAATAGGCTTGCGGTTGTGTCTCCATATATTGGACAGCTCGTGCAGCCTGATTTCTTCCTGTCCCGTTTCTTTCAGTATGAAGGAATCTGCCTTCATTGTGGACAGCTCTATCGAGAAGCAGCTGCCTTGCCCCAGTTTGGAACTCACCGTAAGCCTGCCCTTGTGCAAGTCTATGATATTCTTTGCCTTGAACAGTCCGTCGCCTTTTCCGTCCGGATTCAGGCTATGTCCGGAAGGTGCAGTATAGAAACGGTTGAAAATCATAGGCATTTCGTCTTGGGCAATCCCGCAACCCGTGTCCTCAATCCTAATCCTGGCTGTCACCATATCCTTGTTTTCATCGCATACCTTCACGCTCATAAGCACGCTGCCACCGGATGGAGTGAACTTGAGGGCGTTGGACAGGAGGTTGCGTATGGCAGTTGCGAGCAGCAGTTTGTCCGCAAAGAAGACATATCCTATCCTGTCACTTACGAATCTGTGGTTAAGTTGCCTTTGTTCAAAGCCTTCCCGGAACTCATCCCAAATCTCTTCCGCAAAATCCTCGATTACCACCGGCGAAGGAATGAAAAGGCTGGACTGGTTGTCGGAATTGTATTCGCTCATCTTTTCTATGAGCAGGTGCATTTTTTCAGCACTTATAAGCGCCTCTCTCACAGAGACACTCTTCAGAGCATCCGATTCAGTCCTGGACATACGGTCCACAAAGTTGAGCACGGTGCCCAGCTCTCCCTTGAATTCATTGGTGATATTGTTAAGAAAACGAGTCTTGCCGTCCGCTGCCTCAATGGCCTTTTCCCGTTCAATCTTTTCTATTTCAAGTTGTTGCCTCATCCTGACTATATACACAATCCAGGCAATCAGAATAATGGCAAGCAAGATGTAGATGATGTAGGCCAAGGTGGTTGCATACCATATCGGACGTATGAGTATGGACATCTGGCATATTTCACCCAAAGGCTCATTACCGGCGGTGGAATGGGCAACCTCAAATATGTAATGTCCGGCAGGCAGGTTCAAAAAATTCACCCGTCCTGATTCTGCCTCCCTCCATTTTTCGTCAAAGCCCTTGAGCCGGTAGCAGAACTTGTGTTTTGCCTGGGAAAAATTGAAATCGGAAAACTCCACTGCAAAGGTGTTGGAAGAATGGGGTAGGTCCACTTCATAGGCCCCGTCGGGAGAGTTCCATAGCTGCCGCTCCGCATATTCATCATTGACTTTGAATCCTGTAATCCTGATTTGTCCAAGGCTTTTTAAGCTGCCTGTCCTTTCTGTTTCAGTAAGCAGGCCGTCAATGGTCCCGAAATGTAATTTTCCGTTATATTGAACAATCTGCATAAGAGGCAGTTCTGATGTGGCCTCCAGTCTCAATTTCCCATCCTGCACCCGGTAGAGCCTTTTGCCGGAGCAAAGGTAGAAATATCCGTCCCTCATCAGGAATGCATCCACGAAAATGTTTTCTTGGATTACCGCTTGCAATTTGCCCTCCGTCAGCTGATAAAGGCATTTGTTGGTGCCTGCGACAATTTTCCCGTCTATGGACTTTAGACCGGTGATATATTCCTCTGAAGGTAGGGCTATATGGCTGATATTCAGGGATTCCGTATCTATGATATCGATGTGGCTGCCGCAGTCGGCATAGATTTTACCGTTCAGATATACAAGTGCTCTTATTATATTGCCCGAGAGCGCAGGTGAGGAAAGGCTGCTGAGGTGGAAATCACAGACTGCCTCTTTTGCGACTGCCTTTCTGTGGTCGATTACGAAAATTCCTCCGTCGTAGGTTCCTATCCACAGTCTGCCTGAATCGTCCGCTGCAATGCTGTACATCCAGTTGGAACTGAAATTCCCGCTCGGCTCGAAGATGTTGCAGAAATGCCAACTCCCGCTTGAGTAGTCGTAGATGTTGAGACCTCCATCCGTGGCGGCCCAAAGTTTTCCGTAGTCGTAGTACAGAGACCGTATCTTATTGTGCGAAAGCCTTTTGCCCATCGGACCGCTGTCGGAGAAATACCTTTCAGAACTCTCTTTACCGCAACGGATGAGCCCGTTTCTCCCACCCAGCCACAGATTGCCTCTGCCATCATTAAGCATCACTCCTATATCAAGCCCCGCATCGCTACTTGTCAGGGAATTGACACCTGTGAACTGGAAATCAGGGTCGGTTTCCACTATCGCTGCACCGTGGTCTGTGCCCAGGATAATGTTCCCGCTTCCGTCCCTGCTTATGCACCAGACCACGTCGTTCGGAAGTGAGGATTGGTCGCCCACCTTGTGGTAGTATTCCCGTATTACTCCATTTCCTTCTCTGATAAATAGCCCTTTGTCGCTGCCTATCCAGAGCCTTCCCTCGTGCTCAAGAAAGGCTTTTACGGGGATGTCCCGGATGAGTCTTTCGGTCATCCGGCCCCGGTTGCAGTCGTAAATCCACATTCCGTTTTCTGCTCCGATCATCAGCCTGTCCGCCCTTTCCGTGCCGCAGATTGCCAGAACCAGAGTGGAGGATGAGAGGCCTGGCAGCTTGTGTATCTTCTTTACAATCAGTGGATTGTCCCGGTCAAGCTCGTAGATGTGCCCGTATGCTCCGGCGAAGATGCGTCCTCTGTCGGTGGCGATGTACGAAATATGGTCCGAAGGCAGGGCTGCCACTTTGCCAAAGTTTTCCCCGTCCCAGACAAAGAGACCGGTGGTGGTGCCTGCAAGATAGTTTTCCCCGCTTTTGCAGAGGGCCTTTATATGCTTGCCTTCCAGGCGTTTGCTGCTGAAGAACTTGTCGCTGTCGCAGTCGTAGATGCTCAGGCCGGAATCTGTACCCATAAGTATGTGCCTTCCGTCCACCAGCATCACATTCACCACGTCGTTGCTCAGGGAAAGGCTGTCTTCGCTATTGTAGCGGTAATGCTTTGACCTGTAGCCGTCGTATCTCACCACTCCTTCGCTGGTTCCCATCCACAGATAGCCGTCACGGTCACTGACGATGGAGAAAACAGATTTGTTATTCGGAGTTTCCCAAGCCAGAGTGTGGAAAATTTCATTTGCACTGCAGATGGACGCGCCTCCCAGTAAAAGGGAGAGGATGGCCGTCAAAAGATGTCGTATTTGCCTCATTTGTCCGATTTGTTGTATATAAATCATCCCTAAATCGCCGCTAATATAGCAAATCTTGAATAAATTGAGCGAATTTGTCCATTTTGATGCCTAACCTGTCCGAAATGTTGCGCTTCGAAAAGTATCTTTAACCTACTTTTGCAGCACGAACATAATTAATGACACAACTTATGAATCGAACTTTATCGGGAATGGTCCGCAGCAGCGTCCTGTTGTGCGCAGTGCTGTTGAGCATTCAGTGGGCAGCGGCCCAAAATTCCATCAAAGTCTCGGGTACGGTCATAGACGACGCCGGATATCCGATGATAGGTCTGACAGTCGTCGTAACAGGTACCAATAACGGAGTCGTCACGGACATTGACGGTAACTATTCCATAGATGTAAACCCCGATGCATCCTTGACCTTCTCCTTCCTCGGTTTCAAGACCCAGGTGATTCCGGTTGAGGCCCGCAATCGCATAGACGTGCAGCTCCTCCCGGACACCGAATTGCTTTCAGATGCCATAGTGATAGGTTATGGTAATACCACCAAGAAGGACCTCACCGGGTCTGTGTCTTCGGTCGGGACGAAAGATTTCAACAACGGTCTGATTTCCAGCCCTGAACAGCTCATCAACGGCAAGGTGGCGGGTGTGCAGATAATGTCCGCCAGCGGTTCTCCGACTTCCGGAAGCACCATCCGAATCAGAGGAGGAGCTTCCCTCAATGCCTCCAATGACCCTCTCATAGTCCTGGACGGCATTCCTCTGGAAATCGGAGGCATAAGCGGCAACGACGGCAACTTCATGTCTATGATCAACCCTGCCGACATCGAGTCCATGACCGTGCTCAAGGATGCCTCATCCACAGCAATCTACGGTTCCAGGGCTTCCAACGGCGTAATCATCATCACGACCAAGAAGGGTTCCGGCAGCAAATTGACAGTCAATGTTAACACAACCCATTCTGTGCAATGGAAAACCAGACTTGCGGATATGCTCAGTTATGACGAGTTCGTGAATGTGGTGAACACCCAGGATGATAGTTATACCTCCCTTCTCGGCAACGAAAGGACAGATTGGAATTCACAGATTTACACTCCGGCTTATGGCACGGACAATCTCGTGAGTCTGAGCGGCAAAGTGGCTCCGAACGTGCCTATGCGCGCCTCTTTGGGTTACTATAACCAGAGGGGTATACTCAAGACCGACCAGGCCAAGAGAGCAACTGCGAATTTCTCCATAAACCCTTCATTCTTCGATGATTATCTTAAGTTTGGGGTGAATGTCAAGGCTTCCTGGAACCACAACCGCTTCGCTGCTTCTTCAGCCATCTGGAATGCTGCCACCTTCAATCCCACCCTTCCAGTTTATTCAGGCTCGGAAGAATTCGGCGGATATACTGAAATCGTGAATGGGGGCAAGCCGAGTACGGAGGCGGTGAAGAACCCTCTCGGACTGCTTATGCAGACCGATGCCCAGTCCGATGTGGCAAGAGTGGTTGCAAATGCAGAGGTGGACTACCGTATGCACTTCCTTCCGGACCTCAAACTGCACGTGGCCTACGGCTATGACTGGGCCACCGGACGCGGCTACACCAGTATTCCGGAGACTGCCGCATCCAATTATGATACAAAGGGTTATTATGCGCCTTACGGACCTTCATACAACCAGAACAGCCTCGTGACTGCATATTTGAACTACAGCACCGTGATCAAACCAGCCAAGCTGCGCATAGATGCCACACTTGGTTATGATTTCCAGTACTGGAAGGCCACCACATCCGCAGGCGACATCTATAATGCGGCCGGCGAGTCGCTCAACGGAGCTTTCCTGCCTACTGACCAGAGACATACGCTGATGTCGTGGTACGGCAGGGTGAACCTGTCCTATGACTCCCGCTATATGATTACAGCAACCATACGTCAGGACGGCACTTCCCGTTTCTCTCCGCAGACCCGCTGGGGTACCTTCCCTTCTGTCGCCCTTGCCTGGAATCTCTCCGAAGAGCCTTTCCTCAAGGATGTGGACGCAGTGACAAACCTCAAGATCAGAGCAAGTTACGGTGTCACCGGACAGCAGGACGGAATAGGCAACTACAATTATCTGCCGGCCTATTATTCAGGTACGGACAGCAATCAGTACATAGGTCAGGACGGCAATTACATCACCACCTACAAGCCTTCCTCCTATGTGGGCGACCTCAAATGGGAAACCACACGTTCCTGGAACGCCGGCTTCGACTTCGGCTTCCTTGACGACAGGATTACAGGAAGTTTCGACTGGTACACCCGCAAGACCAACGACCTGCTTGCCACCGTGCCTACTCCTGCCGGAACCAATTTCTCAAGAATGATTATGACCAATGTGGGCAATATGAACAGTTCCGGTATAGAGGCATCCCTTAATCTGGTGCCTGTCAGAACCGGGGACTGGACCTGGGAAATAGGGGCCAATGTGACCTGGCAGAATGTGAAGATTACCAATCTGACACTCATTGACGACGGAGAAGTCACCGAGACCCTCGTGGGCCCGCTCATTGACGGCAAGTACGTCCAGGTGATGACAGAGGGACAGGCTCCGTATTCATTCTTCGTCTATAAGCAGCTCTATGACACTCAGGGCCGCCCGATTGAAGGAGCCTATGCCGACCTGAACAACGACGGAACCATCACAATGGAAGACCGCTACTGCTACCATTCTCCTGCGGCAGATGTGCTTCTGGGCCTCAATACCAGCCTCAGCTGGAAAAGCCTCACCATTTCCGCCACCTTCCGTGCCAGCATAGGCAATTACGCCTACAACGCAATGGCGGTGAATACCGGTGCCCTCGAAACTATGAAATACAGTGCGCCTCAGTTGAGCAACCTGCACGCAAGCTATCGCGACACCCAGTTCAAGCAGCGCCAGTTCTTCTCCGACTACTATGTGGAGAACGCATCCTTCCTCAAAATGGACAATCTGACAGTAAGTTACGACTTCGGACGCTTCTGCAGCAACGCAATAGGCGTCAGGGCTTCAGTGATGATGCAGAATGTTTTCACCCTCACGAAATACTCAGGCGTGGATCCGGAAATACCTAACGGTTTCGACAGCTCCTTCTATCCGCGTCCGAGAATCGTCTCCCTCAGCTTAGGTTTGGATTTCTAAAGACTTCGAGATTATGAAAAACAATGTATTGAAATATTTTGCGGTCCTCTCACTTGCAGCAGTTTTCTCTGCCTGCTCGCTGGACCAGTATCCGCACGTGGAGACGACTTCAAAGGACGTTTATGTCAGCGCAGCCAATTATGAGGCAGTGCTTGCGGGCATCTACAGCTCCCTGATAGTGAATCTGTCGGACATATCCTCCGATGACCGTTTCCAGAATTACACCCGTTCCCTGATAATGTTCCAGGAAGCCACCACCGACAACATCGACAATGTCTGGGCGGCCGGCGAAAGCACCACGGACTTGAACAATCTCTGCTGGACAGCCTCAGACCAATGGGTTTCCGCCATCTATTACCATATATATAATATTGTTGCACTTTCCAACGAGCTGATACGCAATGCCGCCGACTCCGAAATCGAAAGATTCTCAGAAGGTGACCGTGCACTTATCATAAGGTACCGCAACGAGGCGAGGGGACTCAGGGCACTTGCTTACAGCCACGCCATAGACTTTTTCCCGGCAGTTTCTTTCGTGGATGAGAATTCCGGAGTGGGTTCATATATCCCGCCGATTTACGACCGCAAACAGCTTTTCGGTTATGTGGAATCCGAACTCAAGGACTTGCAGAATCTGCTGCCGTCCACCTGCTACGGACATTTCACTTCCGCAACCGCATCCGCACTGCTTGCAAGGCTCTATCTCAATGCCGAGGTCTATACCGGAGAGTCAAGATATGACGAATGCATAGCAGCCTGCCAGAGCGTCTTCAATGCCGGATTCTCCCTGGAGAATGACTATCACAAACTTTTCAATGCCGACAACCACCTCAGAACCAACGAAATCATATTCTCGCTTGCCTGTGATGCCACCCATACAGTAGCCTGGGGAGCCGGTACCTATCTGGTTTGCGCCACCCGTTTCGACAATTATGTGGACATACTCAAGGACTTTGGAGTGAATGCCTATTGGAATTGCCTCCGTGCCCGCAGGGAACTCGTAAACAAATTCGAGGACGGCGACAGCAGGGGAGAGTTCATCAGCTGCGACAGGATTTTCTTTGATCCTGAAAACACTGACTATTATGCAGTTGCCGGAGATGATACCTATATGTACAAGGACAGGCCGGTGGACATAGCCGCCCACGATGACACTTCCACTGGATATCTGCTCAGCAAATGGTCCAACCTCACCGATGACGGAGAGCCTTCTTCAGACACCAGCGTTTCGGGTGCTGACACCGATTTCCCTATGTTCAGGCTTGCAGAAGTTAATCTCATCTTCGCCGAGGCTGTGCTCAGGGGCGGTCAGGGAGCAAGCAAGACCGATGCGCTTGAGAAAGTGAACGACCTGCGCAAGCGTGCCTACGGCAATGAATCCGGAAATATTACTGCCCAGCAGCTGACCCTGGACTTCATACTTGACGAACGTGCGCGCGAACTATATACCGAATGTTGCCGCCGCACCGACCTCATACGCTATGGGAAATATACCTCCGGCTACAACTGGAACTGGAAAGGCGGCGTGGAAGACGGCAAGGACGTGGATTCCAAATACAAATACCTGCCTATACCTGAAGCCGAGCTTTCTGCCAACCCGAGTCTCAAACCTGTCAATACCCAATACGGATTTTAGTAATTATGAAACACAAGATATTTGCAACGATTGCAGGCTTTATGGCCCTGACCGCCTGCGAGAAGGACGGAGAAAAACTAATAGTCACTCCTCCTGAACAGCCTTCTGCATTCAGTGCAAGCTCCTATGACATAGTGCTTAAGGAAGCAAACAAGGATGCGCTTGCAGTGACCTTCTACTGGAAGCTGGGAGAACTTGCTTCCCTGAATGACCCCACAGCGGGAATTCCTGAAGGAGTGGTCGGACTTTCCCTCCAGCTTTCGGATAAGGAGGATTTCTCCAAACACGCCGACACTGAGCTGAAGAGCGATGCTTCATCAGCACAACTCACTGTGCTTCAGCTCAATCAGCAGATGATAAAACTCGGATTCAACGACAATGTAAAACACGACATTTTTGCCCGTCTTGCCATTGCAATAGGTCGCGAAAGCACTTACAGCGAGACTCTTGCTCTCAAGGTGACTCCTTTTGCGGCAGAAAGCGGAATGAAAATCGTGAATAAGGATGATATGACCATTGTGCTGGGAATTCTCCACGCAAAATCTGAAACACCGGATGTATATGAGGGTTTCGTATGCACGCCATCAACCTGGTACAACTGCTTCTTTGTGGCTCCTGACGGTGTGGTATGGGGTTGTGACAATGAATGGACAGCTTATTCCCTCGTGCCTGCTTCCCTTAATAACTGCTGGTTTGCTGAACCTGCCGGAGTGCAATATGTGACCGCTGACACAAAGCAGAATGTATGGAAACAGGTATATGTTCCGTCTATGACTGCGACAATCGGAGGCCAGGAGATAGAACTCAAGTATTCTGCATCTGCCGCCGGCTTCAAGGCTACATTGGAACTGAGTGGCAGCGGTAGCATAGCCATTTCAGGCAAAGGTGCCGAATACAATATCAACACAGGAACAGGCACCCCTGCTGATTTTCCTTTCTGCATCAGTGCAAATGCTGACGGTTCGCTTGAATTCATCCCGGGAACCGCTGGGGCTTCTGAGATAAGTATCAGCCAGACAGGCTCTTACGTTCTCTTTGTGGATGTAGTAAACGGCAAATGGGAACTCACCGCCAATGACGCACCGGCTGTGCAGTGGCCTGAAACTATGGAGGCCTGGTACTACTTCAAGAATGGGGAACAGCAACTCAGTCTTGCGTCCGTACTTGCTCCTCTCGAGGATGGCATTTATGAAGGATTCATCTACACGGATCCATCCTGGGGAGACAATTACTCCAACTTCCGCTTCAAGAATCCTCTGACCGGAGAGATTTTCGGCACCACAGGCAGCGACAATGCCTTCACACTTGCTGAAACCGGCGGCTGGAATCTCTGGAGCAAAGATCCGGGTATGCACTATGTGGTGCTGGATATGAACACAATGACCTGGACTGAAACTGCCACGACCGCTGTGGCCGTTGCCGGAGACTTCAACGGCTGGACTACAACCGCAGACCTTATGACCTTTGATAACGGCAAATGGACAGCCACTTGCGTAATTGATCCTGTCGGATGGGGCCTGCAGTTCGTCTTGGGCGATGATACCGACAGCTGGAGATGGAAATACGGCGACTCCGACCTGGACGGAACTCTCGTCTGGGGAGAAAATATCGTCCCAACTGAAACGGGAACATATACATTTAATTTGGATTTGACTAACTTTGCAGCGCCAAGCTACACAATGCTTAAGCAATAGTATGAACACAAGACTTATAAACATATTCGCAGTTGCGGCCATTCTTTCGGCAGCATCCTGCAGCTCCTGCTCCAAACCTGCAGTTCCTACTCCTGAGCCTCCTCAGGAAATCGACAGGACCGCATTTGCCAAAGGTGCCGACATCAGCTGGGTCACCGAAATGGAGTCCAAGGGAATGAAATTCTACAATGATGAGGGTAAGGAACGCGAATGTACCGCCCTTATGAAGGAAATCGGCTTCAATTCCATAAGACTCCGCGTGTGGGTGAACCCTGCAGACGGCTGGAACGGAAAGGAGGACGTGCTTGCCAAAGCCATCAGGGCCCAAAGGCTCGGAATGAGGATAATGATTGACTTCCATTTCAGCGACACCTGGGCTGACCCTGCACATCAGACTGTGCCTGCGGCGTGGGCTGACTACGACCTCGAAGCACTCGTGAAGGCTACAGGCGACCACACCACCGAGGTGCTGAAACTGCTCAAGGACTATGGCGTCGAGGTGGAATGGGTGCAGGCCGGCAACGAGACCCGCACCGGAATGATGTGGCCGCTGGGCTCATATTCCGAGAACGGGGGCAAGAACTATGCAGCACTTACCAATGCCTGCTACGATGCTGCCAAGGCTGTCTATCCGGACTGCAAGGTGATTGTGCATCTGGACGGAGGCGATAATATCTATCTCTATGACAGGCTCTTCCCGGTGCTCAACGCGGCCGGAGGAAAATACGACATCATCGGTATGTCCCTCTATCCTTGCTGGTGGGATGATGAACTTGGAGACTTCTCTACCAACTGGAAGGATTCTGTGGACAAATGCCTTGCAAACATAGCTTCCGTGGCTGCTTCCTACGGCAAAGACGTGATGATTTGCGAAGTGGGAATGCCTGTGTCCAAACCGGAGGCAGGAAAGGAAATGCTCACTTATCTGCTCGAGAAAACCAAGGCTCTCAAGGTGTGCAAAGGCGTGTTCTATTGGGAACCTGAAGCTCCGGACGGCTATAATGGCGGTTACGGTCTGGGTTCTTTCTCCTCAGGTGCACCTACCATTGCTCTTGATCCATTCAAAGACTGACAACTATGAAATTTTTGATCTCACTTGCCCTGTTGCTCTCCTGCGGCTTGACTTTGTCTGCCCAGCGCAATGAAACTTTGCTTGAAAAAGGCTGGAAGTTCCATCTTGGAGATGCCGTTCAGGCTCAGGAGCCGGGCTATGACGACTCTGCATGGGAAAATGTTTCCGTGCCCCACGATTGGGCCATCACAGGACCTTTCAGCATCGAGAATGACCTCCAGAGTGTGGCTGTGACTCAGAATTTCGAGACTGAGGCCACGCTCAAGACCGGAAGGACCGGAGGCCTGCCCTATGTGGGTGTGGGCTGGTACCGCTGCACTTTCGAGGTCCCGGAAGGTCGTCAGGCAGAGCTGCTTTTTGACGGGGCAATGAGTGAGGCAGTGGTCTATGTGAACGGCAGGGAAGCCTGTCGTTCACCTTACGGCTACAGTCCCTTCCACTTCGATGCCACCCCGTATCTGAACACTGACGGAGGTGTCAATACTCTTGCCGTGCGTTTGGAGAACCGTCCGTTTTCTTCCAGATGGTATCCCGGTGCAGGGCTTTACCGCAATGTGCATCTGGTGACCACCGACAAGGTTCACGTGCCTGTATGGGGCACTCATATTACAACTCCTCACGTTAAGCCCGGCTATGCTTCAGTGCATCTTGAAACGGAAGTGGAAGGTGGGGAAGGCGCAGCGTTGAAGATAATCACTTCCATATATGCTCCTGACGGCAAGCTCGCCGCTGTGAAGACCTTTGCAGGCAAGACAGGTGCAGGACAGCCTCTGGTGCAGAATTTCATAGTGGAAAATCCGCAGCTTTGGTCGCCTGAGACCCCTTTCCTCTACAGGGCCGTGTCTGAGATTTACGACGGAGAGCGTCTGGCGGATGTGTATGAGACCCGTTTCGGAATCCGCACTATGGAGTTTATCCCGGAGAAGGGCTTTTTCCTGAACGGACAGCCGCGCAAATTCCACGGAGTCTGCAATCACCACGATCTCGGGCCTCTCGGGGCAGCGGTGAATGTCTCGGCTCTGCGTCATCAACTGCTGTTGCTTAAGGATATGGGATGCGATGCCATCCGCACTTCCCACAATATGCCGGCACCGGAATTGGTGCAACTGTGTGAGGAAATGGGCTTTATGATGATGATAGAGCCATTCGATGAATGGGATATTGCCAAATGTGAGAACGGATATCACCGTTTCTTCAATGAGGAGTCCGATATTCCAGGAATAACCTGGGCCGAGAGGGATATGGTGAGGATGCTGCGCTGCTGGAGGAATTCCCCTTGTGTGGCACTTTGGAGCATAGGCAACGAGGTACCGACTCAATGCGATTCCCAAGGCTACAAGGTGGCGCGTTTCCTTCAGGATATATGCCACCGCGAAGACCCGACCAGGCCTTGCACCTGCGGAATGGACCAGGTGTCCTGTGTGCTGGACAACGGATTTGCGGCACTCATTGACATTCCGGGACTCAACTACCGCACTTTCAGATATCTGGAGGCCTACAGGGACTTGCCCCACGGCTTTGTCCTCGGGTCGGAGACGGCATCGACAGTGAGCTCAAGGGGAGTGTACAAGTTCCCGGCCCAGAAGCGTTTCGGAGCAGTGGATGCTGACCATCAATGCTCTTCCTACGACCTGGATGCCTGCTGGTGGTCCAATGTGCCGGACATAGACTTTGCCCTTGAAGAGGATTATCCCTGGACTATGGGACAGTTCGTTTGGACCGGTTTTGACTATCTTGGAGAGCCTACACCTTACGACACCGATGCCTGGCCTAACCACAGTTCAATGTTCGGAATCATAGACCTGGCTTCCATTCCTAAGGACAGGTTCTATCTCTACCGCAGCCTCTGGAACAAGGAGGAACTTACCCTGCACCTGCTGCCACATTGGAACTGGAAAGAGGGAGACGAGGTGCCCGTGTTTGTCTATACCAACTGCCCTGAAGCGGAGCTGTTCGTGAACGGGGTGAGTCAGGGCCGCCAGCGCAAGAAGCCGACCCCGCTGGCCAAGGGTCTGCAGGAAGAGAGTCACGAATCCCGTTACAGACTTATGTGGGATGCAGTTCGCTATGAAAGGGGCGAACTCAAGGCCGTGGCTTACGATGCCCAAGGAAATGCGGTGGCCGAGAAGGTGGTGCGCACTGCCGGAAAGCCTCATCATATTGAGATTGTTAGCGGTCTGTCCTATCTCGGGCAGAATGAAATTCCGGCTATGAAGGCGGACGGCAAGGACCTGTGTTATCTGACTGTGAGGGTGGTGGACAAGGACGGGAACATCTGCCCGGATGCTGCCAATCTGCTGAAATTCAGCGTGGACGGTGCCGCATCATACCGGGCTTCCGCCAATGGAGACCCGACTTGTCTGGACCTTTTCCACCTGCCGCAGATGCACGCTTTCCACGGTGCCCTGACTGTCATTCTCCAAGCCGGCGAAACTCCCGGAAATGCCGTCCTTAAGGTCAGCGGCAAGGGACTGCGCAGCGCAACTGTACGCATTCAGGTCAGATAAAACTGTTCCGCTCCTTCGCATCAATCCCATCATTGACGAGACACCCGGTTCCGGCTATCCACATCCAATGTCACACCCGGCCCCGGCCGGGTGTCTCTGTATACTCTCTGTAGATTTCTTCTGCAAGGTAACGATCACTCCTGCAATGCAGATCCGCTACTCCATCCTGTATCATCTGAGCGGTCGCAGAATTATAAAATACATCCATAGCTTTGTCCAATGAACCGTCAAATTTCTCTGCAAGTATGGATATTATTCTGGCATTTTTGGCCTGTAGAATTATGTTTCTTGAATCATCCATTATTTGGAAAATTCTCTTCAATTTCGTATTTGTTCAAAAATGCAGTTTGGCCTCTTAACAAAAAACGTTCTGCATACCGAATAGCCTGTTCTTTCAATGATGTCAAATAAAATCCCTTGCCGAAATCCAAATAATCTCTGGAGTGCTTAAGATCAGGATGTTCGACCACTACTGTTGATGAATGGTAGAGTTTCATATCAAGGCTCCTTTTTCCTGCATATATGAAATCAGGTCATTCATAATGTAATCTTTGCCAAAAGTATGCAGCACATCATATCCCCTGATAATATAATTGTCAAGGATACCTGAATTCTTGAGTTTGGTGTACACGGTCCTTTGAGGCAAATGCAACCTTATGGACAAATTACCAATGCAATATGTTACAAAATCCAGTTGTTCAAAACTCATAATGCAACCAATTTGATGTGCAGACAAAGTTAAGTAATCCTCACAAAAATAACTATTATCCTCTCAGAAAAATTGGGATTATCACATCCAACGTCACACCCGGCCCCGGCCGGGTGTCTCTGTCAGATAACCCCGCTCCCAATCATCTCGTCGTCAGCAGCATACCAGACAGCGAACTGACCGGGAGTGATGCCCCGCTGCGGGGAGTCGAAAAGAATGTACAGCGCTGACTTCCTCATCAGGAGCGTGGCGTTCTGGAGGGGCTGGCGGTAGCGTATCCTTACTCTCATCCTGCACATATCTCCGGCTTGGAGTTCCAGGTCCGGTCTTATCCAATGCAGGTCCTCAAGGGGAATCCTGAGGCAGCTGCGGGAGAGTCCGGGGTGCCTGTGCCCCTGCCCCACATAAATTATATTCTTGTCTATATCTGTGGAAATCACGAAGATGGAATCGCTGTGCCCACCGATGTTCAGGCCCTTTCTCTGGCCTATGGTGTAGAAATGCGCCCCGTCGTGACGGCCCACTATTTTGGCGAACGGATTCTCCTTGTAGCGGGTTTTCTTGACGTGTTTCCTGCCGCTGCGGTAGGTCTCGGTCTCGAAATGAATGGAAGAGTAGTCTATCTCCCTGCTAAGGCAGTCCAGCTGGTCGTCGCTGAGTCCGGCAAGTTTTTCCATATCCCAGTGACATACGCCCTCGCTTCCGGCCCCCTTGGTCTCGCTTATGTATGAGGAAATCATATCAGCCTCAGTCCCGTCAATGGAAATGGACCTCAAGATTTCGGCAATCTCCTGATACTGACTGCTTTGCTCATAGAATGCCGGATATACCTCCACCACATCACCCTCCTTGGCCTCAAGTTTCTGCTTCAGGAAAGTCGGCAGATCCACCTTGCCCACGAAACAGATGCCTTGGGAATCCTTCTTGTCGGCCGAAGGCAGGTCCGCCTCTGCAGCCAGACGCCTGACCTCAGGCTTGCAGATGTCACCAATAGGGAAAAGTGCAGTGGAAAGCTGCTCCTGGGTAAGCTGGCAGAGGAAATAGCTCTGGTCCTTGTTGGGGTCGCTGCCCTCGAAAATCCTGTAAATCGGTGTCATACCCCCGTCGCCCCAGGTCTTGGGCACCAACACCTCCTGTCCATTTGCGTCTTTGAGAGTATCCTTGCGGCAATAATGCCCGGTGGCAACATAATCCGCCCCCAGTTTCTTTGCCGTTTCCCAAAATGCCGCGAACTTGATTTCCCGGTTGCACAGCACATCAGGGTTGGGAGTCCTTCCGACCGCATATTCCGCAAACATATAGTCCACCACCTTCTGGCGGTATTCCTTGCTCAAATCCACAAAATAGAAAGGTATTCCAATCTTGCGGGCCACCATCTCCGCCACAAAGCGGTCCTCTTCCCATTCGCACTCTCCGTGCAGGGTGGTGGAGGCATCGTGCCAGTTCTGCATAAACAGGCCGAACACATCATAGCCCTGCCTCTTGAGCAGCAAGGCAGCCACACTGGAGTCAACCCCTCCTGATAATCCTACGCAAATTTTCATCGGCTAAATTTCTGTTTTGGAAGCGAATTTTGCTCAAAAATGTGAATTTTGTTATATTTGTGCACTTTGGACTTTAGTGTTGTCCGGAATTTTTGTGCAACACAGGCGCAAAGTTATAAAAAACCACAGGATTATGACAAAGAATGTTCTGGAAATAGAATACGAACGCTATGAGTCTCTGAATGAGCTTTCAGTTGAGGATCGTGAACTTGCAGAGGCTGCTGTGAAGGCAGTCTCAGGCGCATATGCCCCGTATTCCAAATTCAATGTGGGCGCAGCAGTAAGGCTTTCAGACGGGCAGATTATCACTGGTGCAAATCAGGAAAATGCAGCCTATCCTTCAGGACTTTGCGCCGAGAGGACGGCAATGTTCTATGCCAATGCCAACAATCCCGACAAGTCTATGGTTTCCATTGCGATTGCAGCTGTCAAGGACGGGCAACTGTGCGGCAGACCGGCCACTCCTTGCGGGCAATGCCGTCAGGTGATGGCTGAATATCAGACCAAGGGCGGCGTACCGATGACCATACTTCTGGTCGGAGCAGACTACATACTCAAATTCGCCCGCGTGGAATCAGTTCTGCCTTTCATCTTTGACAGTCTGTAGCAATCTATGACGGGTGTCAATGAAATATGGCGGGAATTCAAGCAATCAGGCAGCACCAATGCCTTCAAAAGGCTGTATGATGCCTGCTACGATGTGCTCTACCGTTATGCCTCATTCTACATCGACAGTCTGGATGCCGAGGAAGTGGTGCTGGACCTGATGCTCTACCTTTGGACCAACAGGGGCAGCATAGAAATCCACACTTCCGTGGAATCCTATCTGCGCAGTTCCATACACAACCGTTGTCTGAACAAACTCAGGGGCAGAGTACCTACAACCAGCCTGGAGTTTATGGCGGAGTTTGGCACTGCTGATATGGAGCAGCGCAGAATCACTGAAGAAGACATAAGCATAGTGGTATGGGAAGCTATGAAGACACTATCCCCGAAATGCCGTCAGATTTTCGAAATGTCCCGCAACGAAGGCCTGAAGAATTCCGAAATAGCCTCGAATATGGGCTTGTCCGAAAAGACTGTCGAAGCTTATATCACCAAGAGTCTCAAGCAAATACGTATTTTCGCAAAAAAGAATCTGATATTGCTGATTTTCCTCGGACTTTGAAGTTCAGGAATTTTTGCTAAAAGATTTTTCACGGAGGATGCTCTTTTTTCAAGGGTGTCCTTCTTTTTTTGTGTCTATAGATAAGACACGGAAAATATCTAATAACCGATAATATGAAAAAGGTGACAATAATTTTTGCTGTTGCTTTATTGCTGCAACTGCCTGTCGCGGCACAGATCAGAATCACTCACGGTCCCTGGCTCACAGATATGTCGGAGAATGGAGTCACTATAATGTGGAAGACCGACAAACCTGCTATGGCGTGGGTTGAATACGACGAATATGTGGGCAATACCTTTTATTCTAAATATCATCCCGTTGCCTATGACAGCAAAGACGGCAGACGAAGGGTCTTGGATACTCTGCACTGTGTCAGACTGGAAGGCCTGAAACCCGGTACTGAATACTTTTACAGGATATTCTCAAAAGAGACGGTCAGTTATGGCGATTACGGGAATATGGTTTTCGGGAATACTGTGGCTTCCAGTGCCAATTATGACGGTTCCACGCATTTCCGCACATTCAGCTCCGATGCCGATAATGTGTGTTTTGCGGTGATAAATGACATACACGAAAATCCGGAACGCATAGGAGAACTCTTCTCCGGCATAGATGTTACCAAACTGGATTTCGTGCTCCTGAATGGAGATATGCTTTCCACCGTGAACGGTGACGGGCAAATCTACTCGAAGCTGATTGATGCTTGTGTGGGGGCTTTTGCCAGGTCCGTTCCTATAGTCTATGTCCGTGGCAACCACGAGACACGAGGCTGCTATTCCGACAAGTTGGGAGATTATTTCCCCACACGTGCCGGGCGTTTTTACTATGACTTCAACGTTGGCAAGACCAACTTCATCATATTGGATTGCGGTGAGGACAAACCTGATACGGATTTCGAATACAGCGGTATGTCGGAATTCGACTCTTATCGTGAGAAGCAGGCGGATTGGCTTAAATCCGTGGCTGAAAATAGCGGTCACCAGACCAGGATAGTGGCTCTGCACATACCTCCTATGACCGGAAATTGGCACGGGAACATTCACATAAGGGAGAAATTTCTTCCTGTCCTTAATTCAGCGGGTGTGGATCTGATGTTGTCCGGCCATGATCACTCCTACGGTTTGATTGAGCCTTGCGGGGATCAAGATTTTGTAAACATCATAAATGATAACGAAAGTCTGATGCTGGTTGAGATTGCAGGCAAGAATATTCAAATCACTGTTTCCGGCAAGACTGATTTGGTCTGGAAGAATTTCTGACAATGAATTACGGAAGGTTGTTTTCATTTTTCCTCCCCCAAGGGGAGTGATTTTGGGAGGGTGTAACGTGGATATTAAAAGAAAGTGCGTTGGAAAAGTTTCGCAAGTCTTTCCAATGAACTTTCAATCAGATAATTAAGACTTGCGAAACTTGAGTAGATAATATGAAAAAGATTTTAGCAATTGCAACAATCGTGGCATTGGCCGCAGTGTCCTGCCAAAAGGAAAATGAGGTAAAGGACCAGAGCAAAACCATCAAGGTCACAGTTGAATCTGCACCCCTTACCAAGATGGGCATCAAAGACGGGGTACAACCGGTCTGGACTGCAGGTGAGACCGCCGCACTCATTTCAACCTCTGATTATTCCGTTAAAGCCACCTCCAAGCTGAACGCACCGGACATAGCCGGCAGCAAGGCCGCTTTCACCTTTGAAGCCATCCCGGAAGGCAACTACAGAATCATATCCCCTTCATCATCTTCCATTTCATCTGACGGAGTGGTCTTCAGCATTCCTGCGAGCCAGACTCAAAAGGCACTTGGTCTCTCGGGCAGCCGTGCCTGTATGATCGGAGGAGCCAAGGACGGTGCTGATATCGCTGTCGCTTCTGAAACCGCTTATGAGGCATCAGTTAAACTCGCCGGAGCAATGCTTCAGGTAAATGTATATGACAGTTCCAATCCTACCGGAGAAAAGGTGAAGAGTGTTTCTGTCAATGCCCCTGCCGGAAAACTCAGCGGCAATATTACCGTGGGATACGACGGAAAGGTGAAATCGGTATCCGGAAGCGGCAACAGTGTAAGCGTTTCAGTGGACAATCCTGAAATCGTTGTTTCAGACAAGGCTTCTGCAAAAGGAATCTACATCGCCACAGTCCCTGCTCAAATCGCAGCAAGCGAGTCCGGTTCAGTGACTTATACTGTCGTTACGGACGGTTCTGTCTATAAGTTCGATATGACTGAGGCTGTGCAATGGGAAGCCGGGGTTGTCAGCAACGTGGACATCGACCTTGCAAATGCAACCAAAGTTGAGCGTCAGGCGCCCATTATGTCTTCCACACATCCGGAGGCTCTCGGAGACAAGACTATGACAGAAACTGAACCGGGTGTCTTTACCATTGAACATGTATGGCTCGGTGGTCAGGACTATGATATTTATTTCGCTGCCGGAAACAGCGGCTTCTATTACAACGCTGTGGACGGGTGGATTTCATCGGAAGATCCTGAATTTGACGTGGTGTATTCAAGTACACCGGTTTCATTGAAAGTACAGCAATGGGGCGGAAAGAACTACACTGAGAAATATTACACCATCATACTCAACACCAACACAATGAAGCTCAAGGTGCTTCAGGACCGTGGGGAAAGGTTCTGGCTTGCGGGAGACCCGCTTTCATGGACACCCAAGACCTTCGAGATGGATGTAAATCCTTCCAACGGGATTGCAAGCTGGATCGGCTATCTTAAAACCGGCAACCTGAGAATTTATGGTGAAAATACATCCGAGGATGGTTGGAATGGAGAAATATATTACCCGGACTCTTCAAAGGGAGATAACGGAGTGAGTCTCAATGCGGATGGAAATAAAATGTGGAATATCACAGATGCCGGCTATTACAGCTTGGAATTCAACTACAATTCTGTTCCTATGACTTTCACCATCACGAAGAAGGAGAGTCTGGACCTCAAAGTCAATGGCAAAGCCCTGACATATAGCGGCAACAATGAATACAGCATCACCACTGAATTTACCAAGGGTGAAGACTTCGTACTCAGCGGCTGCAAGAATCTGGAATATGTGATGATGGACCCTGATTTCCTCAAAGACGGCAAGTTCAATGCAAAGACAGGCTCATACAAATTCATCCTGCATCTCGGCTCACACAATCCTTCTTGGGATGACGAGGGTCAGACACCGACCAATTCGTGGACACTATTCAAGGGAATCAATAATGGAGGTATTTACTCTACTATGATAGTTGCTGGCGAAGGTGTTGCAAATCTTACAATCAAAAATTGTGTCGGATGGACTTGCGAATCATCAAATCAGCCATTTATGGCAGAAATAGATGACAAAGTTTATCAGTTTACAGGTCGTTATAAAGAAAGCTGGTGGCATCTCGAACCTTACGACAGGTGGGCCAATACATTGAAGTTCAAGTACTACGGCAACATCTGGTGGAACGGTGGAATAGTGAATGGAGTAAAACTTGTGGACAACACCGGAAAGATAACCCAAAACGGCAGCGGTGACCTTACTTGGAAGGATTCCAGCGACAAGTGGGATGACTGGGGTACCTACCGTATGACCGTGAATATGAATGACCCTCAGACTGTCACATTCGACAAACTGCAATAAATATCCGTAGTGTTTTGAGCTGTTTATCAATGAGGATGCTCTTTTTTCAAGGGTGTCCTCATTTTTTTGTGTCTATATTGGTAAAGGCCTTTATTTATGGATAATAATTTGAATCTGTTCATCCGTTCTTTCCGGAATGAACTCACAGAAGAAGATAAGACTCGTCTTGCGGAACTGTTGAAAGACAGCGATATAGCAAGCCATTATGAACATTGCAGAAAGATCTGGAATCAGGCTCTTGCCAAGGGACAGAGTGCAGTTCCCGATTCAGAAAAAACTTGGGGTTCGATTGCATCCCGAATCAAGACATCAGGAAAGGGGCGTCGTATTTTGCGTTACATAACTGCTGCAGTTTCCGTTTCCGCTGCGGCTGCTGCCGTTGCTGTTTTCCTGATTTTCAATGGACAAGGCAATCAGGACTATGGTGAAGAACGTCTGACTCAGGCTGCATCTGAGGATTGGGGAGTCATCGCCTCCGACAAGATAGTATTCCGTACAGCAGAGGGGAAGTACTATTCAGTGGATTCCAAGCAGGCAGAGGTGTCTGTGGATGATGAAGGCTGCATTTCCATCAATTCCGTCCAATTGGGGACAAAGTCGGCCAAAGGTTACAACAGCATAAGGGTTCCAAGGGGCAAGATGGTGAATCTGAAACTCTCCGACGGCACCGGTATTTATCTTAATTCTCTTTCCAGTATCACCTTTCCGTCCAATTTTTCCGGCACCGGCAGAATGGTGTATCTGGAAGGGGAAGCCTATTTCGATGTGGCAAGGGATGAGCAGAGGCCATTCACGGCACTCTCGGACAGGATGAATGTGGCCGTTCTTGGAACGCAGTTCAATTTTTCCACAACGGACGAGGCAGCAGTCGTTACCCTGGTCTCAGGCAAGGTCCAGGTGGAGACAGAAACCTCGGAGACTTGTGTCCTTTTCCCAAGTCAGCAGGTTGCTTTCCAGAGCGGCAGACTTGAAAGCGTGAAATCGGTAGATGTGGAATCGGTCATAAGCTGGACATCACACAAGATTATATGCAAGGACCAGAATATCTCGGAAGTGTTTGACAAGCTCAGCAAATATTTCGACCGTGACTTTGTCTCCAGGGAGCCTTTGGATGACATATACATAAGCGGAAAACT
>CAMCFO010000039.1 GCA_945874155.1 uncultured Bacteroidales bacterium
TAGAGCGCATGATTCATAATCATGAGGTCCGCAGTTCAATCCTGCGACCCGCTACAAGAAACGCACACCAGAAATGTTGTGCGTTTTTTCTGTAAGAATCCCACCTCGTAACGCCTTAATCAATGCGTTGTACCCGCCCGGCGGGTACAACAGCGGTTAGATTTTAATGGCGTCGGGAGCTAGCTCACGTAAGCCATTGAAATCTAACCGCTGCCAGGGCGCAAAGCGCCCGCATTGATTAAGGCGCTCCCACCAATATTCTTCCCCCAAAACCCACAAAATCCCCCCCCGTTTCTTGGGTACCAAGCGCCTGCGGAGCAAGCAGGCTCCCGCAAGCGAAGCGCGGAATCCTGCGACCCTTGAAAAAAGCGCGGAATCCTCTACCATTTCCTGATTGTTTGGTAGCATCACAATGGTGCCCTGCCCTCGGAGTTATGTTCATTGCAGTCGGGTAAGCCGGTTGATTGGCATTGACGGGTTGAGGATGTTCCTGACGGGAGTCTTCTTTTCGGAAAGACTGTGTCTCACGGTGCTTCTGATGTCGCGGACAGATGAGCCGACTGAAAATGTGTATTGTCCTGCCGGGGTGAACCATGCTGATTCCGACTCGTCGAAAATGGCGAGGTTCTCCGCTTCTATGCGGATGGAGAGCGACTGTGATTCTCCTGGCTGCAGTTCCTTTGTCTTGGCAAATGCGACAAGTTCCTTTACAGGAGTCTCTATGCTGGAAGGTCTTGATACATAGACCTGTACAATCTCTTTTCCTGGTCTGTGCCCTGTATTTGTCACTGTTACTTCAAGTCCAAGGTCCTTTCCGGCGGAGCTTATTTCTGCAGGGGAATAGCCGAAAGTCGTGTATGAAAGCCCGTATCCGAAAGGGTAGGACACTCCTTTGCCGAATGATTCGAAGTATCTGTAGCCTACATATATGTCCTCTTCATATATGGTATGGTCTATATTCCTGTTCTCACGGGAAAGTTTCTTCCTGTTTGCTCCGAAGATGATTCCCGTGTCTGCGTTATGTGGAAAGTTCTGGTCGGAGGCATGGTCGCTGTAATCTGTCGGGAAGGTCATAGGAAGCTTGCCGCTCGGGTAGGACTTGCCGGAAATGACATCCGCTATGCTGTTGCCTCCCTCCTGGCCGCATTGCCATGTGCAGAGTATGGCATCCGGAAGATTCTTCCATGAACCTGTCTCTATCACACCGCTGATGTTAAGGATAACTGTTACGCTTTTACCTTCGGCATGAAAGGCCTCGCAGACATCTTTCAGAAGTCTGTCCATGATAGGGTCAAGATAGAAACTTTCTGTGGAGCGGTCTGCAAATTCTCCGGCTGCAATCCCGATGGAAATCACTGCGGCATCGTTGCGCCCGGCCAGCTTCCTGATGGCAGAACGGCTGATGCCCAGTTCCCGTGGACGCAGCTTTGCAGCCATGTGAAAGGTCTTGTCCTCTTTTTCCAGCCGTGCCTTTTCTGCGGCAATATGCGACATATATTCAGCCGCCAGTTCCTGGTCTGTGGAATATCCTGCATTTCTGAACCCTTCCGGCAATGATATGGTATATGCCCTGTTTACATCTCCAGAGCCGCTGCCTCCGGCTATCATGTCATAGGCACAGTTGCCGAACAGGGCGACTGTCCTTATATCATCACTGAACGGCAAGGTCCCTTTGGCATTTTTCAGCAGCACCATTCCTTCGGGAGCAATCTTCCTTACAAATTCTGCATGGCCTTTGAGGTCCGGGCTGTCGGAATAACCGGATCCTTTGAAGCGCGGCGTGTGCATGATAAGCTCAAGGACTTCGCTTATATTCCTGTCCATGACAGCCTCATCAAGTTCGCCTGATTCCATGGCTTCCATAAGACGGTCATACTCGGCGGCATACCCCGGCTGGAGCAGATTGTTGCCCGCCTTCATCTGTGCTGCCGCATCGCTGCCGCCGAACCAGTCCGAGACCACGACACCATCATATCCCCATTCGCCTCTCAGCAGAGAATCGAGAAGTTCGGGACTTTCGGATGTGTAGAAGCCGTTAAGATAGTTGTATGATGACATCACGCACCAGGGAGCAGATTTTCTGATGGCGGTCTCAAATCCTCTGAGATAGATTTCGCGCAACGCCCTTTGTGACACAATGGATTCGTTGGCCTTGCGGTTTGTCTCCTGACTGTTGGCGGCAAGGTGTTTTACGCAGGCTCCCACACCGCACTCCTGTATGCCCTTGACATACGCAGCCGCTATTTCTCCACTGATCAGCGGGTCTTCGGAATAATATTCATAATTCCTTCCGCAGAGCGGATGTCTTTGAATGTTGAGGGCGGGGGCGAGCATGACATCAATGCCGTAGTCACGTGCCTCTTCTCCGATTGCCTTTCCGATTTCCCTGGCGGCCCCGGTATCCCATGTGGCTCCTATCAGTGTCGGCATAGGGAAGTGGGTGCAGAAATATGAGGAAGTGTCATTGTCCCTTTGCGGGTCAATCCTCACTCCGGCCGGACCGTCGGAAAAGACTATTGCGGGTATTCCAAGCCTCGGAATGGGGTATGTCGTGCCTGCAGCCCCGGGTACTATCAGTTTTGTAGAGCCTATCACCGCCTGGTCGCCGTTGTCCAGGCCCTCCATTCCCGTCCCTATTACGAATCTTGCCTTTTCGCTGCGTGTCATTGCCTTCACGACTTCCTCCAGAGGGTCTTTTCCCAGTTGAGGCAGATTATTCCCGCAACCTTGTACAACATACGCTGCGGATAAGACTGCCGCCATAAATCCTTTGCCTTTCATAACTGCATCATTATTTCGCCTTGACCTTTATTATCCTCTTGAGCTTTCCGTCTGTCGTTTCTTCCCTGACCTGATAGGTCAATGGTGTCGATTTCTGTATCAAAGACAGCATCTGATCGAAGGAAGCCCTCTCGAACGTTGCATGGAGAATGGCGTCGGACAGACGGTCATCCACTTCAAAATCAGCATCGTATACGAGTCCTATGCGTTTGAATACATTTTTCAGCGGTTCATTGTGGAAAGCAAGCCTTCCGTCTCTCCAGGAGATGTTCTTGTCTGTATTGCCGAGGTAAAGGACTCCTTTCTTTCTGTTTGAGTTATACACTACCGTCTGTCTCGGCGACATAGTGTATGTCCACTTGCTGTCGTGTACATTTACCACCCCTTCGGTCAGAGTTACGGCCGCGATGCTGTCCCGCGCGTAGGAGCAGACATTGAATTCAGTGCCGACGGCCTCTATCTCGAATCCTGAGGGCGTGCTCACCCTGAACGGATGTTCTGCATCCTTCGCAACTTTGAAGAAAGCCTCCCCGTCAATTTCAACAGCCCTGGGTCCATCTTTGACCTGGGAGTATTTTATGCTGCTTCCCCCGTTGAGCCAGAGTTCAGTGCTGTCCGGCAGCATAGTATGGACCACGCTTCCCGGCATGGCTGCAATCTCGTGATTTATGGCAAGAGGCAGTGAAGACTGGACATCACGGCTGAAATACAGATAGCCGGAAAGCAGCATCAGCGGAAATGAAAGTCCCGCGGCAACCTTCAGAAATATGTTGCCGACCCTGTCACGCGAAGACGGCTGCTTCTGCAGACTTATTCTCTTCAGGATATAGTCAAGAGATTCCCTCGTGTCAATCGTATCTGCAATCTGGGGAGAAACGCCGGCATCCCATACATTCTTGATTTCACAGAATTCTTTTGCAGTATCGTCAGACGCCGCTATTTTCTGAGTCAGTTCCTTCAATTCGGCTCCGTCTGCATCCCCCGACAGACTCCGTATAATCAAATTGTCATCAACTGTTTTCATATTTTCAGATAGTAGGAAAATGTTTCTTAATTGTTGCCCTCAATTGTCTTATCACATTGGTTATCCTGACTTCTACAGTCCGCCGTGAAATGTTCATGGACTTGGCGATATCGTCGTATTTGACACCATCCCAGCGGCTCATCTTGAAAATGGCCACAGATTTGGCGTCAAGAGAGGAGAGTGTGTTGTCAACAAGCTTTTTCAACTCGTCATAAAGGATATAGTTGTCAAGAGCCGCAGAATTTATGTCCATGGACAGGAGCAGGGCAGCCGAATAGCTATCCTTCACGCGGCGGTGTTTGATTGCATCCAGACAGTCGTGCCTGACGCTCCGCAGAAGAAAACTCCTGAGATTACTGATGTCGAGCCTTTCCCTGTGTTCCCAGATTTCCACGAAAAGGTCCATCACTATATCCTCACATTCATCCATATCAGTTATGAATGAATTGCAATACAGCACAAGACTTCGATAATATCTCGAAAAGATTGCAGCAAAGGCGTATGAATCGCCTCTGCGCAATCTTTTCAGAAGAAATCTGTCATCAGGAATGTTCACTTCTCCCATCTAATCAATCAAATCTCTCAACTTTCCAGTCTTCTATTTCCCTGAGCGAGATGTCAAATCCGGGGCGGGTTACATGCAGGTCAAATATATAAAGTTTGCCGCTTTCAAAGTTCAGGCTGCCGAGCTTTTTGCGGAACGGCAGGCCGTCGATGTCGCATCTGACGGTGACTGAGGATGCGGCCGGCATCAGGAGGGATTCGGCAATCTGCCCGTCCGTTTTCATTGCAATTGTAGACGGCTCTCCCGATGATGCCATACAGCCCCCGGACAGGGAGAACACGCCTTGGACCGGCACGCCTTCAATCTGAGGATTGAGTCCTTTGATGGCATCTGCCGGGACTTCTTCCGCAGCGCTTATCTCGAAACGCACCAGACTCAGCACATGTTTCATCTGCAGTTTGACCGGAGACAGTGAAGGATATTTGTTTCTGGCATTGTCGGAATACAGATAGTCGCTCAAAACTGCTTTTCCATCTGAACTGACATCAAGAGCCAGGGTTTTGCTCTCAGCCGCCGATGCAGAATACGGATAGAAACACACGAAGTTCACCTTTGAAGCATCGGACGGATATTGAGGCATCACATCCTGGCCGGCAGGGCTCAGCACCCCCTCGGCATCCGCTGTCAGTCTCAGGCATGCCTCTGAAGACAAGCCTTCTGCATCGGAACTTGAGTACATGAACATCCCCACTTCCTCTCCACCTTTCCACTTTTCAGGAAAAGCACTGTCAAAAGGCAGTATGCTGGCCTTCATCTGCACGGTCATAGGCTCTCTGTCCATATTGCCGCCTTCGTATATGTCTTCACAGGAGAGCATCATGAAGGCGAGCACTATACCGCCAAGCGTATATAATGTCTTTTTCATGATCTAATGGTGTTATTGTACTTTGACGCATCTTACGTTCAGCGCGTTCGCCGTGCTGTAGTTGTGATAGTTGTCAGTCTGGATATAGTTCTTGCCTGCGGCTAATGCACAGTTTTTCAGTCCATGCATTGTGCTGCTGTAAAGCATCACTAAACTGCAGTCTCCGAATGTGCCGTTGAATTTCATGCGTCCGCTTTTCGGATATGCAGCAATTGCTGAATCCGGGATGAAACTTATCCATGGTGATTTCCCGTTCTTGTATGCAGGAACCATCCATCCTTCAGGACAAGGGTCGAAAACGCCTTTCTCGCCTGTGGCTTCTTCCGACCAGAAGTTCGGGCCATATTCAAGGGAAGCATTTCCGTCTGTCGTTATCCAGCTGTACGGCTCGCCGCCGGCTGTTACGAATAGGCATGGATCAGTGAGAATCCTGCGCGTTGCCTGACCTTGATTGGAGTTCCATACGTCTCCCGTCGTGTATTTCACCTCGGCGTTGTTGATGTCATACAGCGGTATTGAGGTGATGGAAGCTTCGTCGTAAGGGAACTTGTCAGTAAATCCCGCGTATGGCGTATTCTTGGCACCCTGGTAGTACATTCCGACAGAGAGCGGGTCGTTCACGTCCGGAGTCATCGCTCCGAGGTTGCGGTCCATGAACGTATAGTCAGTGGCTCCGTCGCCGTTGTTGTCGATTTCACTTGCATTCCCGTCAGGATTGAAATCCGTCACCCATATATGCCATGACCATACTTTGTCACCTCCCATCGTCACAGACACGAGTGCGTTGCCTCCTTTGCCGGCGTTGGTTCTGACCGTGATTGTGCTCTGGTCGGGATTCCCGGCATCGGCATTGAGAGCGACTTCGCTGATCAGGCTCTGAGTATCCTGCCAGACGAGTACAGCACCGAGTTCGCCGTCGTTGCGCAGCTTGCCGCCGTTGATGAAAGTTATCTTCCTCCACACCTCGTAGGCTTTGAGCACAGGGAAAGTCACGGATTCACCCGGCTTTACCATGTAGCAGTTAGGAAGGTCGGCAATATTGAAAGTTTTTTCAAGAGTCAGATTTATTACTGCCATTCCGCTTCCGGGGAAGATCATTTCCTTTTCGAGAGTCACAGTCTTCGAAACCGTCTGATTCCCGGTTGTGACCTCAAAGCTGAGTTCCGAGCCTGCCGGGATAGTCGTAGGGTTCACCACTAAGTAAACTGCATTCTTGTCCGTCCCGAAGACCGGAGCGTCAGCACCGTATTCGGCTGAGACTGTGGCAGTGCTGCTGCTCCAGTTCCCTATCCTGGCATTGTCGAGAGCGACTGATGCACATCCTGCCAGAACTGTCCCTTCTGGAGCGGTGAACTTCAGTGATTTTACTTTCTCTCCGCTGAGAGTCGCCCCTTTGAGGTTTATCTTCAAGACCGAGAATATTCTCTTGAATGTCAGGTCATTGACTGTGACGGCTTCATTTTCGACGGTGTAATTACAAGGTTTAGCCACCAGGACGTCACAGGCCTCGTCGACAGTGTCCTCGCCTGGATGCTGGGCGCCGGCAAGTTCAATCACTGCCGTTCCGGCCGCCGCTGACTTGTACGCAGAAGCAGGGGCGAAAGAATTGAATGTGCCGCTTTTTGCTATGCCGGAAATACTGCCTTCAAATTTGGCGATAGTGCCGGTCTCATTAGTGTTTGAGAGCACGCCTGACAGTTTAGGGGCATTTCCTACGAACACTGCGAGCTTATCGTCCTTGGACCATTTGGGAGTGTAGGTCTTGTCACCGTTGTTTTCTATGAACGATTTTACAGGAGTGTTTTCTGCAGTGTTCACTACGAATCTGACTCCGTCTTGAATCTGAGGTTCAACTGTCTCCTCTTTGGTGCAGGATACCCCTGCCGTCACAAGCATTGCAGCCATAGCCGCATATCTGGATATATTTTTCATCGTGCTGTCAGATTAAAGTTCATAAGTATAGTCATTTGATTCGCGAAGTTTGTCTCCGGCTTCATTTACTCCGCCGTAGAGACTCCCGCAGATGGTTAATTCTGTTTCAACCGCTATCACGGTAATCTTAGATGTTTCGTACTTCTTTTTCATAATCTGTATAATAATAGTGTTATTGTATTTTCACGCATCTTACGTTCAGCGCGTTCGCCGTGCTGTAGTTGTGATAGTTGTCAGTCTGGATATAGTTCTTGCCTGCGGCTAATGCACAGTTTTTCAGTCCATGCATTGTGCTGCTGTAAAGCATCACTAAACTGCAGTCTCCGAATGTGCCGTTGAATTTCATGCGTCCGCTTTTCGGATATGCAGCAATTGCTGAATCCGGGATGAAACTTATCCATGGTGATTTCCCGTTCTTGTATGCAGGAACCATCCATCCTTCAGGACAAGGGTCGAAAACGCCTTTCTCGCCTGTGGCTTCTTCCGACCAGAAGTTCGGGCCATATTCAAGGGAAGCATTTCCGTCTGTCGTTATCCAGCTGTACGGCTCGCCGCCGGCTGTTACGAATAGGCATGGATCAGTGAGAATCCTGCGCGTTGCCTGACCTTGATTGGAGTTCCATACGTCTCCCGTCGTGTATTTCACCTCGGCGTTGTTGATGTCATACAGCGGTATTGAGGTGATGGAAGCTTCGTCGTAAGGGAACTTGTCAGTAAATCCCGCGTATGGCGTATTCTTGGCACCCTGGTAGTACATTCCGACAGAGAGCGGGTCGTTCACGTCCGGAGTCATCGCTCCGAGGTTGCGGTCCATGAACGTATAGTCAGTGGCTCCGTCGCCGTTGTTGTCGATTTCACTTGCATTCCCGTCAGGATTGAAATCCGTCACCCATATATGCCATGACCATACTTTGTCACCTCCCATCGTCACAGACACGAGTGCGTTGCCTCCTTTGCCGGCGTTGGTTCTGACCGTGATTGTGCTCTGGTCGGGATTCCCGGCATCGGCATTGAGAGCGACTTCGCTGATCAGGCTCTGAGTATCCTGCCAGACGAGTACAGCACCGAGTTCGCCGTCGTTGCGCAGCTTGCCGCCGTTGATGAAAGTTATCTTCCTCCACACCTCGTAGGCTTTGAGCACAGGGAAAGTCACGGATTCACCCGGCTTTACCATGTAGCAGTTAGGAAGATCTGCAATATTGATCAGGGTGGAGACTATATTATACTGATAGGCAGTGCCTTTCGCGAAAGCGCCATTCTTTGGGGAATATGGCTGGACAGAACCGTCTGAAAGGATTTCCACGCTGCTTCCCAATGCGTTCTGAGATGGAATATATGCACGGAAATGCTTTTTCCCGTACTTTTCCATCGCGATTACTTCCGCCCCCTGAGCGGATGACATGACAGCCTCACTGCCGAATTCAGCAAGATTGAATGTGGCCGCAGGCTTGAGACCCTTTATATGTGCTGATTTTGCGGCACCTCCGCTGACCTGTACATCTACGAGCGAGAGAAGATGACTGAAAGTCAGAGTGACAGTTTCGTATGTTTTGTCAATGTCAACTGTCCTGGCCATCATCAAGTCATACATGGACCCGGATGCATCGTAGGTAATCCCGGTCGGGTCAATGTTTTCCACATAAGGATAATAGGCATAGAAATCCAGCACCTCTCCTTCTGAAGGATAGCCGACTTCCTTGTCTATAATCCACATCCCGCCTGAATATGTCAGTCTGCGGTTGTCAACACTGTTTCCTGATGCTAAAAGTTTTCCGGCTGCACCGGATGTGCGGGAAACAACGAAAAGCCCCACCTGGTCTCCTTCGGCGAAACTTGTCTTGAAATTCTCATCAGTGGTTGCTCGGGTGCTGTTTTCTGTGGTCAGTTCGAACTTGAAGCCAGCTCCGTCAGGAACTCCGTCAGAGACGGCTACGTGTTCTTCCTTTGCACATCCCGCAAGCGCAAGGAGGAAAAACAAATGATAAAATACCTTTTTCATCAGTCGATTGTTAAGGATATTAGTTAATAATGTTTTCAAATGAGGCGACCGAATCGTTTAAACACACATCAAAAACTGCATATATGAAAAAAAAATCATAGGAAGCCGTGTCGAAATTTAGACATAAAATTTTAAAGCAGCTTCTAAAACTGCCGAAAAATATGTGTGGGAAATCATCAGAGTCGCCTTATAGACAAAACCGCGATTTACCTTAACAAAATAACCAATGCCAAAAAATCAATTCATGAGGTGGAAATACACCACCATGAAACAGGTTCTCAAGTGTATGGGATTGCTGTTTCTGATGATAGGGATGCTAGGCGTTCCTCTTTCCGCATCTGCTCAGAAAAATGTCAGGATCACCCTTGACGAGACAGACATTACCATGGCCAAAGCTCTGGAACTGCTGGAGCGGCAGAGCGGATACAATTTCATATATAACAAGGACATCGCAGATTTCAATGCGAAAGTCACTGTAAGATTCAAAAACGAGAATCTGGCCGGAGCACTCGACAAGCTGTTCGACGGGAAAGGAATCAGTTATGAAATCAATGACAAGTATGTGGTTCTGAAGTCTGCAGCCGGTGCCAGGAAGGACAAAGTCTCCAAAGTGAGCGGATTCGTGCGGGACGGTGAAGGCCTGCCGCTGACCGGAGCCGCCATCACGGTAAAGGGCAGGAATACGGGAGTGACTGCCGGTCTGGACGGAGACTATACGATTGAAGCATCTACCGGGGATGTCTTAGTATTCACCTACCTCGGCTTCGATACCAAAGAAGTCGGAGTCGGGGAAAGCGAACTTGTCGACGTTACCTTGGAAGAGTCGCAGACATTCTTGAACGAGGTCGTGGTTGTGGGTTACGGCACGATGAAGAAGAAAGACCTCACTGGTTCCGTGAGCTCATTGTCCGGAGAGGCCGTCACTGACCGCAAAGTGTCCATGCTTTCCTCTGCCCTGCAGGGAGCGGTCTCCGGTGTGACCGTGACCCGCTCAGGCAGCGACCCGGGTGCATCTGTCGATATCCGTGTACGAGGCATCACCACCATCGGTGACAGCAGCCCTCTTATCATCGTCGACGGGGTTCCGGCAGACAACATCAACGATGTCAATCCTCAGGACGTAAAGGATATCTCTGTGCTTAAAGACGCTTCATCTGCAGCAATATACGGTTCACGTGCGGCGGCCGGTGTGATTCTCATCACCACGAAGCGTGCTTCGGAAGGCAAGGTGTCCATGCAGTATTCGTACGAATATGGCTGCGAAACCCCTACGGCTCAACCGGACTATGTGGATGTTGTCCGTTTCATGCAGATGACCAATGAGCTGCGCTGGAACGATGCCGGAAACGGCACGGAGCATTTCCCTACATACATACCTGCAGTAATCGACAATTACACCTCACTGCATGCCTCGGATCCCGACAGATATCCTGACACCGACTGGAGGGGAATGTTGCTGAACAGCCACTCCAACCGCCAGTCACACAATTTCCGCATCTCCGGAGGCACTTCAAAGATACGAAGCACCGCTTCCATCGGTTATGACACATCCGACGGACTCTATGCGAACAAGGAATATAACCGCTTCACTGTCAGGATGAACAATGACATAACAATCAACAAGTACATCGCGGCTTCGATAGATGTCAATGTGAAGCGCAGCACAGCTGAGGATCCCAACTACGATCCGATGAACGCCTGCTACATGATGCCGGCTGTCTATCCGGCCATGTGGGCGGACGGGCGCGTAGCGGAAGGCAAATCGGGAGACAACCCGTACGCTGCCCTCAATTATGGAGGCACGAAGACCAGGCACTACAACCAGGTCGGAGGCAGGGCGGCAGTGTATATCACACCGGTCAGGGGTCTCAAACTCTCTGCTATAATATCCCCTATATGGAATGACTCTGATGAGAAAGCATTTGTCAAGAAGATTGAATATACGGCTTCGGACAATCCTGACACCGTCATAGGGACCATCAACGGTTATGCGACAACCAACCTCAAGGAGACACGCAGCAAGAACTTCAGCCTCACCAAGCAGTTTCTTGCCAATTATGACGACACATTCGGGAAACACAGCGTGAGTGCCCTTTTGGGATATGAGGACAACATTCAAAGTTATGACAAGATATGGGCTGCCCGCGACAGATATGCGCTCACAGATTTTCCTTATCTTGAACGTGGAAACGAAGACTATCAGACCAATGGCAGTGAGGCCTCGCATACGGCCTACCGTTCCGTTTTCGGAAGAGTGATGTACGATTTCGACGGAAGGTATCTCATCCAGGCAAACCTGAGATGTGACAAATCTTCGCGTTTTGACAAGAAATACAGGGCGGGCTGGTTTCCTTCGGTATCTGCCGCGTGGGCTTTGACCAACGAACCGTGGTTCCGCAAACTGAACATCGAACGCTGGCTCAGTTTCCTTAAAATCAGAGCCTCGTATGGACTGCTCGGCAATGACCGTGTCGGCAACTATCCTTATCTGCCTCTGCTGAACTACACCAACAGCCTGTTCTGGGAAGGTGACAATGCCGTGTCGCATATCACTGCCGCACAATGGCAGTATGCCATCCGTGACATATCATGGGAAACCACCAAGACATTCGGCGCCGGTCTGGATTTGGGGTTCTTTGACCACAGGCTCAACATAACTGCTGACTACTACTATAAAATCACCAAGGACATGATCCTTGACATAGATATTCCTGATTATGTCGGCTATGACAACCCTCAGCAGAACACCGGAAAGATGCGTACCACCGGTTTCGAGATAGAAATGAGCTGGAGAGACCACGCAGGGGATTTCAACTATTCGGTGAGTGCAAACCTCAGCGATTTTCTCTCGAAGATGGGCTATCTCGGTGGCAACCAGTTCCTTGGTGACCAGATAAAGACCATGGGCAGCTGGTTCAATGAGTGGTATGGATACCGCAGCGACGGAATTTACCAGACACAGGAAGAAATTGACAACTCTCCGGTGATGAACAGCAGCGTGCGTCCGGGTGACATCAAATATCTCAAGGCGGATCCGGACGACCCTACGCCTGTCTCTCCTGACAAGGACCGCGTGCTCCTCGGAAACTCCCAGCCGCGCTACCAGTACGGCCTGACCTTCAACTGTTCATGGAACGGCATTGACTTCAATATTGCATTCCAGGGTGTCGGCAGCCAGCTCAAAAGAAAGACTGCGACCATGGTACAGCCTCTGCGGGACAACTTCGGCAACATACCGAAACTGATTGACGGAAGATACTGGAGCAGCTACAACACTGCGGAAGAAAACCTGCGTGCGCAGTATCCGCGTCTGACATCCAACCAGGCGTCATACAATTATGCGATGTCCGATTTCTGGCTATTCAAGAGCTACTACTGCCGTCTGAAAAACATATCTCTTGGCTACACACTTCCGAAGAAAATAACCAAACTCTTCTTTGTCGAGGCTCTTCGCTTCTATGTGGCAGGCAACGACCTCTTCTGCATAACCAACTATCCGAGAGGCTGGGACTACGAAGGCTACGGCTCGACTAAATACCCTATTACCAAATCCTTTATCTGCGGTGTCAATATAACATTCTAATACATCATGAAAAAATACAATACTACAATATTACTGGCATTGGCTCTGCTTATGGGTTCATGTGCGGATCTCGACCTCTATCCGCTCGATACCGGTTCCAGCGATTCATGGTACAAGACCGAAGAACAGATCAAGGCATCTATCAGCGGCCTTTACAGAGTCGATTTCCTGCCCATAGACGATGAACGCTGGTCGGACAACCACCAGGCGCGTACGAACCTGAATGACTACACTGGCGCCACACTTAACGGGGAGTCATGGCATGTAATCAACCGATGGAAGAATGCCTATAAGGCAATAGCAAGATGCAATGTCCTTCTGGACAAGCTGGCCAATCCTTCTGAAACAGGCATCACTGAAGAGAAAGCGGAACTCTATAGGGCCCAGGTGCTTTTCGTAAGAGCCACACAGTATGGGATACTCACTTCCTGTTACGGTGATGTGGTCTATGTCGACAAGGAACTTTCCATAGAGGAGTCATTCAAGATAGGACGTACCGACCGTGAGGAAATCATGGAGCATGTATATGCGGACTATGACCGTGCGGCGGCAAGCCTTCCTCTCACATACGGCAGTTCTCAGGAGCTTGCCACCAAAGCTGCGGCCCTCGGTCTCAAGGCGCGTTATGCCCTCTACAACGAAGACTATGAGATTGCTGCTAAGGCGGCAAAAGAATGTATCGAACTCGGCAGCCACCAGCTCTATCCGGATTTCTCCAAACTTTTTCTGGCTACCACCCATCACGCTTCCGAAGTTCTCCTGTCTTCTCCACATTCTTTGGAACTGGGAATCTACTCCGACTCTCCGGGCAATATCCAGGGCTATTCACCACGCAACCGCGGCGGATATGCCAGTGAATATCCGTCCTGGGAACTGCTCGCCTCTTTCCTTTGCACCGACGGGCTTCCCATTGACGAGTCGCCTCTGTTCGACCCGCATGACCCGTTCAGGAACAGGGATCCGCGCTGTGCGGCGACAATCGTGGAGTTCGGCACTGAGCATTGCGGTGTCATCTATGACCCGAATCCTCTGACGACCGAGGTCTACAGCGAGACACATGGCAAGAACATCACCAACCTCGATTGCAAATCCGGTAGCCAGTATGCTTCCTACAATGGCCTGCTGAGAAAGAAAGGCGTAGATGAAAGCTGGATAAACGGAGGAAGTTTCCAGGTGGCTTACGACCGCATATTCATCCGACTTGCTGAAGTCTATCTCACCTATGCAGAAGCGATGATTGAATCCGGGAATATAGACGACAGTGTCCTGGATGCCATAAACATTGTACGTGCACGTGCCTATAAGGTCGACTACAAGGGTTCCGGCTATCCGAAGGTGACTACGAAGGACCGGGACAGGCTGCGCAGCATCGTCAGGGTTGAGCGCCGTATGGAACTTGCCTATGAAGGGCATAGGCGCATGGACATCATCCGTTGGAAGATTGCCGACCAGGTGCTCAATACTCCGGACTATGGTCTGCTCGACAAAGATGCGCTGATTTCCAAAGTTATAGACAAAAAACAGTGGTTCTGGCCTGAAACACCGGAAATAGATGGGAACGGTACCGCTGATTTCTCCTCTATGTACAGCAAAGGTCTGTGCAAACTGATTGCCCGCAGGCAGTTCGACGCCTCGAAAAACTATCTGTGGCCTATCCCTTCACAGGAGGTAATCACCAATCCATACCTCGGTCAGAATGACAATTATTGATTTAACGGAAAAAGAAATTATATGAAAAAGATTTTCAAGACAGTTTTTATCATGGCTGCATTGAGTGCCTGTATCCCTACAGCCACTGCATGCACTGAAGAATACCTGACCTATCATCATACACCCGGAGAGAAGACGGATCAGCCGGAGACGCCGGACGAGCCTGAGGCACCGGAAACTATGGACAAAGGAACGTATAAGCTCCTTGCAGACAGTCCCGCACAGATAATCAAAGGACTTGGCTTTGAGATTCAGGCGGACATGAATGCCGCCGCAGACGTAAACAATGATAACGGACCGGTTGGCGTGCCTATGGACCTCGTGCCGGCAGAGCGTAAGCGTCTTGCCGAGGAGATGCTGAAAGGATTCCGCTATATGCGTGTCGGCATGGGAATCTGGTTCCGTGGGGTGACCCCGGACAAAAAGAACATCGTCGAGCGCAGGGAAGGGCAGGCTGAAGCGCTTGTACAGCTGATGAAAGATGCCGGTGTGGAGGGCATTTCCATGGAATACTGGTCTCCTGCACCATATTGGAAGACGACAGGCAACTTCACTGACGGCACTCTGAGGAGTTTTGACGATGATTTTCTGGATGAATTTACCGACGCCCTCGTCCAGGACATCAAGTATATGAAAGGCAAGGGCTTCAAGGTTTCCACCTGGGGATTGCAGAACGAGTGCCAGTATGAGTCCGTCGGCTATTCTCACTGTCATTACACTGAAGAGCAGTTTGTAAAGACATTCGGGAAAGCGGCAGCCAAAGTGAGGGCTCTTGACCCGTCCATCGAGATTATATATGACACGAACAGCGGGCAGGAAGGCTCATACGGTCCGGAATTGTGGCAGAAGAATCCGCATCTCCTTCCATTGGTTGATTCATGGGTGTTCCACCGTATCGGGGATGATTCCGACCTTGTGATGGACAACAGGGTCAATTATACTAAGAATGCCCAGGGCAAGCCTGTCTATCAGAACGAGTATGAATATTTCAACGACCAGATGTCAAAGCACGAATATGAGTGGTTCATGGTCAATACTGCCCAGTCCATAATGAACTGGATGACTTTTGTGGAGTCTCCGAAATGGTACTGGCTCCATGCACTGAAGCCTATCGACGACCACACTGACCGCGACGGATTCGGTCTTGGAGTATGGCGTCCTTCCTACGCCAATGAAAGCCATGACTATCCGGAACTCAGGCATGGGCATTGGACATTCAACTGGCAGAACTGGAACGCCATAGCAGGATTCCTCAAATATATGCCTTGGGATTCCCGGAGGTACAATGTTCAGGAGGATGTGGAACTCCACGACAACCGCATCATGGCATGGAAGACCCCAGAGGGAAAATTTGTGGTTGCCCTTACCAACCGCTCGGATAAGTGGTTCGAATTCGATGTCAATCTGGACAAGGCAAGGACCATGAAGGGATACCGTTTCAGCAGGAGCGGAAGGGATGTCGAAATCGGTTCCAATGCAGGCTCATCATCATTCAGCGCAAAACTCAAACCCTGGAGCATAGAATTCTGGGTTGAACAATAATTGAAAATGAAATATAAAGCAACAATCTACAAGTCGCTTGTTCTCGCTGCAGTTTCCCTTTTTGCCGGAAGCTGTGGCGAGGGCGGCGTCAAAGGGGTGCAATACCCCGAGTACGGAGGTGTATATCCGCATTTGGCCTATTACAACAATGAAGGTGAATGTGGCACAGGTGCCGTCGTGCCATGGCAGGGGAAACTCTGGGTCGTGACATACGGTCCCCATCTTCCATGGGGGTCGAGCGACAAACTGTATGAAATAGATGACACTTTAGGGATAAAGGTGCGTCCGGAAAGTATAGGAGGAACTCCTGCCGACAGGATGATACATAGGGAAAGCGGACAGCTGATTATCGGCCCGTATTTTATAGACAGTCTGTGCAATGTCCGGGCTTTGTCCTACGCAGATGCGCAGGGACGCTATACCGGAGTCGCCCGTCATCTGACAGATCCTGCAGACAAGGTGTATATAGCCACAATGGAGGAAGGGTTCTACGAGGTCGATGTGCATACATTGGAACATAGGGAACTATATCCTGATGCCAACATAGAGGAACATGACGACACCGGGGTGAACCCTCAGAATGACCTTCTTCCCGGAGCTCACGGCAAAGGCCTCTACAGCGGGCAGGGTGTTCTTGTCTTCTCCAACAACGGGGAGGCGGTTCCGGAGGCTTTGGAGAAGTTCAACATTCCTTCCGGAAGCCTGTCCGAATGGGATGGCAGGGACTGGAAGGTAGTGAGGAGGAACCAGTTCACGGAAGTTACCGGACCGGGCGGCATCTATGGCAATCCGTCACCTGAGACAGATCCTATATATGCTTTAGGCTGGGACTACAAGTCCATCCTGCTCGGAGTCCGTGAAGACGGCGGCTGGAATTTCTACAGGCTGCCGAAAGCCAGCCATTCATACGACGGTGCCCACGGATGGAATACGGAATGGCCGCGCATACGCGAAGTCGGCACTCCGGAGAATCCGTTCATGCTTATGACGATGCACGGTATGTTCTGGGAGTTTCCGCAGCCGTTCGGCAAAGGAGGCATTTCAGGTATCAGGCCTTTGTCTGCATATCTGAAAGTGATAGGGGATTTTACACGCTGGAACGGCAGGCTCGTTTTCGGCTGTGATGATTCTGCAAAGAAAGAGTTTCTGAATAAGCGCAGGATTAAAGGAGGTATCGCAGGACCGGGACAGAGCAATTCCAATCTCTGGTTTATGGAGCCTGGGGAAATCGGCTCTTTAGGTCCGACAAATGCCACCGGAGCCGTATGGCTTAATGAAGATATACGTCCGGAAGAGTCTGGCGAGCCTTTTCTGTTCGGCCCATGGCAGAAACGTTGCGCATGGCTCAAAAATGACGGTCGGGAAACTGTGGTATTCGCTTTTGAAGCGGAAGATGCGTCCGGAAAAAGGACAGTCCTGAAGAAGGAGGCTGTATCTGCCGGCTCTTCATGCCTTGTGGCGTTCGGTGCGGAGGACAAAGGTGAATGGATAAGGGTTTCTGTGGACAGGCCGACAAAAGGAAGTGTCGTGTTTTCCTATGCTTCCGGGGAGAGAAGGGCTTCAGGGATGTCACCGATATTCGATGGCATTGCAAAAATCGGGGATACGGATGCCTCGAAGGGACTGCTTTACAGTCTTGGCGGTGACAGCCGCAGGCTTGGGGTGTCGCTTGTTTCTCCTGATCAGGATTCGTACTACGAAATGGGAGGCGACATGCTTCTTCAGAAAAAGGAAAAGGGTGAAGAGGATGCCTATATAAGAAAGAATCTGTCAATTGCGTCCGAAGGTGTGGAGATAACGTCAGGGTCTGTGCTTATCTCGGATGACAAAGGCAGACGCTGGCATCTTCCGTTGGGCCCGTCAGCTTTTACGGCCCCAACAGCCGGTCATCAGTTGAGAATCTGCCGGGAGGTCGCCACAGAAAGGGATCTTCTGAATCTGCACGGCACTTTCTATGAACTTCCTGCAGAAAACGCCGACGGTTTTGCAAAAGTCCGTCCGGTTTCATCGCATGACCTCAACATCTACGACTATGCCTCGTTCCGCGGGATGCTGCTGATGACCGGCTGTGCCTCTGCCGGTGCTAATGACAATAAACGGATTGTAAGGTCTGATGACGGGAAACTTGCAGTATGGGCAGGAGCGATAGACGACCTCTGGAAATTAGGCAAGCCGACAGGCAGCGGAGGTCCGTGGGTGGACAGTTCCGTGGCTGCCGGTGAGTATTCGGACCCGTATCTGATAGGTTTCTATGATGACAGGGAACTGAACATATCCCACAAGTCGGACAGTAAAGTGACCTTTACCGTAGAAGCTGACCCGACAGGGGAAGGGGACTGGATGCATTATGCGGATTTTGAAGTAAATCCCGAACAGTCGTTCATACATCATTTCCCTGATGCCTTCCAGGCACGCTGGATACGTTTCAGGGCAGACAAGGCATGTGTGGCGACTACATGGCTCGAATACCGTTAAAGTATGAAATCTGGAAAAGGATTACTGCTTCTGCTGCTTCTGTGTGCCGTCCGGATACCATGTCCTGGAGAGGAAATCCTGCATCTGGGCACTTCCACTACATCTCTTGTACTTGATGCAAGGAAGGGCGGAGAACTGAAATTCGTGTATTACGGGGCTAAAGTGGAGCCGGATGACCTCAATGCCATATTGTCGGCAGGAGTCCCGTATTCTGATGCCTACCAGGCCTATGGGAAATATCCTGACGAGGAGACGCCTCTCTGGGTCGTGCATTCGGACGGCAACATGACAACCCGCCTTGTGGTCAGGGATGTCGTTACGGAAACGGCCGGTGGCTCAACCGTTACCGTAATAAGGACAGGTGATGACGTATATCCCTTTGATGTCAATGTATGTTACCGGACCTATACTGACAGTGAAGTCATTGAGACATGGGTGGAGATTACGAACCGGGAGAAGGCGGATGTTGTCCTGAACCGTTTTGACTCGGTATGTCTTCCCATCCATAAGGGGGATGTCTGGACAAGTCACCTTTCTGTCGGCATCATGGGTGAGGCTGGACTGGTGGAAGAGCCTTTGCTTCAGGGGACTATGAGCATCAGGAACAAGGATGGTGTCCGCAATTCCCTGAATTCCCATTCTGAAATCATGTTTTCACTTGACGGCAGACCGGATGAACGGCACGGTGCTACAATCGGGGCAGCCCTGTGCTATAGCGGAAACTATGAACTGGCCGTAGATACTTACTGGGGCAGGTACCATCAGTTCAGGGCAGGGATATGCCCGGACAATTCAAGCTACAGGCTTGCTCCGGGGGAGAAGTTCGTGACGCCTCCCGTGGCATTGACTTTCAGCCTTGAAGGTAAGGGAGGAGTGAGCCGTAATTTCCATCGCTGGGGCAGAAACCATGTCCTGCGTCACGGAAATATGCCCCGGAAGGTGCTGCTGAACAGTTGGGAGGGAGTGTACTTTGATATCAATGAGGAGAAGATAGTGTCCATGATGAAGGATGCGGCTGCTCTCGGGGGTGAACTTTTTGTGATGGATGACGGATGGTTCGGCGGAAAATACCGGCGCAACGATGATTCTAGTGCTCTCGGTGACTGGGTGGCGGACAGACGTAAGCTGCCTGGAGGTCTGAAGGCCTTGACAGACAGTGCCGCAGTTGCCGGAATAGGATTCGGCCTGTGGATTGAGCCGGAGATGGCTGATATATCCAGTGAACTTTATGAAAAGCACCCGGACTGGATTATTAAGGCTAAGGGACGGGATATAGTGGCAGGACGCGGAGGTTCGCAGGTCGTACTGGATTTCAGCAACCCTAAGGTAAGGGATTATGCCGTGAAGGCTATAGACCGGATATTGAAGGAGAATCCGCGGATTGAATATATCAAGTGGGATTCCAATAGCGGGATATATATGCACGGTTCTCAGCACCTCCCATCTGACAGGATGAGCCATCTTCATATAGAATGGCACAGGGGGCTTGAAGATGTGTTCCGGAGGGTGCGCGAACTGCATCCGGACATAGTGATGCAGGCCTGTGGGGCTGGTGGAGGACGGGTGAACTGGGGAGTGCTCGGATATTTTGACGAATTCTGGACCAGTGACATCACAGACGCTCTGCAGCGCATATACATACAGTGGGGGACATCGCATTTCTATCCTGCCCTTGCTATGGCTTCACATATAAGTGCCTCGCCTAACCATCAGACTCACCGTCCGGCCCCGGTGAAGTTCCGTGCGGATGTGGCGATGAGCGGACGGCTCGGGCTCGAACTCCAGCCTGCGGATATGACGGATGAGGAGATGGCCGTGTGCAGACAGGCGGTTGCCGACTACAAAAGTGTGCGCAATACGATACAGATGGGAGACCTTTACCGTCTGGTATCCCCGTTTGACAGGAAAAATGTGGCTTCGCTGATGTATGTCTCGCCGGAAAAGGATGATGCAGTCCTGTTCTGGTTCAGGACAGAACCGTTTGCCGGACAGATACTGCCTTTGGTGAAACTGGACGGCCTGGACAGGGACAGGATGTACAGGGTGACTGAACTTAACCGTATTGATGATACTCCTCTGCCGTTTGAGGGGAAAAGTTTTTCCGGAGCCTTCCTGATGAATTACGGACTTGACATTCCATATCGTCATGACGTGCAGGAGGAACGTAAAAGTGATTTTTCAAGCAGGGTGCTGCACCTTGAAGCAAAAGATTGACAGTCATGATTCATAGAATATCAACAATCATTATAAGCCTTTTGTGCTTCTCCGCGTTTTGTGTCGGGGAAAATGTTCTGAAGTCTCCGGACGGGAATGTATCGCTTTCATTCATGCTCGACAGGAAAGGCCGGCCACGTTACGCTGTGTCGTTCAAAGGGGAGGAAGTTGTCAGGCATTCGTCCATGGGCTTCATATTGGCTGACGGCACATCGTTGGCTGACGGCTTCCGGATGAGGGATGTCAGGAGGTTTTCCTGTGACAGCCTGTGGGTGCCGGTGTGGGGCGAGAATGATTCGATAAGGGAGAATTACAACGGTATGGCCGTTGCCCTGTCAAAGGGGAAGGTCCGTATGGATATAGAGTTCAGGGCGTTCAATGACGGCATAGGTTTCCGTTATGTCTTTCATGCGCCTTCCGGTGAGCATCTGCTGATAAGGGAGGAGGTGACATCTTTTGCAATGACCGGCAATCATACTGCCTGGTGGATTCCGTGTGACTATGATTCCCAGGAATATGAATATACTGAAAGCCGGCTGGGCGGGATTCCGCCGGACGGTGTCCAGACTTCCATGATGATGAAGACAGACAACGGCATCTATCTCAATCTGCATGAAGCCGCGCTTGTGGATTTTCCTGCCATGCATCTTGCTTATGATGATGCCGCATATAACTTCCGGTCACATCTTACACCGCGTCCTGACGGTACAGCCGCGCATGTCACGCTTCCTTTCAATACTCCATGGCGCACGGTGATTATAGGCGACAGGGCAACGGACATACTGGCTTCAGACCTGATACTGAACCTCAATGAACCATGCAGGATTGATGACACATCCTGGATTCACCCCATCAAATATATGGGAGTTTGGTGGGAGATGATTACTGGCAAGAGCAGGTGGAGCTATACGGATGCCGGGGATTTTGACCTTGCCACCTTTGACTACTCTGCAGCCAGGCCTCATGGCCGTCATGGTGCCTGCAATGACAATGTCAGGAAATATATAGATTTTGCCGCGCAGCACGGATTTGACCAGCTCCTTGTCGAGGGATGGAACACGGGATGGGAGGACTGGTATGGAAAGGAAAAAGACTATGTATTTGATTTTGTGACTCCTTACCCTGATTTCGATATAGCAGCTCTGAATGAATACGCGCAGGGAAAAGGAATCAGACTGATGATGCACCATGAGACGTCCGGTTCTGTCGGCAATTATGAAAGGCACATGGATGCAGCGTACGGACTGATGAACAGATATGGCTATGATGCGGTCAAAAGCGGCTATGTCGGCAAAATATTGCCTGCAGGCGAATACCATTACAGCCAGGATATAGTGAACCATTATCTGAATGCCGTGAAAAAGGCTGCGGACAGGCATATTATGGTCAATGCCCATGAGGCGGTACGTCCGACCGGACTCTGCCGGACATGGCCCAATCTGGTTGCTAACGAAAGTGCTTTGGGGCAGGAATACGCGGAAATGAGTCCGCAGCATGTCACAATCCTGCCCTTTACGCGGCTGAAAGGAGGACCTATGGATTTCACCCCCGGCATATTCAGAATGGATATAACTTCTTTTGCTCCAGGCTATCAGGGGAAGCGGAAACGTGCTACCATATCAAACCAGCTTGCACTGTATCTGACAATGTATTCGCCAATCCAGATGGCTGCCGATATGCCTGAACATTATGAAGAACATCCGGATGCCTTCCAGTTCATAAAGGATGTTCCCGTGGACTGGAGCAGAAGCATATATCTTGATGCCGAGCCGGGTGATTTCATTGTCGTGGCCCGTAAGGACAAGAACAGTCCCGACTGGTATGTGGGCGGTGTCACGGATGAAAATGCCCGTGATTACAGTCTCAGTTTTTCTTTCCTCCCGGAAGATGCGGAATATGAATGTACTGTATATTGTGATGCTGATGACAGTGACGGCTTCACCGCCCCCGAGAAATACAGGATATATAAACTATGCGTCAATTCATCTTCCGTTATTCCTCTCCGTTTGGCAAGAGCGGGAGGCTTTGCAGTCAGTCTCAAACGGATCTTCAGTGCGCTTCAGTTGAATATCTGGCAGGAATGTACTATGGTTGACGGGGGATATGATGCCCTTATAGATGAGATAGAGCGTCTTGCACCTGATTTTGTCACTCTCAGCGAAGTCCGCAATTATCATGGGCGCGACTTTACGGACTTGCTGTGCAGCTCATTGAAGGATAGGGGGTTGGACTATTATTCCCATCTGAGTCATGATTCAGGGATTATAAGCCGTTTCCCGATTGATGAATTTTCTCCGGTCTATCCGCTCGAAGATGACTGCGGCAGCATTTACCGGGCGGATGTCGATGCAGACGGGCATAAGCTGGCTGTCTACACAGCCCATCTGGACTGGCACCATTATTCCTGCTATAATGCAAGGGGGTATGACGGCTCGACATGGAAGGAATGCCGCTTGCCCGCCGGTGAAACGGAACTTTTGGAATCGGGAGCGAAATCCAGAAGGGTAGAGGCTATAGGAAAGTTTGTCGAAGACGCTTCGGGAAAAATGGCAGAGGGGTATAATGTCATACTCGGAGGCGATTTCAATGAGCCTTCGTTCAGGGACTGGACTCCTGAAATGTCATCATATTATGACCATAACGGATACTCGGTCAGATGGCCTGTAACGTCAATTCTGGAGCAGAACGGCTTTAAGGATATCTGGCGGGAGCTATATCCGGACCCTGTAGCGAATCCGGGAATAACCTATCCTGCATATGTCGCCTCGCTTCCGGCGGCCAAGGTATGCTGGGCACCTGAGGCCGATGACCGTGACAGGATAGACTATATTTTCTATAGCGGTACGGATATAGTCCCTCTGGATGCCTGTATTGTAGGTCCTGCAAGCTCATTTTCACGGTCATGCAGAGTTGAGGAAAATACTTCCGACCGCTTCATATCCCCTCTTGGAATATGGCCCAGCGACCATAAGGGAATTTATGTGCAATTCCTGTTACGTTAGCGAAGCATTCCCCCCCCCCAGAAATCTCTGGCTTAAAAATATGGCTTTTCGTGTCAGCTGCGAAGCGCGGAATCCTGCGCCCCTTGAAAAGTACGATAATCAATTTTGCAAAGATGTAGGAAAATTCCTACTTTTGTAAAGTTTGAGAAAGTTCTTTCAGACAAGCAATCACAAAGGCCAAGAGGTTGCATCAGGAACACTAAGTAAGATTTTGAGGGACGCAGGAATAAAATAACTAAGCTTTTGAAAACAGTAGGATATGGAAAAAGTAAAGGTATTTATTGAAAAGTCAGAATACGGATATTCAGCCTATATGGATGATTCCAATCTGGACTACGGTTGTATAGGTGAAGGCCAGACGATTGAAGATACCATCAATGACTTTTTGTCTGCATACAATGAAATGAAGGACTATTATGCAGCACACGGAAAGCCTTTCACTGAGGCTACTTTTGAATTCTGCTATGATACGGCAAGTTTCCTTGCTGAATATGCTGGTATTTTCTCCCTTTCAGGATTGGAGAAGATTACCGGTGTAAGTCAAGCACAACTCGGCCACTTCCTTCATGGGAGACGCAAACCGAGCCGAAAAACCATTGATAAGATACAAAATGGTGTTGATCGTTTTGCCAAGGAATTGACGGCTATAAAATTCGCTTGATGGCGATATGGGAAGGAAGAGATTTTCAATATGATGCACAGAATCTGATGCAATTCCGATATCAATCAATGCACATAAAACCTGTATTCGGTTTCGGAATGGTATTTCTGTCCCGGGCGGAGAACCGTTGAAGGGAAACGCGGCTGATTCGGAGAATCCGGGAAATGGATGGTCTCCAGAAGCATTCCGGCAAATTTTTCTATTGGACCATATTTTCCGTCAGGATATTTCTCTGCGCTGAAAGTGCGGCCTATGAAGGTGAGCAGGGCAGGTTCAGTGGTCCAGGTCTGGACTCCCCTTCCCGATTGTCTGTCATACAGGTCGGCTGCCTTCCTCAGGCTTCCGTTCCAGTCCCGCACCATCCAGCAGGCGGACATCCCCTTCATAATGCGAAGATGCTCGTTGGGCATATCGATGCGGTAATCCACCCTGTGAGGCTCCCTGAAATCGAAAGGACTCCCGTCCACCGGCAAAATGAGGTCGGGACAGAAATGGCGGTTGTTCTGAATGCAACTGTCGGCCTCAACCTGCAGAAGATGTTCCATCACGTAGCTGGATTCCCCGTCCCCGGGATTCGCGCCCCGGAGATTGAAATAACTGTGATTGGAAAGATTGACCACCGTAGGCTTGTCCGTAGTGGCATCATATTCCAGCCGGACCGCATTCTCTTCAGTCAGCCAGCAGGTGACATAAACATCCAGATTGCCGGGAAATCCCTGCTCACCATCCGGACTGAGTCTGTGGAAGCGCACCCCGACCCTTCCGGGCTCAACAACAGACTCACCCTCCCAAATAAAGGTGTCGAAGCCATTCCTTCCTCCGTGACATTGCACCGGCTCCCCCTCAAAAGACTCGTTCGCATCCACGTCATAGCGCACCCCGTCCAAAACGAAGGAAGAGTGGTCTATGCGGTTGCCGTACCTTCCGATCACCGGCCCGATGAACCTGTCCCCCTTTTCAAATGACTCCAGTTCCCCGTACCCCACAACCACATCGCCCAGTTTCCCCTCCCTGTCAGGCATAAAGAGCCTTACGATTCTGCAACCATAGTCCGTCACGTCCACACTTGCCCCGCTGCTGTTTTCCAGATGCCAGATCCGCGCCTCCTCACCCGTGGACAATGTCCCGAAAGAAGAGCAGGTTACTGTACTCTGACGGCTGCAGGCGCAACACGCAGCAAATGCAAATAACAATATCAAAGTCCTTTTCATTGTCCTAATCCTCGACAGTCCAATCCTCAAGAGTGTGCCGCTGCGAATCGAAGTTGATGCCGACCTTGACAACGGGCAGGCCGCTGAGGGCAAAGCGTGACGGGTAATCTTTAAGATTGATTTGGGACATTGCCGCTTCGGCGGACTTGTTCAGCTTGAGCTCGAAGAGGTAAATTGCCTTGCCGCTATTCATTACCATATCCACACGCCCTGCGGAAGTGCGGACTTCCACATCGACATATCTGCCCAGGAGAGAGAATATCACATAGAGAAGCTGCTGATAGTGACCCTCATAGTTCGTGTTGTCGCATTGGGGGATAGTCAGCATATATTCCTGGAGCAGGCTGAGCATTTCTTCAAGCTTGTCGTTATAGAGGGCAAGATACATCCGGGCCACGGTCGTGAGCCCTTCGTACGGGGCAACCTGTACATAATTCGGCAGAAGGCTCTCCATAAGGCCGATACGGATTTCCCTGTTGGGAATGTCAAGGGTGTAGAGATCGCTGACAGGTTCGTACCCTTTTATAGTGAAATAGCCTGACTGATAGAGCAGCGGCATAATGGATTTCATATTTTCCGTCGGAGCATCAAACGAAGAGGCCATCAGCATTGTCGGCTTGAGCATCGACGGAACGACATTGAACTCGCGCAATTTCTCAATCAGGAAAGTAGGCGTGCCGCTTTCAAACCAATAGCCCTTGAGCATATTGTCCTGAAGGGCATTCAGCAGGCTGAACGGATTGTAGATGTCGGGCGACGAACCGGCAAAGTGGTAACCGTCGTATTGTCCCTTGAGTGCCGCAAGAGCCTCAGCACGAGTCATTTTTGTCGCACCGGCAAAAGAATCCACATAGTCCGGCATCTGCGTAAGCACCTCATCCTCTGTGATGCCGCAGATGGCCGCATATTCAGGAAGCATCGAAATGTTCTTCAGGTTGTTCAATTCACTGAAGATGCTGAGCTGGGAGAACTTGGTTATGCCGGTGATGAAAACGAACTGCAGATGCGGATCAGAAAATTTGAGAGGAGAGTAAAAGTTACGCATAATCTGACGGAGCTGCTCCAGCTGATCCTTCCTGTGTGCGACATCCAATAGCGGTGCATCATATTCGTCAATGAGAATCACCACCTTTCGGCCTGTCCGACCGTGTGCTCTTTCTATAAGGCCTTGAAGACGCTGATTGAGGTTCACCTCATCCGGAAGACCTTTCCCGTAAATCTGTTCATATTTGGATAATTTGTTGCTGAGTTCCAACTGAAGGCCTTCAACGTCCCCGTGTTTGGCGGTACTCATATCAAATCGCAGCACCGGATATTCCGTCCACTCCTTCTCAACTCCGTAGATATACAATCCCTTGAACAAATCCTTCTTGCCCTCGAAGTAACTCTGGAGCATAGACACCAGCAATGACTTTCCGAAACGGCGGGGACGGCTCAAGAATATATAATTGCTTTGTTTGAGCAACTTGTGAATATACTCCGTCTTGTCGACATACAAACAATCTTCCTCGACAACCGTTTCAAATGTCTGAATGCCCACCGGCAAACGTTTCAGTGTCCTGCTGTTCTCCATAACTTTTCCATTTTGCGTGCTAAACGCATTATCCCCACAAAAGTACAAAAATTCCCTTTTCAATCTTTCCGATTCTCTCAAAAATTGTAGAAAATGCGCAAAAGTCCCTTGGTTTTTTGTAAAAACACTATTAAACTCGCTTGGTTTTTTGTACTTTTGCTCAACGGTAAGATTTTATGATTATGCTGAAGAGAAAAATTGAAGAACAGTTCATCAAGTGGAAGAACACTGCAAA
>CAMCFO010000040.1 GCA_945874155.1 uncultured Bacteroidales bacterium
TTTATTCACGGCCAGGGCCGCGTAACTTATTGAATTTTTAACGAACTATTGATTTAAAAGTGGCTACAATAGGCTTCATTGATGTGACAAAAGTATATGCAGAGGGTAATTATTCATAATGTGGGTCCTGTAAAGGATGCAGATATCAGGTTGAAGAAGATAAATGTATTTATCGGTCCGCAAAGCAGTGGTAAAAGTACTGTTGCCAAGATAATTGCTTTCTGCTCTTGGCTGGAGAAAAACAAGCACGAATTGGATGAATCAAATCTCTTTGCCAATAGTGTTATTGACAAGATGGTGAGCTATCACAGAATGGAGGGATACCTGTCTGGCGATTCGTACATATTCTACCAGGGTGACAATATTGCGTTTGCATATAATTGGCCGAAGGGCAAGGCTATGCCAATGGAGTTTGAGGAGAATGATTATAATGTCTCACACTTGGTGGAGAAGGAGGTGCTGTTCTTCAGATTGGAGAGGTTGAGCAATCCGAAAGTCCTTTATATTCCGGCTGAAAGAAACATCGTTTCAGTTGTCCCGAATTTGCGCAAGTATGATGACTCTAAGGATAGTTTGCAGAGTTTCATCGTGGACTGGTTTGAAGCAAAGCGTTCATTCAAAAAGGAAAGCGCTCTTAATCTGATTGACTTGGGGATGAGGTACTACACTGACAATGATGAGGATTATATTCAGATAGAGGAAGGAAAGACCATCAAACTAAGAAATGCTTCGAGTGGTTTGCAATCTGTGACCCCATTGATTACCGTTGCTGATTATATGTCAAATGGGATGTATGAGCAGGAACGCCCATTTTCTGTCGAAGAACAGGATGTTCTGAACAAACTTCTGCATGATTTGGCTGTTGAGTCATCGTCCACCAACGATATCAGTGATATGAAACGCAGGTTGACAGGTTTCCTTCAAGGGAAAGTGTATTCACACACTCAGTTTGTGGTTGAAGAGCCGGAACAGAACTTGTATCCACAGGAACAATATAAACTTGTTGAGTATCTGACATCAATAATCAACCACGGAAAGCAACACAGATTGACGCTTACAACTCATAGCCCTTATATCATCAACTTTTTAAACGTACTCTTGAGGCGGCGTCCTGAGGATTACGAGTCGTATGTCAGCCACGATAATCTGAATGTATATTTGATTTCGGATGGCCATTTGACAGATATGATGATGCATAATCAAGCAATGACAAAATGGGCGGTTGACACCTCTGTATTAAATGCAGCTATGGAAGAGATTGCAGACGAATTTGAACGCTTGGTATGATGAAGGATTTGTTGGAGGCCTTCTTGTCAGTTGACCGTGACCAGAAGGTCCCGGCAGACGGAATAAGTTCCGCAATAATGTTGGAATAGACCCTTAATAATGCTGGGGCTGATCTTATGAGTTTGTGATTACTTGCCGGAATCATTCTGATTGTATTTAGGCCTGTCACCACCATGATTGCGCTTGTAAGTGTCGATATACAGGGGATTCCGACTATCCCTTTATTCTTTTCTACGGCAAATACGCTGCCGTAAGATAGGAAAATGATAAATTGACAGAATCTATATTTATATTTCGTGAAATCTGAACGAATAATGAAAATAAAATCTCCGATTTCAAAAATTTCTTGTATATTTGCACCGTCGTTTAATACTGAACAATTATGATAGCGGAATTCAAAATCAGGAATTTCTATTCATTGCGGGATGAGCAGACGCTGAGTTTTATCCCGACAAGTGATGATACTTCTCGTGATATATATACCGAAGAGGTAGCTGACGGCGTCTCGCTTTTGAAGATTGGCTGTATCTATGGGTCTAATGCTTCAGGTAAGACAAACATCTTGAAAGCACTCGATTTCTTTTCTCAGTTCATGGTCAATGACGGTTTGAACAAAGGCGACGAGATTGGAGTTGTGCCTTTCCTGCTTGATGATGTGTCGGGCAAGGAACGGACGCAGTTTGAAATGTCTTTCTATCTGAACCGGGAGAAGTATAAACTCAATCTGGTGTTGGATAACAAGGTTATTTATGAGGAAACCCTGCAGGTTTATTCGTCTGTTCAGCCAACTTTGTTGTACAAGCGCACATATAATGCTGAAAAAGATGCAACAGATATTGTTTTTGGCGGCAAAGTGGGATTGGTCAAGAAAAGCAGAGAGGCTATTGAGGGTAATACCTTTAATAAACGCACGGTTATTGCCGCATTTGGAAAGTCAAATGTTGAGAAATCAAGGTTGAATCTGGTATATGATTTTTTTTCCCAGAAAATTGCTCCAATTATGTATCCGCAGAGCAGTCTGATGGGTTTTACCAAACGCCGTATAACTAAAGATAGAGATGGACGACTGAAGAAATTCATTCTGCATTTCTTGAAAGCATCTGACTTTAATATCTCTGATATTGCTATCCATGAGGAGGAAGTGAGCATTACTCCTGAAATGGAACTGGTGATAAAGAATACTTCGGGAATGCCGGAAAAGGCAAAGGAAGAGATCCTGAATAAAGGCACATTGCATTCGGACGAGATGTTCTTTGTGCATCATACCAGTAATGGGGATAAAGAACTTGACGAGGAATTGGAGTCTCGGGGAACCAAGAGATATATGGGATTGGCTACGATCCTTTATGACCTGTTGGTTCACGGCGTGATTCTTCCGATTGACGAGGTAGAGACAAGTATTCACTATGAATTGCTGTCTTATTTTATAAAAGTGTTCCTGGTGAACAGCAAGCGTGGCGGACAACTGATTGTCTCTACACACGACATCAATCTTTTGGATGAGGACTATATCCGCAGGGATGTGATTTGGTTCACAGACAAGAACGATTGCGGAGAGACTCAACTGATTAGACTGTCAACTCTTGGTCTGCACAAGACGCTGTCGGTTTATAATGCTTACAGGCAGGAAAAGCTAGTGAATTTGCCTTTCCTGGACAGTATTTATATGGATATGGATGAATACTATGAGCATGAGACAGGTGAATAGAAGAGTACGTAAGAGCATCGCTATCATCGGTGAAGGCTTGACGGAGTATCGCTATGTGGATGACATGCGCACAACTGAGCGCTACAGGTTCAGTCTGGTGCCCGGTATTCCAAAGCATTCAGACATTGATGATATTGTGAATCTGGCAAAAGAACGAGTGTATGAGGGCTATGATTATGTGTTGTGCCTTATTGACATGGATGTGATTGAAGGTAACCACGACAAAATGGAGCATTATCGTTCGTTGAAGAAGGATAAGTTTGTTTATTTCTCCTGTTCCCTTTATCTTTGCGAAATAAGAAAGAGTTTTAGGTATACGAAATTGAAAAACTCAGAGTGGTTTGCCAATCAGGTAGGATTGGTAGATGCAGTCTGCTGAGTCGTAGTAGAAGCTGCTGTTGTAGTCATCTATTTTGTCTGCAATCCAGGAGTTGTACACGGTGATCAGGGTTTTGATGTACTGTTTTGGATTGTCTTGAGATACGCTTATGATGAGGCGTTTATATACTTTGGCTATGTCCCAATGGCTAGGGACGGAGTATTTGACGTCTGTGATGTCAAAGTAGTCGTTTTCTATGCTACACTCTTTGATGAGGTCGTCTGCTACGCGAGCTATGTTGTCGCTGTGGTAGATGTCGGCCAGTTTATAAATCTTGGTCAGACGTTCTTCGCCAAGGGCGTTTACTATTACCCTGTTCCTGTTCTTTGTTGCTCTGGCTACGTATTCTATCAGGGCGCAGAGGTAGAAGAGGTCGTTGTGTCTTTTGAGTTCGCGTCCTGTCATTTCTTGCTCAGTTTTTCAGATTCAACAAATTTCAGGCATTTCAGGGATGCTTCTGTGGCGAAGCAGATCTGATGTGTCGGGTATTTGAATTTTGCCAGTACCCAGAATTGCTCTCGGGTGATTACTCCTGCTATGAAATCTTCAATGTAGTTGTAAATTTGGTCGTTTGCCATGGCTCCGATAACGATGTCGTAGTTGTGTGGAAGGCCATTTCTGCAGTCTACTATGAAATCTAGCCATGAATCTGTCATGCCCTTGAAGTCAAGGATTGAGAGGGTCTTGTCTTGGGTGTATTCGTATGTGTTGACGGTGGGAGTATCCTTTCTCATTGCCCATCTTTTTGCCTGTCTCTTGAGTTTTGTGCAATAGAATCCTTCTCCGAAATCTTTTGTGAACTTGCCGGTTATGATTTCAGGTTCCTTTACTTCTATGGCACTTCCATGGAATACTCTCATAATCTATAATGCTTTGGCGTTATTGCTTTTCTATGCAATTGCTTTGTCAAAGATAGTGGTTTAGATTAATTATTCAAAGAAATAGTCTTATGATCAAGCGGTCAAGCTAGGGTCTTGCCAGATACTTTCTCTCTTGCACTTTTATCCCCTTGATTGAAAATCTGCAAAATATGATTAATTTTGTAAGTTGTATTCGAATTTAAGCAGCTGACCGGATGCCCTCAGACTCACCCAACAAAAGAATAGCCAGAAACGCTGCCGCATTGTACATCAGGATGATAGTGACGATGCTGGTGGGGCTTTATGCTTCCAGGGTCATCCTGCAAAGCTTGGGGGTGGAGGACTATGGCATCTACAATGTTGTGGGCGGGTTTGTGTCTATGTTCTCGCTCATCTCTGGTTCGCTCAGGGAGGCGGTCGGAAGGTTCCTTACCTTTGAGTTGGGGACGGGAAACCGGGAGAGACTCAGGCGGATATTTTCCACATCCTGCTTTGTGATGGCCGGGCTGTCGTTGATTATCGTGGTTGCCACTGAGACACTTGGGCTGTGGTATCTTTACAACAAGATGGTCATACCCGCTGAAAGGATGCAGGCGGCGGCTTGGTGTTTTCAGCTTTCGGTTGCGGCATTTGTGGTTTCTCTGCTCAGCACGCCCTACACTGCAGTTATCATTTCACACGAAAGGATGGGCATTTACGCCTGGATGTCCATACTGGATGCGGTGCTCAAACTCCTGATTTGCTATGTGGTAATGGTCTCTCCGATGGACAAGCTCGTGTCCTATGCTGTGCTGCTGTTTCTCGTGGGAGTGGTGGACCAGATTGTCTATGGGGCATATTGCAGGAAGAACTTTGAGGAGTGCCGGTTCCGTTTTGTATTTGACAGGGAGTTGTTCAGGCAGATGTTCGGCTTTGCGGGGTGGAATTTCATAGGATCATCGGCAGCGGTACTCAGAACCCAGGGTGCGGCGCTGATGCTCAACTTTTTCGGCGGGCCCATAGTCAACGCAGCCAACGGGATTGCCACCCAGATCACAGGAGTCGTGTCCAAGTTCGTGAGCAACTTCACCCAGGCATTCAATCCGCAAATCACCAAACAATATGCATCCGGGCAATATGAATCCCTGATGAGACTGCTCATCTACGGGTCCAAATACTCCTACTACCTGATGTTCATCCTTGCCCTTCCCGTGTTTCTCAATGCCCGTTTCATACTCGAAATCTGGCTTGGAACGGTGCCGGACTATACTGTGGAATTCACCCGATGGACCCTTGTCTTTCTGCTTGCCGAGTCCATTTCCAGACCAATCATCACGGCCAAGAACGCCAACGGCAACATCCGCAACTACCAGATTGTAGTGGGCGGAGTGCTGCTGATGATGCTCCCGATTTCCTACATCGGGCTCAGATGCGGCCTCCCTGTCACCTTCGTTGCCTTCGCGAATGCACTCACGGCAATACTGGCCATTTTCGCGCGTATGTTTATGCTTCGGGGCGATTTTCCCGGCTGGTCATCCCGAGTCTATTTCAAGAAAGTTGTACTCAACGTCATTCTCGTATCGACCATTTCGGGCATTGTCCCCGCTGTGAGCTATCTTATGTTGCCACAGGGATGGGTCAATCTGATAGTCACGAGTTTGCTCTGCCTTGTCTGCTCCATCCTGAGCATTTATTTCGTGGGCTGCACCAAGGGCGAAAGGGCTGTTCTGAAGGGCAAGGCCAAAGAACTGATGTCTAAATTGAGGAAGCAATGATTGCAGTGACAGACAAGACTTTATGCAGCGGATGCGGGGCCTGTGCACAGATTTGCCCAAGGCAATGCATCATTATGAAGGCCGATTCAGAAGGCTTCCTTTACCCGCAGGCAGATTCTGGGCTTTGCATTGAATGTGGACGTTGTGAAAAGGTATGCCACGAGTTGCATCCATATCCGCAAAGCTCTCCTCTACAGGTCTTTGCAGCAATCAATCCTGACAGACAGGACCATAGCAGTTCCGGAGGGGTGTTCAGCCTGCTTGCAGAGAGGATTATAGAACGTGGAGGAGTGGTGTTCGGGGCAAGATTCGATGAAAATTGGCAGGTGGTGATTGACTGGACCGACAAGCAAGAAGGCATTCAGGCTTTCCGCGGTGCCAAATATGTGCAGGCGAGCACCGGCGATTCCTTCAGCAAGGCAGAGCAGTTCCTGGGGAGCGGCCGCGAGGTCCTTTTCTCCGGCACCCACTGCCAGATTGCGGCACTCAGACATTATCTTGGGAAGAATTATCCCAAGCTCCTGACGGTGGATTGCGTTTGCCACGGCGTACCTTCTCCGCTGGTGTGGGACAGGTACCTCGATGAGACCGTTCCATCAGGACGCAAGTCAATAGAGGCCATAGAGTTCCGCAACAAAGAAAGCGGCTGGCTCAATTACAGTTTCAGACTGAAATCCAAGAAGGGGCGCAGCATAGACGAGATATATACAGCCAATCCCTATATGCAGGCCTTTCTGCAGAACCTGAGCCTGCGCCCATCCTGCCACGAATGTAGGGCAAAAGAAGGCCGAAGCTGTGCCGACATCACCCTGGGAGACTTCTGGGGCGTGGATGAAAAACGGCTCCCCGGCGTCTCCCATGGTACGAGCCTTCTGCTGGTAAATACCCCCAAAGGTCTCCAAGCCATTGATTTCGAGCACCTTCTGTTCGACCAAGCCAGGCTGGAAGAGGCAATCCCATTCAATTCCGGACTCAAGATATCCCAACCAGTCCATCCCCACAGAGAAAGATTCTTTGCGCAACTATCCCACACGACAAGTCTGACTGCTCTTATCCGCAAAGAACTGAAGCCACCGTTCAAGCAAAGATTCCGACTCTTCAAATACAGGCTCAAACTCCTGTTCTACAAGCTGTCCCCGAAAGCCCGGAGCATCAAGCGGTAACGGTCCTGCAATTCCAAAGTTTGGTTTTCTGATAATTACTCAATTAACCTTGCGATTTTACTCAAATCTTTTGGAATATTTACTCAAATCTATCAACAATTTTACTCAAATCTAACAAGGAACCTACTTCATAAACCCTCAAATTTTATGGCCATAAATTTTACGGCCGTAAAATTTCACATTATTCTGAGATATACCAGTTTCCTCCAGCCAATTGCACCAGTTGTGCGGTGTTGATCTTACTCTCCGGAACACAACTCCCGCAGCTCGCTTATTGTGATGCTTGTGGCTGTGGATGTGCCTTCGAGGAAGGTGTCTGCAAGTTTGCGCTTTGAGTCGTGGAGCCTTAGAATCTTTTCTTCTATTGTGTGTTCGGACACCAGATGATATACTGTCACTTTCTCTTTTTGACCTATTCTGTGGGCTCTGTCTGTGGCCTGCTGTTCTATTGCGGGGTTCCACCAGGGGTCCAGGTGGATGACATAGTTCGCACCGGTCAGATTCAGGCCCAGTCCGCCAGCTTTCAGACTTATTACGAATATGTTTTTCTCATTCTTTTGGAATGCGTTCACCATTTTGGTCCTTTGGGCAATCGGAGTGGAGCCGTTCAGGTAGAAATAATCATATCCGGACTCGTCCAGACTCTTGTTTACCATATCCAAGAAGGATGTGAACTGGCTGAAAATCAAGACTCTGTTGCCACCTGAGATAATCTCGTCCAACAGAAGTTTCAATTCCTTCAACTTTGAGGATTCTCCAGTCCAGTGCTTGTCAATAAGAGCCACTGAACAGGCCGCCTGCCTCAGGCGGGTGATTTCTGCAAGAACGTTCACATTTACCTTCTGCTCTCCTTCGAGTTGATTCTCAACCTTCTGCCTCATATTTTCGTATGTCAGCATCTCGGGGTCTGAGAGTTTAACACTGCGGATTATGTCTGTTTTTTCGGGGAGTTCGTCCAGTACCTCGGCTTTGGTGCGTCGCAGGATGAAAGGCTGCACCATACGTTTTAGACTTTCTCTGTTGTCAGCGGAGATGAATTTCCGTGAAAACTGTTCGAAACTGCCCAAGAGACCGGGATTGAGGAACTGAAGCAGGTTCCACAACTCTCCCAAATAGTTTTGCACAGGGGTGCCGGTCAGAATCAGCCTTGATGTGGCCTTCAATTGCATTGCTGAGGCAGAAGTCCTTGTCATTCTGTTCTTTATGGTGTGAGCCTCGTCCAAGCATACAACATTCCACTCCTTTGATGTCACAATGTCTTCATTATGGGCCAAAAGTCCATAGGAAGAAATTATCACAGACGATGGGCCGGCTGAGTCCACAACCTCTTTACGGTTACTTTCTTCGTTCAGCACACTCACTGTCATCCCGGGAGCAAAGCGGGCAAATTCCTTTTTCCAGTTCATCACTACAGATGCCGGAGCCATCACTAAAGAAGGGCCGAATGAGGCTTTGCGGAGCATAAAGGTTATGGCCTGCAATGTCTTGCCAAGTCCCATATCATCTGCAAGGCAGGCCCCCGCGCCCCAATGGTCCAAGCGGGAAATCCAGCGGAAGCCATCCATCTGATAGTCCCTCAAAGTGGCATTGAGCCCCTCCGGCACTTCGACCTCCATATGTGCCGCATCCCTTACCTTCTTTTCCAGCTTCTCCATTGAGTTGTCGCTCACCACTTCCATCTGACCGGAATGTACGAGTTCAGCTAAGGGGCCCACATTGAACATTGAAATCCTTACTCCGTCCCGGCCAGACTGCGAAATGCTCCCCAGACGCTTAATCTGTTTTTTCAACATCTCGGTAACAGACAGAAATGTCTCATCGTTCAGCCTGATGTAATTGCCTGTCATATTGCCTGTTGAAATAAGCTCGAGCAATTTGTCTAGGGAAATCTTGCCTTCTGTTCCATAGGAAATTTCGCCCTCGACCTCAAACCAGTTTTCCTTTGATGAGGAATGGATGGATATGGAGGAGCTTGCAACCGGTGCAACCTTGATTTTTTTGTTTTCCGGCCATTCCATCGCGTATCCTTCTGCCTGCTGTTGCATCCATTCCGTCAACTTCAGCATCCCTTCCGGTTCCAGAAGCATATCGTCCTGAACTGTATCTGAACCGAGTTCGTCACCGAAAAAATCTACCAATTTTTCAAGCAGCTGCTTTTCTTTAGAAAGTTTCCTTTTTACCTGGAACCTCTGACCGTCAGCCTCATCATATATGGTGCGGTCGCCATTGCCCGGGGAAAACGTCAGCTGGCCGTTTTTGAGTGGCTTGGTATGCAGCTGCAGTTTGTAATTGCCCTGTTCCGGCGTGATGCGCAGGTGTATGGTGGAGTCTCCATTGACTGTTTCAAGGGATGAGCCGCCTTCAATCAGGTCAGAATGAATTTCTATATATGCCGACACTGAATTTAGCATTTCCTTCAACCTTGTTTCTGCCTCCAGAGGCAGGACGGGCAGTGAGAAAAGAGCACCAAGAATCTCGTATTGTGTTAGAGTTATGCTGATTACAGTCATTGTGCAATTTTTCTTGTCCCAGCGCAATGTTGTCATAAACTTGGAACTGTGGTTCTTTTTAGAAAAGTTTGAAGAAACCTCAATCCCTTTCGTCTGCTTGACTATGGTCAGATATGGTTGTTCTTCTCTTATAGTCACGGTGCTGTATGGGGCAAAACTGCCATAGAGCACCTTATCTGTCCCTATGAGGTGGGGTAATGCTTCCTGGCTGCGAATTTGTCCGCCCCAGAAACTGCGGACTGCTGTCCTTGCCACCTTTTTGTCCGTTTCGTCCATCTCGGGCAGTTTCGAGTTCAGAAAATCCTGCAGCGACGCTTTTTTCCCTGCGCCCCAGCTTCCGTTTTTGAGCATTGATTGCGTTCTCACTTCCAATTCGCTGCAATCGGGAGACAAAATATATCCTATCCTTACGCTGCGGCTGTCCTCGTTCCCACTTGTAGCCCCGGCTTTGTTGAGCACTGTTCCCAAACTGTCCAGAACAGATTCCCATTTTTCCTTTTTGTAAATGGAAGCAATTATGGGACTGCCACCGAAGAGTTGCTCAAGTCTCTGTTTCTCATTGGAAGGGAGTTCTATGTAGGGAGAAATTTCGTATCGGAGTATGGCATATTGCGGGATAATGCCATCCGGAATCTTTGTTCCGTAATATCTGCACATAATTGCTCCAAAATCACGTATTATCTGAAACTTCCTTGACTCCGTCATTGTTTCGAACTCCCAGGAATATCGTGTGATGTCCATCGGTTTTCCAAGATACCTGGCTGCAAAATAGGCGGGCATCAGCAGCGGATTCTCAATGACCGGCTTCTTCCTGCAAAACTGCTCTATTTTCTCCAAACTCTTCTCCGTATTGGATTTGAGATACGAAAGAATGAGATAGAAGGCAACTATAGGATGCGTAAAGATGTTCTTGTCTTTGAAAAGCCGGTTTCTCCGTTTCAGCGCTTCGGAGAATATGTTTGAGGCAGATTCGTATCTCCCGCCATAAAGCTCGAGAATCGCTTGAGCTGCAAGGTATTGATAATCAGCATTAATTCCCTTTGGTAACGGCCTGAGTTCACCCGTGCTGAGAAATCTTTCCATATATATCCGGTTTAGCAGCATTCCCTTGTCCATCTCCAGTCCGAATCGGAATTCCCGGACAAGATTTTCCATCCGGTTAAGGAAGTCCCCATTCCCGTCGATGTCGTCATAGAGGTTCTTATTCAGACACATAGTTATATATCTCTGGAAATCCTCCTGATTGAATTTCAATGCATATTCATCCAGAATCCCGTCGTTATTGACCCCGAACAGATATTCAGGTCCAGTCCCATCCGGAAATTTACCGGCCACAGAAGTCACAGGTCTCACTCCTGCCAGCATTTCTGCCAGTATCCACAGAAATTCGGCAGTCTGACTTCTCTTCGGAAAATAGGTCTTGAAGCTGGTCAATACTTTTTTTTCATTGTGTATCATATCGATCGCCGCTTCAAAGAAATATTCCGGGTTCAGTTTGGATTCTCTGCCCCTGGAATAGAAATAGTAATTTTTGACAATTGACTTGATGTAAAGATCATATAAATCTTTCTCTACTGCATTTGTCGTCCTTTTTCTGAATTTGGCGTATGCTCTGAGGTTGGTTTCGTTTATGCTTTCACCTGAATATACGAGGAACATCAGAACATCTTTTTTGTTGTCACTGAACTGATTTAGGATTGAACTCATTGCCTTGATAATTTGGGATGGGGCCACAAAGTTAGCAGATTTTCCAAAGGATTGGTCTATGTGAATGACAAAAAAGGGGTGACCAAACGGCCACCCCAAAATCTTGATGCTTGAAACAGGCTATTTGTTAGCCAGTCTCTTGTAGGTTTCCAGACGAATCTTTGCAAACTCCTCAGTCTTGGCGAGAAGTTCAGCTGCTTGGTCAGGATACATCTTGTAAAGTGATGCGAAACGAACCTCGCCCTTGAGGAAGTCCTGGAACTTGCTCCAGTCAGGCTCTTTGGAATCCAGAGTGAACGGATTCTTGTCAGTGCCTTCGAGCTCAGGATTGTACCTGTAGAGCTGCCAGTAACCGCACTCGACTGCGAGTTTCTCCTCCTTCTGGCTCAGACCCATACCGGCCTTCAGACCGTGGTTGATACAAGGTGCATAAGCGATGATCAGGGATGGTCCGTCGTAAGCCTCAGCTTCCTTGATGGCATTGAAATACTGAGCTGGAGATGCGCCCATTGCAACCTGTGCAACGTAAACATAGCCATAGCTCATTGCCATCATACCGAGGTCCTTCTTGCGTACCTTCTTGCCTGATGCTGCGAATTTTGCGATTGCTCCTGCAGGGGTTGCCTTGGATGACTGTCCACCTGTGTTGGAGTAAACCTCAGTATCCAGAACGAGGATGTTCACATTCTCACCGGAAGCGAGCACGTGGTCGAGTCCGCCGTATCCGATGTCGTAGGATGCACCGTCACCGCCGATGATCCACTGGCTGCGTGAAGGAATGAAGTGCTGGTACTCGAGAAGAGCCTTGCAGGTGTCGCATCCGCAAGCTTCCATAAGAGGAACGAGCTTGTCGGCAACTTCCCTTGTTATTTTCGCATCGTTCCTGTTCTCAAGCCACTGGGTGAAGAGGGCCTTCATCTCGTCTGAGCAGCAGCTGCAGGAGAGTCCCTGTTCCATAAGGCGGGCAACAGTTGCGCGTGCCCTGTCTGAACCGAGCTTCATACCGAGACCGAACTCGCAGAAGTCCTCGAACAGAGAGTTTGCCCAAGCAGGACCGTGGCCCTGAGCGTTGGTGCAGTATGGAGTTGCAGGGAAGGATGCTCCGTAGATTGAAGAACAACCTGTTGCATTGGCAATCATCATATGGTCGCCGAAGAGCTGGGTTATGGTCTTGATGTAAGGAGTTTCACCGCAGCCTGCGCAGGCACCTGAGAACTCGAAGAGAGGCTGTGCGAACTGTGCGTTCTTCACGTTGCCGGCCTTGTTGAGGATGTTCTCCTTGTAGCCGATGTGTGAGTGCAGCCAGTCGAATGCCTTCTGATCAGCAGGCTGGTAAGGCACCATAGTGAGGGCCTTGTCCTTTGCGAGGCAGACATCCACGCAGTTGCCGCAACCTGTACAGTCAGCCACTGAAACTGCCATAGCGAACTTGTATTCCTTGAGCTGTGCCCTTCCGTCTGCAAGGCTGATGCCTTCCGGTACGTTGGCAGCCTCGTCAGCAGTGAGGATGTAAGGACGGATTGCAGCGTGAGGGCAGACAAATGCACAAGTGTTGCACTGGATACACTTCTGGGCATCCCACTGCGGCACTTTCACTGCCACGCCTCTCTTCTCGTAAGCTGCTGAACCTGCAGGCATTGTACCGTCTGCAATGTCCATAAATTTGCTTACAGGAAGACGGTCGCCGCACTGTGCGTTCACCTCGTCGGCGATTTCCTTCACGAATGAAGGTGCAAGACGGTCCTTGTTAGGATTCTCGAACTTGGCTGTGATGTCTTTCCAGTCAGCAGGAATCTCCACCTTGATGTATTCTCCGCCCCTGTCCACTGCAGCGTAGTTCATATTCACGACATTCTCACCCTTCTTGCCGTAGCTCTTGAGGATGGCCTGTTTCATATAAGTCACAGCGTCCTCATAAGGGATGATGTTGGTGATTTTGAAGAATGCAGACTGGAGAATGGTGTTGGTCCTTCCGCCGAGTCCGATTTCTGCAGCGATCTTGGTCGCGTTGATGATATAGAGGGAAATGTTTTTCTTGCCGATGACGCTCTTTACGTGGTCCGGAATCCTTTCGAGTGTCTCTTTCTCGTCCCAAAGGCTGTTGAGAAGGAGGGTACCGTTCTGTTTGATTCCTGCAAGAACGTCGTACTTGCTCAGGTATGAAGGCACGTGGCAGGCAACGAAGTCAGGAGTTGAAACGAGATAAGGAGCCTTGATAGGAAGGTCACCGAAGCGGAGGTGAGAGCAGGTGTATCCGCCGGATTTCTTGGAATCGTAGTCGAAATAGCCCTGAGCGTACTTAGGAGTGTGGTCACCTATAATCTTGATGGTGTTCTTGTTTGCACCCACTGTACCGTCAGATCCGAGTCCGAAGAATTTGCACTCTGTGGTGCCCGGTTTCACGATGGAAACTTCTTCCTTGATAGGGAGTGACTTGAATGTCACGTCGTCCACGATACCGATGGTGAAGTCTGTCTTAGGCTCTGCCTGCTCGAGGTTGTCGTAAACTGCGATAATCTGTGCAGGAGTGGTGTCCTTTGATGAAAGACCATAGCGTCCGCCGATAACCAGAGGTGCGTTTTCCCTGCCCTGGAAGAGAGCCTTCACATCAAGGTAAAGCGGCTCTCCGAGTGAGCCAGGCTCTTTGGTCCTGTCCAGAACTGCAATTTTCTTGACTGTCTCAGGAAGTGCCTTGAGGAAGTATTTTGCAGAGAACGGACGGTAGAGTCTCACGATGAGCACTCCGACCTTGCGTCCCTGCTGCTCGAGGTAGTCAACTGTCTCCTTGATGGTTTCGGTTACGGAACCCATTGCAACGATGACGTTCTCTGCCTGAGGGTCTCCGTAGTAGTCGAAAGGACGATAGCTTCTGCCTGTGAGTTCGCTGATTTCGCCCATATACCTTGCCACGATGTCAGGAATTGCCTCATAAGCGCTGTTGCAAGCCTCTCTTGCCTGGAAGAACACGTCGGAGTTCTGTGCTGAACCACGGGTTACAGGCGCGTCAGGATTGAGTGCGCGCTCCCTGAATCTTGCAAGTGATTTTGTGCTTATCATTCCCTTGAGAGCCTCCTCGTCGATGAGCTCGATTTTCTGGATTTCGTGAGAAGTGCGGAATCCGTCGAAGAAGTGGAGGAAAGGAATGCTGGATTTGATTGTCGAAAGATGAGCCACTGCTGCCAGGTCGAGAGCCTCCTGAACTGATGCGGAAGCCAGCATAGCAAAACCGGTCTGGCGGCAAGCCATTACGTCCTGGTGGTCACCGAAGATTGAAAGTGCGTGGGATGCAAGTGTACGCGCAGACACGTGGAATACGCAAGGGAGCATCTCGCCGGCAATCTTGTACATATTCGGAATCATCAGGAGAAGACCCTGCGAAGCCGTGAAAGTGGAAGTGAGCACACCTGCCTGGAGGGAACCGTGAACCGCTCCTGCGGCACCACCTTCAGACTGCATCTCAGTCACCTTGACTGTTTCACCGAAAAGGTTCTTTTTTCCTTTTGCAGCCCATTCGTCCACATATTCGGCCATAGTGGATGAAGGTGTGATAGGGTAGATTGCAGCGTGCTCGCTGAAGAGATAAGCGATGTGGGCAGCTGCATAGTTACCATCACAAGTGATAAACTTTTTTTCGTTTGCCATAGAAAAGTAGTTATAGTTGTTTAATAGTTTTTCGCGTGGACCGCAAAGGTACACTAAATTTGTCGGAAAAAGAAGGAATCTTGCCGTCAGTTTACCTATATAAGTCCATAAATCAAATTCCAGCACAGAAATCTGAGCAGTTTCCCGACCAAAAGCAGAAACATTGTCGCCCAAGGCCGCGTCCGGTAGAATCCCAGCGCAATCGCAATCACATCCCCGACGAAAGGCACCCAGGCCAGCAGGGCCATCCAGACCCCATATTTGTCGATTTTGATTTTCTGTTTTTCGAGAGTTTCCGGTTTCACCTTGAACCATTTCTCAATCCACTCCCATTTGCCTATCCATCCCATCCAGTAGGTCACCACGCTGCCCAGCCAGTTGCCCAAGGTTCCCACCGCAAGGCATCCCCAGGCATCTCCGGTCACAGCCAGTATTCCCAGATACAGCGCATCGGAACTGAAGGGCAGAACAGTGGCTGCCAGGAATGTCCCTATGAACAGTCCCAGCAGTCCGAGTGATTGCAGCCATTCCATTGTGTGAGAATTACTTACGCTTATTCTTGAAGAAATCGGAAACCATCCCTCCGCACTCCTGGTCCATTATTCCTGCAACGACTTTGGTTTTGGGATGGAGCAGCGAAGGAGTGAAGCGGGTATATCCCCGTTTGGGGTCGGATGCCCCATAGACCAGTTCCCCGAGTTGAGCCCAATTCATCGCACCGGCACACATAGGGCAGGGTTCCACGGTCACATAAAGGCTGCAGGAGTCCAGATATTTCCCTCCAAGTGCTTCTGTTGCAGCGGTTATTGCAATCATTTCAGCGTGTGCGGAAGGGTCTTTCAGGCGCTCCGTCATATTGTGTCCCCGTCCGACTATCCTGCCGTTGCATACGACCACCGCCCCAATCGGAACTTCGTCTTCGGCAGCAGCGTTTGCGGCTTCCTTTAGGGCCTCAGCCATATATTTTTGATATGTGTCCATACGTATGCGGGTCTATGTTTCCGGTCCATTTGCAAGCGCAGCGATGTTTCCGGTCTATGCGCTAGCGGGTCTATGCCTTCGCGCGTATCTTTCTGAACTTCAGTCCAATAACACCCCAGAACGCCTCCCCGAAAATGCTCCCGCTCATCTTGGATGTGCCCTCGGTCCTGTCCACGAATATCACCGGCACCTCCTGAATCTTCCCGCCCAGTTTCCAGCAGGTGTATTTCATCTCAATCTGGAACCCGTAGCCATACATCTTCACCCTGTCCAAGTCCACCTTTTCGAGCATCTGCCGACGGTAGCACTTGAATCCGGCGGTGGTGTCATAGACCTTCATCCCCAGCACCGTCCTCACGTAAACCGATGCGTAATAGGACATTATCACCCTTCCTATGGGCCAGTGTATCACGCTGATGCCCTTGCAGTACCTCGAACCTATGGCCAAATCCGCCCCGTCCTCGGCGCAGGCCTTCCAAAGTCTCGGCAAATCCTCCGGATTGTGGGAAAAGTCGGCATCCATTTCGAAAATATAGTCGTAACCCTCCTTCAATGCCCATTTGAAGCCTGTGATATAGGCGGTTCCGAGCCCAAGTTTGCCGCTTCTTTCAATCAGATGCAGCCTTCCGGCATAATCCCCCTGTCCGGTCTCAAATTCTTCTTGCAGGTCTTTCACAATTCCGGCAGTCCCGTCCGGCGAGCCGTCGTCAATCACCAGCACGTGGTAATCTCCCTCGATGCCGAAGATTGCGTGTATGATTTTTGCTATGTTCTCCTTTTCGTTGTATGTGGGGATGATTACGACTTTCCTGTCCATATTACCCGAATTATTAAAATAATGAGACGCAAATTTAGTAATTTTGCACGGCAAATACACCTGTTGTACTGAAAATTCACTTCTGATAATGAAAAAACACCTTTTACTGCTTTCGGCAATGTTTCTGGCTCTGCTTTCCTGCAGGCAAAATGCCGAAATTGATCCGAATCCGGCTTTTGCTGACTATGTCTATGCTTATTCGGGCGGTCTTGTAAATGAAAATGCTTCCATACGCATCAAATTCACAGGGGCTGCAGATACCTCCGTGCCTCCTGAGGACCTGTTCAGATTCTCACCGTCCGTGAAGGGCAGTGCGAGGTGGGCAGCGTCGGATATGGTGGAGTTTCTGCCTGATGCCGGGGCCTTGAAGCCGGGACGACGCTATAACGTGAGTTTCGCTTTGTCCAAGGTTTTCGAAGTGGGCAATCCGGAGTTGCGGGAATTCAAATTTTCGTTCACGGTGGCGCGAAAAAAGGCTGAAATATTTATAGATCAGGTATATATATCCAAGAATAATGTTTCGGAAGCTGCGGTGAGGGGACACGTGGCGCTCAGTGAAAGCGTGCCTGCGGACTTGATGAAGAATCTTTTCTATGCCGAGGGAAACACTGCCGGGAGCCGTTTCAGTGTGGAGCAGAAGAGCGGAGTCTGGCATTTTGTCTGTGAGGGGTTGCCCCGCAAGGGAACGGACGAGCGCTTGAATGTGGTGTTCGATGCTCACCGTGCCGGTTTTGGGGAATCCATATCCGCTTCTGTGATAATTCCCGGAACTGATGTGTTCAAAGTGCTGTCAGCGAAGAGTTGCGAGGGCGCTGAACCTTATGTTGAGCTAGTGATGTCAAGTCCACTTGATCCCTTGGCCGATCTGGACGGATTTTTCAGTTTTTCGGACGGACGCAGCTGTTCTGCATTGGCCGACGGGAATGTGGTGAAAATTTCATATATGCCCGGAGATGAGGAGTTTACGCTGACAGTTGATCCGGGGCTGAAGGATGCTCAGGGGCGTCGTCTGGGTACAGCCTGGAGCGCTGATTTCCGTCAGGATGAGCTTAAGCCGGCCGTGAAGCTGCTTTTCCAGGGTACGGTGCTGCCCGATGATTCCAATCTCAAACTTGCATTCAAGTCTGTGAATCTCAATGCGGTGGATTTGAAAGTGGTGCAGATATTCCGTCATAATGTGCTTTCCTTTCTGCAGGACAATGACCTGAATGAGGATTATCAGTTGCGCCGTTCAGGACGTCTGGTCTATAGCCGCAAGATTTCATTGGAGACCGGAGCCGACATAGACTTGCATCAGTGGCAGAACTTCTGCATAGACCTTTCTGGATTGATGAAGAGGGAGAAGGGGGCCATATACAGTCTGAGTTTGTCTTTCCGCAAGGAGTATTCTGTCTATGGCTCGGAGTCGGCTTTCTCCGGCGGCGGGAATGCTATGACCACTCTGTCGGCAACTGATGTCAGCCCTGAGGAAAACGCCATCTGGGACATTCAGCAGCCGTATTATTATGACAACAACTTCAATTGGAACGAGTACGAATGGCAAGAGAGGGACAATCCTTACCACGTCTCATATTATATGGAGTCGGACCGCTTCCCTTCAGTTAATCTTATGACTTCCAATCTCGGAGTGCTCGCAAAATATGGGGAATCAGGGGATATGTGCGTCTTTGTCAATGACATAATATCTGCTGAGCCTTTGAAGGGAGTGGAGGTGGAGGTCTATGGCTATCAGAAGCAGAAACTTTGCGGAGGTGTCACCGGTTCGGATGGCAAGGTCAGTTTCCATAGCCCCGGGAAACCTTTCGTGGTTGTGGCACAGACTGCCGATGCAGTTTCCTATCTTAAACTGGGGGAAGGCGCGTCCAATTCGCTCAGCCGCTTCGATGTGGGCGGAATCAAGGCGGAAAAGGGTATGAGGGGGTATATCTATGGGGATAGGGGAGTGTGGAGACCCGGAGATGACATACATCTGACCCTCGCAGTGAAATCGGATACCGGTGAGAAACTGCCAGACAATCATCCGGCTGTGATGGAACTCTATGATGCAAGGGGACATCTGCATTCCCGGACAGTCTGCACCAAGGCAGTTGGAGAACTCTACACCTTCAATGTGTCCACTTCTGCGGATGCTCCTACAGGCACCTGGAACGCATATATAAAACTTGGAGGAGCGGCTTTCCACAAATCCGTTCCGGTCGAGACCATTAAGGCCAATCGATTGAAAATCAAGGTGGAACTTGATGACAATGAACTCAAGGCAACCCAGCCTATGAAAGTTTCCCTGAATTCTTCCTGGCTTGCTGGAGGGGCGGCGGCAGGACTGAAGGCCAAATCGGAACTCCTTGTTTCCCGAACGGTTTCGCCTTTCAAGGGCTATGAGAAATATAATTTCTGCAATCCTCTATCCGATTTCCGCAATTATGAAAAAGACTGGTTTTCCGCAGTGCTTGATTCCGAGGGCAAGGCCGGATTGACCGTGACCGTTCCCAATGCAGTGAATGCTCCGGGGCTGCTGAAAGCGACTTTGGTTACACGTGTGGCTGAACCGGGAGGGGATGAAAGCGTCGTGTCTGCAACCTATCCCTATTCTCCGTTCCCTGCATATTTGGGCGTGCGCGCGCCTGAGGATAATTATTTGGAGACTGACCGGGACTATGATTTCGGAATATGCGTTTTGGATTCCAAAGGCAAAAGGGTCAGTGGACATCGGATTCAGTACACAATTTACAAGGTTGATTGGAAATGGTGGTGGCAGAGCTCTCCTGATGAACTGGCTTCGTACATCAGTGGCGAAACAGCCAAAGTCTATGGCTCCGGAGAGTTCCTCAGCGGCAATTCCGATTATCAGGTGCCTTTCTCGCTCGCCTATCCTGACTGGGGACGTTTCCTGCTCTATGTCAGGGATATGGACGGCGGACACGCTTCAGGGGCAGAGTTTACCTGCGACTGGCCATTGTGGAGGGGACGGGCTGACCGCGAAGGAGGGGAGTCTGCCGCTATGTTGAGTTTCTCTATAGATAAAACCGTCTATCATCCCGGAGATGAAGGCCATGTTTACATACCCGCTGCAAAGGACGGACGAGCCATCGTGACTTTCGAGAACGGCAGCGGAGTGATTTCTTCCGATATCATACGGACTTCGGCGGACAGGGAGACTGCCTATCGTTTCAAGGTGACTGAAGCTATGAGTCCCAACTGCTATGTTGCTGTGACTCTGCTTAATCCTTACTCCATCTCCTCTGAAGGAATGCCGTTGAGGATGTATGGCGTAAAGCCTTTTGCCGTGGTGGATGAGTCTTCTCGCCTGCATCCGAGGATATCCCTTCCTGATGAACTTGCTCCACAGAAGGATTTTACGGTGAAGGTGAGCGAGAGTTCCGGCCGTCCGATGGCATATACGATAGCCATTGTGGATGAGGGACTTCTGGATATTTCCAATTTCAAGACACCTGACCCTTGGGCCGCTATGAACCGCAAGGTGGCATTGGGCGTGCAGACTTGGGATTTGTATAACGATGTGGCGGGGGTCTATTCAGGTTCTTTTTCCTCAATGTTCAAAATTGGAGGCGACGAGGACCTGTCCGGTTCAGGCCGTTCCGCAAAGGATAACCGTTTTGAACCTGTGGCGCTGTTTGCCGGTCCATTCCAACTCTCATCCGGGGAAGCGGAACATACTTTCAGATTGCCTATGTATTCCGGAAGCGTGAGGGTGATGCTGGTTGCCGCGTCCGGAAATGCCTTCGGAAATGCCGAAAAAACGGTTCCGGTGCGCACTCCTCTTATGGTTATACCATCTCTGCCTCAGAGACTTGGCCCCGGGGAAAAGACGGTGATGCCGGTTAATGTGTTCGTGAATGGCAATCCGGCGGATGAGGTGAAACTTACAGTGAAGACAGAGGGGCCGCTGGCATTGGGAACGGAGTCCGTGCAGGTGTTGAAACTTCCTCCTTTCTCAGGATCTTCGGACCAGACCAGGGATGCTCTTGCTCATTTCACGCTCAGCTCTGCAGAACAGACGGGAAATGCCAAGGTTATTGTGAGGGCCAAATGCGGCTCGTCCGAAATTTCTGACACTCTCAGCCTTGAGGTCAAGAGCCTGATGCCATCCGTTACCCGGAGCCGTGCAGTGGAGATTGCCCCGGGCGAAACAGCTTCATATTCAATTCCTCAAGGAGTGGAATCCGCGACGGTCGAGGCTTGCACCTTCCCGGCTTTCGACGTGAATGCCTGCCGCCTGAGTATGATGAACACCTTGTCCGGATATACCGGGCAGATGGCTTCCGCAGGCATAGCGTTGATTGCTCTCAGATCGTTTATGACTGAAAATCAGCGTTCTGAGACAGATGCTCAGGTTAAATCCCTGCTCAATTCCATTTGTGCCAGACAGTTGCCTGACGGAAGTTTCCGTGCTTGGGATTCCGGCTCCACTGTGGATTTGTGGGCAGATGCCGCTGCTGCGCACTTCCTTGCGTCTGCTGCATTTAACGGTTTCTCCTATCCGGGAGCATCCTTCAAGTCCTGGCGCAACAAGGCCGTGAGGTATATTTCCGCCTTTGTTCCGACTGGTGAAAGGGATGATGAGGTGGCGGCTTATATCCTGTATGTCCTGGCACTTTCCGGCAATGCCCAGGAGGGCGTTATGAACAGAATCAAGGATGTGGAGACTCTTTCAGGGACTGCCGTTTGTCTGCTTTCGTCGGCTTATGCGCTTGCAGGCAGGTCGGCAGTGGCTTCTGCTATGCTTGAAGGGGGCGCGGTGGCTCCGAAATACGATTCGGACAGAGATGCCTCCATTGCATTGAGGGCTTGTGTTTTGGCTGGTAACCGGACACGGGCTTTGCCATTGGCTTCTGAACTTGCTGCCTCTTTCGCCAGCTATTCATATTCTGCACAGGTTTGCTCATTTGCGGCTGAAGCCTGGGCCTCTCTTATGAATGAAGAGCTTGGTTACAAATTGTCTCTGGATTATGAAAGTGTTTATGCATCAGAGGGTTCCACTACCGAGAAGGTGAAGCCGGCAGGGAGTCGTTGGTCTGCAGCAGTGCCTTCCGGAGCAAGTGAAGTCAAGATTCGCAACACATCGGTCGGGACCGTTTATTCCGCAATGTCCTACCTTATGACTCCTTCTTCCGAGACTCAGGTGGAGGAGGAATTCTCAGGGCTCTATATGGATATGGTCTGTGTGGACAGTGAAGGGAAAACGGTTTTCAACCATAAGGATGCCTCAGCAGTTGTGAAACAGGGTGAAGACTACACTATTTATATAAATGTGGCTGCACCGGTGACATCGGAGGCAGATAATCTGGAGTTGCGTTTGACCTTGCCTTCCGGTTGGGAGGTGTTCAACACCAGAATGTTTGCTGATGAGACTTTGGGCAATGCGGATGTACGGAGCGATGAGATAGTGTGGTATGAATCACTTGCGGCAGGTGAAAACCGTAAGTTCTCGGCAAGAGTCAGGGCTGTGTATCAGGGTGAGTATTCCCTGCCTCCGATTACCTGTGTTTCCGCTTCGGATTCCCGCATTCACGCCCGTCTGCGCAATGCCCGCATCCGTGTCCTTGCTGAATGATGCAGTCACCCGAGCATAAACCGGAAGTAAGAAAAGTCCTGATATCAGCAGTGCTCTTGTCCCCATTTTTGGCAGCACTGTTGTTTTGGTGCGTATGCCTTCCCCGGGACCCTTTTTGCTCCATCCCCACCTCCACGGTTGTGGAAGATGCCAATGGGGAGCTTTTGGGAGCAAGAGTGGCTGAGGATGGTCAATGGCGTTTTCCGCCTTCCGCCGATGTCCCCGAAAAATATGCCCGCTGCCTGATTCTTTTTGAGGACCGGTATTTCTTTTCGCACCACGGAGTGAACCCTGTATCCATAGTACGGGCAGCATTCAGCAATCTGAAGGCCGGCAGAGTGGTGAGTGGAGGAAGCACCATAAGTATGCAGGTGATACGCCTGAGCCGTCCCCAGGCCGGCCGAACTTTTGGGGAGAAAATTCTGGAAGCGATAATGGCCACTCGTCTGGAGTCCAGATTCAGCAAAGATGAAATCCTGGCCCTGTATGCTTCCTATGCCCCATTCGGTGGAAATGTGGTGGGTTTGGAAGCCGCTTCGTGGAGATATTTCGGACATTCATCATCTCATTTGTCCTGGGCGGAAGCGGCCACTCTTGCGGTGCTTCCCAATGCTCCGTCGCTTATCCACCCCGGTCGTAACCGCAATTACTTGAAAGCCAAGAGGGACAGATTGCTGTCAAAAGTCCTTGCGCAGGGTTGGACGGATTCCCTTACTTATGCCCTTGCCATAGCTGAGCCCCTGCCTGATGCTCCTGAACCCCTTCCGGATTGCGCCTTCCATCTGGTTCAGAATCTTTCAATTACCTCCGCCGGTGAGCGCATACGCACCGGGATTGATGCCCGTCTGCAAAAGCGTGTGGGACAGACAGTTGATCGCTGGAGTGAAGAGTTTGCCCGTTCCGGAATCGAAGACCTTGCTGCGGTCGTGATTGACACGCATACCGGAAAGACTCTTGCATATATAGGCAATTCGAGGGTTCATTCATCCCGCCCCGGGAGTCTTGTGGATATAGCTTCTTCTCCCAGAAGTACCGGAAGCATACTCAAACCCTTCCTCTATGGAGCTCTGTTGCAAAAGGGTGCCCTGCTTCCTCACGCTCTTCTGCCTGATATCCCTGTCAATTATGGAGGATTTATGCCCCACAATGCCAGCCGGACTTTTTGTGGGGCAGTCCCAGCATCGGAGGCTCTTGTGAGGTCGCTCAATGTGCCGGCTGTGGAAATGCTCAGACTGTACGGTGTTGAGAATTTTCAACAGTTTTTGCAAAATGCGGGTATGACCACACTTTGCCGCCCTTCTTCGGACTATGGACTTTCACTGATACTCGGCGGGGCTGAAGGTCGTTTGGACGAAATCACCAGAATGTATGCCGGCATTTCCGGGGCATATCAGGACTGTGGCTGGATGGGGAAAGTTTGGCCATTGACCGACAAATGTACATTATATTATATAGTGGATGTCTTGAAAGACCTGGACCGCCCGGATGAATTGGACCGGAGTCTCATTTCCGATTTGTCCCGCATTGCCTGGAAAACGGGGACCAGTTTCGGGGGAAGGGATGCCTGGGCTGTGGGTGTGACTTCTGATTATGCTGTCGGTGTGTGGGTGGGCAATGCTTCCGGGGCTTCTTCTCCCGATTTGCTTGGAGCAAGGACAGCGGGGCCGGTCCTGTTTGACATCTTCAACCAACTTCCTGCGACACCTTGGTTTTCGGCGCCGCTTGCATCCGGGACATCCGTGGCGACGGATCGCGATTTGTCATCCCACGGCGTCTGGGCTCAGGTGTGCCGCGAATCCGGTATGCTTAAAAGCCGTTTCTGCACCCACGCCGATTCCCTGATTATCCCTCAGGCAGGTTTGAAAAGCAGGGTTTGCCCATATCATCGGCCTATTGCTGTGAGCTCTGACGGGAAACGCCGGCTTGCATCCCCTGTTGCGGGCTCCCATATAGAAAACATTTTTGTCTTGCCCCCGGCTATGGAATATTACTACCGTCGTTTTCACCCTGAATATTCCGGTATGCCGCCTCAGGAAGCTGCGGTAGCCATTGATGAAGGCAATGCCCGTATGGCTTTCATCTATCCGCAACAGTTTGTGAAGATAAAAATCCCGCCTCTTGCTGACGGATCGCAGGGTGAAATCGTGGCAGCCCTTGCAGTCCCTGAACCGGAAATTGAAGTGTTTTGGCATCTTGACTCGGAATATTTGGGTTCGACTGTCAATATTCACAAAATGTCGTTCACGCCCGGCGCCGGGAAACACATATTGACCGCCGTTGATGCAAACGGGTTTTCGGCTTCTGTCTCATTTGCAGTGGAATGACATTGATTTGAGGGAGGGGATATATCGCTGGCCTGTTTTGTGGATTTTTTTTGAATTCTGCAAAATTAAATACAAGTAATGGAAGTTCAGTTACTTGCGTGTACCGAGTGAAAAATGGCCAAAAAAAGTTGAAAATTTTTTCGAAAAAAGTTTGGTAGTTAAGAAAAAAGGCGTACCTTTGCAATCCCTTTCGGAAACGGGGGTACGACAAGAGCCTTCGGGCGGGTCAGAGCCGGTGAAGCGAAAGGATTTTTTTAGCTCATTGAAAAGACTGAGAAGAAGACCTCCAACGAGAGTTGGAGGGTGTACAAGAAGCAAGTACCAAGAACAAAATAAACGAGAGCGTCAGTTTCTTTAGCCTGTTTTCCGAGAGGGAGGCAGGAAAGAAGATGAAGGTCCGGGTCAAGCTAAGAAATATAAGAAATATACAATGAAGAGTTTGATCCTGGCTCAGGATGAACGCTAGCGGCAGGCTTAACACATGCAAGTCGAGGGGCAGCGGGAGGAGGTAGCAATACCACCTTGCCGGCGACCGGCGGAAGGGTGCGTAACGCGTGAGCAACCTGCCCGTCACTGGGGAATAACCGTTGGAAACGACGACTAATACCCCATAGTTCTGGAGGGAGGCATCTCCCATCAGGTAAAGAAATTCGGTGACGGATGGGCTCGCGTGACATTAGCTAGTTGGTAGGGTAACGGCCTACCAAGGCGACGATGTCTAGGGGTTCTGAGAGGAAGGTCCCCCACACTGGAACTGAGACACGGTCCAGACTCCTACGGGAGGCAGCAGTGAGGAATATTGGTCAATGGGCGGAAGCCTGAACCAGCCATGCCGCGTGAAGGAAGAAGGTCCTATGGATTTTAAACTTCTTTTGTCGGAGAGCAATAAGGGTCTCGTGAGATCCGATGAGAGTATCCGACGAATAAGCATCGGCTAACTCCGTGCCAGCAGCCGCGGTAATACGGGGGATGCGAGCGTTATCCGGATTTATTGGGTTTAAAGGGTGCGTAGGCGGTCCGGTAAGTCAGCCGTGAAAAGCCCCCGCTCAACGGGGGTCGTGCGTTTGATACTGTTGGACTGGAATGCGGATGCCGTGGGAGGAATGTGTGGTGTAGCGGTGAAATGCATAGATATCACACAGAACACCGATTGCGAAGGCATCTCACGAATCCGCAATTGACGCTGAGGCACGAAAGCGCGGGTATCGAACAGGATTAGATACCCTGGTAGTCCGCGCTGTAAACGATGATGACTAACCGTCGGCGATAGACAGTCGGTGGCCAAGCGAAAGCGATAAGTCATCCACCTGGGGAGTACGGCCGCAAGGCTGAAACTCAAAGGAATTGACGGGGGCCCGCACAAGCGGAGGAACATGTGGTTTAATTCGATGATACGCGAGGAACCTTACCCGGGCTCGAACGGTATGTGAACGACACAGAGATGTGGAGGCCCTTCGGGGCGCATGCCGAGGTGCTGCATGGTTGTCGTCAGCTCGTGCTGTGAAGTGTCGGCTTAAGTGCCATAACGAGCGCAACCCTTGCCGTCAGTTACAAACAGGTTAAGCTGTGGACTCTGGCGGGACTGCCACCGCAAGGTGTGAGGAAGGGGGGGATGACGTCAAATCAGCACGGCCCTTACGTCCGGGGCGACACACGTGTTACAATGGCAGGTACAGAGGGAAGCTACCCAGCGATGGGATGCGGATCTCGAAAGCCTGTCTCAGTTCGGACTGGAGTCTGCAACTCGACTCCACGAAGTTGGATTCGCTAGTAATCGCGCATCAGCCATGGCGCGGTGAATACGTTCCCGGGCCTTGTACACACCGCCCGTCAAGCCATGGAAGCCGGGGGTGCCTGAAGTCCGTAACCGCAAGGATCGGCCTAGGGCAAAACTGGTAACTGGGGCTAAGTCGTAACAAGGTAGCCGTACCGGAAGGTGTGGCTGGAACACCTCCTTTTTGGAGCGCGATTCGGACTATAGACGCTGTCGAGTTCAAGGCACGAGCGGTACACGATCTTCCAATCAGTCTTTTTGACATACACGGCAAGGCTTGGCCGCAACAAGCCGAACTATTGTTCTTTGACAAGTTTGAAAAAGATTATTGAGGTAAAGCAAGAAATAATTGAAAGAATTA
>CAMCFO010000041.1 GCA_945874155.1 uncultured Bacteroidales bacterium
TTCTTGTACACCCTCCAACTCTCGTTGGAGGTCTTCTTCTCAGTCTTTTCAATGAACTCCATTTTCTCAAATGGGCTGCAAAGATACGGACATTTTTTGAATCTCCAAATATTTTCGGGAATTTTTATCAAAAAATTTCTAATTTTGCACTCCCAATGCCATAAAACTAATGGAACAACAACCTGAATCGACTCGAAATGAGGCTTCACTGCTTCAACTGTTCGGAGTATTTGCAAAAATAGGCGCATTCACCATAGGCGGTGGATATGCTATGATCTCCCTCATACAGAATGAAATAGTAAACCGCAAATGGCTGACGGAAGATGAATTCGCCGAGCTCATCACCCTTGCCCAGACTGCTCCCGGACTCATAGCCGTCAATATGTCCATATTCACCGGTTTCCGTCTCAGGGGTGTCAAAGGAAGCGTTATCGCCACCATCGGCAGCATACTTCCCCCTTTCCTGATAATTCTTGCCATAGCTATGCTGTTCAGCAATTTTCAGGACAATCCAGTAGTGCTGCGCATTTTCAAGGGCATACGCCCGGTCGTGGTTGCACTGATTCTCGTACCTATGATTAATATGGTGCGTAAAAGCGACGACAGATGGTGGAAATGGCTGCTCACTGCCATTGCACTGTGCTCGGTAAGTTTCCTGAATGTGAATCCAGTGTTCGTAATAATGGCCGTAATCGTGGTTTTCCTCGTCGTGTCACTTATCAATGACAAAAAGTTCAAAAAGACAGGCCTATGATATTTCTTGAACTTTTCTACACCTTCTTTATCATAGGTGCCTTCACGATAGGTGGCGGTTATGCAATGCTGCCGCTCATACAAGACCAGGTTGTGAACACCCACGCCTGGATCAGCGCACAAGAATTCACCGACATCATAGCCATTTCCCAAATGACCCCGGGGCCTATCGGCATCAACTCTGCCACATACATAGGCTACACAGTGCTCAGCAACAGCGGCGCCTCCCAATTCCTTTGCGTCCTCGGCTCATTCACTGCCACGGCTGCCGTTGTTCTCCCCTCCTTCCTGATTGTGCTGGGAATGTGCTTCGCCTTGAAGAAATTCAGCGAAAGCACCATATATAAAGGTATAATGGACGGGCTCAAGCCAACTGTCGCCGGACTCATAGGAGCAGCTGCGGTAATGCTCATCAACACAGAAAACTTCCCCGACTGGAAATCCTGGTTGCTCTTCGGCACCGCATTCCTCGTCCATTATTTCACAAAAATCAATGTTATTCTGATAATCATAGCTGCCGGAATTATAGGTTATTTCATTTACTGAATTATGGAATGGTTCACTGACCTGTTCACGAAACAGACTTTCATACAGGCAATCATAGTGCTTTCACTCATCTGCGCGGTGGGCCTGGCCTGCAACAAAATAAAATTCAAGGGCGTATCGCTTGGTGTGACTTTCGTCTTTTTCGCCGGCATTGTCGCAGGGCATTTCGGACTCGAAATCGACCCGCAGATGCTGCTGTTTGCCCAGAATTTCGGACTCATACTCTTTGTCTATTCCCTGGGCCTGCAAGTCGGTCCGAGTTTCTTCCCTTCCTTGAAAAAGGGAGGGCTGAAATTGAACCTGCTTTCCTTCACAGTCCTATTTCTGGGCACATTGATGGCCGTGGGAGCATATTTGCTGACAGGAATATCATTTCCCATCTCAATGGGACTCCTGTCCGGTGCCGTGACCAATACTCCTATGCTCGGTGCAGCACAACAGGCGCTGATGGACATTCATCCGGATGCCATAGAAACTTCAAATGAAATGGCTATGGCCTGTGCCGTGGGCTATCCCTTTGGTGTAATAGGGGTCATACTATGCGTGGTAATCCTCAGGTCAGTATTCCAGAAAAAGGAAGCCCGGAAAGAGACCCACGACAATCCAACATTCGTGGCAGAGTTTGAAATCAGCAATCCGGCCATATTCGGAAAGTCGATAAAAGAAATAATGAAGGATGTGAAGTTCCACCTTGTCGTATCAAGGGTATGGAAATATTCGGTCAGGGACGAGCAATCCCCTATGGGCATCGTCATCATTCCCAACGGGGATACGGTGCTGGAAGAGGGGGAACACGTGCTGGTGCTGTGCAAGGAAGCGGAAAAGGGGATGGCCGAGAAACTTTTCGGCCGCGCGGTAAAGAAGGACTGGAACAAGAAAGACATTGACTGGAATGTGATTGACGGACAACTTGTGTCCAGACACGTACTCGTGACTAAGGACAAAGTGAACGGAGCAAAACTTGGCGACCTTCATCTGCGCAACAGCTACGGCATAAATATTACGAGAGTGAATCGTGCCGGTATAGATATCCTCCCTTCAAGCAATCTCCGGCTTCAGATGGGCGACAAACTCACTATTGTGGGGCAGTCCAAGGCTATAGACAATGTGGCCCAAGTGCTTGGAAACCAGGAAAAAGAACTTCGCAATCCGAATTTGTTTTCCATTTTCGCGGGCATAATCTTCGGGCTCATACTCGGGAGCATTCCTCTGATGATTCCCGGAATGAGTGCCCCGATTAAACTTGGCATTGCAGGTGGCCCCATAATCATAGGCATACTTATGGGAGCATTCGGGCCACGCCTTCACATCGCCACCTACACCACCCACAGCGCCAATCTGATGCTTCGCCAACTGGGTATTACCATCTACCTGGCCGGGCTCGGGCTCAGTGCCGGTCCGGGATTCTTTGAGAAAGTTATGCGTCCCGAAGGTCTGGTGTGGATTGGAGTGAGCCTGGCCCTGGTACTGATACCGGTTCTCATAGTGGGATTCATCGCAGGCCGCCTGTGCAAGGTGGACTACAGTTCCAATGTTGGTATGCTCTGCGGAATTATGGCCAACCCCATAGCCCTGAACTATGCGTTAAGCACTGTGGACGACGATGAACCATCCGTTGCCTATGCCACTGTCTATCCCGCAGGCATTTTCCTCAGGGTCATCTCTGCGCAACTGCTGATTCTGCTTCTGTGTTGACGGGGGCCACCCGGTTTCTGCAGCAACCATCTCAAAAGCGTCAAAAATTTTTTCAAAATAGCAACATATTGTTGCGAATAGCAATAATCTGTTGCTGTTTTTGCATTGTTTTCTGATATAATTTTGTGCCGTAATATTTTTGGCACTTATGTATGACAATATAATTAAGGAGAATATACGTCGTTTCAGAAAAGCCAAAGGTTATACGCAGGCAGAGATGGCGGAAATACTGAATATTTCCGTGACTTATTACAGAAGCATAGAATCTGGCAATGCATCCCTGCTCAAACCGGTTATCGAAGATATTGCACTGGTATTTGAAGTGGAGGTTGAGGAACTCCTCAGAAATTGTATGCAGAAAAGCGATGAAGGCACACTGAGTCTGCGCGAGGAAAGTGCGTCTTATGTGAGAAACAGGAAATCTGAGGAGCAAAGAATGAGTGTTGAACTAGCTCAATACAGGCTGAAAGTACCACTTATGGAAGCCAGGATGCGTGAGCAGGAGAATCATATTGCAGACCTTCAAGGCGCAATAAGGATATTGAAAAGGGCCAAGGGATTTGACGATTCGGACAAAATTTGAAATCCCAAGGCCCGACAACAGTCAGCTCAGCTGACCGAATGTGTAACCTATTTTGGAGAAACAACCCATCCACGATGGCACACCGCCACCGCGTAAAAGAGCACTGGCTTTACGAAAAGACAGCAGACAAAAAGTGAACTGCTTCCCGCAGGCAGGCGATTCGAGGTTCTGGACTACCCTGTGCACCTGACAGCGACGAGCAGTTCACGTTGATGCGTGAACCCTCGACACCTGTCCCTTGCACATAGAATTGTCCAGATTCCGAACCGAGGAACAAGAGCTGAGCTCAAAATATGTTTTTATGAAGCAAGTCAGTCAGCCTTTTGCGTGACATTCTCTCCTTGCTCCGAATTTATTTCATCATCAGTATCCAGCGTAAGGTCAGCTATGCCCTTGCGCTGTTTCTTCAAATCAAAATAGCCTATAACTGAAATGATTAGAGAACCGGCAAAGTCCAACATCAAATCCTCCATCGTATCCCTGAGGGCCTCGTGACCCTGCAAAGGTACGGAAGCGTCAAAGGTGCCACTGCTCGCCATAAACTGCTGGGAATTGAGTCCGAAAAGTCCGTCTGTGATGAACTCCAGAATTTCCCACAAAGCTCCCACCGCCATTGCAAAGCTGATTACCCACATAGAGACAAAGATTGGGGAATAGCGGAATTTGTTGCCTTCAACACTGTTGAATGTGTTAATAATTACATATCCGAGAATCCCGAGCAACACACCTGACATCCCGTGCTCCATAGAATCCCACCAAGGTATGCGCCCGTAGAAATCGGCCACGTCCCCAAGTATGAGACAACAGAAATTGAAAGCCACGAAAATGATTTCCATAAGTGCCGGAATCTTCACTCTCATTATCCTGTGGAGTATGTCTGGCACGAATATGAGAAATATCATCAGGGCCACCTCAAAGGTCTGAAATGCCAGACGGCTCTGCGTCGCATCGTCTTCCACTATGCACAGGGAAATAATACCCCCTGCAAACAATATTGCACATAATGACAATATAAGCTTGGAGAACTTTGTGAATTTTCGGAATTGCATAGCAGTTTCAACTTGATTTAGTCGCGAATATACGGAGTTTTTCAAAAATTAATAACCATTTTCGCACAATTTCCGTATCGGGGCATTAAAAAAGGCCGGTCCGAACAAATCCGGACCGGCCTTCAATGTATCTGTTCAGGACTACAGTTCTGAGAGATCCTGCTGAGTCTGAGCTATAGGTGCCACCAGGATTTCCTGGAACTCCTTCTGTCCGGTACCGGCAGGAATTGCGTGACCGCAGATCACATTCTCCTTCAGACCTTCGAGGTAGTCAACACGACCGCGGATGGCAGCCTCGCTGAGTACTTTGGTCGTCTCCTGGAAGGATGCAGCAGAGATGAAGCTGTTTGTCTTCAAAGCTGCTCGGGTAATACCCTGGAGAATCTGGTTTGCAGTTGCTGGCTTGGCATCACGAACAACGATGGTCTTCAAGCCCTGACGCTCGAGTGAGGAGTTCTCACCGCGGAGCTCTCGTGGAGTGATGATGTCGCCAGGGACAAATCTCTGGGAATCACCGGCTTCCACAACATAGAGCTTGCCATAGATTGCATCGTTGGTGTCCATAAACTGCCACTTGTCCACAAGTTCTTCCTGGAGGAACTCGGTGTCACCCGGATCCACAATCTGAACCTTGCGCATCATCTGGCGCACGATAATCTCGAAGTGCTTGTCGTTGATCTTCACACCCTGCAGGCGGTAAACCTCCTGGATTTCGTTCACGATGTACTCCTGAACCTTAATCGGGCCGAGAATCCTGAGCAGGTCGGTAGGCGAAACGGCACCGTCTGAAAGCCTCATTCCGGCCTTCACATAGTCGTTCTCCTGAACCATAATCTGCTTGGTAAGAGGCACGAGATAGCTCTTCTGCACACCTGAACGGTTGGTGACGATAATCTCACGGTTACCCCTCTTGACCTTGCCCATCGTGACTTCACCGTTGATTTCGGTGACGATTGCAGGGTTGGAAGGATTTCTGGCCTCGAAGAGTTCAGTAACTCGAGGGAGACCTCCTGTGATATCGCTGGACTTACCGATGGCACGAGGAATCTTGATGATGATGTCTCCGACCTTCACCTTATCACCCTCATTGATCATCACGTGTGCGCCGACAGGCAGGTTGTACTGCTTCTTGATGTTGTTGTCGTCATCCACGATGAGTATGCTCGGGTTCTTGGTTCTGTCACGGCCTTCGATGATGACCTTATCCCTGTTGAGAGAGTATTCGTCAGCCATCTCTTCGCGGTAGTTCTCACCCTCAACAAGTCCGTCGAAACGCACCGTACCGTCGGTCTCGATGATGGTGATTGCATTATAGACATCCCACTCGCAAATCAAATCGCCCTTCTTCACGGACTCACCTTCGTTTTTGTAGAGTATGGATCCGTAAGGAACGTCATACTGTGAGAAGGTTATGCCGGTGTTCTCATCGATGATGCGGAGTTCAGTAGTACGGCTGACAACCACAGTCTGGCTGGTGCCGTCGTCCATTTTCCTCTCAATGGTCCTGAGCTCTTCGAACTCAAGTTTACCATTGTATTTGGAAGTGATGGAACTGTCGGCAGCAGTGCTGGATGCAGTACCTCCGACGTGGAATGTACGGAGAGTAAGCTGGGTACCAGGCTCACCGATGGACTGTGCCGCAATGACTCCGACAACCTCACCCTTTTCAACCATCCTGCCTGATGCGAGGTTACGTCCGTAGCACTTGGCGCAGACACCCTTGCGGGATTCGCAGGTAAGCACTGAACGGATTTCCACCTGCTCAATAGGCAGAGACTCGATGAGTTTTGCAATGTCTTCTGTAATCTGCTCGCCGGCAGGAATGATGAGCTCGCCGGTAAGAGGATTGAACACGTCGTGCACTGAAGTACGGCCGAGAATTCTTTCGCCGAGAGACTCGACAACTTCATCCTTGCTCTTGATTGCAGTTGCGATAAGTCCTCTGAGTGTGCCGCAGTCCTCCTCGTTGATGATGACATCGTGTGAAACGTCCACCAGACGACGGGTAAGGTAACCTGCATCGGCTGTCTTGAGGGCTGTATCGGCAAGACCCTTTCTGGCACCGTGGGTGGAGATGAAGTACTCGAGCACTGACATACCTTCCTTAAGGTTGGTGGTAATAGGGTTCTCGATAATCTCCGCACTGGATGAACCGGATTTCTGAGGTTTTGCCATCAAACCACGCATACCGCAGAGCTGCTTGATCTGTGCTGCAGAACCACGGGCTCCTGAATCAAGCATCATATACACAGGATTGAAACCCTGCTGGTCTGAGGAAATCTGTTTCTCGACTATCTTGCTGATTTTGTTGTCGATACCGGACCAGAGGTCGATGACCTTGTTGTAACGCTCGTTGTTGGTGATGAGACCCATCTGGAAGTTGGCCTTGATGTCCTCAACAGTCTTGTATGCATCCTCGATGAGCTGAGTCTTCTCTTCAGGTACGAGCACATCACCAAGGTTGAACGACAGACCGCCCTCGAATGCCTTGCGGTAACCGAGGTTCTTGATGTCGTCGAGGAACTGTGAGGTTCTGGACACTCCGGTATTCTTGATTACCACTGAAATGATATTCCTGAGAGATTTCTTTCCGAGCACCTCGTTCACATACGGAACTTCCTGCGGAACATACTGGTTGACAATGATTCTACCAGCTGAAGTCTCGACCATTTCAGTACCTTTGGAAAGGTCCATCTTGTCCTTAGGCAGACGCACCCAAATCTTGGCGTGGATGTCAATTGCCTTTTCGTTCAATGCTATAATCACCTCTTCCGGACCATAGAACTTCAGGCCTTCGCCCTTGGCTCCGTCACGAAGTTTGGTGATGTAGTAAAGTCCGAGCACCATATCCTGGGAAGGCACGGTGATAGGCGTTCCGTTTGCAGGGTTCAGGATGTTGTGAGAACCGAGCATAAGGAGCTGTGCCTCCATAATGGCTGCATTTCCAAGCGGAAGGTGAACCGCCATCTGGTCACCGTCGAAGTCGGCGTTGAACGCAGTACAAGCGAGAGGATGCAACTGGATAGCCTTACCCTCAATCATCTTAGGCTGGAATGCCTGAATACCGAGTCGGTGAAGTGTAGGCGCACGGTTCAAAAGCACCGGATGGCCCTTCATCACATTCTCGAGGATTTCCCATATCATAGGGTCCTTGCGGTCCACAATCTTCTTTGCAGACTTCACTGTCTTCACGATTCCCCTCTCAATCAGTTTCCTGATAATGAACGGCTTGTAAAGCTCAGCTGCCATAAACTTAGGCAGACCGCACTCGTGCATCTTGAGCTCAGGCCCCACGACGATAACTGAACGTGCGGAATAGTCCACACGCTTACCGAGGAGGTTCTGACGGAAGCGTCCCTGCTTACCTTTGAGGCTGTCGGAAAGGGACTTGAGTGCCCTGTTTGCCTCGCTCTTGACTGCATTGGACTTCTTGGAGTTGTCGAAGAGTGAATCGACTGCCTCCTGAAGCATACGTTTCTCGTTGCGGAGAATCACTTCAGGGGCCTTGATTTCAATCAGCCTCTTGAGACGGTTGTTCCTGATAATCACCCTTCTGTACAGGTCATTCAAGTCTGAAGTCGCAAAACGGCCTCCATCAAGAGGAACGAGAGGACGAAGATCAGGCGGAATGACCGGAACAACCTTGAGAATCATCCATTCCGGACGGTTGATGCCCTTGGACTCCTGGAACCATTTCACGATGGAAAGTCTCTTGAGTGCCTCAGCACGTCTCTGCTGGGATGTGTCTGTGAGCATCTTGGTACGAAGTTCCTTTGCAAGGGCATCCACGTCGATTTCCTTGAGGAGATCGTAGATGGCCTCTGCACCCATACCAGCCTTGAACTTGGCCGGATCGTCATCTGCAAGATTCTGATTGTCAGGATATTGCAGGAGCAGGTCAAGGTACTCGTCCTCTGAAAGCAGGTCGAGTTTGTTAAGGCCTGTCTCACCCGGTGCAGTCACGATGTACTTTTCGTAGTAGATGACTGATTCGAGTTTCTTCGCTGCAATGCCGAGCATCGCCGCAATTTTGTTTGGCGCAGACTTGAAATACCAGATGTGAGCCACAGGAACCGTGAGTTCAATGTGTCCCATCCTCTCCCTGCGGACCTTCTTCTCAGTCACTTCGACTCCGCATCGGTCACAGACGATTCCACGGTACTTGATTCTCTTGTACTTTCCGCAATGACATTCATAATCCTTGGTAGGACCGAAAATCTTCTCGCAGAAAAGACCGTCACGCTCCGGCTTGTAAGTCCTGTAGTTGACCGTCTCCGGCTTCAGGACCTCTCCTGAAGACCTTTCTTTGATGTCTTCAGGAGAAGCGAGCGATATGCTGATTCTTTCGAAATTGCTTTTAACCTTGTTGTCTTTATTAAAAGTCGGCATATTTCAAATGTTTCAAATTGTCTGTAATTAATCCAGAGTTACCTTCAGACCAAGACCCCTGAGCTCGTGAAGAAGGACGTTGAGAGACTCAGGAATACCCGGAGTCGGCATCAGGTCGCCCTTGACGATTGCTTCATAAGTCTTGGAACGTCCGCTCACGTCATCTGACTTGACGGTAAGGATTTCCTGGAGAACATTGGAAGCACCGAATGCCTCGAGTGCCCACACCTCCATCTCTCCGAAACGCTGTCCTCCGAACTGTGCTTTACCGCCGAGAGGCTGCTGTGTGATGAGAGAGTAAGGACCGATGGACCTGGCGTGCATCTTGTCATCGACCATATGGCCGAGCTTGATCATATAGATGACTCCGACAGTCGCAGGCTGGTCGAACCAGTCTCCTGTACCACCGTCCCTGAGGTAAGTCTTTCCATATCTCGGAAGGCCTGCCTTATCGGTGTATTCGCAAATCTCATCCAGTGAAGCACCGTCAAAAATCGGGGTGGAGAACTTGAGTCCGAGTTCCTCTCCTGCCCATCCGAGCACGGTCTCGTAAATCTGACCGAGGTTCATACGGGAAGGCACACCGAGAGGGTTGAGGACTATGTCCACAGGTGTACCGTCTGCAAGGAACGGCATGTCCTCGTCACGTACAACCTTGGCAACAATACCCTTGTTACCGTGACGTCCTGCCATCTTGTCACCGACTCTGATCTTTCTCTTGCGGGCCACATAGACTTTCGCAACCTGGAGAACACCATTGGCGAGTTCATCACCGACCTTGATGCGGTCAATTTCCCTCTTGGCCTTTGCTGCCTCCTCCTTGTATGCGATGCAATAGTTATTGATGAGTTCCCTTACAAGGACATTGGTATTCTTGTCTGTAGTCCACTTGCTGGTGTTGACGTTCTCATAGTTGATATCCTTGAGAGAGGAAGCCTTGATGGTATCGCCCTTAGGGATAATCTCTTCGCCTTCAAGGTAGTTGATTCCGGCACTCTTCTTGCCCTCCACGAGCACGATGAGTTTGTCCAGGAATCTGGACCTGAGAGCCTCAGCCTTCACATTGAACTCTTCCTCAGCCTTTTCACAACGAACCTTCATCTCAGCCTTGGCTGTCTTCTTGTTCGCATCCTTTCCGGCCTTGGAATAAAGGGCGGTCTTGATGATGGTACCGTCAAGAGAAGGATTTGCCTTGAGAGAAGCATCCTTTACGTCACCGGCTTTGTCGCCGAAGATGGCGCGGAGAAGTTTCTCCTCAGGAGAAGGATCACTCTCTCCCTTAGGGGTAATCTTACCTATCATTATGTCGCCCGGCTCAATATGCGCACCGACACGGATGATACCGTTTTCGTCGAGGTTGCGTGTGGCATCCTCGCTCACGTTAGGAATATCGGAAGTAAGTTCCTCCATACCGCGCTTGGTGTCGCGCACCTCAGTGAGGTATTCCTCCACGTGGATGGAAGTGAGGATATCCCAGCGGATCATTCTCTCTGAGAGCACGATAGCATCCTCATAGTTGTAACCCTTCCAAGGCATGAACGCCACTTTGAGGTTACGTCCGAGTGCAAGTTCGCCATTCTGGGTGGCATAACCCTCTGTGAGGACCTGTCCCTTCTCTACCTTATCGCCCTTGCGTACAATAGGCTTGAGGAGAATAGTGGTACTCTGGTTGGTCCTGCGGTAAATCGGGAGCTGATAAACTGTGATATCGTCAGTGAAACTTACGAATCTCTCATCGTCAGTCCTGTCATACTTCACATGGATTTCATTCGCATCCACATAGACCACCTCGCCGGTTCTTTCAGCAACAACCTGGGTCCTTGAATCAAGGCAGACTCTCTCCTCCAGACCTGTACCCACGATAGGAGCCTCAGGGCTGAGAAGCGGAACTGCCTGTCTCATCATGTTCGCACCCATCAATGCACGGTGGGCATCGTCGTGCTCAAGGAAAGGAATGAGGGAAGCCGCAACGGAAGCAATCTGGTTAGGAGCCACATCCATATAGTTTACCTCATCCTTGGTCACGAGAGGGAAATCGGCACCGAGACGGCAAAGAACCCTGTCTTCAAGGATATTGCCATCTTCGTCCATATTCACCTTTGCGAGTGAAACCATCTCGTCCTCTTCCTCCTCCGCACTCATATACTGCCATCCTGCGCTGCTGAGGTCAACTTTTCCGTTCTCAACCTTGCGGTAAGGAGTCTCGATGAAACCGAGGTTGTTGATGCGGGCATAGACGCAGAGTGATGAAATAAGTCCGATGTTAGGACCTTCCGGAGTCTCGATAGGGCAAAGACGGCCATAGTGTGTGTAGTGCACGTCTCGCACCTCAAATCCCGCTCTGTCACGGGAAAGACCGCCAGGACCGAGGGCTGAAAGACGACGCTTGTGGGTCATCTCAGACAACGGGTTGGTCTGGTCCATAAACTGTGAGAGCTGGCTTGTTCCGAAGAAGGAATTGATAACTGAAGAAAGGGTCTTCGAGTTTATCAGATCGGTTGGTGCAAACTGCTCACTGTCGCGCACGTTCATCCTTTCACGGATGGTGCGGGCCATTCTTGAGAGACCCACATTGAACTGGTTGGCGAGCTGCTCGCCTACAGTCCTCACGCGACGGTTGCTCAAGTGGTCTATATCGTCAACTGTAGCCTTGGAATTGATGAGCTGGATGAGATACTTTATGATCTCGATGATGTCTGTGTTGGTGAGCACTCTGACATTGTCATCAATAGAAAGGTTAAGCTTCTTGTTGAGGCGGTAACGTCCCACGTCTCCGAGGTCATACCTCTTGTCGGAGAAGAAGAGTTTGTCTATTACATCCCTTGCGGTTGCCTCATCAGGTGGTTCCGAATTTCTGAGCTGTTTATATATATATGTAACAGCCTCAGTCATCGTATTGGTAGGGTCTTTCTGAAGAGTATTATAGATTATTGCATACTCATTGACATTTGCATCTTCCTTCTGCAGGAGGATGGTCTTGACTTCGGTGTCAGAAAGTTTTTCTATCGTATCAGGTCCGAGAATCTCCCCGCGTTCAACTATCGCAGTTGTTCTTTCAATCGGAATCACCTCTCCGGTATCCTCATCCACGAAGTCCTCCGACCAAGTCTTCAAGACTTTGGCAGCAAGTTTTCTACCCTGGAACTTCTCGAGGTTCTCAGGTGTAGCCTCCACTTCGTCTGCAAGACCGAAAATGTCGATGATGTCCTTATCGCCATTGAAACCGATGGCACGGAGCAGGGTGGTTACAGGAAGTTTCTTCTTACGGTCGATGTAGGCATACATCACATTGTTGATGTCCGTAGTGAACTCGATCCAGGAACCTTTGAACGGGATGATTCTGGCAGAATAGAGTTTCGTTCCGTTTGGATGAATGCTTGAGCCGAAGAATACGCCAGGAGAGCGGTGCAGCTGAGAAACGATGATACGTTCAGAACCGTTGATTACGAACGTACCAGCCGGGGTCATATACGGGATATTGCCCAAGTACACATCCTGCACCTTGGTGTCGAAATCCTCGTGCTCCGGGTCGCTGCAAGAAAGGCGGAGTTTTGCCTTCAAAGGAACTTCAAAGGTCTTGCCTCTCTCAAGACACTCTTCGATGGTGTACTGAGGCGGATCGATGAAGTAGTCAATGAACTCAAGCTTATAGTTGTTGCGCGTGTCTTCGATAGGGAAGATTTCCTGGAAAACCTGGTAAAGTCCCTCGTTCTTCCTGTTCTCAGGAGTGGTCTCAAGCTGGAAAAAGTCCTTGAAGGACTTGAGCTGTACCTCGAGGAGATCCGGATATTCCAGAAGAATCTTTGACGTTGCGAAGGAAATGCGCTGATTTTTAGTCTTTTGTGACATCTTCTGCCCTCTATGATATAATTAAAACATAAATACGACAAAAAGGTTTAGGGCCCTAATTTGACCCTAAACCTGAGATTGTTCCCCTTTGGGGAAGCAGGAGAAGTTATTTAATCTCAACTTCTGCACCTGCCTCTTCAAGGGCAGCCTTCAAGTCCTCAGCCTCAGCCTTGTTAGCTTTCTCTTTGATAGCTGTAGGAGCCTTGTCTACGAGTTCCTTAGCCTCTTTCAGACCGAGACCAGTCTTCTCGCGAACGACCTTGATAACGCCAAGTTTAGCCTGGCCTGCGCTCTTGAGGATTACGTCGAATTCAGTCTGCTCAGCTGGAGCTGCCTCGCCTGCTGCTGCAGGGCCTGCTGCTACTGCAACTGCTGCAGCTGCTGGCTCGATACCATACTCTTCTTTGAGAACATTAGCGAGTTCCTGAACATCTTTCACAGTAAGGTTTACCAACTCTTCTGCGAGTGCTTTAATGTCTGCCATAATTAATATTGTTTTAAATTGTTATTTGATTTATTCGTTTGATTTTTTCTCTTCGATTGCCTTTACGAGGCCAGCAACAGTGTTGCCGGAAGCATTCTGGAGAGCTGAAATGACGTTCCTTGCAGGAGCCTGGAGAAGAGCCACGATATCTGCGATGAGTTCTTCCCTGGACTTGATGTTGCAGAGCTCATTGAGCTTGTCTGCACCGAGGAATGCACATTCCTGAACATAAGCACCTTTGAGGGCCGGTTTCTCGGAACCTGCGTCTGCAAATTTCTTGATGAGTTTTGCAGGTGCGTTTGGAGTTGCACAGTACATAATGGCTGTTGGACCTTCGAGAGCAGGATAAAGCTCCTTGATGTCTTCGCCAAGTGATTCTGTAGCCTTGATGAAGAGAGTGTTCTTTACGACAGAGAGTTTGATGCCCTGCTTGAAGCACTCGCGACGGAGGTTTGATGTCTGTTCAGCATTGAGCCCGGAAATGTCCGTGATGTAGAAGTTGGGAGTTTCCTGGATCTGTGCTGAAATAGCCTCAATTACTTCGACTTTCAATTCTTTTCTCATAATTGTTTAGTTTTATTCAGCACTGCCGATTGTTTTGATATCAACGTGAATACCCGGGCTCATAGTAGAGCAGATGGAAACTGCCTGGAGGTATGTGCCCTTGAGGGTAGCCGGTTTCAGCTTAAGAATGGCGGAGAGAAGCTCATTGGCGTTGCCAAGAATATTCTCTGCAGGGAAAGAAACTTTTCCTATAGCTGCGTGAACGATACCGGTCTTGTCAACTTTGAAGTCGATTTTACCAGCTTTCACTTCTTTCACAGCACTTGCCACATCCATTGTAACAGTACCGGTCTTAGGGTTAGGCATCAAGCCACGAGGACCGAGAATACGTCCGATTGCACCGACCTTGGCCATAACTGAAGGGGTACAGATGATAACATCTACGTCAGTCCAGCCGCCTTTGATCTTCTCGATGTACTCGTCGAGACCAACATAGTCAGCACCTGCCTCTTTTGCCTCGTTCTCCTTGTCAGGAGTACAGAGCACGAGCACGCGCTTGGTCTTACCTGTTCCGTAAGGAAGAGTAACGACACCGCGAATCATCTGGTTAGCCTTTCTCGGATCTACGCCGAGGTTTACGTGGAGCTCTACTGAAGCATCGAATTTAGTGAAAGAAACTTCCTTCACAAGCTGGCAAGCCTCAGCAAGCTTATACATTTTGGCCGAATCAACCTTGGCCACAACCGCTTTCTGGTTTTTTGTAAGTTTACCCATAGCTTGTCAAAAATTATTTGATACCAGCAGGCTTCTCGCCGCCTTCAACTTTGATACCCATACTTCTTGCAGTACCTGCGACCATAGACATTGCAGACTCAAGCGTGAAGCAGTTGAGGTCCGGCATTTTTGTCTCTGCTATGGTCTTCACCTGATCCCAGGTGATGGTAGCAACTTTCTTTCTGTTAGGCTCTGCAGATGCAGTCTGAATCTTGGCAGCTTCCTTCAACTGAATTGCTACAGGCGGCTGCTTAACCTCGAAGGTGAAAGACTTGTCACTGTAGACGGTGATGACTACCGGAAGGATTTTGCCTGCGCTTTCCTGGGTGCGGGCATTGAACTGCTTGCAGAAATCCATAATATTCAGTCCCTTTGAACCGAGTGCCGGTCCTACAGGAGGTGATGGATTAGCTGCGGCGGCCTTAATCTGGAGTTTAATAAATCCAGTAATTTCTTTTGCCATAATAAATGATTATTCTTTAGTTACTTGGGTAAAATTGAGCTCGAGCAGAGTCTTTCTGCCGAAAATCATAACCACTACTTTGAGCTTGCTTCTGTCTTCCACAATCTCCTCAACCGTGCCGTCGAAACCATTGAAAGGACCGTCTGTAATCTTGACTGCATCGCCGACCTTGTAGTCAACAATTGTCTCAACATCAGCACTTGCCTTTTCATCCTGTTCTCCGAGCAGACGCCTTACCTCATCATCACGAAGAGGGATAGGTATCTTCTCCTCCTGCACCCGTACCTTACCGTCCTTGAGCGTGTCGCGCTTTGTTTCACGTTTTTCAGTAAGGAATCCGGACATATGAGGGACCTCGTTGCGGATTATGTACTGCAACTCTCCGGTGAGCTCAGCCTCAATCAGGACATAGCCTGGGAAAAAGAGCCTTTCTGTGCAGACTCTCTTGCCGTTGCGGATCTGATACACCTTCTCGGTCGGAACGAGAACCTGGTTTACATAGTCCTTGAGACCGAATCTTTCGATTTCCTTCTCAAGATACTCCTTTGCCTTTTTCTCCTTTCCGCCCGCTGTTCTGAGGACATACCACTTCTTTGAATTCTCACTCATAACAATCTGAACTTGAAATTAAAGAGTGTAGATAGCCTTCATCAGATACTGGAATGCAGTGTCCATTGCGAGAATAACGAGAGCAAAAATCACAGACGCAACCATCACGAGGAGGGCTGAGCTCTGCAATTTGTCCCACGATGGCCAAGATACTTTCTTGGTCAACTCATAGTACGACTCTTTGAAGTAATTAATGATTTTTTTCATCTTTACCGTTAATGGGCATCCTAAATTGGAAGCGGAAGCGGATGCCTGTTAAACTTTACCAAATCGTAACCTTTGATATTGGCAGGGGAAGCAGGATTCGAACCCACATCGACGGTTTTGGAGACCGCTGAACTACCCTTGTTCTATTCCCCTGTAAAAAGATGGGAGTGGTCCCGAAGGGCTATCTCCCATCTGTATTATAGGTATTAGTCGTTAACCTTGGTAATCTGACCTGCACCTACTGTACGTCCACCTTCGCGGATAGCGAAACGGAGACCTACGTTGAGCGCTACTGGGTAGATAAGATCAACGTTGATTGTCACGTTGTCACCAGGCATAACTACCTCTACGCCGTCAGGAAGCTGAATCTCTCCAGTGATGTCGAGAGTACGGAGGAAGAACTGAGGACGATAGTGGTTGTGGAATGGAGTGTGACGACCACCTTCGTCTTTCTTCAAAACGTAAATCTCAGCTGTGAAGTGCTCGTGCGGATGGATAGTACCAGGCTTTGCAAGCACCTGACCTCTCTTGATTTCCTTCTTGTCGATACCACGGAGAAGGAGACCTACGTTGTCACCAGCCTCACCCTCATCGAGGAGTTTGCGGAACATCTCGACACCGGTGATGACAGTCTTCTTAGGCTCTTCGCCAAGACCAACGATTTCAACTTCGTCACCTACGTGAATAACACCTGTTTCGATACGACCAGTTGCTACAGTACCACGACCTGTGATTGAGAAGATGTCCTCGATAGGCATAAGGAAAGGTTTCTCGTTATCACGTGGAGGGATAGGAATGTACTCATCCACTGCGTCCATAAGTTCCATAACCTTCTCTTCGTACTGAGGGTCACCGTTGAGTGCACCGAGTGCAGAACCGCGGATTACCGGAGCGTTGTCGCCGTCGAAGCCGTAGAATGAAAGGAGGTCACGGATTTCCATCTCAACGAGGTCAAGCATTTCAGGGTCGTCAACAAGGTCAACCTTGTTCATGAAAACGACGATTCTTGGAACGTTCACCTGACGTGCAAGAAGGATGTGCTCACGAGTCTGAGGCATAGGACCGTCAGTTGCAGCAACTACGAGGATTGCGCCGTCCATCTGGGCTGCACCGGTAACCATGTTCTTAACGTAGTCAGCGTGGCCCGGGCAGTCTACGTGTGCGTAGTGACGGGTTGCAGTCTGATACTCTACGTGAGCGGTGTTGATAGTGATACCACGCTCTTTCTCCTCAGGTGCGTTATCGATAGAGTCGAATGAACGCAACTCTGAAAGACCCTTCTTTGCAAGGACTGTAGTGATTGCTGCAGTCAAAGTGGTCTTACCGTGGTCAACATGGCCGATCGTACCAATGTTAACGTGGGGTTTGTCTCTTTTAAAGGTTTCTTTTGCCATACTTGTATGTTTAAAAAGTTTTTGTATTCAACTATACATAAAAAAAAGCAGAGCCGGTGGAGAGATTTGAACTCTCGACCTCTTCCTTACCAAGGAAGCGCTCTACCCCTGAGCTACACTGGCGTAGTATTGAGCGGAAGACGAGGTTCGAACCCGCGACCCTTAGCTTGGAAGGCTAATGCTCTACCAACTGAGCTACTTCCGCTTTTTCGTTTCTTTTTGGTGATTTCTGCGTTGGGCATCGAACCGTCGGGCGGTCATTACCGAAAGGTAACTCCCTTCCTCCGCTCTCGCCCGCCTTGAAATCCCTCAAAAATAAACTTCAAAAAGATTTCAAAACTTAGCAGAAAAACTTCAAAGAACTTGTGGGAGAAGATGGATTCGAACCACCGAAGGTAAAAACCAGCAGATTTACAGTCTGCCCCATTTGGCCACTCTGGTATTCTCCCTTTTCCTTTTTGAGTGAGGATCTCCAAAATCTTGGAAACTTGAGCCGATGGAGGGAGTCGAACCCACGACCCCGAGATTACAAATCACGTGCTCTAGCCAACTGAGCTACATCGGCATTCGCCTCAACTCGAAAGGGATTGCAAAGATAGGCATTAAATCTAATTCTCCAAAACTTTTTCCGATTTTTCGATTAAATTTGCGGAAAATTCATAAGAAAACTATAAAACTCTCAGTAGAATGAACCGACACACTCTCCTTTTGTTCCTTTCCATCATCCTGATTTCCATACAGGGATGCGCCCCAAAGTCCGACGAGCTGCACATCGTGACAACAGGCGACGTGCACGGACGCTTTTTCAGCATAGATTACAGCTCGGACAAGCCCCAGTCCTCGCTCGAAGCCGTGAAGTGCTACACCGACAGCCTGCGCTCCCGTTACGGAGCAGGGAATGTTCTTCTGCTGGATGCCGGAGACATACTCCAGGGAGACAACACAGCCTACTATTTCAATTATGTGGACACGGTCTCCGAACACATTTACCCGCGAATAGCAGATTATATGGGCTACGATGCGGTCACCTTGGGCAACCACGACATAGAAACCGGACACGCAGTCTATGACAGGGTGACGGCCCAACTCGAAAACAGAGGCATCCCGACCCTTTCCGGCAATATCGTGAATGCTTCAGACGGACAGCCTTACTTCCCTTATTATACTATGGTAAACAAAGGCGGCCGCAAAATCGCCGTACTGGGATTCAACAACGCGAATATAAAAGCATGGCTGCCGGAACATCTCTGGAGCGGGTTGAATTTCGTGGATCTGATGGAATGTGTACAGCAGAGAGTGGACGAAGTGAGAGCCACGAAAAACCCTGACCTTCTGATAGTGGTTGTGCATAGCGGCACCGGACTCGGAGACGGGTCTATGCTCGAAAACCAGTCACTCGACCTGCTCCATTCCCTCAAGGGCGTCGATATTCTGGTGGGTGCGCACGACCACCGTCCCTATACCGAAACATATAATGGCTGTATATATATAGATGGCGGAGCAAGAGCCCAGGCGGCAGGACACGCAACCATAAATTTCAAAACCGGTTCCAGAACAGTTGAGATTGCAAGGATGGACCGCAATCGCAGAGACGTAAAAATGGAAGAAACCTTCGCTTCCGAGATAGGTAAGGTGAGGGAATTCACCAATGCAAAAGTTGGGGCTCTGGCAATGGAACTGCGGTCTGATGCTGCCCTTGGCGGTATGTGCGACTATATAAACCTGCTCCAGACCGTACAGCTGGACGAAACCGGTGCTGACATTTCCTTTGCTGCTCCAATAGGGTCCGGAAGACTGGCCAAAGCGGGGAAAATCGTGGTAAACGACCTGTTCAAGATCTATCCCTATGAGAATCAGCTCTTCGTTCTGAGTCTCAGCGGAAAGGAAATAAAGGATTATCTGGAATATTCATACGGAGAATGGCTTGCCCCGGAATGCAGGAATCACCTTCTGGGCATACAGGAAAAGGCCGATGAGAGAACAGGCAACACAAGATGGTCCCTGACCGGCCGCAGCTATAATTTCGATGCGGCGGCAGGATTGATTTATACGGTGGACATAAACAAGCCTCAGGGAAAAAGAGTGAGCATCAAGTCTCTGGCAAACGGAGAAAAGTTCAATCCGGACAGTTGGTATAATGTGGCAATGACCTCCTACAGGGCTACTGGTGGCGGAGACCTGCTCATCAAGGGAGCGGGCATCCCGGCCGACGAACTTTCAGCAAGGGTAGTGTCCAGACACATTGAAATCCGGGAACTCATCAAAAGGTTCTTCTTAAACCGCCGAGAGGTGACTCCAGAATCAGCCTATGATGCAGAACGCCTCGGCTCCTGGAAATTCATCCCTGAAACCAAGGCCTCTGAACTGTTCGAAAAAGACCGCGAACTGCTTGATTACTAAATCAACCTCCGGATGAGGTCTTCGATGGCATCAGCTGTCAGGCCGCATTCTGCCCGCTGATTCTTCTGGGTGTCCTGGGCTATGAACCTGTCCGGGACACCTATAGGGATAACCCTCACTCCCGGTGCCACATCAGCCACATACTCGGCCACGGCACCGTGCAATCCTCCCTCCACGCATCCATCCTCAACAGTGATGATGGTTTTGTGATCTTTGCAGATTCTGTCCAGCAAAGCGGTATCAACAGGTTTTACATACCTTATATTATATAGGGAAACCTTCTTCCCTGTCCCGGCCTCTACAGAACGGACCGCCTTGCGCGCCTCATACAGCACCGGACCGGCCGCAACAACAGCCACATCCTTGCCTTCAAGCACGCAAACTCCCCGTCCCACCTCGCAGACTTCATATTCCGACTCCTTCCAAGGGGCATTCTCTCCCTTGCCGCGAGGATAACGGATGATGAACGGACCAGACTGGATCCGTGAAGCCGTGTACATCATATTCTTGAGTTCCACCTCATCGGAAGGCACAGCAATCACAGCGTTCGGTACACTCCTGTATGCAGCCATATCGTAGCATCCGTGGTGAGTCGCCCCGTCTTCGCCCACGAGTCCGGCCCTGTCGAAACAGAGAACAACAGGAAGATTCTGCAGGGCTACATCGTGGATAATCTGGTCGTAAGCCCTCTGGGAGAAAGAGGAATAGATATTGCAGAACGGACGCATACCCCTGGCGGCAAGACCGGCCGAGAATGTCACGGCGTGTTCCTCTGCAATGCCCACATCGAAGAACCTGTCAGGATAGGCCTTTGCGAAAACATTCATTCCGCAACCTGAAGACATTGCAGGGGTGATTCCCACTATGCTTTCATCCTTGGAGGCCAAATCTGTAAGCACCTCTCCGAATACATCCTGATAGCGGCTGACTCCATCCGAATTGCAGATTCTGGCTCCGGTCTCCGGGTCAAAAGTTCCGGGAGCGTGCCATATGGTCTGCTGACGTTCGGCAGGGGCATAACCCTTGCCTTTGGTGGTGATTATGTGAAGTACGCGAGGCCCCGGCAGGTTTTTGATTTTCTGCAAAGTCTCCAGCACCTGTTCCATATCGTTACCGTCTATGGGACCGAAATAGCGGAAGCCCATAGCCTCGAAAATATCACCTCCTGACTGTTTTATGATGGAATGTTTCGCATTGGCAACTATGGATCTGATGGTGTTGCGGAACCCGTTTTCGCCAATTCTGTTCCACAGATGGGTCTTTATCCTGTTATAGGTCGCGTTGGTGGTGAGACGAAGCAGATGTTCGTGAACAGCACCGAGATTGCGGTCTATGGAGAAGTTGTTGTCGTTGAGCACGACCAGAAGATCGGCCTTGCTTGCCCCGGCATTGTTAAGTCCCTCATAAGCCAATCCGCCTGTGAGTGCGCCGTCGCCGATTACCGCAACCACCTTTTCGTCAGACCCCTGAAGACGGGCGGCAGTGGCCAGTCCGAGGGCGGCGGAAATGGAAGTGGAGGAATGGCCCACACCGAAGGCATCATAGACTGATTCCTCCCTGCGGGTGAATCCGCTGATTCCCTCTCTCTTGCGGTTGGACTTGAAAGCCTCCCTACGTCCTGTGAGAATTTTGTGGGCATAGGCCTGGTGTCCCACGTCGAAGACAATTTTGTCCCGTGGGGTGTCATAAACCTTGTGCAGACCCACTATCAGTTCCACGGCACCAAGGCTCGAACCGAGATGTCCGGGATTCACGGCGCAGCAGTCTATCATATAGGAGCGCAACTGCGAGCAAAGTTCCCTGAGTTCCTCAAGGCTCAAAGCTTTGATGTCCTTTGGGCTGTCTATTTTGTCCAGGAGTCCGTAAGTCATTGCAAAAAAGCTTATTTCTTCTCCACATTAGGTTTTTCAAGTCCATATCCCTTTCTGCTGTCCTCCGCTTTGAGCCAAAGGGAGAAAAGGAAGGCAAGCACACCGAAAACGGAGAAAATGATCATCGGCACACGATAGCCGCCTGTGGCCTCAAGCACACTTCCGATGAGCAATGGCACGAGGCAGAGGCCGATGTTCTGCACCCAGAAAATCACGCAATATGCCGAACCGAGTATCTTCTCGTCTATAATTTTCGGCACTGATGGCCAGAGGGCTGCCGGAACCAGGGAGAAAGAGACTCCGAGAATGATGATGAGCAGGAATGCCAGCCATTTGTATGGGAATAAAGGAAGCAGGAAGGCAAAGCTTAGGTGGCAGGCTATCATTATAAGTGCGCCGAGCATCAGCATTGAGGCTCCCTTGCCCTTGAAATCCAGAAATCCTCCGAGGAAAGGAGTAAGCACCATTGCCAGAATAGGGAAAAAGCTGAAAAGGCGGGATGCGGTCTCTGCAGTCACGCCGAGGGTTTCCTCAAGGAAGTTCGGAGCATATCTCTGGAACGGGAAGATGGCGCTGTAATAGAGCACGCAGAGCATTGCCACTATCCAGAACATCTTGCTGGTGAAGATTTTGCCAAGGTCCCTGATATGGAATTCATCCTCTGTGGAATGCTCAGATGTGGCCTTTCCGGCAGCCTCAAGCTGTTTGTCGAACTTGGAGTCCATCACGGTGAACACGAAGAAATTGATGAGCCCTATCAAAAGCAACGCGGTGCAGAATCCAAGCGGAGCAACTATTGCAGCTGAAGGGAAGGCGGAAGAAATGAGAGGAGAAATCCACATCACCGCAAACACTCCCAAACGCGCAATGGCCATTTCCAAGCCCATAGCCAGAGCCATCTCCTTACCCTTGAACCACTTGGCAAGAATCTTGGAAACGGTGGTGCCGGCCATTTCACAGCCACATCCGAAAATCATAAATCCAAGGCAGGCCAGTTTTGCACTTCCCGGAAGGGCAACCCACCAGCTGTCCAGCCATGCACAGAAAGCCGTTCCCTGGAACCAGTCGGAAATGCCTATGAACTTGATTATTGCACCTCCAACCATCAGGCCTGCAGAAAGAAGCCCCGTGAATCTCACACCCATCTTGTCCAGAATGATTCCGGCAAAAATGAGAAAGAGACAGAATACGTTGAGAAAATATTCGGATGCCGCATAGGTGCCGAAAGTGGAGCTGGTCCATCCGAGACCGCCTTCAGCAACGGATTTTTCAATCATTGACTTGAGAGGTGACATCACGTCCACGAACATATACGCGAAGAACATCATAGATGCCACGAGAATCAGAACGCCCCATCTTGCCACCGGGTTGTCGTTCATCAGTTTTTTCACTGCTTCTGCCATACTTAAATAGTTAAAAAATTCAAAATCACGCAAATATACGAAATTCACACAAAAAAATGCCTATGCCTGGCGGTCGGCGCGGGTCCCCAAAAGCTGGACTGTGTCCGCAAGAATCTCAAGGCTTTCGTGGACTTTGTTGTCCTTGTCCGTCCAAGTGCGCGTGCGTATCCGGCCCTCTACATAGATCTGTGTCCCTTTGCGGACATATTTGTCTATAATTTCGGCGTTGCTGCGCCAGGCGGTGACATTATGCCACTCCGTATGTTCCTTGAGATTGCCATCACGGTCACGATAGCGTTCATTGGTAGCAAGGCGCAACGATGCCACTTTCACGCTGTCCTGGGCCGAAGCACCCTCCAGATATCGGATTTCAGGGTCGGCTCCGACATTGCCGATTAGCATCACTTTATTCAGACTCATAGCATTGTCATTTCAGGACAGCCGCCATTGCAGCGGAGTCGGAGTTGCGTCCGGTCATCAGAGAATAGCCCGTAACAGCCTGCATCAGAAGCCATTCCTCTCCTCGGATGAGTTCAGTTTCCGGACATATGCGGGAAAGCAGGTCGGCGGAAAAAGAAGGATTGCGGTAATTTGCCTCAATGAGGATTTTCGGTCCCCGTGCAAGGGGCTCTTCCGGGAGGACGGTCCACAATGGGGCGGATGCGGTGTAAATCACCACTTCAGCCTCTCCGAAAGCCTTGAAGAACTGTTCTGCAGGAAGGACAGTCAGACTCTTTGAAGAGAGAGCGAGACGGTGGGAATAATCCAAAGCCCTTGACAGACTGCGGTTTATCATAGAGACCTTCATTCCGCAAGTGAGAGCAGCCACTGCAGCCGCCTTGCCGGCCCCACCTGCCCCGACGACAAGGCAATTCCTGCCATCAAGGAAATGATCCCCGCCGAAAGCCTTCCTGAGCAGGGCAGCAACACCAGTGCAGTCCGAATTCCACGCGCTCACTCCCTTGGGTGTCTGGACCAAAATATTTGCCGCACCTATGAGTTCACATTCACGGCTGCGGATTTTAGCCTTTTCAAAGGCCTGTTCCTTGAAGGGAGCAGTCACGTTCACCGCCTGATAGCGTTTGAGAAAAATCCTCCAGGCTGTGTCGAAGTCCTCCTGTTCCACAATCTCGTAATCGTAGCGTCCGTCATACCCCGCCTTGAAAAGGGAGGGGCTGAGCGAATGTGCTATGGGATATCCCAGAAGACCGAATCTCTGCATATTTTCACTTGTTTCTCTGACGTACAGCCTCATACAGAAGCACTGCGGCACTCACCGAGACGTTCAGCGAGTCCATCCTGCCCAACATAGGGATTCTGATGTGGGCATCCGCAGCATCTCTCCACTGCCGGCTCAATCCCGTGGCTTCAGCACCCATTACTATTGCCGCAGCCCCTGACATATCAGTCTCATAATAGAGGGAAGAGTCCTGCAACTGTGCAGTCAATATCTTTATATTCAATGACTTCAAAAAGGAAATGGTTTCTTCCGAAGAAGCTGCCGCAAGCTGGACACCAAAGACGGAACCGACGCTGGAACGTATGAGATTGGGATTGTAAAGGTCGGTCAAAGGATCGCACACAATGACTGCATCCGCTCCGGCGGCATCTGCACTCCTGAGAACCGCGCCCAGATTACCGGGTTTCTCGACGGCCTCCAGCACCATAACAAGAGGATTGCTCCCCAAATGCAAGTCCTTGAGCCCGTGAGTCTTGGCCTTCACTGTCGCCACCACTCCCTCCGTACTGCCCCTATAAGCCAGTTTTTCGTAAAGATGGTCCGGAACCTCTATGACATTCAAGTCAGGATTCAGGGCCAATGCCTTGGAAATCAGCACGTCTGCACCTTCCTTGAACTCTATGCTCCCGTTTTCGGAAAATATGGCACCGGACAGGGATTCACAAACGAAGATGGTCTGGGGCACATAAGCGGAATCGAGACAATGGCCGAGTTCCCTCTGTCCCTCCACGACAAAAAGTCCGGTTTCCCGCCTCGCCCTGGATTTTTCGGCAAGACGGAGCAGCTCCTTGATGCGGGGATTTTGTCCCGAAGTGATTCTCTCCCTTTTCAAAGCCGGCAATTATTTCACTTCCTTGGGCCTCATCTGAGGGAAGAAGAGCACGTCCTGAATGGTCGGCTGGTTGGTCATAAACATAGTCAGACGGTCGATGCCCATACCCATTCCGGAAGTCGGAGGCATACCGTATTCCAGAGCCCTCACGAAGTCCATATCGATGTACATTGCCTCATCGTCGCCTTTCTCGTCCTTGAGGCGGGCCTGCTCCTTGAAACGGTCCAGCTGGTCAATAGGGTCGTTGAGTTCGGAATAGGCATTCGCGAGTTCCTTGCCGCATACGAAAAGCTCGAAACGCTCGGTGAGTTCCGGATTTTCGCGGTGTCTCTTGGTGAGCGGGGACATTTCCACAGGATAGTCCGTGATGAAAGTAGGCTGCACAAGATGCTCCTCGCAATATTCCCCGAAAATTGCATCAATGAGTTTGCCCTTGCCCATAGTTTTGTCCACCTCGACGTGAAGTTGTTTGCAGGTCTCGATGAGTTGTGCCTCATCCATCCCGCTCACGTCCACGCCTGCATATTCCTTGATTGCCTGCAGAATCGGAAGGCGGCGGTAAGGCGGCTTGAAGTCCACCTGCTTGTCGCCAATGGTCAAAGTGGTGGTGCCGTGGAGTTTGAGGGCGATTTTTTCGAGCATCTTCTCCACGAATTCCATCATCCAGATATAGTCCTTGTAGGCCACATAGATTTCCATACAGGTGAATTCCGGATTGTGGGTCTTGTCCATACCCTCGTTTCTGAAATCCTTTGCAAATTCATAGACGCCTGAATATCCTCCCACGATGAGCCTCTTGAGATAGAGCTCGTTGGCGATGCGCAAATACAAAGGAATGTCCAGAGCATTGTGGTGGGTTATGAACGGACGGGCTGTAGCACCGCCCGGAATACCCTGAAGAATAGGGGTTTCCACCTCAAGACAGCCGGCCTCGTTGAAATATTCCCTCATGGTGGAAATAATCTGGCTTCTCTTGATGAAGGTATCCCTCACTTGAGGATTCACTATGAGGTCCACATATCTCTGACGATATTTGAGCTCGGGGTCGCTGAAAGCATCGAAAACCTCACCGTCTTTTTCCTTGACTATAGGAAGCACACGAAGGGATTTGCTCAGGAGTGTGAGCTCTTTGGCGTGGACGGAAAGCTGTCCGGTTTGGGTGATGAAGGCATAGCCCTTGATGCCTATGATGTCGCCTATGTCGAGGAGTTTCTTGAAGACGGTATTGTACATAGTCTTGTCCTCGCCCGGGCATATTTCATCACGCTTGACATACACCTGAATTCTGCCTGTCTCGTCCTGAAGTTCGATGAAGGAAGCCGCGCCCATAATCCTGCGGGTCATAATTCTTCCGGCAATGCATACATCCGCAAAATTGCCCTTCTCGGGGTCGTAACCCTCTTTGATGGCTCCTGCAGTGGCATTCACCGGATACAGAGGTGCCGGATAAGGCTCGATGCCCAGTTCGCGGAGTTTGCCCAGGGCATCCCTGCGGCCCTGTTCCTGTTCGTTTAAGTCGTTTACGCTCATAAGTCTATATTTTTCTTGTTATATCATTCAGGTGCGCACGGGTGATTGTATGCGCGCAATCTGCAAAGGTACGCAAAAAATTTTTTCTCACGCTTATTCTTAACAATAGTTCGTTAAAAATTCAATAAGTTACGCGGCCCTGGCCGTGAATAAAAC
>CAMCFO010000042.1 GCA_945874155.1 uncultured Bacteroidales bacterium
TGCACTGTACTTTTTTGTCCCCCGCACAGTGTCAACTATTTTCAGTTCAAGTCAGTTTGAATTGACAGTCACATTATATGAAACCACCGGGGAAGGCTGTTTCCAGTCCTTCTCCGGTGGGGGTGAATATCAACAACTTATTGTTAAGTTTCAGTTTTTGATGACATAGATATGCGTCGGGACTTTCCTTTCCCCTTTATGGTCAAATTTCCCGTTGTCTGTCGGATAATTGACACAATACGTTTCCTTGTCACCATACCCGCGGACACACATCGTTGTGGAACCGCCACCATCCAGACTCAAAGCATATTGCGGATTGAAATGCTTGGCTATGAACTCTGTCATTTCCTTGGCTGTCATTCCTTCTGCCTTGCCTGGCCAACGCCCGTCCACAGTCATCAAGATAAGATAATTATCCTGAGTGAGTGCTATGATGGTGCGAGGATGACGATTGGCAGAATGCACGACAGAACTGCTTGAGGAATATGAACTGAGGTCTGTCCCGTCTTTGTAGCCATTTCTGTATATATATGTTGATCCCACTTTTTCAAAATCCTTGATGAGCATCGGAGAACTTCCGACAAAGGTCTTACGGTCATCATTTGCGTAGTGGGACTTGGTCTGAGCGATAGGCATTCCCTCACACGCATTCTCAATCACCACACCCTGCTTCCCGTCAAAATAAACAGCAGCCTCATTCATCCAGTTCTGAATGGTATTGGCAGAGTCGAAATACTCCCACTCAATATCGTGATATATTGTTCCGTCTTTCTTGATATATACAGCCTCTATATTGAATCCCCCGTTAGTACAGACAATGGCATTTCTGCCTTTGAGGATGGTACTTGTGATATTGCCTGAATCGACAAAATTCATATTCACACTGTATTTACCTGAATTAAGGTCAATTTTGCAGACATTCACAATCTGATTCGCTCCTGATACATCATCAAAATCGTTGAATACCATATAGGTAAGACCTTCATCCACATCATATACCATCCAGTCTCCCTCCTTATGTCCCGGAGATGCCTCAACATCCTCAACTCCATTGTCTGCTCCTGGCATCGAATTCTCAGGAATGTACTGGTCGTTATTCGCTTTGCTGCAGGAGATGGAGCAAAGGGCAAGTAATGCAAAAAGATTCGTTATAATCATTCTCATAATATTTTGATAACTAATAAATTATTTCAATGATGGGATTGAACCGGAGAGATTCCATACGGTCTCGTCCCAACCCAATTCCCGAGCCTTGGAGGATGCGGAACCACTATAGGTCTTGCCCCAATAAGGATATACGTATGTTCCGCCGGCACCTGTCGCTGACGTTCCTTTGCTGAGCGGATGTCCGGCATCAGCATCATCCTGGTCAACCGGGTCTTTAAGAGTGTCTCCAGGCCACCTTCCTTCAAATACAAGAGCGGAACTGTGGAAACAGGACTTGAGCGTGTTGTATGGGGAAGTGAAGCCGCATACGATTCCGGAGCCGCCTCCATCACTTCCATCCCTGAGCAAAACCTTTATTGTCGGGCTCCATACCAGACACTGCTCCACAACGATATTCAAATTCGCGTCGCTGACACTCCAACTTGCGTTGTTTGCTCTTCCACAAATGCCACCGACTGTCCAGTTTCCCGTAATATTTCCTGTAGTGAGACAGTTTTGGACAGTAACATTCTGCTTGGCTTCACCCACAAAACCTCCGATATGGTATCCTGTACAGTTTATATCTCCGGAAGATATGCTGTTTGTAATCTTTATTTGTGAACTTGAATTAGCTTGCATACCTACAAAGCCACCGCAATAATTACTTCCTGTAACTTTTATACCGCTTACAGTTTTTTCTATTTCAATTAATCCATTACCTGCGTGATTCCCGACGATTCCTCCACTCTTTTCGCCTGCTTTGACAATTTCACCAGCAGTCTTGCAACCAGTAATCACAGAAGCGTTTTCAACCTCACCAACAATACCGCCAACCACACTGTTCGAAGTTGTTATTGTTCCATTGAAAGTACAATTGGCTATCTTGTCGGCTGCAGTTCTAAGGCGGCCTGCAATACCACCTGTCATTGCCGCACTGCTTTTAACTGCAATACCTTCAACATAGCAATCAATTATCTGCGAACCACCATTGACATTACCTGCAATAGCCCCGACAGGTACAGTCCCGGTATCAGTGGAACAGGTAACAGATCCGCCTTTAATATTGACCCTTTCAACGGTAGCCGGGTAACCTCCAGTGCCCACATAGCCTCCGACAACAGCACAAGAAGAGTTCATACCATCGTTTTTCACAACCGGATTTTCAAATGTCAAATCATAACATTTTCCGAACAGAACACCGAAGAAACTTGCATATACTCGGTTGTAAGATTTGAAGTTTTGGATAGTTTTGCCATTGCCGTTGAAATCAATTTCCCGGGACAAATCATCTCCCGTATTAAGCGGTACCCAGTTATCAATTGAAGTCATATCTATGTTGTCCATCAGTTTGTAGTACAGCTTCTTGCCGTGGACAAGGGATGCCCTCATCATCTCCAACTCTTTCCAATCGTTAATCTGGTATGGACTCTCCTCGGTGCCCTCTCCGGTAAGTTTGTAACTTGCCCAATTCTGGTCGTTGATTTGGAACACATTCACCTTTCCGGAAGGCATTTGGACATCCGCAGTTCCTTTGCCCGGTTTGATATTCTTCACATATTTCTTATCCGGGTCGGCTTTATCGATTACTGTAATCTTCAGAAATGCATTTGCAGCTATGGTAACAGTCTGAGGCGCAGTCATCATATAGGCAGTCAGGATCCTGTCTTCTCCCAAAACCACATCCTTAAGTTTGAGGCTCATCTGGTCAACCATCCCGGCCGAAGCAGCATTCTTCGCATAGAATATCGGAGTCAGGGAATTGACTATTATTTCAGTCGGATTTCCGATTTCGGCAGGCAGTTTCATATAGAACTTGATGGCTCCGTTCATTTTCACCTCATCGATTGCGAAGCAGGTGGTCGTTGAAACGGCTTTTGCATTGAATCTGATATGGCTTATGTTATTGTTTCCCGTCTGAGTCTGTCCTTCATAAGATATTTTGTCGTATTCATCGGATGTAACGGCCGGATAGATGAGAGTGTAGGTTCCGTCTTCTGCCGGTTCGACCTGTTTTCCGGTAAATTTTGCAACCTTATCGCCCGCGCCCTCCGAGAGTTTGAAGGTTTCGGTTGTTGCTCCTATGATGGTCACTTGATCATCCTCTTCCCAATTGAGTACGAGTTTACCTTCTCCAGCTCCGATTGAAACCTTGGATTCGACTTCGCTGTCGTCGGATTCGACTTCGCTGTCGTCAGGAAGGGAAACGGTGATGGTCTGATGTTCCACAACCTGTTCTTCGCCCGGCTTTTCTTCTGGCTTAACATCCGGTTCAACAAGTTTTTCTGCACATCCTGCCAATACTGCGGACAGGGCAAGCAATGAAAGCAATTTAGTCTTTTTCATCTGTTTTCCTCCTTTAGAATGTTTCCTGATAAACTTTGTTTTCATCCCAATCCTGAAGGATTCCGGACGTTGCAATACCTGATTCGCAGTTGATGTCTCTGGCATCAACCGCGGGTTCAATGTAAGTTTGTTTTGTCATAGTTTTTATGCGGTTTTTTGTTAATAATATTTCTTTAGTAATCATTAAAAAATTATCTGCTCCACTTTTTAATATCTTTTTGGTCTATATTCCTTTTCTCATCGGCCACTTAGCGCTGCTAAGCTCCCTCTTCCAAAAGAAATCTATCCTCAAAAATCTTATTAAAATTGAAGCAACTAATTTTTTATTGTTTACTTAACGGATAATTAACCTTCATCTACAATTATTTTTCAGTTTTTTGCAAATCCAGAACACAGATGTGTGTGCAGGTGCGCCTTTCCCCGGAGTGATTGAAAATCTTATTGTCTGTGGGATAGTTCACGACATTGGTCCCGGGGGCCCCGAAGCCTTTGACGACCATAGTTGTACTTCCGCCTCCGTCCAGGTTGAGGGCATATCGTGGGTTGAAATGTTCCGCAAGGAAGCTTGTCAGTTCGGCAGCATTCATTCCGTCTGCAAAGCCTCCCCAGCGTCCGTCCACAGTCACAAGGTAAACGTGGTTGTCGCTGCTCAGGGCTATTGCCGTGCGGGGATGGCGCATGTGCTGGTGACGCAGCGGGTCTTCATAATGGATTTTCTCAATCTGTGATTCTGCAAGGCCCTTTTCGGCGAAGGTCTTGCCTGTGGGCACATAATCGTCTATCAGCATTGGGGCGCTGGTGAAGATGTTTGGCCATTTGCGTGAGCGGCGTGTGTAGATTTTGCGGGTCTGCTCCAGATTCAGGCCAGTCCCGGCCGCCTCAATACGGATTTTGCGTCCAGTCTTGTCGCAATACACTCCTCCATCGTTTCGCCATTGCGGCACAGGGGTGTCCATCACAAGGGCATTCGGGATATTGAACCAGGTCGTGTCATCGGTGCGGATGAAAACGGAAGTCGGTTCATAGGTGGCATTTATGGCTGCAACTGCATTGTAGGCTTTGGCCGCCTCGCTGGTTGTCCTTCCACGGGTCTTTTCATATTCGAACTTTATGCGGTAACGCGGATTGTTCATATCCACTTCCACAACGTTCACGAACTGGTAGGAGTCCGACAGAGGTTCATATCCCCTGTAACTGTGATAGACGAGCCCCGCGGAGATTGTGTCCCTCTGCCATTGCGGACTGACTTTCGGGCCCGGAGCCGGAGGAAGGAGTGCCGCCCGTTCCTCCCTGGTGTATGTCAGAGAGCGGATTCTGCCCCTTAGGAAAGCCTCCACATCCTGCCATCTGTAATACGGGCCTTCTGAAAGGTTGCCGATACTGGTTTCCACACCGTTGCGGAGCATTTTGACCAATATGTCCCCCTGACCGCACAACGGCCTGTAGAATACCATCTGTATGTTCCCGGCCATAGGGGAATCATAGGTACGGAACCAGCAGGCAAGGGAGTCGGGCTCGGAAGGCAGGTTGGCGAAATGGTCTATATCCATTATCAGATACAGGGACATCAGCACGTGGTCGTGGCCGAATCGCAGATCCGCGCCCCTTTCCCCTGAGGCAATTCTTGCGTCAGCCTTGTCGAGCATATCGGAGACCACGGAAGAGCAAGGCGTACGATAGCCCCAATATTCCTTGAAACGCACGTAATTGTCACATTCCCACATCCTTGCATATTCTTCAGGAAGGAAGATGTCGGAAAAGTCGTCCCGGACATCCGCGTCGAGACTGTTCATCCCCGCCACGAGCATATAGACATCTTCGGTGGTATAGAGCGGGGAATGTTTGCCCAGAGCCCTGTCCGCATCAATGAACATCCTTTTGTAGATGTTTTTCCAATCAGGGAATCTCCGCAGGAAGAACTGGCCCGGGGTTTCGGCAAACGGGAACGGGAAGTCGGGACCGGTGAGCTTGAGCGGATTGTTGCCCTGGTTCGGGGCTGTAGCCTGCTGTTCCATAAGCCCCTGATGGGCATAAATGCTCATTGAAGGGACTTCGCGGCTGAGACTGCTGCAGAAGGATCCCATACTGACAATAGCCCTTGTCGAAGGGGATGAGACTGCATCCACCCTCGCATCGGGGGTGAAAGCCGACGGAAAGGCCTGCACCATACGGCGGGCAATTTCCTGATGCTGCTCCCAGCCTTTGCGGGTGAGGTCTCCGGTATGGTACTGGACTTTCGGATAGAATGCCTCCAGACGGGAGAGAAGTTCCTGTCCATAGGGGGTGAGATTGTCCGCTTCTTTGCGGAGCAGTTTCAGCAGGACGGTGTAGGCTGAGGACGTGTAGGCATAGCGGGAGCCGTGACGGCCGTAGTGGCTGACATAGAAGGGTTCATAGCCTTGTGGGGCCGGGGTAAGTTCCGGGGTGTCGAAATCATAGACATTGTCCAGTCCGGAAGCCTTGTTCCAGTCGTTGCGGACATCTTCCCTCACATTGAAATTCTGCGCATTTGCAGGGTGGAAGGCAGAAGCCGACAAAAAAAAGAGCAGCCCTGTTACGGCTGCACATTTGAGTTTCGTTGACATAATATGCTTACTATTGTAGTTTCAGTGCCGGTTGCAGTCAGTATGAATAACGGACAACCGGCACCTTTCTACAATTTCGGCAATATTTTGTTCAAAAATCTGCAGATTTCATCGGCAGGTGAAAAATCCATCAATTATAACTTGGCTGAATCGCGTCAAAAAACATCGATTGCGCCAGATTATAAGATGATAATTTGGCGCAATCGTGTATTTTTTCTAACTTTGCGCCAAGTTAAAAAGAAATGTTGATGAAAAAAGCTATTATCGGAAGAGTTGAGGAAATTCAGGAACTGGAGAAGTATTTGACATCCGGTCAATCGGAATTCATTGCCGTATATGGAAGGAGAAGAGTAGGCAAAACGTTCCTTATAAAGGAATTGTTTGAAGGAAAATTCACTTTCAGGATGACTGGAAGGGAAAATGCACTGACCAATGAAAATCTGATGAATTTTGCCTATGCGCTTGACGATTTCTTTCAGGAAACGCGAGTCCCCGAAAACTGGTCTGAAGCCTTCCGCATCCTTTCCAAGAACATCGAAAAACTTCCTGAAGGCGAAAAAATCATCTTCATTGACGAACTCCCGTGGTGCGATACTCCAAAATCCGGCTTCATCGGAGCACTTGAACATTTTTGGAACGATTGGGCATATTACCGCAAGGATATCAAACTTATAGTCTGCGGCTCGGCCACATCGTGGATGCTGGAGAAACTGATCAATTCCAGAGGCGGTCTTCACAATCGGGTCACCCACAAGATGCTGGTATCTCCATTCAACCTCAAGGAAACCGAGATGTATTTCAGAAGCAGAGGCTTCCGCTATGAAAGACAGGAATGCCTGGACTGCTATATGGCCTTGGGAGGAATTGCATACTATCTGTCTCTGTTTGACAGGGATAAGAGTGTGGCAGAAAACATCAATGCGCTATGTTTCGCAAAGGGAGGTGATCTGAGAGATGAGTTCGAACGTTTATATGATTCACTTTTCAAGAAATCCGACAACCACATAGCAGTGATAACCGCCCTCGGTGAATGCAGGAAAGGAATGACCCGCAATGAGTTGATTGACAAACTCAAGATGCCGAACAACGGGAATTTGACTGCGTTGCTGAATGAATTGGAAGCCTGTGAATTCATCCGTTCATACAACCCTTTTGGAAAGGCGAGGAAAGACAAAATGTTCCAGCTCATCGATCAGTTCTCGCTGTTCTATCTCAATTTTATGAAAGACCGTAAGAGCTATGCCAAAGACTACTGGTTGCAAAAAATCGGCACGGCGGAATATTTCGCCTGGTCCGGGTACGCATTTGAGACAGTTTGCCTTCATCATATAGATCAGTTGGTGGAAGCTCTTGGTATCAGCGGGATGCTAAGCACTCCTTGCTGCTGGTCATACCGTCCGGCTGAAGCCTTGAAAAAGGACCCGGATGCGGATGTGGACATGAAAACAGGCGGTCAGATAGATTTGCTGATAGACAGGGCAGACAAAACAATAAGCATCTGTGAAATGAAATACTCCCAAGGGGAATATGAGATTACGAAATCGTATGCAAAACATGTTGAAGACCGCTTGCGCACATTCCGCAAAGTCACCAAAACAAAGAAATCGTTTTCTATGGTTTATGTAACCCCATCCGGCTTATATGACAATATATACGCAAGACAGGTCAACCGGCAGATAACTGCAGATGACCTGTTCAAATAGCAGTAAGTAATCCTCAAAAAATAACCTGCATCATCTTTGAAAATCTTTTCGGTCCATATTTCCTCCCTCATCAGTCACATAGCTACGGCTATGCTCCTTCTTCGGGTGATAATCTAACCTCGAAAATCTAATTCAAATCTGAGGCAACTTATTTTTTTCATATTACTTAGTGCCGATTGCAGTCATTATGAATAACGGACAACCGGCACCTTTCTACAATGGCAGCTGAAAATAATTCTACCATTTCCAAATAGAAGTTATAGTATGGCAACGATCATTAGAAAAGAAGAGGCCACCTTTTGGATAAACGAAAGTGGTGACCTGAAAACTCCGATCACCACCATCCGATTTCAACATTTATGTAAAAATTAGTCCTGAACCGTAGCGAGGACTTCGCGGATTTTGGCCTCGATTTCGTCGCAGAGTTCCTGATTGTCAGTGAGAAGCTGCTTGACGGCTTCACGGCCCTGGGCGAGTTTGGAGTCGCCGTAGCTGAACCAGGAGCCGCTCTTCTTGATGATATCATACTCCACGCCCAGATCGATTACCTCTCCGACGTGGGATATTCCCTCACCGAATACTATGTCGAACTCGGCCTTCTTGAACGGAGGAGCCATCTTGTTCTTCACGATTTTGACCCTGGTGCGGTTGCCCAGAGCCTCGTCTCCGTCCTTGATCTGGGTGGTACGTCGCACATCCACCCGGACTGATGCATAGAACTTGAGTGCGTTACCTCCGGTAGTGGTCTCCGGATTGCCGAACATCACTCCGATTTTGTCGCGCAGTTGGTTGATGAAAATGCAGCAGGTGTTGGTCTTGCTGATGTTTGCGGTGAGTTTGCGCAGAGCCTGGCTCATAAGCCTTGCCTGGAGTCCCATCTTGGAATCTCCCATTTCGCCTTCAATCTCGGCCTTAGGGGTAAGGGCTGCCACGGAGTCTATTACGATAATGTCGATTGCTCCGGAACGGATGAGGTTGTCGGCAATCTCGAGTGCCTGCTCGCCGTTGTCCGGCTGGGAAATGAGCAGTGTTTCGAGGTCAACTCCGAGATTCTTTGCATAAGTGCGGTCGAAGGCGTGCTCAGCATCTATGATGGCCGCAATTCCGCCCTGTTTCTGGGCCTGGGCGATGGCGTGGATGGCGAGCGTGGTCTTACCGCTGGACTCCGGTCCGTAGATTTCAATCACCCTGCCCCTCGGGTAACCGCCTATTCCGAGTGCGTGGTCAAGGGCTATGGAACCGCTCGGAATCACTGATACCTCCCAATTCGGCTGGTCTCCCAACTTCATAATGGTACCTTTTCCATAATCCTTCTCAATCTTGTCAATCGTGGCCTGGAGCGCCTTCAATTTGGCTGCATCCACCTGGCCTCCTTCCTTTGTTTCAACTTCTTTTGCCATAGTCGATAATTATTAATTCCGAACAGATTCCGTCTGTTATATGTCTTGCAAATAAAATATTCCTTACCAAAACGTACCTTGCAAATATAATATTAGCTCTCCACTTATACAAGTTTCGGGGCATCCTTTGCAGGGGCTTTGAAAAGGATGAAGAAGAGGATTGCAACCACAAGGGCATAGCCTGCAAAAATGTACCAGCAGGTGCTCCAGTCTCCCATTGTGAACACCATTTCCTCACCGTTGACCATCACCGTTTCAGAATAAGTGAAGTGATTTACAATTGCCTGAGCCGATAAAGTGCCGACTGTCGCTCCAATTCCGTTGGTCATCAGCATAAACAGGCCCTGGGCACTGTTCTGCACTGAACCGGAAGTCCTTTCATTCACATAGAGGGAGCCGGAAATGTTGAAGAAATCGAAGGCCACACCATAGACTATGCAGGATAGGATGAGCATCCAGACACCGGAACCTGTGTCTCCGAGTCCGAACAACCCGAAACGCAGAACCCAGGCGAGCATCGCGATGAGCATCACGTTCTTGATGCCGAATTTCTTCATTGCAAAAGGAATGAGAAGGATTCCGAGGGTCTCCGCTATCTGTGAAATGGAATAGATTGCAGTGGCGTTCTTTGCGCCCCAGGACTCGGCAAACTCCTCAAGTCCCTGGAAATGGGATATGAATGGAGTGGCATATCCGTTGGTAATCTGAAGAGCCACACCCAGAAGCATAGAGAAGATGAAGAAAATCGCCATCTGCTTGTCCCTGAACAGTTTGAATGCGCTCAAGCCAAGAGCGTCCATAAGGGACTGTCCCTGAGTCTCAGCTTTCTTGATTTTCGGAAGAGTGAAGCAGTAAAGCACGAGCACGAGACCTATGACACCGGAAATGATGAACTGATGATAGGTGAACTGGAAGGAAGTACCTGCCGAAGTCTTGCAGAAATTCATTATCCACATACTTGCGATGAAACCCACGGTGCCGAAAACCCTGATTGGAGGGAAGTCCTTCACGGTGTCGTAGCCATTCTGCTCCAGGATGCCGTAAGCTGCTGAATTTGAAAGAGCTATAGTAGGCATATAGAAAGCCACACTGATGGTGTAGAGGCTCATAAACAATGGAAAACTGAACATTTCAGCGACCTTCATTCCCGCTGCAATGGCACCGGACTCAACAGAAGCGGCATACAGACCCGCTCCGAGCATAGCAGCTCCGGCGATGAACTGACAAAGTGCAAGAGTCTTGGTCGCCCCCAGCCATTTGTCGGCAACTATACCCATAAGTGCAGGCATAAAGATGGAAACAATTCCCTGCATTGCATAGAAGAGCCCGATTTTCGGCCCCAATCCCACCTGTACCAGATAGTTGCCCATAGAAGTGAGGTATGCACCCCAGATTGCCCATTGCAGAATGTTCATCACAATGAGTCTCAGTTTGATGTGTTTGCCCATATTATAAGTTTTATATGTTTCAATCTCTGTGGCGAAGCCTGTTTTGCGCCTCCGCCGGGCAAAGATACAAAGTAGTTTTTAATTCTTGATGAAGATTTGCTATCTTTGAAGCCCTTTTGAAAATGAAAAAATGAAATTTCAACTCATATCCAAAGACCCGGGTTCATCGGCAAGATGCGGAATCATCACCACGGACCACGGGCAAATCGAAACTCCTATTTTTATGCCTGTCGGAACGGTGGGTTCGGTCAAGGGCGTATATCATCGCGATCTCAAGGAAGACATTGGGGCTCAGATTATTCTGGGCAATACTTATCACCTCTACCTGCGTCCCGGATTGGACATTTTGCGCAAGGCGGGAGGACTGCACAAATTCGAGCACTGGGACAGGCCCATACTCACCGACAGCGGCGGATTCCAGGTCTTTTCGCTCACTCCCATACGCAAACTGACCCCGGAAGGATGCACTTTCCGTTCACATATTGACGGGTCCAAACATATTTTCACGCCGGAGAACAATGTGGACACCCAGCGCATCATCGGTGCCGACATCATAATGGCTCTGGACGAGTGCTGCCCCGGTGACGCCGATTTCCACTATGCGCAGAAGTCGCTGAAACTCACGCAGAACTGGCTGGAACGCTGCATACGCCATTTCGATGAGACTGAGCCTCTTTACGGCTATTCCCAGACGCTTTTCCCGATTATCCAGGGCTGCGTCTATCCGGATCTGCGCAAAGCCGCAGTGGAGCACGCAACAGCCTTTAACAGAGAAGGTTATGCAATAGGAGGACTGGCTGTGGGAGAACCTACCGAGAAGATGTACGAGATGCTGGAGCTGGTTTGCCCTCTTCTGCCCTCGGACAAGCCGCGCTACCTTATGGGCGTGGGCACACCGGCAAACATTCTGGAAGGCATAGCCCGCGGAGTGGATATGTTCGACTGCGTGATGCCGACCCGAAACGGACGCAACGGTATGCTCTTCACCTGGAACGGGATTATGAATATGCGCAATCAGAAATGGGCTGACGACTTTTCGGAACTCGACCCTGCCGGGACTTCGTTTGTGGACCATTATTACTCACGCGCATATGTCCGCCACCTTTTCATAGCAGGAGAGATGGCTGCAGCTCAGATTGCCTCTGAACACAATCTGGCATTCTACCTCGACCTGGTGAGGGAAGCCCGCAAGCACATTGCAGCCGGAGATTTCGCAAGTTGGAAAGAGGTGACAGTCAAGAAATTGATGACCAGACTTTAATGATGACAAGATTTTAAGTTGTACAGGATGAAATTCGACCTCAGACCCAGGAAACTGGACCTCTACATATTCAAGAAGTTCGTATTCACCTTCTTCATTGCCCTGATTCTGATTATCGGGATAGTGATCATTTTCGACATCAGCGAGAAAATCGACAATTTCGTAGCCAAGGAAGCCCCCCTGAAGGAGATAGTCTTTGACTATTATATGAATTTCATACCTTATTTCATCAATATGTTCTCGCCGCTGTTCGTGTTCATAACAGTGATTTTCTTCACCTCGAAGATGGCGGCGGACTCGGAGATTGTCGCCATTCTGAGTTGTGGAGTCAGTTTCCACAGGATGATGGTGCCATACCTTGCCGCAGCCACACTCATTGCCGTATTGTCCCTGTGTCTGAACCTCTTCATCATTCCGGATGCCAATAAGACAAGGGTGGAATTCGAATCCAAATACATCAAATCCGGAAACATTGCCAAGGTCCGGGACGTACATTACCAGATTTCCCCGGGAGAATTCGTGTATGTGGAAAGTTTCAGCACCTGGAACAACACGGCCTACAAATTCACGCTGGAAAGATTTGAGGGCAGCCGTCTGGTGTCCAAACTCTCTGCTGAAACTGCAGTTTGGGACGATTCATTCAAGGGCTGGAAACTGAAAAAATATGTAATCCGGGACTATTATGAGGACCTCACGGACCGCATACGCAGTGGAGCCCAGTTGGACACTGTAATCGCATTGACGGTTGACGACTTCTATGTGAAGAAGAAGACGGTGGAGACCTTGAACTACGAGGAACTGGATGCCTTCATTGAGCGCCAGCGGATGAGAGGGGACGCAAATGTGAAATTTTCCCTCATAGAAAAGCACAAGAGGTTCACCCTGCCTTTTTCAGCATTCATACTCACGCTGATGGGTGTGGCTCTGTCCTCCAAGAAGAGGCGCGGAGGCATAGGATGGAACATAGGAATAGGCATAGCCCTGAGTTTTTCCTACATTCTGTTTATGAAATTCAGCGAAATGTTCGTCTATACGGACACACTTCCGCCTGGATGGGCGCTTTGGCTGCCGAACATTCTCTTTGCCGTCATTGCAGCTGTACTCTACCGCATTGCCCCAAAGTAATTTTTACAAATCATTGTTTATCAGTTAATTGCATTAAGACTGATAAATTTATTTATATATTTTTTCTGCAAAAATTTTTGTGGAAAAAATATTTTTCTTTTTCGCACAGTCTTCTTTTGCGGTCTGTCATATATTTGCGCCGTTCCGTAACGTTGCGGACATTTTTCAACTTCGTTTATGAAACGGCATTCAAAATTTACAAGAGCCATCTCGCTCACTGCAATCGGAGCGGCAATGTCTGCCTGCTCACTGTTCTCCTATGACAATACGGGGGAAGAACCGGAAGTTCAGACCAAAGGCAGGCTTTCGCTCAGTTTTATACGGGAAGACGTGCTGGCAAGCAAAGCCGTATATGAAACTGTGGATACAAACAGTTTTATTCTGAAGGTTCAAGACGAAAATGGACAGATTATCTATGACGGAGCTTATGGAGATTCACCGGAGACATTCGAACTCGATGCAGGGACATACACTGTCTCTGCCCTATCCTGCGAGTTCAGTGCTCCGGCCTTCGCTTCGCCTCAATATGGGGACGAACAATGCGTGGTCGTCCCTCCGGGAAAAGAAATAGGCGTAAGGCTCCAATGCGTGCTGATGAACTGCGGAGTGGTCCTCGGAATTGACAGTGATTTTTTAACAATTTACCCCAAGTCGTTTTTTTATGTCAAATCCGAAGCAGGCAGACTCCTATATTCCTACACGCAAAAGAACATCGCCTATTTCAAACCCGGAAAAATCAGTGTTCAGCTTGCTGACAACCAGAGCACCGAAACTCTACTGACCAGGACTTTGGCGGCTGGCGACATACTCAGGCTGAAAATCAATGTTTCCTCTTCGGCCTCATCCCAGGAAAGCGGAATAAGAATCGCCGTGGACACTGCCAAGAACTGGATCAACGAAAGCTTCACGATTGGAGGGAGCGGCGGAGGGAGCAGCGGAGAAAGCGGGGGCAGCGGAAACACGGATCAGGTGCTGACGATAGCCCAGGTGAAAGAAGCGGACGAAGGAGAGCCGGTCTGGGTGAGCGGATACATAGTGGGCGGAGATCTCACCCAGGCAAATGCCTCTTTCAGCCCTCCGTTTTCCTCCAACACGAACCTGGTGCTGGGACCACGGTCTTCGAGTTCGAGCAGAAGTTCCTGCCTTGCCGTAAGTCTCCCTAAAGGGGATGTCAGGGATGCGTTGAACCTGGTGGACCACCCGGAACTGCTCGGAAAGGCGGTGGAGGTGTTCGGCGAAGTCTCCCACTCTTATTTCGGAATGGACGGACTCAAGAACGTATCGGATTACAGGTTGAAGTGAGATGACAACTATTCCTTTCCAGCTACGATAAGCACGATTTCGCCCTTAGGTTCGTGGTCGGTGTACCATTGTGCCACCTCAGTCAAAGTGCCACGCCTATGTTCCTCGTGAATCTTGGAGATTTCGCGCGAGACACAACAGGGCCGTTCAGGACCGAAAAAAACCGCCAACTGCCGGAGAGTCTTTACGAGACGGTATGGAGACTCGTAGAAAATCATGGTTCGACATTCTTCGGCGAGGGTTTTGAGTTTGGTCTGACGGCCCTTTTTGACCGGAAGGAAACCTTCGAAACAGAAACGGTCGCAAGGGAAACCGGAACTCACCAGAGCGGGCACGAAGGCCGTTGGGCCGGGAAGGGTCTGGACCTCAATCCCCTGCTCAACACAGGTGCGGACAAGAAGGAAACCAGGGTCGGATATTCCGGGAGTGCCGGCATCACTTATTAGAGCGACATTCAGTCCCGCAAGAATCCTGTCCCTGATGATTTCGGAAGTCTTGTGCTCATTGAACTTGTGGTGGGATTCCAGACGGCCGTGGATGTCGTAATGTTTCAGAAGGACTGAACTTGTCCTGGTGTCTTCTGCCAGAATAAGGTCCGCTTCCTTGAGCACGCGGATGGCACGGAAGGTAAAATCTTCCAGATTGCCCACAGGAGTGGGAACTATGTAGAGGACTCCCGGCATTATTGCAGGCGCCTCCTGACCGCCATCATAAATCTGTACACAGTATCGGATTCCATATTCCATTCAGGATGGATGGAAGCTAAGTAGTCCGCTGCCTGGTCGAAATTTTCCATCGCATTGAGGGACGTGAGGGCTTCCTTGAAGGCTGCCGGATCTTCACCAAAGAGGTGGTTGATAAAAAGAATACGGTCGTTTAGGGAAATGGCACTGCGGATGTCGCTGACTTTCGTTCCCGGAAGGTCTGTCCTCCAGGCCTCCTTGGAGGCGAGTTTATCCACCACAGCATCTGACTTGCTGTAGCTGGCCTTTTCGAAGATGGGTATTACGCTGTCCTGAATTTCAATGGGCTCAGGCAAATCTTCGGGAACAGCATCCTCAAAAGCATTTTCCCGCAGTTTTTCATCCGGTTCATCATCAGCCTCCAAACGGCTTAAAACCAGTGCTTTGAGTTCTGTGCACTGAGCCATAACGGCCTCGGTCTTGGCCAGTATATCCTCAAGAAAAAGTCTATTTTCCCTATCCATAATTCTCAATTGCTTCGGAAAATCAAAAACAGCTTTGTATATTTGCGTCGCAAATCACGCAAAAGTAGTTAATTTCATTCAATATATCACTAACCGACCAAGCAATGTTTCTTGAAAACGCAAAAGCATCCGGCTCGATTGAGGTAATCTGCGGATCTATGTTCTCAGGCAAAACCGAAGAACTTATAAGAAGAATCAGGAGGGCTCAGTTCGCCAACCAGAAAATAGCCATATTCAAACCTTGCATAGACACCAGATATTCGGATGAGGATGTCGTATCGCACGACCTCAAACACATTCCGTCTTTTCCGGTGGACAGTCCCGAGAAGATTCTGGACCACATCGAAGGGATTGAAGTTGTGGGCATTGATGAAGCTCAGTTTTTCGGTTCTTCAATTGTGGATGTGGCCACCAAACTTGCGGATTCAGGAATCAGAGTAATCATAGCCGGTCTGGACACCGACTTTTTGGGCAAGCCTTTCGGGCCTATGCCGGCGCTTATGGCTGTGGCTGAAGATGTGCAGAAGGTGCACGCCATCTGCGTCAAATGCGGCAGTCCGGCCCAGTTCTCCCACCGCCTGTCCAAGAGCGATTCTCTGGTGGAACTGGGAGAGAAGGATATTTACGAGCCGCTTTGCCGGCATTGCTACAACAAGGCTATAGCTCAGGAGTAATAGATTGCCGGCCGCTCCGGTGATTGCGGATGTAATGATTTAAATTATGAAAACAAGTACCAAGGCCATTCATTATTCTTACCAGAAGCCGGATGCATACGGGGCGTTAAGTATGCCAATCTACCACACCTGTGCATACGAATTTCCGGATGCCGACATAATGGCGGATGCTTTCTGCGGAAGGGTTGAACTCCCGGACTACACCAGAGTGACCAACCCGACCGTCATATATTTTGAGAAGAAGGTCAAAGCCCTCACCGGTGCCACAGCCTCTTTCGCCTTCTGCTCCGGCATGGCAGCCATCACCGGCACACTGATGAGCCTTGCCGCTGCCGGAAAAACCATAATTTCATCCAACCATCTGTTCGGCAACACCTGGCTGCTGATTTCCAAGACCCTCGGACGCTTCGGAGTGAAGAGCAAGTTCATCGATTTGACCGACCTTGAAGCAGTTAAAGCTGCCATTGACAGTGACAGTTGCTGCATCTACGCCGAAATCATCAGCAATCCCCACCAGGAAGTGGTGGACCTGAAAGGACTTTCCGAAATTGCACACTCCGCCGGTATTCCTTTGGTTGCCGACACCACGATGATTCCATTCACCAAATTCTCTGCAAAGAGTCTCGGAGTGGACATAGAAGTGGTTTCCACCACAAAATATCTGTCCGGAGGAGCCACGACTATAGGAGGACTGGTACTTGCATACGGGGACAGTGAGAAATTCGCAGCTGAAATGAAGGAAATTCTCCTCAACCTCGGAGGCTATATGTCCCCTCACAGCGCCTATATGCAGACCCTCGGCCTTGAAAATCTGGAAGCCCGCTACAATCTGGAGTCATCCAATACGCTCGAAATCGCCCGCAGGCTCACCAAACTGCCCTCAGTAAAGAAGGTGAACTATCTCGGACTGGAGGACAATCCTTTCCATAGCCTCGCCAAAGCCCAATTCGGAGGCACATACGGTGCGATGCTGACCATAGACCTTGAAAGTAAGCAGGCCTGTTACCGCTTCCTCAACCGTCTGCAACTGGTGAAACGCGCCACAAACCTCTTCGACAACCGCTCCCTCGCCATCCACCCTTGGAGCACGATTTTCGGCAATTTCACTGACGAGCAAAAGCGGGAACTTGACATTTTTGACACCACAATACGTCTGAGTATAGGTCTGGAAGATGTGGAAGACATTTACGATGACCTCAGACAAGCCTTGGAGGACTGATTATGGCAAAATATGATTTCGACCGGATAATCCCCAGGCGTGGAAGCGGAGCTCTCAAGACAGATGCCCTCCAGGAACGTTTCGGCAAGGACGGACTGCTTCCGATGTGGGTGGCGGATATGGATTTTGCAACGCCGTCCTTCATAGTCGATGCCCTACGCCAAAGACTTGAGCATCCGATTTTCGGCTATACCATAGAGCCGGCCGACTATTGGCCTACCGTGATGCAATGGATTGAAAGCCACCACGGATGGAAAATCGAGAAGGACTGGATTACCTATATCCCGGGGATAGTGAAAGGTATAGGAATGGTTATCAATGCTTTCGTGGCCCCGGACGAGAAAGTTATCATCCAACCTCCTGTCTATCACCCCTTCAGGCTTGTTCCGCAAGGCAACCACAGAGAGGTGGTGTACAATCCCCTGAAGGAGAATCCTGACGGCAGTTATTCTATGGATTTCGAAAATCTCTCACAGGTCTGCGATTCGAAATGCCGTCTGCTTATATTGTCCAATCCCCATAATCCGGCCGGAATATGCTGGGACGCAGGAACATTGGCACGCCTCGGAACTTTCTGCCGCGAAAGGGGAATCATAGTCGTTTCAGATGAAATCCATTGCGATATGGCTCTGTTCGGCAACCGCCACATCCCATTTGCAAGCGCAGGTGAAGACGCAGCAAAGTGCAGTATCACCTTCGGCTCCCCTTCCAAGACCTTCAACATCGCCGGGATAGTCAGTTCATACGCCATAGTTCCGGACAAGTCTCTGAGGGACAAGTTCTTTGGCTATCTCAGGGCCAACGAATACAATGATGCTCCCATCTTCTCCCCCATCGCCACAATTGCAGCATTCAGGGAAGGAGAGCAGTGGAGACGGGCAATGATTGAGTATGTGGAAGGGAATATTGAGACGGTCATCAGTTTCTGCAAGGACAAGATGCCGGGCATCAAGCCATTGCGCCCCCAGGCATCCTTCCTGATATGGCTGGACTGCAGAGACCTCGGCCTGAACCACCGTGAACTCGTTTCGCTATTTGTGGACAAGGCAGGTCTGGCTCTGAATGACGGAGAGATGTTCGGGCCTCAGGGGCGGGGTTTTATGCGTATGAACATCGGATGCCCGCGCAGCACTGTCATTGAAGCCCTGGAAAGACTGCACAAGGCTCTAATTGACACAAACCACTGACAATCAAATCTCCACCGACGGCCAGGATGCCGGAAGCGGGGCCTCAACCTCAATCTCCATCTTGCTCACAGGATGTATGAAATTCACCTTTCTGGAATGGAGACAGATGCCTCCGTCCCTGTTGGAGCGTGGTGCGCCGTATTTGAGGTCCCCTTTTATCGGGCATCCCATACCGGAAAGCTGGCAGCGGATCTGGTGGTGGCGGCCTGTGAGCAATTGCACTTCCAGCAGGTGGTAACGGTCGCTGTGGCCCACAAGCCTGTAGCGCAGGCGTGCCAGCTTGGCATCCGGCCTTTCCCTGGTGATATAGGACTTGTTCTGCTTCTCATTCCGCACCATCCAGTCCTGCAGTTCTCCCTCAGGGACAGCGGGAGCATTGCAGCACAAGGCCCAATAGGTTTTGTGTACATTGCCGTCCCTGAACATAACTGCAAGCCGTTCCAAAGCCTTGGAAGTCTTGGCAAATACGACAATACCGCTCACAGGCCGGTCCAGACGGTGAGGTACCCCCATAAACACCTGCCCCGGTTTGTCATCCCTTTTTGCAATGAAAGCTTTTAGAGTTTCCGACAGGGGTTCGTCTCCCGTCTTGTCTCCCTGGACAATTTCCCCGCTTTTCTTGTTGAATATTAGGATATGGTTGTCCTCATAGAGTATCCTTGACTCCAAATCGGAGTATTCTTCTTTTGACAATTGCCTGTAAAACATAATTATCGATTCAAATGCGTGCAAAGTTAAACATTATTCTGCTTTGCTACGAAATCATCGGTAATAATGACATCATTCCGGCGGCGCAATGATGCATCGGGACAGGAGGTCAGCATTTTCGGGAGTCAGAATACCGTTGGCTTTCAGCTTGTCGATGGTCCAATCCGAGCGAGGAAAGGTCTGGCGGAAAAGGACTATGGCGTGGGCGGAAGGGCCGATGTGGGGATGGCGGCGCAGTTGCTCCTCGGGTAGTTCCCAAAGAGGATATGGACGGACATTGGCAGGGTTCACGCAAATCAGGTCGCTCAAACCATCATATTTTTCTCTGTCAAAATTGCGTATTTCCATAAGTTGTTCGGGACAGGAATAGCCTCCCAGACGCTCCCTGTATTGTACCATTGCCTTTGCAAACCATCCGCCAATCCCAGGCAAGGCATCGAAGGCGGCGGAATCTGCCAGATTCAGGTCCACAAGGGGTATGTCAATGAAAGGCTCCAGCCTCCTGAATACGGAATCCGACACCACGAATGACTTTGCAAAATCCGACTTGCGGCGGAACCGCCCTCCTTTGAGCCTGTAGTTCACGATTGAAGCCGCCTGCCTGGGAGTGAAGCCCAGACGCTGAAGGTCCTCTTCGCTGACAGTATTGGGATTGAAGCGGAAAGACTCCACCTTGCGGCGGGGGATGTTCTGTCTTACGGCCTCCCCGACAGGAGTCTTCGCACCGCTGGAGCGACGCACTTGAGAAAACGCCTTATGCTCAGCCGCGCCCGGAACCTTTGAAGCCGCAGCAGGATAGTTTGAAGCCGCAGCAGGAACCTTGGAATCTTGAACAGCATCCACAGCTTCCGGGGCGGCAACCAGGAAAACGGTATCAGGGTCATCCCTGTGGGACGCAATCCCCACCACAGCTGCTGAATGGACAAACAAAGCCGTCTGATAGCCTATAATCAAGAAAACCAAAGCAATGCTTCCGACGACAAACGAGGCTCTAAGGCCTTCAGGGAACTGAAACTTCTTCATTTCCTCCAAAAGTTATGAGACACCCCAAGCCCCGGTTGCAAAGATTGCAACTTCCCGGATAAAAACAATGATACAACAAAAAAAACTGATGAAAATTTTTATCTTTTCATCAGTTTTTTTCTGTTATGAATTTTTGATGGATTTATCTATCAAAAATCATCAGCATTTTGCCCCGGGATTACTGCTCTTCAGGAGCATCGTTGTTGTCCGGACCCTGAGGACCTTGCGGACCTGCCTGAGGACCCTGTGGACCTGCCTGTGCAGATTTAGCCATTTCCTCTGAAGCCGCATGCCAAGCCTGCTCGAGTTTTGCATTCCAGGTGTCGATGTCTGCAAGGTTCTGAGCCTTGACTGCCTCTTTGAGCGAGTTGAGAGCAGACTCGATTTCGCTCTTGTGAGATGCAGGAATCTTGTCTCCGAGATCCTTGAGGTTCTTCTCGGTCTGGAAGCACATTGCATCAGCATTGTTGATCTTGTCGATTCTCTCCTTCTCTGCCTTGTCTGCCTCCTCGTTGGCCTTGGCCTCGTCACGCATTCTCTTAACCTCTTCCTCTGAAAGACCTGAAGAAGCTTCGATTCTGATCTTCTGCTCCTTGCCGGTGGCATTGTCCTTTGCGCTTACATTGAGGATACCGTTGGCATCGATGTCGAAGGTTACCTCAATCTGAGGAACGCCCCTCGGTGCAGGTGTGATGCCGTCGAGGATGAAGTTGCCGATGAGCTTGTTGTCCTTTGCGAGAGGCCTTTCACCCTGAAGCACGTGGATATCAACTGCAGGCTGGTTATCAGCGGCTGTTGAGAACACCTGTGACTTGCGGGTCGGGATGGTGGTGTTGGCATCGATGAGCTTGGTCATCACTCCGCCGAGAGTCTCGATACCAAGTGAAAGCGGGGTCACATCGAGCAGAAGCACGTCCTTGAGGTGTGAGTCGCCTGAAAGGATACCGCCCTGAACAGCTGCACCGATTGCCACAACCTCATCCGGGTTCACGCTCTTGTTAGGCTCCTTGCCGAAGAACTTCTTGACGATTTCCTGAACTGCAGGGATACGGGTTGAACCGCCCACGAGCAGAACTTCGTCGATATCTGAAGTTTTCAGACCTGCATCTGAAAGGGCCTTGCGGCAAGGTTCGAGAGTGCGGTTGATGAGCTCGTCTGCAAGCTGCTCGAATTTTGCACGGCTGAGGGTCTTTACAAGGTGCTTAGGAATACCGCCTACAGGCATAATGTAAGGCAGGTTGATTTCGGTCGAAGTCTGGCTTGAAAGTTCAATCTTGGCTTTCTCAGCTGCTTCCTTGAGTCTCTGCAGAGCCATAGGGTCTGCCTTGAGGTCGATGCCATCGTTTTCAGCAGCGAACTCATTTGCAAGCCAGTCGATGATGACCTGGTCGAAGTCGTCACCTCCGAGGTGGGTGTCACCATTGGTGGAAAGAACTTCGAATGTACCGCCGCCGAGGTCGAGGATGGAGATATCGAATGTACCGCCACCGAGGTCGAACACGGCAATCTTCATATCCTTGTGCATCTTGTCCAGACCGAATGCGAGGGCTGCTGCGGTAGGCTCGTTCACGATACGCTTAACGTCCAGTCCGGCAATCTTTCCGGCTTCCTTGGTGGCCTGACGCTGAGAGTCTGAGAAGTATGCAGGAACTGTGATGACAGCCTCTGTAACCTCCTGTCCCAGATAGTCTTCCGCCGTCTTCTTCATCTTCTGGAGAATCATAGCTGAAATCTCCTGAGGGGTATAGAGACGGCCGTCGATGTCCACACGCGGAGTATTGTTGTCGCCACGCACCACTTTGTACGGCACACGTGCTATTTCCTTGCCCACCTGGTCGTAGGTCTCGCCCATGAACCTTTTGATGGAATAGACGGTCTTGTGAGGGTTGGTAATGGCCTGACGCTTTGCAGGATTACCGATTTTCCTTTCACCGCCGTCGGTGAATGCCACTACGGACGGTGTGGTCCTCTGGCCTTCGTTGTTGATGATCACGGTAGGCTCATTGCCTTCCATTACGGCTACGCAAGAGTTGGTAGTACCGAGGTCGATTCCAATAATTTTTCCCATAATATTTTCTCCTATTTTTTATTTTTCAATCAATTTTCCATTGCCGCCCGGGATGTCAGTCCCAAGCGACGCAGGAGAAACTATCCAATCTTATGCCAATAGGTTTCAGAAGGAAAAATTATGACAATTTGTCAGTCTGTGGCAGAATAACGAAGGCTTAAGCCCTCAAAAGTCTTGACGCATGCATCCCGTAAGAGGCATATTTTGATATTTCACCTCTTATGACTATTTTCGGCAAATTTTTGAAACAGGGAACTATGAAAAATAATTTTGGCGGAACAATGGTCAGGAACATAATTTTCGATATCGACGGTACGCTCATAGACTCGGAACGCACTGGAGTGGAGTCACTTATGATTACAGCCAAAGAACTGATGGGCTTGGATATGACTTATGCGGATGCATATAAGAGCTTCGGGATTCCGAGCAGCAAGGTGGGACCGATGCTCGGTTATGGGAATCCGGAACATTTCGGAAAGGTGTGGGAGCAGCATTTCATTGAACTGTCACACTATATCAAGGCTTTCCCCGGTGTGGAAGAAATGATGGAACAATTGCACCTGGCGGGATTCCGTATGGGCTGCGTCACCTCCCGCGACCGTTTCGAATTCGACCACGACATCCACCTCAAACCGCTGCTGAAATACTTCGATGTGGAAATATGCGCAGAAGACACAGCCAGACACAAACCCGACCCCGAGCCTGCACTCGAATTTATGCGCCGCCTTGACGCCACTCCGGAAGACACAATTTTCATAGGCGACACACTTCACGATTATCAGTGCGCGAGCGGTGCCGGCCTGAAATTCATACTCGCAGACTGGCGTGACCGAGGGTTCCAGGGCATACCGGCCGATTTCCGTGCCTGCGACGCTTCCGGGATGCTTGAAATCCTGCTCAATCGATAAATGCCTCAAACTTGGGGAATAAGGGTATTTTTCGTATATTCGCATTATTGCAAAACAATTGGCTATGGGGAAAAGAATTTGTGCGCTGACTATGGTCAGGAATGATGATTTCTACCTTCGCAGGTGGGTGGAGTACTACGGCCGGGAATTGGGGAAGGAGAATCTGTATGTCTATTTCGACGGGAAGGACCAAGCAGTTCCGGAGTTTTGCAAGGGAGTGAATGTCGAGCTGAAGGAGAAGGTCAAGGGAAATGTTGTGGACTCCGACAAAGGACGCATTGATTTCTTGAACTCTGTGGCGAAAAGGCTGCTGCAGGACTATGACCTTGTAATAGGAACCGATGCTGACGAATTTCTCATAGTGGACCCTGTGTTGGGAATATCATTGAAGGACTATCTGAACAGGGCGGATATCGGGGATTCAATTTCAGGACTTGGAGTCGATGTGGGCCAGAACACTGATGAAGAGGGAGATATACGGGATGATGCCCCTTTCCTTGAGCAAAGGCATTACGCCAGGCTGTCCACCCGTTACACAAAGGCCTCTGTCATCGCCAAGCCGGTGGACTGGGGACGTGGATTCCACAGGGTCAAAGGTCATAATTTCCACATAGGCAAGGATTTGTATCTGTTTCATTTCGGCTATTTCGACCTCGGCAGAATCAAGGCCCGCTTTGAGGACCCTTCGCGAAGGGAGGCCGGATGGGCAAAACACGTCGAGAAAAGAGCCAGAACTATAAGACAGGTTACAGCAGGGCCCGTCAGAGATTGGGAACATTGGACAAAAACAGCACGGATTATCCAGACCATTGTCCGTCCCCCTTATGCCTGGAACAAGCCTGCAATGTTTGAAATGGTGGTGATTGTACGCATTCCGGAACGTTTTTCTAAAATCGTTTGATATGAAGTTTTCAGTTATTGCACCGGTCTATGGTGTAGAAAAATACATAGCTGCATTTGCAGAAAGCCTATTTGAGCAGACTTACCCGGACATTCAATTCATTTTCGTCAATGACGGCACCAAGGACGCTTCGATTGACATAGTCCGGTCTATGCTGGACGGGAAGTATGCCTATTTGAAAGACAGAACCATTATAGTGGACAAGGAAAATGAGGGGCTGCCTGCGGCGAGAAGGACCGGAATGGAGTATGCGGACGGAGATTATGTCTTGCACGTGGATTCCGATGACTGGCTGGAGAAGGATGCAATTGAAAAAATAGCCCTCAAAGCGGAAGAAACCCAGGCTGACATCATTTATTTTGACTTTTACAAGGAGTATGACACATACAGGAAAAAGGATGTCGAAAGGGATTATACCGCTGCGGACAAATTGAAGTTCATTTCAGGCTTGCACAATTACAGGGCTCACGGCTATGTCTGGAACAAGTGCACCAAACGCAGCCTGTATCTGGAGAATCCTGTAGTGTTCCCGGAAAAGGGAATGCACGAGGACATTCACCTGAACACTCAGCTGCTCTGGTATGCCAAATCCATAGTCCATCTCAAGGAGGCCCTCTACCACTACCGCCGCAACAATCCGGGCTCCATTTCCACCGCCAAGAGACGGCTCCGCAGGCACGATTCCGCCATCAATATGATGGACCTTTTCATCCGCTACAGGGATGACCTTGCGGGAAGCCCCATCAGCACCTGTTACAAGGAAATCCTTTTCAGAACCGGCTGGCTTTCATTGCGCTATAACTTCGGATTCTTTGATGAGTTTCCATTCCTCGCCGCGGAGATCCGCAAAATCCGGCCTACTTTCCGGGCCAAGACTTTCATTCTCTGGCAGATTGTCGTTAAGGCTTATGTGGCTTTCAGAAAGAGATAAGAGACATCCACACAGGTCAGTATAACACCCAAGGGTCGCATAATCACGACCCTTTTCATTTTCAAAACCATATTTTGACAAAATTGCGCTTTACCCGGAATATCAGCCTTTTTAAAGGACTTGTTTTTGCGGATGTAGATAAATCAACAAAAGGCTTATATAAGATAAACTCTCAATAATATCCCTAACCATGTCTTATGAAAAACGCCTTGTAAAAATAAATATAAAATAACAAACAAAAATAAATATAAAATAATAAAAAAGTAAAATAAATATTAAGTCAATTTTCACACAGGCCACACGCTTCCGAAAACACAAAATTATGGCGTAACAGAAATTCAACTTCAAAATATTTGCAGATATTAAAAATCTATATATCTTTGCAGAAAAATAAAACAAATTACGATATGGCACTTACAATACTAAACGCAAAAGAATACACAAAGAAACTCAAAGCAACAATCCACTCGACTGGAAAATTGGGTTTCACTGACGAAACTGCAAAGGCTTTGGGATTATCTAAAGAAAGTTATATTAAGATTGCGCAAGATGACGCGAGCAACAAATTATTCCTGTCAGTGTCGGATATTCAATCAGACGAAGCTTTCAAGGTAAATGCTGCAGGACAATATTTTTACCTAAACACCGCAGCTTTGTTCAATATATTGAATATTGACTACAAAAAATACAACATAATGTATGACCTCAAACGTGCGGAAGAATTTGACGGAGAACTTGGAGGTGCCGTATATGCTATGGAAGCAAGAATAACAAACAGAAAAAAAGAAGGAGGCAGAAATATGTAAAGTGCAATCAACATTGCACAAAAAATGGAG
>CAMCFO010000043.1 GCA_945874155.1 uncultured Bacteroidales bacterium
CATTTCGGCAACTCTGGCGCGAGCCCATTCAATAGGATCTTCGCCGCCCAGCTTTAAATATTTTTGATTTTAAAGTGTCAAACTCCCGTAAACTTTGCTTACCTTTGCCTGAGTACAGCAGCAATTTGTCATGACGAAAGAACTGGAAAGTTTCATATCTAATTTTCGCAATCTCAATTCGCGGGGCATCGCCTTCGCGAACGCTTTCGTGTATGACAGTGCTGTGGCAGAGGATATTACGGCTGAGGCGCTTTCTGTCCTTTGGGAAAAACTCCGCAGCGGGGAGCATATCGCCCAGCCTCAGATCTATCTTTTCGGAGTCATCCGCAACAAGGCTCTCGAATATCTGCGCACACAGGAGACGCGCCTGCGCCACCAGAACAACATGACAGAACTCAAGGAACGTGACTGGCGGCTTCTGATTTCATCCGCCGAGGCCTGTGACCCTGCGCTTCTCTACTCGTCCGAAGTTCAGGACATCATCAACAGCGCCATCTCCGAACTCAGCGATCAGGCGAAGACCGTCTTCATACTCAGCCGCTACGAGGGTCTCTCCAACGCGGACATAGCCGTGAGGCTTGGCATAGCCCCCAAGACTGTCGAGTATCACATAACCAAGGCGCTGAAAATCATGCGTCTCCGTCTCAAGGACTATCTCCCGCTCATTCTTTTCTTTATATGACTTCATCTGATATTTTCGGGGGGGGGTAGATTCAATATGCAATTATAGCATAAATACATCTCGAAAATGAGTTAAACGCATCCTGAAATTTTTTCAAATTTTTTGCAGATTCCCGCAAGGGTATTTTGCTTCTCGGACAAGTACTTTTCATAACGAAACAAAATGAAAAGGAAAATCCACATAATTTTTGCTCTTTCCGTCATTGCTGCGGTAAGCTGCAGCAAGGCTACAGTAGAAGCCCCCAAAGATGAACTTCAGGACATCACACTCGAATGCCGTGTTGACGGTGTATTCTCAAAGGCACACATCTCCGACGGCGTAAAATCGCAGTGGGACGCCGCTGACCGCATCAGTGTTTTCGATGCTGCCGGCAAGAACCGCGAATTTTCCTGCACAGAAGGCGGCGAATCAGTCTCCTTCTCCGGACAGGCAGTCTCAGGTTCAAAGTGGCAGGCAATCTATCCTTATGACGATGCCGCCACCATTTCTTCCGGAGTCATAACATCTGAACTCCCGCACTTCCAGACAGCCCTTGAAGGCAGCTTCCCTAAAGACGCAGTCATCCTCTATGGCGAGTCAACATCTTCTGCACTTTCATTCCGTCCGGTGAACGCTCTTCTGAAGTTCACGGTTCCGGAAGGAACGTCATCCGTAAAATTTGAAGCCCTTGACGGCAAGGCAGCCGCAGGCGTATATGTCTATGATTCACAGAACAAAACAATGGCAGTGTCCGGCACCGGATATGACAATGTCATCCTTTCCGGTGACGGAGCGAAGGCGCTCGAAGCCGGGAAGACCTATTATATGTCCGTTCTGCCGTTCAAGCACGCCGCCGGAATCCGTCTCACTCTGACGGGTGCGGGCGCGAATGCAGGAAAGACCATCGTCCGTGAAAAGGCATCCTCTGTCGCATTCGACGGCGGAGTCATCTATGACATGGGCGCAATCTCCGGCGACTGGGCAGAAGAACCGGGCAGCGGAATCGCGGCCAATTTCACAAAGGGAGTGAACCTTGCAGGCTGCTATGAAGTCGGAGCAGAACAGAACGCGAACGACATCTGGATGGGACATATCAACGACAGGCATTTCTCATTCCTCGCCTCCATCGGCGTCGACGTTGTGAGAATCCCTATGCAGTTCGGCTATTTCGTCGAGAACACATCGACATACAAGTTCCAGCAGTCCTTCTTCGACCGTCTTGACGAGACAATTGACCTTGCGGAGAAATACGGAATGCACATCATCGTGGATAACCACATCTGGGAATGGTATGACAAACAGTCTAACCCGGAGGCCGCTCTCAAGGCGGTATGGCTCCAGGTTGCCGAGCACTGCAAGAACAGGTCCACCAAAGTGGTTTACGAACTCTTCAACGAGCCGGACGGCACTTATTGGCACGAGCACTGGCATGACGTGCAGGGAAAAGTGCTCGAAGCCGTGAGGACAGTGGACACGAAACACACCGTAATCGTCACCCCGACGAACTACAAGACAATTGCCGACATGCCGGAATATGCCGACGACAACATCATCTACACCTCCCACTTCTACGAGCCGTTCGTCTTCAGCCACCAGGGCGGAAGCTGGACGAGACTCAGGACCATCGGCGGAATGCTCTCCTTCCCGTACAATCCTGCCACTGACGACATCGCCGCAGCTGTGCAGAAAGTGAAGGACATCGACGTGTCGTCTCCTGAAATCGCATGGGTCGAAGCTTATCCTACCACCGGAACAGTGGAAAATGTGCAGAGCCTCCTGAAAAAAGACATCGACGAGGTGGCACGCAGAGGCTCTAAACTCTTCATCGGAGAGTTCGGCGCAACCAAGTTCCCGGCATCGGAAAGCCGCTGCAACTGGCTCAGAACCGTTGCAAACTACTGCAGACAGAACGGAGCGGCATACACCGTCTGGACCTACGCCGGAGACTTCGGAATGTTCACGACCGATGCACTCGACCTCAATCTTCCTGGCGACCTTGACGTGAACGTCGCAGCAGCCCTCGGATTCGGGGATGGAACTGACAGGACTGTTCCGGGAACTGTAGCTGACTTTGCCGTGGTCTCTTTCGAATGGTAAGGATTTGAATATCTTTTTGGTTCAGATTTCTTTTCTCATCGGTCGAGTACTCCAGTACACTCCCTCTTCAAAAAGATCTGTCCTCAAAAATCTGATTCAAATCGGACAAGAAAATGCTTTAGATAGATGTAAAACATTGTAGTATAAATTGTTCATTGTGTGTTATGGTTAGTAGAAGCAGCAATATCTCAGACGAACTCCTCACCCGTTGGCTTTCGGGTGAGGCTGGCGAGACGGAACGTGAGGCGGTGGCCGCATGGGTCGGAGAGTCTCCGGAAAGAGAGAAGGAACTTCTTGAGATGAAGAAGGTTTTTCTCGCATCGTTCATCCGGAGCGGTAATGCTGAGACTACACGCAGAAAGCCGTCGAAAGTCCGCCGCATACTGCTCGGCTCTCTTTCGGCCGCAGCAGCTTCCGCAATGCTCGTGAGCGCAGGATATATGCTTTCATCCGAGCTCCATCCGCAGCCGGTGCTTTCCGCTCTGAGCATCACTGCCCCTTCAGGACAGACTGCCTCCACAATGCTTTCCGACAGCACGGTCGTATGGCTCAATTCCAACTCCGAACTGCTTGTTTCAGACGAGGTGAAAGGGGAGAGGACAGTTGCCCTCAGGGGTGAAGCCTTCTTCGATGTCGCCAAAGACCCGGAACATCCTTTCGTCGTCAAATGCGGCTCAAGGAATATCCGTGTTCTCGGAACATCCTTCAATGTGTCTTCATACTCTCCGGAACATTTCGCAGTTGACCTGCTCACGGGCAAGGTGGAGATGAGCGACGAAGACGGATTCACATGTACGCTCTCTCCGATGGAAAGGCTTGAGTTCAACGACGGAAAATACTCAAAGACACGCATAAGTACCACAGGGGAACGCGGCTGGATGGACGGATTCTACCATTTCAGCGATACATCCCTCAGGGATATAATCCGTTCAATCGGAAACTATTACGATGTGACCATCGGCTTTGCCGACCCCTCGCTCGCGGAGCTCCGCTGCTCCTGCACCTTCCGCAAGGAGGATTCGCTCGGGCATATCCTCAGCGTAATCTGCAAAGCCTACAAAGGCGAGTTGGGATATAGGATCAGTTCCGACGGTGCAAGCGCAGTAATATATCGCAAGAATAATTAACACTAAACGACAAAATAGATGAAAATAAAGAAAATGGCAGTTATGCTTGCGGCACTTCTCGTGGCCGTGGGCGTATATGCAAGGAACTTCACTTATTCGGGGACGCTCTCCATCTCGGAGGCTCTGAAAGTGATTGAACAGCAGACAGGGTACCTGTTCGTCTACAATCCTGAGGAGATTCCTCTCGGGGAGACGGTAAAGCTCAGTCTCAAAGATGCTTCCATCAATGAGACCCTCACCGCTGTGTTTAGCGGCAAGAGCGTCAAATGGGAAATCAACGACAAGAACATCATCCTCAACAAGGTCTCTTCCACTCAGGTGAAAGGCAAGTTCAGCATGGCCGGCGTCATCACTGAGGTGGACGGCACTCCGGTCATCGGTGCGGCCATCCAGACCGTCGGCAAAAGCGGCGGAGTCGTGACAGACCCGGACGGACACTTCGTATATGACGGACTTTCCGACGGCGATGTCCTCCACGTGACCTGCCTCGGCTTCGTGGATAAGGATTTGAAAGCCTACAGGACAGACAACGCAAAAATCGTCATGGAGGCCGAGAGCCAGATGATGAACGAACTCGTCGTCATCGGATACGGCTCCCTCGCCCGCAAGGACGTTACCAGTTCCATCGTCTCCCTCTCCGGCGGCGACCTTGTGAAGAGCACCGGAGCAGGCGACCTTGCGAAATCCCTCCAGGGAAAGATTCCTGGACTTGTGATCGGACAGGAAAAGGGCGTCAACTCCTCCGCGACAATGCAGCTGCGAGGCATGGCCTCAATCGTTGCGGGAAACTCTCCTCTGGTTGTCATCGACGGATTTCCGGGCGGTGACATCCGTTCAGTGAACCCGGACGACATCAAATCCATCGACGTCCTCAAGGATGCCTCAGCAGGCGCCATCTACGGAACCCGTGCGGCAGCCGGCGTGATCCTCATCACCACCAAGAGCGGCAGCAACACCGACGGCGTCCTCGACGTGTCCTACAGCGCGGACCTCTCCTACAAGCAGGCCTACGGCAAGCCTCAGATGCTCTCCGCGGACGAATACCGCGAGCACAATGTCGGCCCCGACTACGGCTCAAGCACAGACTGGTGGGACGAGTGCATAAACAGGAAGAACTTCTCACATAAGCATAACCTCGCAATCAACTTCGGTACCCAGAAGGCGAAGGTATACTCATCCTTCTTCTACGAGAAGATGGACGGACTTGCAAAGAGCGAGAGCAGGGACGACTTCGGAGGCCGTATCAACGCCTCCTACAACATGTTTGACGGCTGGTTCGAGGCCAAGGCCAACATCGACTACCGCCAGACCAAGCGTTCCTACTCATCCATCAGCTTCGGACAGGCACTTCTGAACAACCCGACCCGTTCCCCGTACGACAAGACTTCGTCCACAGGCTACAACATCTGGACAGACGATGACGAGGACTACAACATCATCGCTGACAACGCCCTGAACGAGTCCGGCGGAACAGACATCTGGTTCAAGCCCGAGGCCATTCTCAAACTCAACATCCTGCCGGTGGAGGGACTTTCCTACCAGCAGACCCTCGGCTACTCCAGCAACCGCTACGACGGCAGCGGCTACCGCTCGATGAACCACCGTCTCAGCCTCAAGGAGGCTCTCAACGGAAGGGCATATTTCGAGAACACCCGCACAGACCAGCTCAATGCCGAAGGATATTTCTCCTACGACAACACTCTCGGGGGCAAGCACAAGATAAACGCCGTCCTCGGATATTCCTATCACCAGTACGACAAGTACAGCACCTCCATGGCCAACAGCGACTTCTCAGTCGACGGCATCGGCAAATGGGACATCGGGAAAGGCTCCGAACTCAACGAGGGACGTGCCTCCATGTCTTCGCACAGGGACGTGACCGAAAGGCTTTTGGCTTACTTCGGCCGTGTGAACTACACCTTCGACGAAAGATACATCATTTCTGCAACCTACCGCCGCGAGGGCTCCTCGAAGTTCGGTGCGAAGAACCGCTGGGGTAACTTCTGGGCAGTTTCGCTCGGATGGAACATGAAGAACGAGTCCTGGCTGCAGGGCGTGAAGTGGCTCGACGAACTCAAGATCCGCGGAGGCTACGGTGTCACGGGAAACAACAGCTTCAGCGCCACATATTCCGGAAAATTCATCAGTGCGGACGAAAACCGCTGGATCATGCCTGACGGGAAATGGCTCTATACCTACGGACGTCAGGAGAATGTGAACGAGACCCTCGGGTGGGAGACAAAAGGCGAGTACAACCTCGGCCTGGACTTCTCCCTCTTCAACGGAAGACTCTACGGAAGGGTGGACGGCTACTACAGGCAGATCAAGGACATGCTTTTCTATGTCCGCGTCCCGGTGGGAATCTACATCAACTCCTATCAGTGGCAGAATGTCGGCTCGATGATGAACGCCGGCTGGGAAATCGAACTCGGCGGAGACATCATCCGTGGAAAGGATTTCACCTGGAGCACAGATCTCAACCTCTCCCACAGCTACAGCAAGGTCATCTCGATGGACAACCAGGGAACGACCTGGACAGGAGGACAGCTTCCTGGACCTAACTCTCCGGGTACATCCATGGTCCTCACCAACGGCAGCGTCATCGGAAACTACTACATCTACGAGTTCGCAGGCTTCGACCGCAAGGGCAACTTCCAGCTCCGCAAGCAGGACGGCACGGTCGTCACCAACGGCGCTTCAAAGAACCCGGACGACAGGAAATACATCGGAAGTTTCGTTCCTAAGGTCATGATCGGATGGAGCCACAGTTTCAAGTACCGCGACTTCGACCTCGGCATCAACATGCACAGCTGGCTCGGATTCGACGTCTACAACACCTACGACATGACTTTGGGAATTGCAGGCCGCAACGGTGCGCTCAACGTCCTCAAGGACGCCTACGACCGCAACGAGGCCATCAAGGGAGAGAAGCTCATGTGCGACTATTATCTCGAAGACGGCTCATTCCTCAAGATTGACGCTCTCACCCTCGGATACAACCTCTCTCTCGGGAAGTACACCAAAGACTACCTCAAGAGGCTCAGAGTCTCATTCACCGTCGGCAACCCGTTCATAATCACCGGCTACCGGGGACTTGACCCTGAGGTCAGCATCACAGGCTACAGCGGCGGTGTGGACAACTACCTCGACGCCTACCCGAACTACCGCACATATTCGTTCGGACTTCAGCTCAACTTTTAAGTAATCTCTTGAGGAATTAAAGAACAGACAATGAAGATGAAAAACATATTGAAAAGTATTCTGCTCGGCGGTGCAGTCCTCACGGCTGCGGCTTCATGCTCAGTCGAGCCTACATACCACTCCGAGGTGTCTCCGGACACGTACTACACCTCCCGCGAGGCTGTGCTCCAGAGATTCTACCGTCCGTTCACCCACGCAAGATGGACATTCGCCCAGATGAACGGCTACTTCGACCTTCAGGAGTTTTCGGCCGACGCCTTCTGCAGCCCTGTCAGGGGAACGAAGAACACGGATCGTGCGGAGATGTACAAGCTCCACTACCATGAATTCATCATCGACCCTATCGCCAACGGCTGGTCCGACCTCCATCAGTGCTACATCACGAGGATGCAGGGAGTGTCCCGCTGCTGGGCCGCGATAAGCGACCTGAGCGAGGTTGACCTCGACAAATTCGGATTCACCGAGGCTGACTGGAACAACTGGAGGGCCCAGCTCTCCACGATGGCGGCACTCTACTACCTCCAGCTTCTCGACCTTTTCGGCGGAATGCCTCTCTACTCCGAGAACGCATACGTCGAGAACTACCGCTCATCCGCCGAGGAGACCTTCTACTTCATCGAGAACCTCCTCACCGAGTCCCTCCCGAACCTGGAGAAAAAGACGGTGCTCGGCGGAACCGAGAGGGGAGATGTTCGTCAGGCCATGGGTGCGCACGTGCTCATGCAGCTGTATTTCAACGCAGAATCCTATATCGGAGTCCCGATGTACGACAAGGCAGCAAAACTTGCCGAGGACATTATCGGTGGAGTTTACGGCGCTTACGACCTCGACTCTGACTGGACTCAGACCTTCGGCTTCCACAACGACGTCTCCAAGGAAATCATCTGGTCCATCCCGAGCGAGCGCTCACAGCTTGAGACCGACGGCTTCTACCTCTGGCAGTACTCAATGCCTAACCGCATGAGGTTCTACTTCAACGGAAAGAACAGCGGCGACGAGAAAGGTCTTCCTTCAAGCAGCGCCAACAACTGCTGGTGTCTCCAGCCTTCCCTCGACGGTGAGGGCAACCCGTACACCTTCAAGCTCGGCCGCCCGTTCGCGAAATTCAACGACAAGGACGTGAGAAAGAGGATGTACCGCTACCTCGGCAACGGCGAGTATGAGGGAATGTTCTTCTTCGGTGAACTCGTAAACCCGGACTATCCTGACTGCAAGGTTCTCGGAAGGGAGGAATACCGGAATCAGGTGCTCAATCTCGTGGATCAGATCGCACGCAAGAGCGAAGGCGGCACGGAAAGCAGCATGGAGACAGGCGAAGAGAACTCCGGAATCAGAATGGTCAAGTACTCTCCGCGTCCATACCTTGACGAGGTAGGTCTGCTCTTCAACCCCGACATCCCTGTCCTCCGTCTTTCTGAGGTCTACTACACCCTTGCGGAGTGCAAGTTCCGCTCCGGCGACACCCAGGGCTGCGCAGATCTTATCAACCATGTCCGCAAGCGCTATTTTGAGGACGGAGTCGATCCTGACCCATGCACGGCTTCGATGGACAAGTACCGTCTGCTCGACGAATGGCTCATCGAGTTCCTCGGGGAATCACGACGCAGAACTGACCTTGTCCGCTGGGGCGAGTTCACCACAGGAGAATGGTGGGATCATCAGCCTGACGGCGAGGGTATGGAGTACAAGAACATCTTCCCGCTCAACGCAGACGATGTCAACGCCACGGACAAGCTTCCGCAGAACCCGGGATATACCGACTGATCGTTCCGACTGTGGAGTTCACCGGAATGAGTTGAAACATACCATATAACGCTATAACAACATTTTAAAACATCTGTAATGAGAATAAGACATTCAATATTTGCTGCGGCTCTTCTGCTGCTCTCGCTTGCTTCCTGCAAGAAGGATCCGGTGGCGGGACCCGATGACCCGGGAGCGACAGACCGTCCGGTAAAGGGCACGATGACCCGCGGATTCAACCTCTCCGGCTGCTTCGAGGTCGGCACCTCCGGCACAGCGGAGAACATCTGGATGGGACACATCGACGACAAGACTTTCTCCTTCATCAAGTCTCTCGGCTGCGACGTGGTCCGCGTCCCGATGCAGTTCGGACAGTTCATAACCTCGAAGACTGACTTCACTCTCACCCGGTCCTATTGGGATCATCTCGACACACTCCTCGACTTGGGCGAGAAATATGAGATCACAGTCATCATCGACAACCATCAGTGGAAGTACTGCGACATGTTCCCTTCCGACCATGCCCTCTCTTTCCTCCAGAGCATCTGGCGTCAGGTCGCCGAGCACTGCAAGGACCGCGACTACTGCGTGTATGAGATACTCAACGAGCCTGACGGCAACTATTGGAGGGCTAACTGGGGCGAGACTCAGGAGCTGGTGCTCAAGGCAATCAGGGAAATCGACACAAGGCATGACGTCATCGTCACTCCTGCGCCGTACGGCACAATCGCCCAGCTCCCCGACTATGACGATGACCACCTCATCTACACCATCCACACCTACGAGCCGTTCGTCTTCACACATCAGGGCGCTGAGTTCTCAGGTCTGAAGAACGTGAAACTCCACTTTCCGTACGACCCTGAAAAGGACGACCTCACAGTTTCCGTTCCATCCGGCAGTCAGGAGGCGCTGAGGAACTACGCGACTTACGGCACTGAAGAATACATCCGCAGCGTCATAGACAAGGAACTTGCGGAGGTTGAGCGCAGAGGTTCCCGTCTCTATGTGGGAGAGTTCGGCGTAGCCTGCTACAACTTGGACGACAAAGCATTCCGCAAGGAGTTCAAGGAGAGCCGCAACCGCTGGCACAAGTGCATGGTTGACTATATGAAGGAAAAGAACGTTGCGTGGACTCTCTGGACATTCGCCCTTGACTTCGGCATCTTCTACAACTACTGGTCAGCATACATCGACTATGTTGCGGATTTGAATGTAGGTCTTGTGCAGGCTCTCGGACTCAATGTGCCGGAGGGCGCAGTGGACGAACCGGATGTCGACCCTAAACCGGACGACGGCCCTAAGGTCGAGCAGAACTGGATGATTTTCACCGACTCCATGCAGGACGGCTGGCAGCTCGGCGGAACTGCGGAGAAGTACAGCATCAGCGAGGCCTTCGCGAGCGAGGGAAGCAAGAGCATCGAATGGGTGCTCGACAACAGCGGCTCATGGCAGCGCGTGCTCACCTTCGAACTCCCATCCAATATGGACATCTCCCTCTACAGCAAATTCTGCTTCGACATCCGCTACGAAAACAGCACTTTCGAGCCTACCTGGGTAACCTTCCAGAACCGTATGTACGGCAGCGACAACAGCGAGATGTTCTTCACCACCGCAGCTCCTGAAGAGGACGGCTGGCACACGGTGGAGATGCCTCTCGAAGACTTCCGCTCCCAGAGCGGTTCCGACCAGTGGAAGAAGTTCAAGACCTTCTGCTTCCACACTACGGGATGGAATACCGGCACTGCCAAGGTTTACATCGATAATGTACGCTTGGTTAAAATGGTCCCTGCTGAATAAGATACTTTTGTAAAAAGTTATAAACCAAACTAATAACAAATCAATTTCATTATGAAAAAGACATTTTTATTTGCAGCCGCAATGGCTGTGCTCTGTCTCTCTTCATGTAAGAAGGACGAGAAACCTCAGGTCCCTACCGGTCCTGAAGAGCCTGAAACTCCGGGACTTGTGAACAAGGACGCGAACAACTGGGTACTCTACTCAAACGGATTCTATGAGGGCGTATCTTCCCAGACTATGACAGAAGTGGAAGAAGGCGACGCAAAACTCCTCAAGTGGGAGTTCGCCAGCGATGCCGCATGGGGAAACTACGGTGTCCTCGACTTCGACCCGTATCTTGATCTGAAAGGTGCAGACGTGGAGAAGGCATGCCTGAAGTTCCGCTTCAAGGTTGAGAAGGACGGCGGCCCTGTGGCTCAGCACACACTTTTCAGAGTTTACTTCGGCACATCTGACGGCAAAAACGCCAAGGACGTATGGCCGGGTGCTGTAGGCCGTGGCGAGGCTTCCCTCGAATGGTACAACATCGTTGTGAACGACAACGAATGGCATGAGCTCACTCTCCCTCTCAAGGACTATATCGCTGACCTGAGCGGCGTAGGAGCTGCCCGTCAGCTCGGCTTCACTCCGAAAGATGCTCCTGCAGCAGTGGGCACGACAGTGCTCTTCAACGACATCCGTCTTGAGAACTGCGCAGTCGCTTATCCTACTCCGGGCGAGCCTTCAGTAGATCCTACTCCGGACACTCCGAAAGAGTTCACCGACCTCATCTATGATGACGCAATCAGCGGATCATGGGTTCTTGACGGCAATTGCGCCGAGACCACTGAGGAGCACAGCGCCGGCACTAAATCAATTAAATGGTACTGCGAAAGCAAATGGTTCAGCACAGCCTGCGTCTTTAAACTGCCGAATAATGAGAATAAAGACATTTCATCTTACTCAAAACTCAAGTTTGATGTGAAGATCACAGCTACCGGCAACGCTTTTGAGCATCCTTTCGAACCTGGCGACGAGACTTTCACCATTCGTATCTACGGAGGTACGGCGGGAACTGACACCTATTCCGAGGCATACTATGTTTACCGTTCAAGGACTACAGCTGAAGGCGGCGAGGGTGAATGGCATACAGTTGAAGTCCCTATCAAGACTTCAACCGATCCTGATGCAAAATGGGATTGCTTTGTTCTCCAGGGCGGCAGCAACGCATATCCGTTCAAGCATTTCAACCAGTTCTGCATCCACAATATGGAATGGTCAGGAAATGCCGGTAACATCTACTTCGACAACGTCACTCTCGTGAAATAACCTTTTTACATAATCTGATGCTTCTCTTCCTTGACGGAGCGTATCTTCTGCGAACTGAACGGAAGAGAGGCATCTTTTTTATCCAAAACTTAAAGTAAACTCATACAAATTTGAATAAGATTTTTGAGGATATATTGCTTTTCGAAGAGGGAGCATACCGGGTGTATGTGACCGATGAGAAAAACGACATAGACCCAAAAGATGTTCATAATTAATTGATAGACATGAAAAAAGAATATGTTGCCCCAGAGATACGGGGGGGGTAGTATTAGTTGAACAGGGCTTCTGCCAGTCGCAGATTGACACCCGGGCAAAGATTGAAGACTGGAATGAAGACACGTTCGTCTGGTAGTTTCTCACGCTTAAAAAGCTAAAATTTGACTGAAATGAAAAAGAATATGATTATCGCGGCAGCGCTTCTTGCTTCTGCCGTCGCATGTACAAAAGAAATTGAAGAGCCGTCTGCGCTCGATGGGAAGGTGCAGATGAGCTTCGCTGTCAGCACCGAGCAGACAAAGACCGTCCTTGAGGGCACAAACAGTACCCTGTGGACAGGAGTGGAGAAACTCAGCATCTTCGACGGGGAGTCCAACAACCTCTTTGCAGCGGAACTCGCAGCTCCATCCCCAACCGCACAGTTCACAGGTAAGGCAAAGGAGGCTCAGACCTACTACGCGCTCTATCCATACAACAGCGCTGCAAAGCTCTCCGGCACGACTGTTTCAACCGAGCTTCCTGCCGCACAGACAGCAGTTTCGGGCACATTCGACCCGTCCGCAGCGCTCCTTTTCGGAGTTTCCGACGGAACATCGGTAACATTGAAGAATGTCACCGCAATGCTCAAGCTCACCGTTCCTGCAAATGTGACCTCCATCGAGGTTGAAGGCAACGGAGCAGCGCTTGCAGGCAATGTGAACCTCAATGTCGAGTCAGCCGAACTTTCCGGTGCGACCGCATCCAAGGTGACACTCTCCGGCAAAGGCGCACTTGAGGCCGGCACATACTACATCGCTGTAGCTCCTGCGACAGTTTCCGGTCTCAGCGTGAAACTCATCGATTCGGCAAACAGCAAATACATCCTCCGCTCAGTGGCCGACGCACGCAGACTCGATGCCAACACAATTTACGACATGGGCGAATTCAACGCTTCAGAGTGGGTTGCAGGGTCTGAACAGCCTAAAGAGGATGCGCAGATTATCTTCGATGAGGCCATGCAGAACGGCTGGATTATCGGTGGAACTGACGGCAAGTACAGCATCAAAGACGGCGTCGGCAAAGATGTAGGCAATGGTATTGAGTGGCTTCTTGATGCCAGCGGCAACTGGGCACGAGTGCTTACTTTTGAACTTCCTGCCAATACTGACATTTCCGGTTATACCAAACTTTGCTTTGATATCGAGTACGTAAACAGCTCATTCAATGCGACTTGGAATGTATTCACGAATAGAGTTTATGGTGATGGATTCGAGTTGTTCTATCATGCAACTGCTCCGGATAAAGAAGGATGGCATACAGTAGAAATGCCTCTGAATGACTTCACTATTCAGTCCGGAAAAAAAGACTGGACGAAGTTCAAGAAATTCTGCTTCCATACAAACGGTTGGAATGTAGGTACTGCCACAGTTCACATCGACAACGTAAGACTTGTTAAGAGCGGCGACAGCGGCTCTTCTGAACCGGAGCAGCCGAAAGAGGATGCGCAGATTATCTTCGATGATGCTATGCAGAACAGCTGGATTATCGGTGGAACTGACGGCAAGTACAGCATCAAAGACGGCGTCGGCAAAGATGTAGGCAATGGTATTGAGTGGCTTCTTGATGCCAGCGGCAACTGGGCACGAGTGCTTACTTTTGAACTTCCTGCCAATACTGACATTTCCGGTTATACCAAACTTTGCTTTGATATCGAGTACGTAAACAGCTCATTCAATGCGACTTGGAATGTATTCACGAATAGAGTTTATGGTGATGGATTCGAGTTGTTCTATCATGCAACTGCTCCGGATAAAGAAGGATGGCATACAGTAGAAATGCCTCTGAATGACTTCACTATTCAGTCCGGAAAAAAAGACTGGACGAAGTTCAAGAAATTCTGCTTCCATACAAACGGTTGGAATGAAGGTACTGCCACAGTCCACATCGACAACGTAAGACTTGTTAAATAATTATTTAGGATTTGCACGGTTTGAAAAAATCAATTCTACTTCTGGTGACATTGTTCTGCGCCGCTTCATGTGCGCGGGACAATGTCCCTTTGTATAAAGACACTACCGCCCCACTTGAGCAGCGGGTGGAAGATGCCCTTTCGCGTCTGACCCTTGAAGAAAAAGTCGCAATGCTCAGCGCCCAGTCGAAATTCTCCTCACCGGGAGTTCCGCGTCTGGGGATTCCGGATATATGGATGAGCGACGGACCTTTCGGCGTGAGGGAAGACAACAGATGGGACGAATGGGGGACAGCCTCCCACACCAACGACTCCTGCACCGCATTCCCGGCTCTGAGCTGCCTCGCAGCCACCTGGGACCGCGACATGGCCCTCCGCTACGGACAGGCTCTCGGCGAGGAATCCCGCTATAGGGGAAAGACCGTGCAGCTTGCTCCCGGCGTGAACATCTTCCGTACACCGCTCTGCGGCAGGAACTTCGAGTACATGGGCGAAGACCCTCTTCTCGTCTCCCGCATGGCCGTGCCTTATATACAGGGCATCCAGCAGAACCATGTCGCCGCGTGCATAAAGCATTATGCGCTCAACAACCAGGAAGCCCACCGCCACGACATCGAGTGTGTCATCGGCGAGCGTGCCCTGCGAGAAATCTACCTTCCCGCGTTCGAAGCAGCAGTGAAGGACGGCGGCGTGTGGACAGTTATGGGCGCCTACAATAAATATAAAGGTAAATACTGCTGCGAAAATGCCCCTCTCGTGAACGGGATACTCAAGGGCGAATGGGGATTCGACGGGGTGATGGTTTCCGACTGGGGAGGCGCCACCAACACCGACGACTCCGTGAACGGCGGACTTGATCTCGAATTCGGCACCTGGACCGACGGCCTCACCGAGGGCCTCTCCAATGCCTACCCGCTCTACTGCCTCGCGGACGCCTACGAAAACGGCTTGAAATCAGGAAAATACTCAATCGAGGGGCTTGACGACAAAGTCCGCCGAGTGCTGAGGCTCATTTTCCGCACCACCATGTCCGGCAGCACAGATTTCGGATCTTTCGCCTCACCGGAACACTTCGCACTCTCCCGCGAGATCGCCTCCGAAGGCATAACCTTGTTGAAAAACGATGCCGATGTGCTCCCTATAGCACTTGACGGCATAAAAAAGATACTCGTCGTGGGGGACAACGCCACGGCGCGGCACATAGATGCCGGAGGTTCCATGTACCTCAAGACAAAATATGAAATCACGCCTCTTGAAGGCCTACTCTCGGCCGTTGGCGACAGGGCGGAGGTCCGCTATGTCCGCGGCTACCGTCCTTGCCCCGCTCCGGGAGAGCCGGAGGATGCGGAGGCGCTCAGAAATGAGGCCGTGGAGGCCGCGAAGGACGCTGACATCGTGCTCTTCTTCGGCGGACACAACCGCTGGGCGCACCAGGACTGCGAGGGCCTGGACAAGCTTCAGTACAACCTCCCGTACTGCCAGGACGCTCTCATAGAGGCACTTGGTGCGGTGACTGACCGTCTCGTCGTGACCCTCATCACAGGCACATCAGTCCCTATGCCTTGGGCTGACTCCGCCGAATCCATACTCTACGGCTGGTACGGCGGAAGCGAGGGCGGAAACGCGGTTGCAGACGTGCTTTTCGGCAAGAAAAACCCGTCCGGAAGGCTTCCGTTCACGATTGCGAAGGCGCTCGACGACTACCCGATGCACCATCTCGGCCTCTATGACCCGGACAATGCCGGCGAGGTAGTCTACGGCGAAGGGATATATGTGGGCTACCGCTGGTTCGACAAGATGGACATAGAACCGCAGTTCCCGTTCGGATATGGTCTGAGCTACACGGACTTCGAGTTCGGGGAACCGTCCGCCGACCGCAAATCCATCAAGGAAGACGGGAAAATCCGTATCCGCGTCCCGGTCCGCAATGTCGGGAAAAGGGAAGGCTCTGCTGTGGTGCAGCTCTATGCCCACAGGACCGGTGCATCGCAGGTCGACCGTCCGGAGAGGGAACTGAAGGATTTCGGGAAAATCTCTCTTGCTCCCGGCGAGAAGGGGACTGTCGAACTCGAACTCCCTGCCGAGGCTCTGCGTTGGTACGATGAGGCTTCCGGATGCTGGAGAGTGGAGAAGGGGGACTACGAAGCCCAACTCGGAACTTCCTCCCGCGACCTCTTCGCCTCCATTCCGTTTGCTGTCAAGTAGTTGTTATGTCACCCTCTTTAGGGATGGGGTAATGTGAAGATAAAATGTGTGTGGGCCTTGATGCCTGCGACATACGTAAGACTCGATAAAAAGAAAAGCAAGACTTGATATCGTGTGTAATGTGTTTAATTTATAGTGTTTATTTTTGGTTATGAGATTGTATTCCTTAGTGACCGCCCTGCTACTTACTGTAGCTGCAGTGTTCGCCCCGCTTGCCCATGCCGATGAGAAACTAGACGTCGAAAACGCGCTCAACGCCTTTGTGGACCGCGTCGCCGGAAAGGGCTTTTCCGAAAAGATTGTCCTCCGTGTCGATGAAAAACTGTCGGCTGGTGGAAGGGATGTTTTCGTCATCTCCGCCGAAGGGGATAGACCGGCGGTCACCGGAAGCAGTCTCAGCGCCGCTACGGCCGGTTTCGGATGGTATCTGAACCGGTACGTCCATGTCAACATCTCCTGGAACGCGCTGACCGTCGACCTCTCGGGTACGCAGCTTCCCGTTCCGGCTGCCCCGGAGCGCAGGGCATGCGATGCCGAGCTCCGCTACTACCTAAACTACTGCACCCTCTCATATTCCTGCGCCTTCTGGACGGAGGACCGCTGGATGAAGGAAATCGACTGGATGGCTCTCCACGGAATCAATATGCCGCTGATGCCTGTGGGCGTGGATGTGGTGTGGAGGAATGTCCTGCTGCGTCTCGGCTGCACAGAGAAGGAGATTGCTGATTTTATCGCAGGACCCGGATTCCAGGCATGGTGGATGATGAACAACCTCGAAGGCTGGGGCGGTCCGAACCCTCAGTGGTGGTACGGACGGCAGGAAAAACTCAGCCGCGACATACTTTCCCGCATGCGCTCGCTCGGAATGGAGCCTGTACTGCCGGGTTACAGCGGTATGCTCCCGCGTTCGTTCGTCGGTAGACCGGGCTATGACCTTACAGACCCGGGACTCTGGAGCGGTTTCCCAAGACCTGCCTTCCTGCTCCCGAGCTCAGCGAAATTTGCAGAAGTTTCGGACATATATTACACTGAACTTGAAAAGATTATGGGGCGTTCGCGCTACTATTCCACAGACCCTTTCCACGAGGGCGGGAATATCGAAGGCGTTGACCTCCCCAACGCCTACCGCACTATCCTTTCCAGCCTGCGCTCCCATGTCCCGGATGCGGTATGGGTGCTCCAGAGCTGGAACGAAAATCCGCGAGAGCTGGCTCTCAAAGCCCTCAAAAAGGGCGACTGCATAGTACTCGACCTCTTTTCGGACGGCGATCCGAAATGGCAGGGAGGCTACTGCGGTCACGACTTCATCTGGTGCATGCTCCCGAATTTCGGAGGAAGAACCGGCATCCACGGCCGTCTCTCCGGCACGATGCAGGGCTGGTTCGACGCCCGTAGGGCAAAGCCGGAAACCGCAGTCGGAATAGGCGCGACTCCTGAGGGAATCGGCTCTGACCCGGTTCTTTACGATGCTCTTTTCGCGCTCCCGTGGATGAAGGAAGACGAATGCGGAGAGTGGCTTGACAGCTACGCATATTCACGCTACGGAAAGAAGGACAATGACCTCTCCGCTGCATGGCATCTTATTGCAGGCTCGGCGCTTGACTGCCGGACGGGGCAGCAGGGCACGAGCGAACCGGTTGTCTGTGCAAGGCCGGGCTGGGGCATCACCGGCGTCTCCACCTGGAGCACCTGCGAGATTCCTTACGACACGAAGGCTCTGCGCCGTGCAGCGCAGCTTTTCCTTAACGCTTCTGAGAAATTCAAAGGAAACACCAACTATGAGCATGACCTCGTGAACCTTGTCCGTCAGACTGTTACGGACTCTTCGTGGTTTCTGTACCATGACATCGAGAAGGCATACAAATCCGGCGACAAGGAGCGTTTCCGCAGACTCTCGGCCCGTTTCCTCGGAATGATAGAGGACCTTGACGCGCTTCTTTCGACCGATCCTGACTTCCGCCTCGATAACTGGACTTCTTCCGCCCGCGAGGTCTGTGCTGAAGTCCCGGGCACGACAGCTTCTGACCGCGACTGGATGGAGTGGAACGCGAGGACGCTGATTTCCACATGGGGCAACCGTGCCGCGGCCGTCACTCTCCACGACTATTCCAACCGCGAGTGGAGCGGCATGCTTTCTTCCTACAGCCTCCCGCGCTGGAAGCGCTTCTTCGAGGCAGCGGAGAAAGGGGAGAGCATCAGCGCTGACGAGTGGTTCGACATGGAATATGCCTGGACTCTCCTTAAGACAGAGCAAAGCGCCCCTTCCGGCCGCCCGACCGATAAGGCAGCAGCAATTTTTGAAAAATATTTCTCTCCCGGGAATATCGTACTGGATTCCCGCACGAGAGTGGAGTCCCTGTCCGGAGAAGTGGACGACTATGTCTCCTATCTTCAGGGATTCTTATCCGGAAACGCTTCAGCTCCAGCCTCTTCCGCCGGCAGGAGCGACGGCCCTTCCGGTCGTATAATCCTCTCCATCAATCCGGCTGCAGACTATGGTGCAGAGGGCTTTGATTTTCATGTGGACAGCAGCTGTGTCCGCATCACAGGACACGATCGCGCCGGAGTTTTCTACGGCATCCAGCACCTGCTGCGCCTCCTTCCGCCGTCCGTCTATGCCGGAAAAGGACTTCAGTCCCCGGCCGTCCTCAAGGGCGGACTTTACCGCACCGCGCCACAGACCTCTTATAGGGGAGTGATGATCGATGTGGTTCGCGCATTTGTCGATGCGGATAAGCTCAAGAGGCAGATTGACCTTATGAGCATGCACAACATCAACACTCTCCACCTGCACATGACCGACAACGAGGGCTGGCGTATAGAGATAAAATCTCATCCGGAGCTCGCGCATGAAGGCGGCTTCCGAGGCAAAGGCTGCAAGATTGCCGGCCAGTACGGCAGGTGGGACGAACGCTACGGCGGATACTACACCCAGGAGCAGATGAAGGACATAATCTCCTACGCGGAGTTCCGGGGCGTCACGATAATTCCAGAGATAGACCTCCCGGGCCACAGCCACGCCATAGCCCGCGTCTTCCCGGAGATTCTCTGCGGCTACGAGCCTGACCTTCAGAAGACTGCAGGTTACGACACAAGGGATGTCTGGTGTGTCTCCCGAGAGGAGAACTACCGTCTTCTCGACGACATAATAGGGGAGATTGCGGAACTGTTCCCGTCGGAGTACATCCATGTAGGAGGCGACGAAGTGGGGATGGGCGGCTGGCTCTCCTGCCCGGGCTGCAGCGCTCTGATGAAAGAAAACGGTTTCACCGACGTTAAGCAGCTGGAGGACCTTTTCATGAAACGCGTGACGGAAATCGTGCGCTCGAAGGGCAAGATTCCGATGGCATGGTGGGACAAGGACGTCATCACCGATTCGTTCACAAAGGAGAGCATCGTGGAGGCATGGCAGGATGTCGGAGCGTGCAGGGATGCCCTCTCAAAGGGCTACAGGACCGTTTTCATGTCCGCATGGCATTTCTATTTCGACATGAAGCAGGGCACGCATGATCCCGGTCAGGACTGGGGCGGCATCATAGACTACATGAGGGTCTACGGCAGCCGCCCGGGGAGGATTGGCGTCACAGCCTCCGAGGCGGAGAACATAGTTGGCTACGAGGGCGCGTTCTGGGGCGAAACCCACCTGGAGCACAATCCGGAAAGCCCTGACTATCTGGACTTCATGCTCTATCCCCGCGTGGCGGCTCTCGGGGCTCTCGCCTGGGGAATCAACCTTTCCGATGAGGATTTCCGAAGCGAGATGGAGACAAGGCATTATGACCGCATGGCCGCGATGGGCATCGCGTTCCGTCTTCCGGAGCCTTCGGTGAAATGGGAGAACGGCGTCCTTACGGCTTCGGTTTCCGATGGTGCGGACATATTTTATAGGAAAGATGGGGGAAAGGCGAAGCCATATACTTCTGTGATAAAGACTACCAAACCGGAGCAATATGCCTTTTTCTCGCAGAAGGGCACCGGCCGCAGCGTGGAGGTCATAGCACCCGAATCTTATGAGAAGATATGTCCGAATGTTCATCTCACTTCGACTCTACCGTCCGATGACTGGAGACCGGCGTCTGGAGTGGAGAATTACGAGAGGGAGACGCATTTCTCATCCGCACCGCGCAAAGGCGACCGCATACTTTTCACTTTCGACGCCCCGGTTCGCTGCCGGAAGATTGAGGTGAGGACGGGCGACGTGAATTTCTCGTCCGGAGGGTTCACTGCGGGATATGTGGAGGTCTCCTACGACGGGAAGCATTTCCACAGGGTCGCGGAACTCTCGTTCAGCAAGGCATCATTCTGTCCGAAACGTCCTGTGCGTGCGGTACGGATTGTGTGCACAATGAATGGAAACTTCCGTAATTTGACTATAATACAGCCGATAACGATTTTAAAATAACAACTATAATATTATGAAAAAGAAGATTTTATCAGCAGCTGCGGCTGCAATTCTCGCCATCGCCGGCATGGCTATGGCGGGCTGCACACCTTCACCATCCCACAATGGTCCGGCGTGCGTGCTTATGGGCGACTCCATCACTCAGCAATGGAAAGAGAAGCGCCCGGAATTTTTTGAGCAGAACGGATTTGTCGGAGCCGGCATCAGCGGTCAGGTTACAGGACAGATTCTCGGCAGGTTCGACACCGATGTAGTTGATCTTGATCCGTATGCAGTCAGCATCCTCTGCGGCATCAACGACATCGCCCAGAACCAGGGCTACATCTCCAACGAGGACATCGCGAAGAACATCGCTGCCATGATTGACAAGGCCCAGGCTGCGAAAATTCGCGTCATCCTCTGGTCCGTCCTCCCGTCCGACTACCTCTGCTGGCACAAGTCCATCGACCCGGCTCCGCTTGTAAAGGACCTGAATGACAAACTGAAAGCTCTTGCTGAGGAAAAGGGCGTAACCTACGTAGACTTCTACAATGACCACGTCACCGAGACCGGCGGACTCCCGGCCGACCTCACCACCGACGGAGTTCACGTCACCGCTGCCTGCTACTCCCTCATGGAGCAGATTCTCCTTGAGAAGCTCGGCAAGAAGAAATAGCGGCATCCGTCCGGATGACGGAAGATAAGTGGTTTATAAAATATTTTCAGCGCAAGTGGGGTCAAAAACCACAGCTTGCGCAGAAAATCCAAAAATTATTTGCGCAAGTGGGGCTAAAATCCTACCTTTGCGCAAATAATTTTTATTGGCAAATGAACGCAAAACTTATCGGCAGGGAAAATGAACTCGCAAGGCTTGAACAGTGTCTCAATTCGCAACGTTCTGAGTTTGTGGCTGTTTATGGCAGAAGACGTGTCGGAAAGACATTCCTCGTGAGGAGTGTCTGCAATGATTCATTCTCGTTCTATGTGACCGGAATGTACAATGCCTCGAAGCAGGAGCAGCTTATAAACTTCGCAGCTGCATTCCAGCGGTGCTTCAATACAGAAGAGATAAAGGTGGAAAGCAGCTGGATTCTTGCGTTCAATTCTTTGGCAAGACGTCTTGAACAGCTACCCGAAGGCAGGAAAATCATTTTTATCGATGAACTGCCATGGATGGACAAGGCGAAATCAGGTTTCATTCCAGCCCTGGAGAATTTCTGGAACAGCTGGGCAGCTCTGAGGGACGATGTGAAACTGATAGTTTGCGGCTCCGCAACTTCCTGGATGATAAGCAATCTTATCAATAGCAAAGGCGGGCTTCATGGCAGATTGACCCATCGTGTGCTCGTTGAACCGTTCAGTCTCTACGATTGTGAACGCTATTTCACCCATTTCGGCTTCCGATATTCCAGAAAACAGATTGCTGAATGCTATATGGTGATGGGTGGCATTCCGTACTATTTTTCCATGATGGACAAGTCTTTGAGCCTTGCCCAGAACATCGACCGGCTTTTCTTCGGCCCGGATTCTGAACTCAAGGATGAATTTTCGGCGCTCTATCGGGCGCTTTTCAAAAAGCCGGAGCCATATATAGCTGTCGTGACAGCACTTTCGCAGGTGGGGAAGGGTCTGACGCGTCAGGAGATAATCCGGCGGAGCTCTCTTCCCGACAACGGCGAGTTCAGCAACGTTCTCGGAGAACTGGAGCAGTGCGGGTTTATCAGAAGCTATCTTCCCTTCGGAGTTCAGCCGCTCCTCTCAGACGGACGTCTGCCGAGCGACACACTCTTTCAGCTTACGGATTTCTTCACGATGTTCTATTTTTCTTTTATCAGCAAGAACCGTTACCATGATTCCCGGTTCTGGACCCATTCGCAGAACAGCCCGACTCACAATGCCTGGGCCGGACTCGCATTCGAGAAGCTGTGCCTGTCGCATCTCCCGCAGATGAAACAGCGTCTTGGTATAGCCGGTGTGCAGACCAATGCCTGCTCCTGGAGAAGCCGGACAGATCCGCAGCGGGTTCAGATTGACCTGCTGATAGATCGCAGGGATGAAACGGTGAATCTGTGCGAAATGAAATTCTCCCGTTCCGAATACGAAATCGACAGTGATGAGGAGCAGAAACTTCTTCGCCGCGTGGATGTGTTCCAGAGGGAAACGGGCACAGGAAAATCAATAATACTGACTCTCGTCACCACCTCCGGCCTCAAACGCAATTCCCACAGCGACATCGTCCAGAGCGTAATAAAGATAGACGACCTCTTCGCTCCGCCCTTCGTGCTGTGAAGCGGCATGGCCTTGTTTTATTCTTCCGGATTTATTTCCGAAAGACATTTGGCGGAGAAAAGAAATTGTCTTAAATTTGCATCCCTGTTGGCTGGTCTGCCAACAGGTTTTTTTTTCTTTATTTATGAACACAAAGTACGTTTTCGTTACAGGCGGTGTAGCATCCTCGCTCGGAAATAAGGGGGTAAAAACGAAATGTGATTAGTTGGAAATTGGAAGTGATTGAGTGTGTGGGAGTTGAGAAAATTGATGGGAAAACGAAATGTGACATTGGATTAACATTGGGTTAACATTTGAGGAGGATTTGAAGGGTGGTGTTTGAGTGGTGTTTAACTTGAGGGGCTTGAAAGGGAGCGAAAAGTTAACGTCGGCTGAAGAAAATGATGGAAGCTGTCTATAAAGACCGTTTTGGCGGTTGTATAGGCCGCTTTTATTGTATCCGGTAGTCTGGGCGGTCTGGCGTTAAAAGACCCCTAAAAAGGCGTTTAAATCGTCCGGATGGATATGCCGATAATAGAGCCTTTATCCCTCTTTACAGATGGATGAAAAAATCGGCAAAAATAGAGAGGGGTTACATTTGGGGTTACGTTTGGGGTTACACTATAAAAACGAAATGTGCTTAATGGGGTTACATTTGGGGTTACAAAATTTGTCAAAAAAAAGACCTTATAATCGCAGGAAACTAACCGAAACTGCCTTGAAATTGCATTCAAAATGCCGTATAAGTACCCCAAAATGCACATTATTTTACGATGAAAAACCGCATAATCGCTTGAATAGTAGCTAAAAAGCATTCAAGGGGCATTAAAAAAGCGTGTGTGTGGCTCAACCTATTGAAAAAATTTCTACCTTCTTGTCTTTGACACTTAGATAGGGCTATATCTATGATATATCAAGTCC
>CAMCFO010000044.1 GCA_945874155.1 uncultured Bacteroidales bacterium
CACATTAGCAATTAATTTGTTGGAAAAATTTCAATATTTCCTGACTATCCCTATTATAACGGATACACTAACGGCCAAGGTAAAGACAAAGAAGGCACAATCGTCAAGGAACTTATTGATATGTCGGCTTCCAAGTCAGATTTTACAGAAGCTGATATTGATGCAAGACGCACCACTATACTTGAGTCTTTTTACGCGTTTGTGGAATCCAACGGCTTGATGAAATCCTAGTCCTCTTTCATCAGTACATCAACGTTCTTAACCTGGTGATCAGGCATCGAGAGTATTAAAACGGCAATCCCGGACCATAATAGACTTCCGGTTCATAGAGAACACGGATGTCACTATCTTGGAAGAGTTTGGTCTGTTTCTCTAGTTTCTCAAGAATCTCAGCACGGCGCTTGATGCTGTTCAATTCCTCGCAACGGGCTTTGCTTATCTCGAGGAATTTTTCTTCCTGGTCTATACCCAAGAATCGGCGGCCAAGGAGATTGGCGGCTATGCCGGTAGTGCTGCTCCCAGTGAACGGGTCAAGAATCCAAGCTCCGGGTTTAGTGGACGCTTGAATAATGCGGGAAAGGACGCACAGCGGCTTCTGGGTGGGGTGCTTGCCACAGGATTTTTCCCACGGCGCAATCGCAGGCAACGTCCAGACATCACGCATCTGAGTGCCACCATTGATTTTCTTCATCAGCTCATAATTGTAGTAATGGCCGACTTTCTGCTCTTTGCGAGCCCATAAAATATACTCCGCAGAATATGTGAAATAGCGGCAGGAAAGGTTGGGTGGAGGATTAGTCTTCACCCAAGTGATGCAGTTCAGTATTTTGAAATCAAGTTCAGTGAGACATCTTGCCACAGAGAATATATTGTGATAGGTCCCACTAACCCATATCGTGCCGTCAGATTTTAAATGCTCCCTACAGGCCGCCAACCAAGTTTTATCAAACTTGTAATCCTCTTCGAATCCTTGGGATTTATCCCAGTTACCTTTATTCACAGACACAGGAACTCCACTTTGTATGCTAATTCCACCGTTGGATAGATGATACGGAGGATCTGCAAAAATCATATCGAACTTAAAATCGAAAGAATTCAAAAGGTCGATACAATCTCCCTGAAGGAGCGTGAAGTTTTTATCCTGAGATTTGTAGTAGGATGTAGGCATATAACTTAGATGAGCTTAGAGGACACAACACCTTCGTCCAGGTCCTTGATATTGTAGAGATTCTCCAGGATGTCAAAAGTCTCCTTCAGATTGTTGCGAGCAGATCCCCATCCATGACCATCGGTAATCCAGACAAACTTAAACTTGGGGTGGTCTTTAGTTTCAAGCGCTATGGTCTTATAGCTGCGGGCTGTCTCATTCAGTTTGGAGCCGCCTCCGGTGTAGAAATTGGTCTCGATGCCATAAATCATATTGGGACGCTTGATGACAAAATCAAAGCGCTTTTCAGTGCCACCCTCATTGGATATGCAGGAGAGGTCAAGACCCCATTTCTGTTCAATCTCGTGGATGTACATTTCCTTGAAATAGGTTTTGTCTCTCTCCAGACCAGCCTTGACAAGATACCCTTCCACCAAGTCCTCCATAACGTGACCACCACGGTTTTTGCGGGCATTGGAGTCCAAGCCTGTTTCTACACCAGTAACGTAATCCACCAAGTTGTGGATGTGCTTCTGCTGCAAGAGGTCAAACAAACCGGTTTCACGCATAAACACCACATATTCCTCGATATCGTAATTGGCTCGTTTGAAGTTCCATACGTGCTCGCCGTCAAAGTCCACAGTGAGGATATCAGATTCGCGCTTAGCAAGAAGAATAGGGATGCACTTCAAAATCTCCGGATAGCGTCGGTACAAGGTCACAAATTCCTTTTCGATGTCTTGAACTCCAATCAGTGAATTCAAGATGTTGAGTTCAACCTTGATGGCATCTATATTCTTGTAAATCTTCTCAAAGTCAGTGTAATACTTATAGCCAGCTATGGCGGAGCGGAAACCCGCCAACCAAGTTGTGAAATCTCTCATATCTATGCGTTGACTACGTTAGAAATCATCAATTCAGAGATGGCCCCGCGACCTGAGGCGTCGGAGTTAATCATTCTGGCGGCAGAGACTCTCTTAATGATGAAATGATTGTATAAATTATCAAAGAAATTTTCAGAAGGGTTGACATTCTTCGGGTCAGAATTGCTTGCCACAAATAAAGCCTTGTTCGTGCTTATCTGGTCGCAGAAGTCGCGTAGGCGAATTTGCTCGGCATCATCGAATCCTTCTTTAGCGTAAGAAGTGAATGAAGAGGTTTCCGTGATTGGTTTGTAAGGAGGGTCGAAATAGAATAGCGTATCAGGACCGGCGTAGCGTTCAGTCTCAGCAAAATCGCCACAAAGGATTTCTACCTTCTGCAGCACTTTGGAACAAGCACGGAGGTTGTCGGCATCGCAGATGCGGGGATTAGCATATTTACCGTGGGGAACGTTGAATTCTCCTTTAGAATTTACTCTGTAAAGGCCATTGAAGCACGTTCTATTCAGGAAAATGAAGAGTGCGGCAGTTTCTACCCAGTCTATCCGTTTTGTGTTGAAAAGGGCTCTTCTTTCCAAGAAATACGCTTTACGGTCTTCAGCTCCGAGAGAGATATATTCATCATGGATATGAGCAAGTTCAACTATCAGTTCCTCAACTTTCTCCTTGATAACACGATATGTGCAAATGAGTTCCGGGTTGATGTCATTGATGACAGCCCGCTCAATGTTGGGATACGCCTGAAGAATCCAAAACATAACGGCACCACCACCAACAAACGGCTCTACATACGTTACATGCCGACGGGATGCAAAATCGCGAGGAAGCGATTTTCGAACCTCATCCAGCAGTTGTGTCTTCCCTCCAACCCATTTAATGAATGGTCGAGCTTGTGTCATATCTTCGAACAACTTAATTAGAACCACATATTTTTACAAAGTTACCAAAAGTTCTGATCGGTCAAAACGGAAAAGAGAAATTTTTACTGGAGAGAGTTTTCTTTCCTGATTCCATTGTCATGGTCATTAATGTTGCACATTGGCTTACTTTCCTTTATCACCGCCAGTATCAGCTGCATTACTTCTGATTTGTATGCGAAGTCTTTAGAGCGCGATGAGTGGGTGAAGGCAATTCTCATACTATATCATTGAAGGTCATTAGAACCACAGATAGCGCAACGCAGAAATTGTGTGATAATTGTTTGTATTACTGGCAGATATTACTAACTTTGCCGTTTATATGGTCGTTATCAATGATTTGTATGATAAACATATATTAAAATGATTTGCATTATGAAAAAGTTTTTTGTGGTAACAATGATGGCTGTACTGCTTGGTACAGTATCATTTTGTGCTTCTGCCCAGGAGAAAAAAGCAGAACAGGACAAGGGTTTCTGGTTTGATGTTTCTGCTTCAGCTGGCGGAATGGTTATGCGCAATCCGGCAGGCTCAAATGCTAAGTTCGGAATGAACAGGGCTTCCTATGGCATCGACGCTGTTTTCGGATATCGTTTCAATAACTACGTTGCCCTTGGTGCTGGTGCTCAGTTCGTCGGTGAAATCAACAGAAATGACGTTTCAATTCCTATCATCGTCAGAGTTCGCTATGACATTCTCGACAAGATGGTAACTCCGTTCCTCGCAGCTGAAGTCGGTTATTCCGTATATCCATACAGCGCAAAACCAAGGCCTCAGTATGCAAGGGAAGGCGCTATCGGAGCTGGTACCATAGGTGTTGCAATCAAGTCAGATGGCAACCATAGGGCTTACCTCGGTGTCGTGGGTTCAGCTGTTCAGGTTACCAATGACGGTGCAAGGTGGTACAGAAAATTCAGACCTGAACTCAGAGTCAAGATCGGTTACGAGTTCTAGGCAATTTCTTATAAGATTCAGACAGTCGGGCAGTTGATTTTAATTGTCCGACTTTTTTATAGACATCGCGGCAGATAATCCGGCAAGATATCCGGTGCTGAATGCGGTTTGCAGGTTATACCCTCCGGTGTCGGCATCCAGGTCGAGTATCTCACCGCAGAAATACAGTCCGGGCACAATTGCCGATTCCAGCGTCTTCTTTTTTACATCGCCCAGACTTATGCCTCCTGCGGTAATTACGCAACGCTCGTAGCCGACATATCCTGCGGCTTCCAGAATCCAGTCTTTGAGACAGGCAGCCAGATTGCGGTTGTCAAGCCCGGGGTGTGCAGAGGCAAAGGGACGGATCAGTTCTGCGGGCAGGACTTTCGACAGCAGCACCTTCAAACGGTCCTTGAACGGACGCAAGACTTTCTTCCCCTTTATGACTGTCCAACTCCTTGAGTCATTGTTGATTTCCTTCCAGAGTTGGTCTATCCTGGAATCAAGCTCGGCCTGAGCTACTGCAGGCTTCAGGTCCAGATGCAGTCTCACCTTGCCTCCGTTGGCCAGAGTTTTCACGGCAGTGCGGCTCAGCTTGAAGCCAATCGGACCTTCCAGACCTCCGTCTGTGAAATCCAGGTCGCCGAATTCGGACTCAAGCATCCTTCCGTCACACTCAAGGGAAAGGCGTACATTCTTGAGTTGCAGACCTTTAAGGGCTTCTCCCCATTCGCTGGCGGGGGTGCTGCGGTCTATGTGGCCTTTCAGACCTGCATATATGCTTTCCTTGTATGGAGAAGGGGAATCAACCGCTTTCCCGGGGGTGATTTTGTAGCCTTTCGGGACTATAGCTGTGAGAGAAGGGAAACGTTGGGTGATTTTATGCCCCAGCCTGGCAGCCCAGATGTAACCGTCTCCGGTGGACCCTGAACCGGGGTAGGAGAGACCTCCTGTGGCTATTATCAGTCTGCGGCTGCTGAAGACATTGCCGTCGGTTGTGCTGATTGTGAAAAGTCCGGGCCCGGGGTCGTTCACGCTTATCTGACTTACTTCAGAGTTGCATTGCAGCCGGGCTCCGTACTGCATAACCCTTTGCTGCAGCGCATCCACGACATCGGCTGCCTTGTGGGATTCGGGGAAGGCCCTGTCGCCTCTTTCCACCACGCAAGGGCAGTTGCAGGACTCCAGAAGCTGCATCATTTTTTGTGGGGGAAAGGTGAAAAAAGCGGGTTTCAGAAAATCCGCTTGGGGCTTGATGTGGGAGGAGAAGTCAGGCCATTCTGAAAGGTTGGTAAAGTTACAGCGCCCCTTTCCGCTTATCATTATTTTGCGGGCGGGACGGGGCATTTTTTCCAGAATCAGAAGGCTTGGATTGCCGGTCGAGAAAGCTCCGATTGCCGCCAACAAACCCGATGCTCCGCCACCTATGATAATTATATCGTACACCTATACAGAATTCAAAAATATTTGTATCTTTGCAGTCCCTTTCGGAAATGGCTTATGATAAAGTTCGAAGCCGATTGAGGACAAAGCCAGTTTAGCTTAGTTGGTAGAGCATCGCATTCGTAACGCGAAGGTCGTGGGTTCGAATCCCATAGCTGGCTCAATTTCCAAGCAGAGTGTCGTGCGACAGTTCAGCCGCAGCAATGTCCGGAAGACATTCCAGATGGTACACCGGCACTTTTTCCAGAATATCGGATATGTAGGTATAAAGCGCGTCAGTGGTCTCCTCGCAATAGTTGAGCATAGGCGGAGCTGAAGGCAGCAGTGCACCTATGGACTCCATAGGACTGAGCCTTTTGATTTTGTTGTATGGAGCCTGACTGAGCCTTACGATGCCGTGCAAAGTGTGGTGTTCATTCTTGTAGCAGGGAGTCTTGCCGCTCCACGGTGAGCCGTAAACCATCACCGTCCCGTCCTTTTCCACCTTGATGAAAGGACTGTCGTCATTGAGCAGGAATGATTCCGGATACCTCTCTCGCAGAAGCCTTGTGTGGGTGCTCTTGCCCGTTCCGGACTCGCCGAGGAAGATTAGGGTCTTGTCCCCGAAAACATTGGCAGAGGTGTGGATGGCAAAGCAGTTCTCCTTGATAAGCAAATAGTTGAGAGCAACCCAAAGGGCATAGCGATAAATGGTTGCAGTCGCTTTGATGATGGAAGTGTGGACGGTGTCGGAACCGATTTCCCAGCTTTCCCAGAGTTCTTTGCCGCTGTGCTCCTCGTGGGTGTAGAAAATTATGCGGTTCTCCAGCTTGTAGAAATTGCAGGTGATATCCTCAAATGACACGTCAAAGAAAGGTTCAACCGCAGCTGTGGTCTCCTTTATGGATTTCATTTCATCCTCACCAAGGTCCTCAATGATATAGAAGTCTGCCCCGGTCTGGTCATCCACGAAGAATGGCTTGAAAAAGGGCATAGCCTTCACAAATGCACTCAAATCCGGCCCCTGAAACTTGAACACCGATCCGGCAACACGAATTGTAGCAGTCATAGTCTTATTCAGTAAGTCCACATTCAGCAAGTCTGTCGCACCAGGCCTGTGCATCCTTCTGTGCAAGTTCAGTTTCTATCTCATATTCATCAACCAGAGCCTGAGCCACCTGCTCAGCCGTGAATTCCACCTCATGGAATTTGTTCCAAAGGAAAAGAGAGGTTTCGTTGAGTGAAATAATCTTGGTCATATCCGCCCCGAATTTGCCCTGTTTGATGATTACATTCTCTCCCACTATGGAGCGAACCTTGAACTTGGATGATATCTTCATAACAATATGTCGTTTTACACTTTAGCCTGCGAAATTAATCATTATTGCGGAATTATTCAAAATATTTCTATACATATAAGGCAGACGATTTCACTGTCAGGGAATTGGGTCTGGAGCTCTGAATATGGATCTTAAGTCCTCAATTTCGCTTTTTGAAACGAAAAAAGTTGACTAAATGTTTGCTTGTTAATTTATTTCTGCATACCTTGCAACGGTTTTTCCAAGAACACATTAACTAACTTTAATTTTAATACGATGAAAGAGCTTGTAGCAAAAATCAATGCTGAAATCGCTGAATTTCAGAAGAACGCAGAGGCGCAGGTAGAGAAGGGCAATAAGGCTGCCGGCGCAAGAGCACGTAAAAATGCGTTGGAGCTTATGAAGGATCTTAAGGAATTCCGCAAGGTTTCTGTTGAGGCATCCAAATAATTCCAAAGCGCACTTGGTTTTACTGACGGGGGAGTGGCTTCACGGTCGTTCCCCCGTTGTTTTTTCGTATTGATTTGATTGTTTAAGAATGAAAACAAGATTATTTTTCCTTTCCCTGTTTGCCTCTGTCTTTGCTGTTCAGACTTTGGCTCAGAACATTTCCTGTGCTTACGGATGCCGGGAGACTGAGAAATCGAAACTTGACTTCGGCAGGACACTTCGGGCGGACTATATTTTCACAGGTACTGCTTCTGAACATCAGATTTCTCTCGATGAACTTTCCTGCTTCGAGGGTTGGGCTGGTCGGAGGCACAATATGGACAGCCTTCCTGTGCGTGGTAACGGCCAGATTTCTATGACCTCGCTTGCAGACGGGTCGGTGCTGTATATCAACAGTTTTTCCACCCTTTTCCAGGAATGGCTGGCGACTGAGGAGGCTGTGAACCTGCGCCGCTCGTTTGAAGCTGTGTTCCTTTTGCCCATGCCTGCGGAGAAGGTTTCTGTGCGGGTGGAACTTTACGGGTTCAAGGGGGAGGTGATTGCAGGGATTGAGCATACGGTTGACCCTGCCGACATTCTCATACGTCGCAAGGCCGTGTCCCAGGCTCCCTGTTTCGACTTGCTCAAGAGTGGAGATGCGTCTGAGTGCATTGATGTCGTGATACTTGCAGAAGGATATACGGTTTCTGAAAGAGAGTTGTTCCTGTCTGATGCACGCACTGCGATGGAGGAGATTCTCTCGTATGAGCCGTTCAAAAGTTTCAGGGACAGGTTCAATTTCAGGGCTGTGGCTTTGGAATCAGCAGAGAGCGGGGTGAGCGTTCCTCTGGAGGGCTTATGGAAGAATACCGCACTTTCGGCACATTTCAGCACCTTCTATATGGACCGCTATCTCACCACATTGAGGATTAAGGACTTGCATAATTCTCTGACTGGCATCCCCTACGAGCACATTATCATTCTTGCCAATACTGACACCTATGGCGGAGGCGGAATCTACAACAGCTACACTCTCACCACTGCCCATCATCCTCAGTTCAAGCCTGTGGTGGTTCACGAGTTCGGTCACAGTTTCTGCGGCCTGGGGGATGAGTACTACTATGATGATATGTACACGGAATACTATTATCCGGATGCCGAGCCGTGGGAGCAGAACCTGACCACTCTCAAGGATTTCAGCAGCAAATGGGCGGATATGTTGCCTGAAGGGGCTGGGATTCCGACAGCGCCTGTTGAGGATGCTCAGATGTGGCAGCGGATTGCTTCAGGAGAGCCGGCAGAGTCATTCGTGGGCCTTTACGAGGGCGGTGGTTACCAGTCCAAAGCTGTTTACCGTCCTTTCCCGGACTGCAGGATGAAGACCAATGTAGCTCCTATTTTCTGCCCTGTCTGCCAGCGGGCTATTCGGCGGTTTATTGAATTTAATCTATGATCGTTACCCGGTGGGGTGTGGTGCCGGTAGTAGATACAGTCAGCGGCTCCAACACCCCAGTTGGAGCCGCTGACTGTTGAGTGTAACTTGAGTTCTAATTATTGCTATACTGAATAGTTACATCATATACTATACAGTAGTCTTTGTTTCCAGCTATAGAAAAAAATGTGTAATCAGTTGAAAATGTACTATTAAAAGTTTTATTGGTTTTATTATCACTAGTTTTATTGTTTCCCTTTATCGATGTTTCTGTTGTATTAAAAATTGGTCCAGATGTGTTGTTAGATGTCGTTCCAAATGAAAAAGTGGCATCCGAAAAATTCCCTAATTTTGCTTGGTAATATTGAATATTGCAGTTGCCGGAAATCTTAATATCGGCCGGTATATGAAATTGTGGTGATGTGATACTACCTTTATCTATAGAAAGTTTCTTAGGTATTGAACTTGTCCACCGTGCATTATTTGCTGTCCACCCGAGCATATTACCACGATTGCTAGTAAAATCCGCCTTATACGGCAATCCTGTAATGTGCCTAATTGTTTCGCCATTTATATTGGTGCTTGAGGATACCGGACTCTTGAAGTTTACTTTTGCTGTCAGTGTCCTTTGTCCAACATCGTTATGAGTATCTGATTTCCCAACGTTGAAAGTGTAAGTGTTTCCAGACTTGCTCTTATCTGTCAGAGTGAACTCTGTGTCTCCGTCAAAGAATGTGACAGATTCAACAAAATCGAGTTTTGATGATATGCCAGACAGTGTTACTGTGATGGTTCCGCTGGTCATAACGTTAGAGTTGGTGGTATTTGCTGTTGCCAGATCTGTTTTTGCAATATCATATGTTGTTTTGAATCCATCAAATGATACAGTTCCGCTCAACGGAGTGAAGTCCGTTTTAATCTGAATTCGAGTGTTCTTGCTGATAGGTTTAGCGGTGGCGTAGCTTGTGTACATCGTGCCGGTCTTTCCTGTTTTGTTGACTGCTAGGTAGAAACCGCCCTTGAATTCACCGTCAGTATCGGTGTTGATGTTCACGAAATAAGGTTTGCCGGCAGTGACACTCATCCCTGCAATTGTTTTGTCTTGAGTCGCTGCCGGAATTTCAGCCGAAAGGGAATGGAAATCAACCGTGCAGGGATAATCAGAATTAAGAGCAAGGCAAACATACCCGTCAAGCTGTTTCAACATTACATTGTTGAGCTCATAGGAATATTCTGAAGCCTCAGAACGTTTGCCTTCAACTCCTGTGGCAGCAAGCCAAGGCTGTCCGTTCTGCACTTTTACAACTACAACGTTTCCATTCTCATCGGTTACAACGTTTGCATTCTCATCGGTGCAGTTGTAATAGAAATCGAACGTTTCAGAAGTCTCTCCGAGAAGGCCGTTGAACTCGCCGGTAAAGGTGGTCGGTTTTGCTGCTGAGTTTTGCAACTTTGCAACGGCTTTTGTGCTTGATGCCTGCACATAGATGACCTCGTCGCCATCGAACTGGTAGTCTCCGTATTCGTCAAGGCTGACCTTGGTCTCTGCGAGGCTGATGATAATCTTTTCGCCGCTTGGCTCTCCCTGGACATTCTCTGTGTTACCTTCCTGTGGAAGGGACTCGATTGGACTGTTGTCTTCAAGGGCAACCTTTGTGCAGGCTATGGTTGCTGCTGTTGCAAGCAAGAGTGATATATATTTTTTCATTGCTGTTTTTCCGTTAGATTGACCACATTAATAATTAATCTTCTGCAGTGAGGTCGTTTTCGTACCTAGTAGAGTTGCTATCAAAGCCGAAACTGATTTTTCCGTCTGACACCGCACTGCCGGCCTCCACCATCATTCCGATTTCGTGAATGAGTGGAGCACAATAATTTTTCTTCATCTTTAAAGTAAATTTTTGTACAAATCCAGCGCAAAGGTACTCACTTTTTTCTAAAAAACAACAATTTACAAGAAAAAACAACAGCTAAAACAACATCCAAAACAACGATGCCGCTGAACTCCGGACAGCAGGGAATGTAAAAAAACCGCAAACCGGGAAGGTCTGCGGCATTATTAGTAATATTAACCTATGGCTCAGCGCTCGTACTCGACTCTCGCGCGGACATCAACGAATTTGTCGACATATTTCGTAAGTTCATCGCGAATAGGGTCTGCCTTGTAGGCTGCCAGATCCTGCCAGCTGTCGAAATCCTCAATCAGGACAGCATCGTATGAGGTGGCGGATTCGTTGCGGTTCACTCCCACTTCCACGTTCTTCAATCCCGGGACTATGCCGAGGATTGCCTGATAGCGTTCTTTGATGTCTTCTGCAATTTCTTTCGGAGTCCGGCCATCTGATGGCTTGAACTTCCACATTATTGTGTGCCTTACCATAATTATACTTATAAAATATACAATTTCAAACGTATGAATAAACGGCATTGTTTGCCGTCCATAAAGTTATAGAGAAAAATGGATATTGCAAAAAAAATCTTTATTTTTGCGCCGCCTGTACTTATTTTCAAAGATGAGAATAGCCATCATAAGCTTACAACTCCACACCAACTGCGGCGGTGTGCTTCAGGCGTACGCACTGCAGACAGTTTTGCAGCGTTTGGGGCATACGGTGGAAATACTCCAGAAGGACGAGATTCTGCCGGTTCCACGAGGGATGAGGGCTCTTTGGAAATGTCTCAGCAGAGGTTTGCGCAATCTCGCGGGACAGGATGTGGAGGTGCACAGGGAAAGAAGAATCAACAGGGAGTTTCCCACTGTGGGCAGGGAGTATCTGGAGTTTTTCGACAAATACCTGAATATCAGATATATCTCTTCCTTCGATGAAATCACCCCTTTGGACTATGATGCCTTTGTCGTGGGCAGTGACCAGGTCTGGCGTCCCCGTTATAATCCGGACCTTTTTCATTCCTATCTGGATTTCACCCGAGGATGGAAGGTCGGCAGGATTGCTTTTTCAGTCTCTTTCGGCACCTCAGCCTGGGAGTATTCAGTGCGGGACACTCGGGAGGCATCAAAGCTTGTGGCCGTGTTTGATGCCCTTTCATTCCGCGAAGAATCCGGTTGCGTAAACTGCCGCATGCATTTTGGCAGGGATGCCGAACATATCCAGGACCCGACCCTGCTGCTGTCTGCTGAAGATTATCTTGAGCTGGTCAGAAGGGCCGGTCTCCAGTCCACAAGCCCCGGAGGTGTTTACGAGTATTTTCTCGACCGTCTGCCTTCCGACCCAAGGGGCAGGGGACCTGTGGAAGCGAGGATACAGGAGGGGCCCGAAAAATGGATACAGCATATCATAGGGGCGGAACGTATAGTCACGGATTCCTTTCACGTCTGCGTTTTTTCAATTCTTTTCCACAAGAATTTTATTGTTGAACGCAATGAAAGCCGGGGATTTGCGAGGATTGAAGACTTGCTCCGCACTTTCGGACTGCAGGAGCAGATGGGGGCCGGAGAATCGACGGACTGGGCTGAAGTGGATGCAAGACTGCGCTCCTGCCGGGAGAAGGGAATGAATTTCTTGAGAAGCAATCTATGAACAGGAGCATCAGCATAATAGTGCCTGTGTACAATGCGGCCAAAACTCTGGAACACACAGTGGGCTCCATTCTCTCCGGCAATTTCGAAGGGAATTGCGAGCTCATACTCGTGGATGACGGCAGCACCGACGAGTCGCCGTCCCTATGTGACCGTCTCAGCCTCCTGAGCCCGGACATCAAGGTTATCCACAAGCCCAACGGAGGAGTGAGCGATGCCAGAAATGCGGGCATAGAAGCAGCTGTAGGGGAGTATCTGATGTTCGTGGACTCGGATGACCTGCTGCCGAAAATGGCTCTGCAACGTTGCTGCAATGCCCTGGAGAGCGGTGCGGACCTTGTGGTAGGCGGCTATTCCCTGCGCAGTCTCTCCGGCAAGACCATTACTGATGTGCAGTCCCCACTTTCGGACCGCATCTATTCCGGATGGGAAATCAACCTTTTCTGGGACGACAACTACAGCCATCGGGGCAGCTATCTCCGGCCTGTCTGGGGCAAACTCTTCCGCAGACAGACGGTCTGTTCCGGAGTTCCGTTGCGTTTCCAGAAGGGTCTTGGCTATGGGGAGGACCTGCTCTTTCTCTTCGAATTCATCTGCCGCTGCCGCAGAGTGACCACCATTTCCGAGTCTCTCTACATATACAGGGAGAGCACTCAGGGCTTGTCTGCGGACCTGAGTTCGGACAGGCATCTCTATCAGCTCTTCCAGCTCACCGGCCAGTATGCGTCTCTGCTGGACAGAGTTGAAAAGTGCTTCCCGGACAGCAGGACTGTGGGACAACTAAGACACAGGGACCTTGTGGGAAGACTGGTCTGCCGTGCTTTGACTGTGTTCGCAACCCGCAGGACAGTTCTATGCACCTCGGACAATATTTCCCGCTTCTATTCGCTTATGAAGACGGACCCGCAACTGATTGGTTTTTCCGGCATTTTCACCCTCAGGATGGGCCAGGTGCCAAATCTGCTGCTCTTCAAGTTGGGCTCGCCTAAGCTGGCGGAAGGTTTTTACCGTATGAGTGCCGCCTTCTGTGAATTTTTCAAAATCAAGCCCCCAAAATATTGAATAATCTTGGACAGAATATGAGACTTAATATATTGATTTGCTGTTATAACGGCAGTGTGGATGGAGTGGGGGCGATGTTTCAGCCGCAGAGGGACGATGTGCGTTATGTGGTTTCGCATCAGATGTCGGAGGATTACGCGCAGGCCTGCCCGCCCTTGTCTATGGACCGGGAGGATGTGATTTATGCGCCATTCCGGGGACGTGGAATCAGTCGCAACCGTAACCATTGTCTGGATGTAGTAAAGGCCCATTCGGATGTTCCGGGGGAGGAAATATGCCTGATTGCGGATGACGATGTGACTTATCTGCCGGATTCCTTCGACAAGGTGATGGCTGCCTTTCGGGAGCATCCGGAAATTTCACTTGCAGCCTTCCGCATTCTTACGCCTCAGTCTCAGCCGCCTTTCAAGCCATATCAGGACAAATCATTTGTTGTCAACAAGATACCTCTTCGGGGCAAGTACTATTTCAGCTCAATTGAGTTGGCTTTCAGACTGGAGGCCATCTGTGATTTGCGCTTTGACGAAGATTTCGGAGTGGGTGCTGCAAAGTGGCCTGAAGGCGGGGAGGAGACCATTTTCCTGAGCGATTGCCTCAAAATGGGCCTGAAGATGAGGTATTTCCCGATTGAGATGGTGATACACGGATATATGAGCACCGGAAAGTCGCGAAAGAGCGTGCGAAAGGCACAAATGATGAGAGCTGTAGCCATCCGTTGTCGCGGTCCATTCAGCTTCGAGGCCATACTCGCCTCATTGAGGGTGCTTTACCGAAAACTGCTCCGAATGGGCTGAGCGGGTTTTAGGGAGAATGATGAAGGTTATTTGCGGAACTTTACTTAATTTTGCGTAAAAATTCGAAGTATATGAAACTGAAAGGCAAAATCATAACATCAGTGACATTGCTGCTGCTTGCAGCTGCTGCACTTTTTGTTTACATCAAATTCTACTATGTGTTCGGAGAGGGTGTCAAGGCGGGAGAGCTGAATTTCGTGGTCTATAAGGGTTATCTCTGGAAGACTTATGAAGGCAGGGCAATCCAGGCCGGTTTCCAGAAGGGAAGCAAGGGGGCCACGACGGCCGTGCAGTCTTATGAGTTCGATTTCTCGGTGGCAGACAAGGCCATTGCGGACACCTTGATGCGCTGCAGCGGACGCAATGTGCAGCTTCACTACAAGGAATATCTCGGGGCATTGCCTTGGAGAGGACAGCAGAAATACATAGTGGACAGAATTGTATCAGTGGAATGAAAATCTTTACATCAGTCGGCATTGCCGCAAGGAATGGAGCCGGGATAATCAGAGCTTTGGTTATCCCTGCTTTTGTACTGTGCTCCGCCGTGGGAGCCTTTGCCCAGGAGGGCATAATCGACATCAGGCCTGCATCTGGAGACGGAGGGACTATGACTATGGAGGATGCTGTGTCCGGCAGGCCGTTCCGTGTCCGTGTACCCCGCATAGAGGGTTTCAATGATAAGGTCGTGAAAAATGAAGGGCCGGTGGCGACATCTTCCCGCGAGAACGGTTTGTCCACCATCAGGATAGACTCTGCGGTTGTCGTAAGGGCTGAATCTCCGGATATTGTTTACGGAGAGAGCATCAGCCGCAATGAATTCGGCATAAGTGGCGGACTTTTCTGGTCACCGGACCGCAGCAAGCTGGCTTTTTACCGCAAGGATGAGTCGAGAGTGGGCAGTTTCCCGCTTCTGGACATCACCACACGCACCGGGTCGCTCAAGATGATAAAATATCCTATGGCGGGAACCGATTCGGAAATTGTGAGCCTCGGGGTCTATGACCTGGCATCGGGATCCATTGTCTATCTGAAGGTTACTGACTTCGACCAGGAGCGATACCTCACTAATGTGACCTGGAGCCCGGATTCAAGGGAGATACTGGTGCAGGTGCTGGACAGGGCGCAGAAGAATATGCACCTTAACCGCTATTGTGCCCAGACCGGGGAGTATGTTTCGACTGTTCTGACAGAGCACGACGACAGATATGTGGAACCTTTGGACGAGCTGCATTTCCTCAGGGATGCAAAGTCGCCAACCGGCTTTTCCGAGAATTGGTTCATCTACCGCACCGACATTCGCGACGGCTTCCGCAACCTCTATCTATGCAATAAACAAAGCGGTGAGGTCCAGAGGATTACACGCGTGGATGCAGACGTTCAGTATGCCTATGACGACGGTCACTGGGTGTATTACCATTCCTCCGAACTTAGCCCGGCCGAGCAGCATCTTTTCCGTACTGAGCTCAAGCGCAACCGCAAGGGGGATTATTCACTTCCCAAAAAGTTTGTTGCCCAAAGGCTTACCCGGGAAAGCGGGTGGCATACAGCCTCCGGATTCGGGGAGGATGGGAGCTATTATGACCTTTTCAGCAGTCTGAACTGTCCTTACAGGCTTTGGAAGTGCAAGGCCGGGGCTGAAGAAAGGGAACTGCTCTTTGCTGCGGAGGACCCGACCGTGGGCTATGGATTTTGCGAGATGGATTTCGGGAGCATCAGGAGTGCGGACGGGAAGTATGACAATCATTACAGGCTTATCAAACCCAAGGATTTCGACCCCTCAAAGAAGTATCCTGTGATTGTCTATGTCTATGGTGGGCCTCATTCCCAGATGGTCAACAATTCCTGGCTGGCCAGCCTGCGCTACTGGGAGATGCTTATGGCGCAGAGAGGCTACCTTGTGTATGTGCAGGACAACAGGGGTACGCTTTATCACGGTGCAGAGTATGAGAAAGCCATCTGGGGACAGTGCGGAAAGGCTGAGATGGAGGACCAGATGGAGGGTGTCAAGATGCTTTGCTCCCTGCCTTATGTGGATGCCTCAAGAATCGGGGTGCACGGATGGAGCTACGGCGGGTTTATGACCATTTCGCTTATGACCACTTATCCGGATGTTTTCAAGGTTGGGGTGGCAGGCGGCCCGGTAATAGACTGGAAATGGTATGAAGTGATGTATGGGGAGAGATATATGGACAGTCCTCAGGCAAATCCTCAGGGGTATGAGTCCACTTCGCTGGTCGGGAAGGCCGGGAATCTGAAGGGCAAGTTGCTGATATGTCAGGGTGCCGTGGATGATACCGTGGTGCAGCAGCATTGTCTGAATTTCCTTCAGGCCTGCATAGATGCTATGGTGCCGGTGGACTATTTCACTTATCCGGTGGCTCAGCACAACGTGTTCGGAATGAACCGGGTGCATCTTATGGACAAGGTTTCCGATTATTTTGCGCTCCATCTTTAGGACCTGGATGCCAAGCCGGGAGCTTATAGGGACTGGATGAAGTCGCGGAGGGCGTTCAAGGATTGGACAAGCGTTTCACTGATGGCTGATGAGAGGGCTGTCAGGTCTTCCTCCGAATCCGAAACCGGCTCGCTGAGTTTGTTGATGCGGGATTGTATATCCGTAAGTTGGGCCTTGATTTCCGTGTCCAGCTCCGCATTCCAGGCCTTGGTGTAGGTACTGAGGGATGCCTGGCCTGAAATCTTGCCGTTGTAGCAGTTGCTTATCCCGCCGAAGGCCGACTTGTAATCCGTCACGCTGTTGCGGCTGACAGGGTCGAGTTCCTTCCCGAGCATATTCTTGCCGAACTCCTCGACAAAGGCAATGCAGCCGTCAATCAGCTTGAGCAGAGCATCCTGGTAGGTTTCGAAGCGGCTCTCATCCTGACCGGGATTCAGCAGTTCCCAGGCATAGCCTCTGGTCTGGGCCGTAAGTGAATAGCGCTGGAGCAGCGATGCATAACTGTCCGCAAGGTTCTCGCTGCCTGCCCAGTTGGCATAGAGCAGGGTGGATGCGACCTTGATTTCCTCTGTGACAGCACAAAGATAGTACAGTTGAGTGGCGTTGTAGTCCGGAGAGTGTTGCTCGGACTTGCCGTCCCGGATTTGATAGAGCAGGAACTCCGCTGCGCTGAATCCCCTCTGATTCTGAGGAAGTTCACTCAAGTTCAGGCTTTCTCCACCCTCAATCTTGGCAATGGTTTCCTTGATTCCTGTGGTGTCCGCAGGCCAGGTGCCTATGTTCCGGAACAGAGCTTCGTCCTCCTCGCTCATAACCGGAAGGCATAGTACCCTGAACCAATTGTCCCTTGCGCTAACCCAATAGTTGCAGATGCTCTTGACATCGGAGGCATCCAATTCCTCGGTCTCTATCTTGTTCCGGGCCAGGATGCTGGTGTTTGAGAGCAGTAAGGCATTGTCTGCCAAGGCTTTGAAGGTGGCAGTGCCATTGCTGCGGGCATAGGAGTTCATTATGTACATAAAGGCAGTTTCCTTCGTGTCGGAAGGATTGTGCTCGACTTTTTTGAGGCAGGAGGATGACACGACTGTGACAGCCAGCAGGAGTATTCCGGAAAATTTTCTCATAATGCCTGCAAAGTTATACACTTTCTTCAAAATACTCAATTAAAAAAAACGGCCGACCGTAATTCCAGTCAGCCGTTTCCCGTATATTGCGGGGACTTACTTAGCGTGCTTGCTGCCAAGCATAAAGGTAAGTCCGAAATTGACGTTGGTCCACAACTTGTCCACAGGGAGGAAGAGCTTAGGCATCATCTCGGTGTAGAGGAAGTCCGTGCCGATGAAGAAGTCCACTCCGGCCTTCGGTGAGAATTCGAGTATCCAACCCACTGATTTATAGACATTGAGGAAGGAATAATTCACTCCGAGATTGAACCATTTGCAAGGGTTGAGGTTGTAGGAAACCGTCAGTTCGTGGCTGAGGGTCTGGTTCATCCTCTGGTTCAGGGTGTAGAGCAGACCGACGCTCAGCTTGTCGTTCACGAAAGGATATTCCACTCCGAAGTTGAAGGTAGGTCTGGTCATCAAGGTGACGTCCTTGTCGTCGGACACATCGGTGAAGTTTCCGAGTTTCACAAAGTCTTCGCCAAGCTTGGTGAACACATCTCCTATGTTAGAGTTCTCGTCGAATGTGATATTTTCAGCACCGGTGTACACCACATTGCCCTTGGATGCAAGTTTCTGCAGGTTCTGGGCCTTGTAGAACTTGGCTCCGAGGTTGAGCACCGAGAAGGAGAAGGTGAGTCCGTCCATCACACTGCCCACGCTGAGCCTGTACTCCGCTCCGAGGTCTATGCCGAAACCGTAGCCTGCAGGGGCATATTTGGTGAGGAACTCGAATTGAGGAGCCTCTCCGGCATTCTCGGCAGGGATGAGACGGAAGAAGGTGGAGGCAAGTGTGCCTGTGGCATCAGTGTTTACAAGGAGCTGCTGGTTGTCGGCAGTGATGGTGCTGTTGCCCAGGTCCACTGAAGCCTCGGCGGCCGGAATGAGCAATCTGGCCTTTGCACCTATTTTCAGGCCCTTGACCACATCGGAAAGATCCCTGCTGTAGCCCAAGGATGCGTACAGAGACGCGTTTGCATAGATATTGAAGCCTTTCAATGAGTAAACCCTTCCGTTTTCGGGACCCCTCTTGGCGAATTCCAGGAATTCCTTCGGCAGGCCCACGCTGGCATCCACCGTGAGTCCGGTCTCGACACTCCAGAATGAATGGTCGGAGCCATAGAAACCGAAGCTGAGGAGGTTGGTGTCGAAGCTGATGTCTATTCCCGGCATTGCAGGAAGGGAGTTCACGAACTGGTCTGCGGAGACATTCTTGTTCAGGAAAAGATAGAGCGAGCCGTCCATAGGGTAGAGCACATTGGATGCGCCTATGTTACCATATACACCGACACCTGTGTTGCTCAGGACCGGCAGTTGGAAATAGTTGGCTCTCGGACTGAAAGCCGGATTGAGCTTGGTCCTTACAATGGAGTTGTCAAGGAAGTAGCTGCCCCTGAGCCCCTGTGCCCCGAGAGTGAGGGGCAGCAGGAGAATGGCAAGGGTTGCAATTATATATTTCTTACTCATAATCGATTACTCTTCTGTGTTATTGTTGAAGTCTATTGTGTAACCTTCAGGAAGTGCAATGGTGAGCACTGCCTGGAGATAGCTGTCTTCCTTGACGGAAACTCCTGAAACAGGGGATGTTACCTCATATTTGAGCTTCAAGGCTGAGAGGTTTTCCATTGCGTCGATGTCGTTCTTGTGCAGAACAAGGTCCACCTGGGTCACAGAGGCCGATCCGTCGCTCGCACAGGCTTTCAGAACCTGCTGGCAAGGCTCGTCCATAGGAATGACATTCTTCCCGGAATCCAGAAGCTCGATGCTGAGGAGCAGCTGCAGAGGAAGTGTGTTGGTGATTTCGCCTCCGATTTTGAGACTGTTCTTTCTGAGCAGTTTTCCTATGTCCGCACCCAGTCCTTCGACAATCTGTTCGGTCTCTATGTGCGTCTTATCACCGAACTCGAAAGGTGCCACGAATTCGTAGTCCACGTCGAGAGTGTACTTGCTGTCAGGCTGGATTGTTCCGTCCATCTCAGAGTTGGTCTTCGCATCCAGCACGAGCTTGAACTGGTCAGGAATCTTCTGAAGCAGTCCTCTGATGTCAGCCTCGATATGGATGCAGTCGGCAGGACAACCGTTATCGGTGTTTGCGAGCCAGAAGTTGGTCGTGATTGTGCTGGAAGCCTCCGGTGAAGCCGGCAGATTGAGCTTGCAGGTTATCGGAGTGCCGTCCGTGCCGCTGTAAACCGGTGTCAGGATGAGATCTGCAGCGACAGGAATGCCGAGGTTGCTCTTCACCTTGAGCAGCAGATGAGGATTGGCGAAGTCGAGCACGAAGTTTTCATCCTTCATAAAGTCAGGCAGGCCTTCGAGCTGGATGTTCTGGTTGAACTTGTCTATGTCGTAGTCAATCCTGCCGACGATTTTCTCGAACTTGATGTCAGGAATCTTCACGTCAATGTCGATGTCGATATTCCCTCCAAGAGAGTTGATGTCGGCCTTAGGATGGAGGGCTGTGAATTTGCCTGTTACCTCAATCTTTCCGGTGAGGTCTTTGTTGGATGTGAAGTCGTAACTTGAAAGGTCGAGCTTGTCAATCTTCACCGGATTCACGAGGAGTTTGCCCTCGCTGTTGATAACTCCCTTGATATTCAAGGTGTTGCCTGAGACTCTCTCGTCGTTCTGGTCGAGCGTTATGACCTCAGGGAAGGTGAGGCTGGCATCCACCTCAATGTCGGTGTTCAATTCAGGCAGGTTGCTGAATGTGAAATCCAGATTGGTCTGCACATCCTTGAGCTGGGCTTCGGAAATGCTGATGATCTCCTTCGGCAGGTCTTTCTTCTGGAAGATGGTGATGTCGAAGTTTTCTTTCAGTTCCTTCTCGAACTTGACGAGGGACACATCCTGTGCCTCCATTGCCGGGATGGTGGTTTTGAGTTTTATCTTGAAGTCAGGGGCTGTAATTTCTTCAATGTCGGTTTTGTGCAGAGTCGTTGCATCGGTGACCACTTCTCCGGATATAAGTACCTGTCCCTTAATCTTGTAGCTGTCATTTTCCTTGATAGGGTCTATGGTGAGATTGTCTATAGGCAGATTTACAGTGCCCGGATTTTCACCCTTGATGGTGAGCGTGTTGCTGGTGTTGTCGAAATTTGACGGCACGTTCTTGAAGTGGATGAATTCAGGGAACTTGACTATTATGCCCTTATCCTGGCTGCCCTTGATTGACAAAGCAGTTGAAGGGATGTCAATCTGGATGTTGATTGCAGGGTCGTTCTTCGGGTAGATGGTCACGGCACCGTATTCGGCAATGGCTGCATCGATGTCGTAATTGAAGTCAAATGCCTGTTCGTCAAATTCTTTGCTCTGAGCCTTGACTTTGACTGTATAGTCCTTAATCGCAAGCGTGGAGTTGACCTGGGTCTTTATTATGCCGTCTTTGTCTGCGGTGCTTGGAATACTGCTGGAAAGCACGTCGTTGCCGCTGGCCTTGGCTGTTGCAGTGACCTCGATGTTGCCGCTATAGGAAATTGTTCCTCCTTGAGGTGCCGGTAGAGTCAGAGACTTGATTGTGATGTCCTTGCTGAAGCCGTTTGTGATGTCCTCTGCCGGGTATGTGAGTTTTCCGTTGACTGCACCTTCCACATCCAGACCTGCAGGGAATTGGATTTCGAGGGATTCGAGTTCCACCTTGAGCCCGGCGACATTCTGCAGGTTCTCGAGCGACATACTGAAATTGACATTGGAAGATGTTGTCTTGAACTTCACATTGTCCACTGACTCAACTTCCTGAGGGAGCTGTATGTCGGTGATATTCAGAGGGATGGTCTGAGTCTGGGGCAGGTCGATGTCAATATTGTCTATGTCCATACTGAAGGACTGAATCTGGATCTCATCGTATTTGACGGTGACGTTGAGCTGGAGCTGTCCGTTGTTCGGGTTGGCGAGGAAGCGGTTCAACTCTTCACTGGTGGTGTAGGCCTCGTTCAGCTTGACGTTTCCTGAAACCTTCACGTTGTTTGTCTGGGAGAATCCTGCCGGGCCCCAGTTGTTCGGATCCAGATTGATGGACTCAACCTTGTAATTCTTGCGTGCGGTGAAGTTGTTGGAATAGGACAGGGCAAACTCGGAGCCGAGTTTGATGATGGAGCCGGTGCCCTGAAGTGTCATCAGATTGTCCAGGTTGATGCTGATGTCCGGAATGAATGAACCATCGGTCAGAAATGAGTTTGCGACTGAAATTTCAATGGTGAGGTTCGAAGTGGGGGTCAGTTTTATGTTTTTGATGTCGCTGATGCCTTCGACGGGATCCATTTTAATGGTAACATTCTTGTTCGTCTCCTCTATGGCAATTGGATCTGTAAGTCCGATTGGAAAATTTCCGGGAGGAATGGTTCCCACATACAGCCCGCTCATATTCACTCCAACCTGGAAATCGGTGTCCTGAAGATTGACACTCAGGTTGTTGGCCTTTTCCGCATATTTGTAAATCTCAAGAGCTGTGCTGGATTCCTCATCTAACTGCGGGGTGTCGATGTTGAGGTTCAGCTGGGAGTTGTCTATCCCGTGGTCGCTGTCGAATGATGCCTCATTCAGGGAGAAGGCACCGGAATCGAAATCGGCAATCTGAATCTGGAAGCCGCTGTTGAATGCCACATCGGGGATGCTGATGATGCTGTTCATATCCGGCAGATTGTCGCTGAGAGGGAAACTCTCTCCGATGCGGAAAGCACAGGTGCCGTTTTCCAATGCGGTAATCATTTCCTGGTCCATGCCCTTGAGCAGGTCCTGGATGGTGATGGGAGCAGTCTTGCCCAGAGGAAGTTCAAGACCTTCGCTTGCCAATGTGATTTCCGTGTCAAGCTTGTCGATGTCGTAATCCTTGTTGACGCAAGAATTCACCACCATCGAAAGCATTGCTGCACAGGTGATTAGACAAGTGTTTGCGAAATTGGTTCTTTTCATATTGTTGTAGAATTGTGTTCGTTTTCCAAGCAGATTAGGTTAAGCCAATAATGCCACGAATTTAATACTTATGCACTTAAGAGACAAAAATTTTTTCAGCAAGTTGAATTGTTTTGGCAAATAATCATAGGGAGGGAATAAAAAAACCGCCGGTGCGAACACTGGCGGTCAAACGCTTGAAA
>CAMCFO010000045.1 GCA_945874155.1 uncultured Bacteroidales bacterium
ATGTGGGTCATTAGACGTAAATAAATGGGGCATCCGCAATGGAGTCCAAAGGTTCGGATGCACATGCACTGCTACCACAGCATTTATGTTTATCGGTAATTGTTATCATATACCTAAGTATTTATGGTACTTTGTTGGAAGCAATTTTCTTAATATCAAAATGAAGACTACAGTCAAGAACAAAGCTAAAGACCATTGCAGTAACCAACTATCAATAGGTAATCGCTTCACAAAGAAACTAATGAAATAGCAATGGACAAGATAGATGCCGAAAGAAAGGCTACCTATCCAAATAATAAATCTATAAATAGCACCTGTTCGTCTGATTAGATTTTCCACTTTGTTTGAGAACATCAGGAATATCATTCCTGCAGAATAAATGAATGAGGACGGTTTGATTCCTACACCTTTGCCATAATGGTCGAGCAAGTAATCTGTCTCAATAACGGAGAGAATAAATCCTAAGACGGCAATAACCATAGGAAGAATGATTGAATAATTTCTTTCCGGCTTATGACCTATCATAACTCCCAACACAAAGAACATCAGCCAACATGGGAGTGGACCTGCATAAAGAATCAGTGGTATCCCTTTACCTTGAATGGTATTCATGTACATTACTCCTGCTATCCACGCAAATGAAATAAGGCAACTTACAATTACCACCCTACGCTTATTTCCTGATATATAGTTGTTTATAACAGGAAGAACTACATAGCACTGCATTATGAAAGCTACAAAATAGTAGATGGAAAGTCCACAGCTCAAAAGCAATATTGTTTGCTTAATAATACTACTGCCAGAGTATAGTGCTATCGCATATAGTGGCAGTGACCAAACCAACACCGGCAGATAAACTTTGGAGAATTTCTTTTTTAGGAAAAAGAGATAATCATCCTTATTCTCCATTCTCTTCTGGGATAGGCAGTATCCTGAAATAGCAATAAATAGAGGAACAGCTGTATTAAGCAGCTGTCTAACTACTGTGCTGTCCTTTCCCAATGTATAGGTATGAATGCCCACCACCATCATGATGGCAAGGCCTCGCAGGAAATCAAAATATGTATTTCTTTTCATATCCTAATTTTTAATAATCTAAGACCTTTGTCTTGATGGTTGATCTGAGTGCCGTAGTATTGAGCGCCCACTGATATCCACACAGAAATGGACAATGAAAACTGAATAGGCAAGAGCACCCAGTTCGTGGAGCCTGCCGTTAAAGTCATTTCTTCCTGAAAAAGAACGACTTCTGCTGCTTCTTGCGGTCCGGATTGCGCTCCACAAAGACTTTTTCCATTGTGGAGGGGTTCAGGCCGGTGTAGAACATCACGGAGGAGGTGGTCATTGGGGTCGGGGTGAAATCCTGGACCTGGTCCATATACAATCCCTTCAGGGCAGGATTGCGGGAAAGGCTCTCCATTTCCCTCATTCCACAGCCCGGATGGGACGAAATGAAATAAGGCACCAGCTCGCAATTCCTTTCAGATTTGCTCACGATGGCATCGAACTCCTTGCGCAGCCTCTCGAACAGGCGGAAGGAGGGCTTTGCCATCAGTTTTAGGACGCAATCCTCGGTGTGCTCCGGCGCCACTTTCAGACGGCCGGAAGTATGGTCCAGAATCAGTTCCTTGAGATACGGGCGGGAGCTCTCGTCCACGAAGCCCTTTTCGTCAAGAAAGAGGTCGTAGCGTATGCCGCTTCCAATGTAGGCGTGACGTATGCCCTTGACTGTGGCAATGCGGGAATAGAGCCGGAGAAGACGCTCGTGGGAACGGTCCAGATTCTTGCAGGGAGACGGAAAGAGGCAGGATTTGCGGCGACAGCGCTCACAGATTGACACGTCCTTGCCGTGCATACCGTACATATTTGCCGTGGGGGCCCCGACATCGGAAATATTTCCCGCAAAACCCGGCAGATTATTGAGTTCCGCAATCTCCTTCAATATGCTTTCCTCGCTTCTGGATTGGATGAATTTGCCCTGATGGGCGGCTATGGTGCAGAAATTACAACCCCCGAAACAGCCTCTGTGAGTGTTCACCGAGAATTTTATCATATCGTAGGCAGGGATGCGCTTGCCCTTGTAGCGGGGATGCGGGAGTTTGGTGAAAGGCAGGTCCCAGAAAGAATCCATCTCCTGTGTCGTGGCAGGGGGAAGAGTCGGGTTGATTTGCACATAACCCTTTCCCACAGGCTCCACGATTAACGGAGGGTGCATCATATTCGCATAAGTCTCAATCAGATGGAAATTCTGGGCGAAGGCCTTTTTGTCCTTGAGACAGTTTTCGTATGAATGGAGGAAGACTGCATCTTTGGTGCGGCACTTCCCGTCGCAATAGAAACCTATTTGTGGGATTTTCCTGATATCGGATATATTGCGTCCGGCCTCAATGGCCCGGGTGAGTTCAATCATAGTCCTCTCCCCCATTCCGTAACAGAGCCAGTCTGCACCTGAAGAGACGAGCACCGAGGGCAGAAGTCTGTCCTGCCAATAATCGTAGTGGGTCAGGCGGCGCAACGAGGCTTCAATCCCGCCTATTACCACCGGGATGTCCGGCCAGAGTTGCTTGAGGATTTTGGTATAGACCGTGACGGCATAGTCAGGACGGGCTCCGGCGCGACCTTCAGGGGTGTAGGCATCATCACTGCGCAGGCGTTTGGAAGCTGTGTAATGGTTTACCATCGAGTCCATTGCCCCGGCATTCACTGCAAAATAGAGTCTCGGTGCCCCGAGCTTGCGGAAATCCCTCAGATCGTCCCTCCAATTGGGCTGAGGTACCACTGCCACCCTATAGCCGAATTTCTGCAACCATCTGGCAATCACGGCAGTACCGAAGGAAGGATGGTCTATGAAAGCATCTCCGGTGAAGAAGATGACGTCGATATAGTCCCATCCCAAAGCCTGTACCTCCTTGACCGAGGTCGGTATCATATATGCCTCCATTGCCATAAAATTTTTGCAAAGTTATCCTTTTTCTGCAATCTGCGTATCATTTACAGTCTCACTCTGCCAGAGAGATTTTATATATTTGCAGGGATGCGGGATTTTGAACCCGCCGAACAAGAATTATGGCTGACAAAAAAAGAATCGTGGTGCTTTCCGGCTCGGGAATAAGTGCGGAAAGCGGACTGTCCACTTTCAGGGGTGGCAATGGATTATGGGACAATGTACCGGTGGAAGAGGTTTGCTCCGCACAGGCGTGGAGGCATCATCCGGAAAAGGTGCAGGAATTTTTCAATGTGCGCAGGGCCCAGCTCAGGGATGTGGAGCCCAATGATGCCCATAAGATACTGGCTCAGATGGAGGAGGATTTCAATGTGGATGTGGTGACACAGAATGTGGACAATCTGCACGAGAGAGCCGGGAGCAGCAAGGTGCTTCATCTGCACGGGGAGCTTACGAAGGTCCGTCCGGAGGATTGCTGTTGCGAAAGGGACGGTTTTTCGACTGAGTACGTGATGGATATTGGCTACAGGAGAGTTGAGATGGGGGAAGTCGGAGGACCGGGGAAAACCCAGCTCAGGCCACACATTGTCTTCTTCGGTGAGGCTGTGCCGAATCTGGAGGCTGCGGCTGCACTTGTGGCTCGGGCTAATGTACTGCTGATTGTGGGCACTTCGATGCAAGTCTATCCTGCAGCATCACTTTACCGTTTTGCTCCTTCAGATTGCGGTATTTATGTAATCGACCCGGACCCGTCGGCAGCAGCTTCAATACGAGGGGTGCATATCATAAAGGACAAGGCCACTTCTGGTATGAGGCAGTTCCGGGACATTATGTCGGATGGTAGTAGTAAAGGCGAAACTCTCCGGTAGATATCTGCCACGCCGGAATGCGAAAGAGAGGTAAAATACAGTACCCGAAATTGCTTTCGCAGGGCATACCCGCCCACAATACCGCGGAAAATGACTATATTTGCAGTATGGACAAATTGATGAGCCTCCATGAGGCATTACTAAGCAGACATTCGGTAAGGAAATACCGTCCCGAGCCGATTGCGGGAGAAATACTGGAAAAACTCAGAATTGCAGTCGAGCAGGTAAACGCAGAAAGCGGACTGCACATACAGCTGGTAACAAATGAGCCCAAAGCATTCAGCGGGCCTATGGCATACGGCAAATTCTCCGGAGTATCCACTTACCTGGTAGTTGCTTGTCCCAAATCGGAAGAATCAGACTTGCTTGTAGGCTATTACGGTGAGAAACTGGTGCTCTATGCCCAGCAACTGGGCCTGAACTCCTGCTGGGCAGGGGTAAGCTACCGCAAAATCAAGGGCACCTATACCCTGTCATCTGAGGAAAGGATAGCCTGCTACATAGCCCTTGGCTATGGTCTCACCCCGGGAGTACAACACAAAGGCAAGAGCCTCGAAGATATAAACAATGCCGATTCCTCCACTCCGCAATGGTTCAACGACGGTGTCAAAGCTGCACTTCTTGCGCCCACTGCAGTCAATCAGCAGAAATTCTACATAGAATACAAAAGCGGCCCCGACGGCAAACTACCAAAGGTGTCGATAAGGGTCAACGGTCTTTCCCTGGTTGGATACACCCGCATGGACCTCGGCATAGCCAAGCTCCACTTTGAAATCGGCGCCGGCACCGGGAACTTTGTCTGGGACTAAGCAGACACCATCAAAGTGACAGCAATCTTTATGACTCCCTCCTCTCTGTTCTCAAACACTCTGTAAGCCTCTTCAATTTCCTCCAGACTATACCTGTGAGTGATTAGCGGTGTAGTGTCTATCATCCCCTGCTCTATAAGCGATAGAATCTCGGCACAGTCGCAGCCGTCCACACCGCCGGTCTTGAAGGTTAGATTCTTGCCGTACATATCAGGCAGAGGCAGTATCTGAGGGCGGTCATAGAGGGCGACCACGGTGACTATTGCATTGGGGCGGGCTGACTGCCAGGCGAGCTGGAAGCTGTCTTCAGAACCTGCAACCTCAATGACAACATCTGCACCGCCCAGAGGTGCACCGTATGCACCGGTGCACGCCGTGCACTCCTCCGGTGTTGTTACAATTACTTCCGGATAGTGTTCCTTGACAAAAGCACGCCTCTCATCCGACTTCTCGCACACGATGATGTGTTTCGGGTACTTCAGCATCACGCACAGCAGAGTACAGATGCCTGTCGGACCGGCTCCGATGATGAGTACCGTATCTTCTTCCTTGATTTCCGAGATTCTTGCCGCCCAGTAGCCGGTTGCAAGTATATCCCCGACAAAAAGAGCCTGCTCGTCCGTGACACTGTCCGGAATCCTATTGAGTCCCTGGTCGGCATAGGGCACGCGGACGAATTCCGCCTGTCCTCCGTCGATGCGGCAGCCGAGAGCCCAGCCGCCGTCCGGGGACTGGCAGTTGTTGACATAGCCGTGCTTGCAGAACCAGCATTCGCCGCAGTAGGTCTCCACATTCACCGTCACCCTGTCACCCGGCTTTACCGAATGGACCTGCTCCCCTACATCGGTGACTATTCCTACCATCTCGTGGCCGACGGTGATTCCGGGAACGGCACGGGGCACGCTGCCGTGCTTGATGTGCAGGTCGCTGGTACAGATGCTCGCCAGAGTGACCTTCACTATGGCATCCTTCGGGTCGAGAATCCTCGGCTTCGGTTTCTCCAGAAGGGCGAAATGCCCCTCGTCTATGTATGTGTATGCTTTCATTATCTGATGGTTACTATCGTTACCCCGACAGGCCCCGGTGTCCAGAAGCAGTTCAGGGCATATACTTCATCTATCTCTTTTCTTATTGCATCGCGTAGGATTCCGTCGACTGATGCGGTGTATGAAATTTGTATTTATTAAACATCATTGCCGTTCAAAGCGGTTTAAGTCCCGATCAATCTCACAATTCGATTATTCTTGTTCTCTAGTTGTTCAGTCTTCATTTATTGAATGATCATTGAGGCCGACAGAGAAAGGTATTTTTATTAAAAGCGGGGATACAAATTGGCGATATCCGTACGCTTCACCGATTTCAATCGCTTTGGGCTCAGGGATTTCAATCTCAGGTTCAAGCTCTTTGAACTTTTCCCAGTGTGACTTAATTGAATACAAGTAGACGTTATCTTTGCGAAATTTCACTCCGCCATTTTGATAAATTGAATATCCTAAGATGGATTTGTATTTATCTGCCTTGCACCACTGTCCTGTTTCCAAGAAGACAAAATATAGCTCAGCTTCTGCACAGGGACTTTTCCCAATAAAACCACGCATTTTCTCAACGTCACGTGAGAATTTCATCCGGCTCGAAATAGTCAGGAATTCTATTTAACAATTCCTGCAATTGAACCATAATATAGCCTTTCTCCATATTGTGTCTCTGAGACTAAGTTTCGATTATTTCTCATCCGGTTTCGGAAAGCCGGGATAGTATCGCCAATCGTACTTTATTTCCAGCACTTTCAGCGCAGCATACTCCCAATACTTTCTGTAGAAACTCGGGGTGAATTTTGCCATCTCCAGACGCTGCTCGATGGAATCAGGATTTTGGCCGTAGATGTCCATGAATTCGCAACCTTTCTCTTCGACCAAATCACCGGAATCATCCGGATTGAGCATATATAAGACAGTACCGACGCGAGTGATGCTCTCACATTCTTCCGGGTAGATACAGTGATTATCCAGAACAAAGGCATAACGGAAGTATTCGAGATTATCCTCTGAGCCTAGTGTGCTCAGCGAGAAGTCATACTCCGTTCCGTGGAACTTGATGTGGCAGACATCACCGGTAAAGATACTTTCTCCCTTCGAGTCTTTGTATGGAGTCTTGACACCTGCGAAAAGCACTCGGTGGGCGTAGCCTCGTCCTTTGCATTCATCGAAGAATATGGCATCTACCACATCGGCATTATGGTCCGGAGCCCAGACATCATCATAATCCCAAACGTAGAGGCAGTCGTCGAAGAAGAAGAAGTTTCCCATGGACTTGTAACCGAACTTATTATCGTCAATGACATATCGTATCAAAACATCCGGCTCTGTCCAGTGGAAACCTGCACCGATGGTATAGGCGTGCTCTCCGCAAAGACGCTGCAGTACTTTCATATTGATTACTGGTGGAGCTTTTTCGTCCTCCCTATCTTGGAGAGGATTGTAGTCGATAAGTTGGATGAACCATTCGACAGGAAAAGACACATTCGGAAGTTTGAACGCCTCCAAGAATAGCGGTGCCATTTGTTCATCTTTGAACCCGGCGATACCGCAGCCGATTCTGGTGAGAAGGAAGCGGTTCATCGGATGCTGGCGGGCATACTCTATGAAATCGTCAACATAAGGCTTGATTTCGGATAGCGGTCCGTGCATCGTCGGGATTGCATAGCACTGCCCCTGAGGTCCTACTCCATTGCCCCATTCTGCGCCAAAATTATCATAGGCATAGCGAGCTGCGCCGCCCATATGTTGGCCGTCTATATTGCTGCCAAAAACGAAAATCTCACATTCAGAGAGTTCCGAGATGTGATTGGGGCTAATTCTTTTGTTTATCTTTTGCATATGTCAATACTTCGTAAAATCTATACAATTACAAGAAATTCAAATACTTACCTATATAATCGTCAGTTTCCTAGTAGCTTTACAGCACCTTGCATACGGGATAGAACAAATTTGAAATAGTTACCGCCGCAAGTATGATTTTCAGTGTCTTCGTTTTCATCAGCTGTTGTATTTTCCGTGGCAATTTTTATACTTCAGGCCGCTTCCACAAGGGCAGGGATCGTTGCGTCCAACTCTTGGAACACCCATTCCGAAGCCCGCAGGAGGCATCTTTTCCGGAAGTGGCCGGAGGTTAGGCTTTTCGTACTTCTCAAAGACTTCGTGGGAGGAGTATCCCTTGAATATCCACTTCGGAACATTGTTCATATACTCCTGGACTATACCCATCATCTCCTGCACCTGGTCAAAGCCCTTGAGCAAGCCGTCGAAAAGATGTATAGCGCCAAGCGGCCCCTTTGTCCCACTCTCCTGAGCATTGAGCCATACCAGGGTGCCTATCACATTACGTTCTTCTTCTCCCATACCGACCTTCTCCATAAATGCAGTCAGCTTCTTTCCGGTCAGAGAGTCCTTTCCCACAAACGGATAGAGCGGGTTGAATCCTGCTGCCATGAATTCCTCCTTCGAGAACTGGCGGTAGTCCTTTATCTCCACTCTGCTCTCTCTTTCAGGAATGACTTCGTCTAGATTCCCGTTTCTTATCATAGTCCTGTGATAAATCAAACCATTCTTCCGCACTGCATTCATTTTCATAAGGAATGACTCATACAGGAATCGCATTGACTGCACAGCCAGCTGCGGATCGGTCTCGAAATCATATATGGATGAGAATATCTCAACCACCTTCTTATGCTCCACAAGACCATATGTATTGAGTATTCCCATCAGAAGGGCCTCGAATTCTATATAATTGTTGGCCGTCCTGAATGACAATGCCATAGGCAGGTGTTCCTTGATGGAATCATAGAATTCCGGAACTATGGTGAAGGTGCTGGAATTATCTGTTCTTTCCTCAGTAAGGAACCCGAAAGCCTCCATCACTGTAGCGTAGGGCTGAGGGAAAGTGCGGTACTCACTCCCCTTCTCCATCTTCACCATTATCTCCATAAGGTCCAGCTCCCTCTGAGGAAGGCAGCGCAACCATTCGTCCGAGCGGTTGATGATATAGTCTGCCAACCCCGTGGCCATCTCAGCCTTCCGCAGACTGGACTTCAGCTCACAGCCGAGCATATCCCCAAGATGGCTGAGCTGAATCTTGGTGCGAGGCAGCAGTGACTGGTATATGAATTCAATGTCCTGTGTTATCATATATGAGTATTAGTTTATTATATGTAATTCTATTCAAGTGCGTAGTCCAATTTCATTATGTGTACCGGCCGATCATCCCCGTGATAGAGATGACTGCACCAGTTGATTTCTCCTGTGTCCTTGAATCCGATTAAGGTTTCAGACAACCTATCGGAACGACATAAATGCCATCCTCTGGGCGTCTGTATGCAATGCTGCCTACACCTGTAAGTACCATAAGGAACGAGGGCTTATTCATTTTTGTCGTGTCCAGCTTATTTTTCAAGGCTGTAAGACTTTTCACTCCTTCCATAATGAGGGCTTCACCTCCAAGTTTGATTTCAATCAATCCGTACCGGCCATCCCGAAGGTGTACTACAGCATCGCATTCCAATTTGTCCGCGTCCCTGTAATGTGCTACTTCGCCCATTAATGCCTCAGCATAGGTTCTCAAGTCCCGTATGGCAAGCGTTTCGAAGAAATAACCGAAAGTATTGAGGTCGTTTTCCAAATCTTTAGGTCCGATAGATAAACTTGCAGTACCTATTGACGGATCTGTATAATATCTGGTATTTGATGTGCGTATGGCTGTCTTGGATCGAAGATTAGGATTCCAGGCCTTTGATTCCTCGACAACAAAAAGTTTGGCAAGTGCGCTGATATATGAGGAAACGGTATCTGTATCCATCTTTTTCGGTTCGTTTGCCTGCATGTCGGCGGCTATTGTCTCAAGGGAGGCTTGAGTCGCCAAATTCCTTGCATATGAGCGCATCAGCAGCCCGACTTTCTCAGGATTGCGCTTGATTCCATCCACTCTGGACATATCCTTCTCCCTTATAGCCTCGCAATAGTCATATGCCTGGTCGAGAGCAATCTCACGGTCCATTTCAACGGCACTGGGCCAACCTCCACGGCAGGTAAGGAAAGCAAGTTCGGACAAATTGATATTGCTGTGCCCAAATATGGCTGAAGGTTCATCGAACAATTGGGCCAAACTGACCTCTCCCGTTGATTCTCCCGATTCAAAAAGAGACATCGGTCGCATATTCAAACGTCCGAAACGGCCTGTCCCAGTATGCTTGATAACTTCTTCCTCCTCCTGCTGGAGCGGAACTGATGACCCTGTCAGGATGAAATGCCCAAAGCCTTTTCTATGGTCAGCTTCATATCTGATAGCGTCCCATAACTGAGGGACTATCTGCCATTCGTCAAGAAGTCTGGGCGTGGCACCGGCAAGAAGTTCCTGAGGATTGATATCTGCCTTTATCTTGACTTCCCTGAGTTGGTCAGGAGCATCCAAATATATGACACTTGCAGCTATTTGTTCAGCCGTTGTAGTTTTGCCGCACCATTTAGGGCCTTGAATCAATACGGCACCCTTCCCGGCGAGTTTCCTCTTCAAAAGCGCATCTGCTATGCGTGGCTTATAGTATGACATAGGATTCGAATTTTTGCAAATATACAAAAACCGTCATTTATTGGAAATTTTTTCGGGCAAATAGGGGAAAATATTTCGGGCAAAAAATATTTTACACATTTCGATATGTTTTCAGACGGTCATAGAGGGCAATCACGGTGACTATTGCATTCGGGCGGGCTGACTGCCAGGCGAGTTGGAAGCTGGTGCCAGCACCTGATGGCATCCTTGAGAGTCGCGCCCTTGTTGTCGGCAAAGGCAAGAATAAGCACCTTCTTGCCGTTGCGGTAGATATTTATTCATCTCCATTGTTCTCAAGTGCGTAGTCCAATTTCATTATGTGTACCGGCCGGTCAGCCCCGTGATAGAGATGACTGCATAAGTTGATTTCTCCTGTGTCCTTGAATCCGCATTTCTCCATAACTCGTCCGGAGGCCGGATTGTCAATGAAGAAATCCGACCACAAAGTGAGGAACCCCTTGACATTGAAACAGTAATCGATCATTGCCCGGAGCGCTTCAGTGGCGATGCCACGGTTCCAGTAAGGTTTGGCTATCCAGTAGCCGATTTCGGCATCCTCCTCCCCTATCGGGATGTTGCTCTCGCCGTGGATGTAGTACCCCATACAACCGATTGCCTCCCCTGTCTCGCGCAGAGTAACAGCCCAGGTGCGGTCATTGGTGAAGATGTCCCGGATAACTCCCCGGCTCTCCTCAATGTCCTTGTGCGGCGGCCATCCCGCCCTAGGGCCCACGTCCGGATCGGAAGCGTATCGGAAAAGCGCCTCCGCATCGGAGTCCTCCCACGGACGGAGGATGAGTCTATCAGTTTCGATCATGATTCAAGTCCATCAACGATTCAACAAACAGTCAATTGTTCGGCATCAAAGTGCTCATTGATATAGTCTTTTACATATTTCTTGAGTTCTTCCCCCTGAAGAATCTTTACATGGTCAAGGAGCCCTATTACAAACCGTCCCGGAGCCTCGCACCTGTAGATGTCGGTTGATAGTATCCACTCCTCTCCATCTTTGATTGATGTAAGGAACTTTACGCTCTGCGGGTGCTCGTCCTTCAGGATGTTGCAGGCCAGATTATCCATCTGTAGCTCTATATGCATCGCTTTGTCCCCGCTCCAGTTGAAGATGTCGGTTTCAAGGGCCTTGTGTTCCCTCTGATGCGTCCAGGCCTCGTTCAGCAAAATGATGTCTGCTGCCCGGGATATGCTGTACTGCTTACATTTCCTTTCCTCAAGATCGTAGCACCATACGAACTGGCCTTCTCCCGTCACTTTGAAAGGCTCCACGTGGCGGTCGCGTATTCCGCTGGCAGAAGAGTAGCGCTTGAGGCAAACGCATTTCTTCTCCACGACGGCCTTCTCAATCGTTCCGAGCTTGCCGCCGTCAGCCTTCCTGGAAGAAAGCTTCATGGAAATCATTCTGGCCTTCTCGTCTTCGCGCATCGGTTCGGACTCTCCGAAGTTCCTCTTGTATGGTGTTTTATCCATATACACGAGTCCATCCGGATACGGTCTTACCTTGATTGCCACTACCCTGCCTTCGAACATGACCTCGAAGTCCAGAAAGTCGAGTATGCTCTGCTCGAAAGCCTGTTTCGCCTCGTCCTGGATTAGACGAATGTAGCTGTCGAGAGATCCTTTTATCTGGTCAAGGTCATTCTCGAGTCCTATCACATATCCCCTGTCATCCACTCCGAGATAGAGCGTTCCTCCGATCATCGAGTTCAGGAAGGCGCAGATGCCCTTGAATACATTCCGACTTTGCATCTTCATGTTTGCTGACATATGTTGCGACTTGTCGGCCGGGAAGATGAAAGACGACTTGAACTCCTTGGTCTTGTCCTCCATGCCGAGGTTCTCCTCCTCGTCTTCATCGAGGGTGGACTGCGTCTCGCTGTCAAGGGACAGTTCCTTTATCATCTCCTGCTTCAGGTCTGACAGTGTCTTCTCAGGGACAATGTCCTTGATTCGGTTGTATGACTGGAGTATTCTGGCCAATTTGATGACGAGAGCGTCGTTCTCACTCTGTATGATCTCGGAAAGCAGTCTGGAGTCATCCCCTGATGTGTTTATCTCCTTCAATACCCTTACGATGTTTACGCATCTTATAACTGACCTTTCCTGTGCTATGTCAGAAGACGGAATAAGGTCCTTCATCTCGGAGTACTGCCCCTTGGTAAAGAGCACGAGCTGTTCCAGGTAGCTTGCCTTCAGCTCAAGATAATGAAGTTCCCTCTCATCTTCCGTGAGTTCGGCAAGCATCTGGCAGAAGCATAGTGACTTGTATATCTCGGATGCCCTGGAGAGTGACTTCTGATAATTGTACAGCACCCTTTCGAAAATCCTTACTGCATCCTTCCCGATGGTCTTGCATTCCTGTTTTTGTGGCACAGTGTACTCGATGAGAAGATTGTGACTTATGAACCATCCCTTGTAGTCATTAAAATCCTCCTTTTCAATTCCGGACTGATCCTCGTCAATCTCTCCCTTTATGTATCCGTTACTTCCCACCATCGTTATGTAGACGAACGCACGGTCTCCAATATTGTATGATTCCGAGTCCTTTACATATACCGGCACTCCCGTATTTGTCATCCACAGAGGGCCCGACTTGCTTTTAAAGACATATTCACAAGGTTCTGACTTACCCTCTGACACCTCATTGAGGATGGCAGCGAGGAACTGTTTAGATATCGAGAAGACTCCCGTTTCTGTACTTATAATCTCAGCGTTCAGATAGTCTCCCACATTAATGGCACTCGCCAAATCTTTTTCGGAATAGAAGAACCAACCGTTACCTTTGTCAATATGTCCTGATATTCGCTCGTAGTTCGGATTGGCAGTTTCCACTTTGATGACAGAAGTGCTTATGAACATCACCCTGACCGGCACTGTCTGTCCATCCGTGTATTTCTTCAGCGACTGTTCCGTAGGTACTACCTGCCTCTGGTTCCTTCTGAACTCCGTGGCGAAGGCATCTATCTTTGTCACCACGGATGACTCGGACTGTTTCAGGCGCTCATCCTTCTGTGTCCATACGCTGAGCCTGCCATCACAAATTTTCATGCTCTCCACCATCGAACTGCTCTTCAGGCTCCACGTCTTCATATTCACAGGCATCAGGGATATCTGTTCGCCGGATATATGGAGAAGTCCCTTGCCGGCATACCAGAGATTTTCATCAATAACGTCCCCGAACGATACTCCGCCTAGAATCTTGTGACGGAGTATGGCAACATTCAGATCAGTAAGGTCATCCCAGGCGAACCCTAACTTACTTATTTCATATGAAAGAGTCTTTGCTGCAACTGAGAAAAGATCCTGCGAATACATTTCCGATGTGATTTGGGATATGCATGCAAGCAGACCGAGAAATACCCGGTTCCTCTGGCCGGCCTGGTCCGGATAACACAGGAGCCATGCACCAAGGAGACGGATCCTGAACCGGATTATGCCTTCTTCCGCATCGAGGTCTTCCGCCAGAGTCGGGATAAGCCGTTCCACCCTGCCGTCAAGGAGCTCGCAGGCGGCTGCGAAAAACGGATCCTTGTCCTTATTGTTTGCATTCTCCTGAAGGTAATCGAGAAGGTCCTTGAAGTTCTCCTCGTTGATTTGGAGCCATGATGGAGTCCTTGCCATAACTGTAGTTGCGTTAATGTTGATTATTCTGGGCTTCCTTGCGGAGGTTTACATATTTATATAGTGTCGCACGGCTGATGCCGGTGGTCTTTGAAATCTCATCGACGGAATACGCCTTGGAGTCATAAAGGGTCAGTGCCTGGTCTATTGTCTTCTTGTCCTTGCCTGGCCTTCTCCACCTGCTCGACCAGGTCGAAGAGATCCTTGACCGACCGGCTTTTCCGTACTTTGATTTTAAGACATATTTTCATACAAAGTTAGGAAAGTTTTGCATACTTCAGAGAGATGCCCGAAAGGGGGCGAGCACGACGGGGTGGAAAACAATGAAAATGAAAAACACTCAAACAATTCTGCAAAATATATCTAGCCGAAGCCTGAACCATTTCAAAGGCCGGGTACAGGACAGCAAAGGCAATGGCATCGAGTTCGCCACAGTTGCTCTGGTGGACACCTCAGGGGTGGTAATTGCCGGAACCGCAGCCGGAGAGGATGGATTTTTCACGCTCAACACCACCGTAAGACTGGACTCCCCGGAAACAGCCGAGCTCGTCTGCTCATTTGTGGGCTATAGGGAATTCCGTTCCAACCTGACGGCCTGCATAGAAAATGAAGCAGAGGACACGGTGGCACTCAAGACCATAGTCCTGGAAGAAGACACTGCAGTTCTCGCCACGGCAGTCGTGACCGGCAAAAGGGAACTTCTGGAACAGCACTTCGACAAGATAGAGATGAATGTGTCGGAACTCGCTGTGGCACAGACCGGTGACGCTCTCGACGTGTTGCGCAATTCCCCGGGAGTGACCATAGACAAGGACGGCAATGTGAAACTCAACGGACAGACTGTGGCCGTGTGGATAGACGGACGCCCTTCCAATCTCTCCGGCAAAGACCTCGAAATGAGTGTTATACAATTTATCCTATATTAACTAATGGAGACACATCTCCATTGAGAAGACTAGCCTGTTTAATCCAGGATTTCATACCGGCAGTATACTTATCTGTCATTGCTACGCTTTATTGAAAATGATGGTTATTCCGTCAATTACAGTCTCAGCCTCAACAATCTTGTCATCCAAATCTTTCCTCAGTCCTACAGTGTGGAAATCGGCATCCAGATTGTGGTGGATGGGTATGATGGCTGTCTTCGGGCCAATGAGTTCACAGATCTCCTTCAGAGATTGAATAGATGCATGGCCGGACGTGTGGTTGTAGTCGTATCTCTTGCTACCTTTCAGGCACGGTGTAGAACCTGCAACTAGAGGCTGAATAAAGGCGTCTGTTTTCTCATTATATCCGCCCCAGCCTTTTTCCACATAGCCACGATACATGGAATAGACGAAGGAGGTTTCTTCTTTATTACAGAACTTAAGGATATCATCTATCCAGTCTGCAAACTTATCGCTGCTACGAATAAGCATCGTAAAGCCACATTCCTTCATTTTCGCCACGAGCCCCTTGTTCTTTACGGGGTTGTAGTCGTAAACATAAACTACGCCTTTATCAAACTGATAATGAGGCCCAAGCCCTTTATATTCCTGAGCAATTCTATCTATCGTCTCTGCCTGGAAACTGTCACAAACAAAGGGCCGCCAGGGCTTCGTTGAATAATTAGCCTGATAGACGGACTCCAGACGGTCAGCGTCTTGAGAGGAGCAAAGGACAAATACATTCCTGCGCTTTGCCATTATTTCCTTGAAGCAGTTGCAAACCTCCTTTTCGCTCTTTACTGGTTTGTAAGGCTGACCGACATTAGTTCCCTCAACAATCAATACATCAACATTGCCGGCAATATGGAACTTATCAATCACTCTACGCAAGCCTTCGCCCAGGTATCCATGTTCACGAAAATCACCGGTATGAATGACCGTCTTCCCGTCACACTGAATCTTTAGCATATGGGAATCTGTGGCCGAATGACTAACGTAGAAGGGTGTCACCGTAATGTCTTTCCTTTTGCCGAAATAGAGTGGCTTTCCAGCACGATAGAAATGAAAGTTCTCCAGTTTCTTCAACCGGTCCATGCATTCCTCATGCTGGTCATCCAGGCAGGATAGACGCTGGTACTTGCGCCCCATTAAATCTGCAGCAAGATTACCGATATACCGAGGAATACTTTCGTCTACCAGGTTGAAAAGTTCAACATGATCCCCGTGATTGTGCGTGTACAGGATGGCAGCCGCACCGGCAGTCAGTTTGTCGATGGCATCATTTGTGGCCAATTTATCGTCGGAGGGTTTGTCTCCATCCGGAAGCAAATGCCCCAGGTCTATAAAGATCCTAGTGCCTGCATTGGATTCAATCTCCGTGATACAGCCGCCAATTTGGTGGGGGCGGTGAAGGGTGATTTTCATATTTTAAACATCATCGGATAATGTTTCTTAAGCTCAGCCTTTGTCAGGACTAGGTCCTTAAATAAACCATATCCAAGGAAAGATGAAACATAGAAATAGGAGTCATCAGGCATATCTACGAGCTCATTCTTCAGGTTATCGCTATAGTGCAGATAATTAGCAAGAAGGAATACAAAATGTATTTCGTCTTCAATTGAGATTCCGGTCGTTGTAACCTTTCCATCAACCTGACTAAACAAATGATCCAGTCCTTTGACAAGGCCTAGACAGTACTTCTGCCTCAAAACTTCCAACATATCATCTTTCAGTTCTTTTATAAGACTCTTTTCATTTTGTAGTTTATAAAAGTCCTGTTGATGCTTTTTTAGTCCTGGTGAGACTTTTTCCTTTTTTGTGGATTCGCGTGTACGGATTGCATCGCACCCTTGTTTCACCTCAATAAGATACATTGTAAGTTTTTTTCGGCGATGCTCCATATGCCCCCAGTGGAAAGCAATCAAATCAGCCCTCCCTTCAAAAACACTGTTCTCGGCCCATTCCATATCTGCGATAAAGAAATCGGTCTCATCAGCATTAACCATTGAGTTATTCTCACTGACGATGCGCTGCTGAATTTCTTTTTCACCAAGATGCTCTTTAACTTTCCACTCATAGTTATCAATGATATGTTTGGATACAGCAAAATAGTCCAATATACTGGAAGAATGAGGCAATGGAATAGCTTGTTTGCTATTTTCCTTATAAGAATACTTCGGATCAAGACCTGTGAGAAAACCGGCCTCTTTCATATTCGGATAAAGATCTGGGTCGTGTATTGTCAGTATCTTTCCACCTCTATAATAAACCATAACGGTGTCACCCCTCATTTCCAAATCCAATGAAGGATCTATTCTAACAATGTCAACGATACTTTTGAATAAACCTGCCTTTAGGCTATTGAGAAAACTCTCACTAATACTTCTTTTTTGCATACTTGGATATGTTTTAAAATGTTCCATTACAATGCATTTAGGCTTGAAATCTCCTTGAAACGTTCCACCTCAGTTCCATCCGGCAGCGTCACCTTGCTGAAAAAGATCTCGTACGGCCGCACCCAAATCTGGCCGGCACCATACATAACCTGGTAGATGACCACATCCTCCAGCGTCTCGGAATCTTTTCCGAAGCCAATAAGTTTGTACTTGCCGCCTTTGAAGTGTTCAAAATAGCGGGCTTTTGATAAACCGCGTTCCTTCAGCATCTTCTTCCACTGTGGCTCCCGGGCGACCGGATACTCTCCACCGGCAGCCAGGACATCGGCTATTACCTGCTTGACGATGGGCTTGGAGAGAGTCGCGTTCTGGACACGGGCGTAGTTCTCCATCCGATTGACCGCCCTCTCTGTCGCTTTGATAAACGCATTGATGATAGTGGTGGGTGTGTTCTTATGGTTATACTCAGCCGGTGTCACACGTTTGGCAACATCGTCCCATGCTTTTGGGGGTATGCTAATGCCCATCGTAGTCTGATACCGGTCCCCATTGAAGGACCAGACAACCCTAATCGGGGCCTCTCCGTGCTTGTTTTGTCTCTTATCAAGGTAGATTTTCAGTGGCATAAATAGTGGTTTTCACAAAGTTATAAAGTTATTGGCGTTTTTGCAAGCGCCTTAGAGCACTGTGTAATGCGGATTTTGAAAAATAATTTTCTAAAAAGTGCCATTTTGGACCAGGAATCACGGTTTTTTAAAATGCGACTTCGTATTGATAACTTGTAACTTTTCCTGACGAGGGGGTTTCCATCGAGTCTTTGACAAGTCTGATATCCTCTGAAAAAACGCGGCCTCCGGTACCATGGCCGTCCTATAATACGAACCCTAGTAAAACATATTTTCACACATGAATAAAAAATTACTCCAAACACTGAACAGCGCCCTTGAGCGCACCAAAACCACCCACTACGCTCCGGCCACCATCGACGCCCTCCAGGCCCGCCTCAGCGAAGAACTGGAGTGGCTAGACGCCTGCCCCGGCCGCGAATGCCTCATCCTCCTCCTGCAGGAGTTGGCCGCCAAGATGCGCAGCGCCCGCATCGTGGTCAGCCCTGGCTACAGCTTCCTTCCCGATTCCTACCTCCTCTTCCTGACCGGCGTGACCAAGGTCAATCCTGTCGAATGGGACCTGCCCTTCAGTCGCTTCACAAAGTCCGTCCACGACGGCGCCGAAATTCCCTTCGAGGCCGGTTCCGGCTGCCTTGAAGTAGCCCGCAAAGTCCTCTCTGGCCGCGACAGCGAGCTAGTCATCGAAACCGAGCCAGGCCTCTTTGAAATCACCTTCCTGGATGGGACGGGACTCCAGAACATCAAGCTACGCATCACCACCTACGCCGCCTTGGACCAGTTCGGTCGCACGCTCAAAGACGGCTGGCACCCGCTGGACGAGGCCACACTCCGGCTCTTCAGCCGAGGGGCCACCGATGGTGCCATCTTTTTCGAATCCGACAAAATGCGTGAATGGCTCTTCGACTTCGACCCGGAGAGTATATCCGACCTAGTCCTCCTGAACGCCCTCTACTGGCCCGGCCGCATTGGGCTCTTCCCGGAAATCCTTCGCCGGAAGCAGTGCGGAGACTACGGGAAAGAGTACCGCGACACCTACGGAGTCCCGGTCTTCCAGGAACAGACTTCCGACCCCAGCCTTGCCCCCAAGGGCCATTTCATCGGCCGCACCATGATGGCGGTCGAGGCCCTCTGGCCCTACCGGAACAAAACAAAACTGAAATGATGAAATCAATCAAAGACATCCCCTGGGAGTGCGGAAAAGGATGGTGGCCGATGATTGAGAAAGTTGCATCGGCCATCGATTCCTTCAACGCCGCACATCTTGATTCTCCTGCTGAAGTCAGCCAAATCAAACAAAAATTCGGCGGCCTCCGCATCTACCACCACAACGCTCCAGAGGATATCAGACAACTCATAGACAAGGCCATTGAGGCCTCCTGGCACACCTGCGAGAAATGCGGTTCCACCACTGGCGTCACCACCAACCTGGAAGGTTACCGGCTCACCCTCTGCCCTGATTGCCGCAAGGAAATCAAACCGAGGAAGACCATTAGAAAACGAATAGAACTACACATAAAGAAATAATTATGCAGCAGATTATTGTAATAGAACCCATTGTAACTGACCGTCTTATTCTCAAAGCGCTGGTGAAAGAGGATGCCAGCGCGATACTCCATATTCTCAGTGATAGGGAGACTGCTTGGTGGTCAGATGATTTCAAAATGAGAAGCCTTGATGAGGCCATCGATTTCATTGACTGGGGCAACGAAGCAATAGATGTAATCCATTACGGGCTATTCAGAAAAGGATGAACCAATCGAGAAAAAACATAAAAGATTCTTGGATGATCAGCCAGTGGACCTTTATGTACGCCGTCGCCCAGACACGGATATGAATTTAGCTGCATAGTCCAACCACAAAACAATAACACTACAAAATGAAAAATGAAGCGGTATGTAGTCGCGACACCAGATGTCCTTGGTGCCCTTCAGCAATGAGAACGGGACCCCGTATCTGTCCAGGACATCAGCGAGTCCCTTGTATGTAACCGGACACACCTCCGGCAAGAGTGCAGAGAGTATGTGTAAGCTTTCATCTTCTGTTAGTTGGTATTTTTGTCCGCCACTGTATCAATATCCGACTTCTCATATCTGTGTGAGCCTTGTTGACTATTGTGCGAACCAATCAGGGTTGCCAAGCGGTCCTCAATCAACACCTTAGGGGCGGCCTTCCCTGCGAGTATCAAGACCTTCTTGCCTTTGCGGTAGATATGCAACTGACGACTTCTAACTATGGCTGTCAATTCGTTGTCAGCCTGTAGCGCAAGCCATATCTTGTGGTATGGTCCATCCTCCTCGAAGAGTTTTCTCTTCAGGTGAGAACACATATTTGTGGTGTCAACATCCATCTTATTCCTCCTTTCCCTTGAACTTCTTCAGAGAGTATATATTGATGAAGTTACCAAGTGCAGTCAGTCCGAGGGCAGCCGGCAATGCCCAGCTGCTTCCGGTACCCTTCATGCTTACAACAAGGCAATATATTGCCAGAGCGAGCGAAACGACAGTTACCGCCGCAAGTATGATTCTCAGTGTCTTTGTTTTCATTGGTTGTTAATTATTTGATTTCAGCTTCAATCGTGATAATCGCTTTCTTTCCAAAGGGATGTATCCGCTGTCTCGGGGACAAAGTAACGACCAATACGGAAATCAATGTTGGCCTTGTGCGCCTGAACTAGCTGATAACGCCGTGGGATGCGGTATAACTTTCCATCTTTGAGAAGCCTTGCCCCGGTCTGATGGTAACGGAATGGGATATTTTTGGAAATACATTGATTCCGAAGATTCAGAACCCATTGATAATCACAGACTCTCGCATCTATTCCGGACTCGCCGCCAGTACTGACTTCCTCGATTTCATCATCAAGGTATGGTATCAGATTCAAAGCGCTGAGAAGCGGAGACGCGATTATGGATTTGTGCTTGATTGGCAATGACTTGAAGATAGGAAGCCTGAAATCGGCCATTTGCTGGTTTTCCACTGTGCAGCCAATGAGCACATTGTCATATCCGTTGCCCCAATCCGAAGGCATACATTGCTCGAAGCGGTGTATCCTTTTTGTGAAGAAATAGAAATACAAATCCTTCCTCTCGCGTATCATCTGCCAGCATTCCTTTCTCCACTCATCGGCATCCTCCAATAAAAAGTCTGAGGTAAAACAGGTGAACACTACCTTGCCGCTCGGGATTTTGTAGGACTTGTCCCTCTTCCGCTTCACAGGCAGATTGAACGCTCCTGTTTTTCTGCACAAACTGCTAGCCACAGTGCTGCCGTACATCTCATCCTGCCTATAGACATAACAATACTTGCAGCCCGGGCTTATCTTTGTGCAGCCGTGCCATGGATTCCAGTCCGCATATATATCCCATTTCTCACTCATTGCCACTTCTTCCCTATCAAATCGGCGATTCTTTCCAGATGCTCACGGTCAATGCCGTCAAAAGTGTTAAGTTCCTTGCTGTCAATGTCGATAAGAGCAATTACATTGCCCCCACTCAAAACGGGAACGACAATTTCGCTACGTGACAGACTGCTGCAGGCAATATGTCCCGGGAACTGCTCTACATCAGGAACGACGGTGCTTTCCTTGCGTTTCCACGCTGCCCCGCACACTCCCCTGCCGAACGGAATACGGCTGCAGGCAATCGGACCCTGAAAAGGCCCCAGTACCAGCTCATCACCTTTGACAACATAAAATCCT
>CAMCFO010000046.1 GCA_945874155.1 uncultured Bacteroidales bacterium
CACATGCCGGAACTAAAAATGTATGTTTAACGGTAAAAATTTACCGAAGTATTGAAACTTGGAAAGAAGAGAAAATCCACAAGAAATAGTTTATAGAGTATGATGACAGAAACACAGATACTCGCGCAGCTGAAGCGGAAGTACGATGCAGAGATGGTGTTAGCTCTGATTGGGGCTGGTTTTACCAAGAATGCGTACATGTTCCGGAGTATGTTCGGTCACTGCGGGATGTAAATTCTTATTCTATGGACTGTCAGGACTACAGAAAGAATACTTAACGCAGTTTATTGCGATTTCAAAAAATAACTTACCTTTGCTCCAAATTTGGCTATTTGCTTATGATGTTTTATCGTCGAAAACTTATCTTGGCCTTGCTCAAAGAGTTAGGAGGGGAACTGAACTCAACTCAGTTCCAAAAATACTTATTCTTGACGACCAGAAAGCAGGAGAACAAATCCTTCGATTTTGTGCCTTATTATTATGGCTGTTTTTCATTTCAAGCGAATCAGGATATTCTGACGATGGCCAAGCAAGGTATGATTTCCGAATGTAATTCAAAGATTACCCTTATTGACAAGAGGGACTATCTCCAAGAATTGACTCTGTTTGATCAAATAATAGTCAGGGATATTAAGGAACAGTTCGGCGGAATGTCCAGTAACGAACTGATAAGGTACACTTATGTCCACTACCCTTTTTATGCAATAAAGAGCAAAATTGCTAAAGAAGTCCTTACCTCCGAGGAACTTGCAAGAGTTGAAAAACAAAAAAGGCACTTTTCTGACTCAAGGTTGTTTACTATTGGCTATGAGGGTAAAAGTTTGGAACGTTACCTTGACTTTTTAATCATTAATGATGTCAAAGTTTTATGTGATGTCAGAAAGAATGCATATAGTCAAAAATATGGTTTTTCTAAAAATCAGCTTCAGAATGCTTGTAAGGGTATTGGAATAAAATATGTGCATATTCCTGAACTTGGAATCGAATCTGAGATGAGACGTGAGTTGTCTACTCAAGCGGACTATGATGAACTATTTGATTATTATGAGAAGTACACTTTGCCCAAAAATTGGGAATATTTGCTGAAAGTGCGCAATCTTATTGAACAGGATGGTCGCATTGCCTTAACTTGCTTTGAGCAAAATCCAAAGCAGTGTCATAGAACAAGAGTCGCTAAAGCATTGATGGGTTTGAATAGTATAAACTATACATTTGAGGAGATTCTGTAATGGCAAAGACTAAAGTACTGATTTGCGTAAAGACTTATCCAACTTTATCTGAGAAATATGACGAATTAGTCTGCACAGCTGGAGTCAAAGAGGATGGTTCGTGGATTCGCATCTATCCCGTTCCGTTCCGCAAGCTCAATTATGACAAGCAATATAGCAAATGGCAATGGATTGAGTTGGACCTCATTCGCAATTCTAAGGATCTTCGTCCTGAAAGTTACAGACCAAATCTTGAATCACCAATCTCTCTTCTTGAGAAAGTTGGGACTGAACATTCTTGGGCAGAAAGGAAGCGCTTGGTTTTACAAGACGTCAAAACCAATATGTCAGAACTGATAGCTGAAGCGAAAGACCCTTCTAAGCGAACCTCCCTTGCGATTCTAAAACCGAGCAAAGTCATCGATTTTATTTTTAGTCCTTGCGAAAGAGAATGGGATAAATCGAAACTAGATGCTATTAAAGCCCATAGAGAACAATTGGACTTGTTTGAACAAGAAGATGTTGCTACCATCTTCAAAGTGGTCCAAAAGATTCCATATAAGTTCTCCTATGTTTTTGAGACAGAAGATGGCATACGTCGCACCCTAATGATTGAGGATTGGGAGATTGGTATGTTATACCTTAATTCATTGAAAGCAGCCAAAGGAGACGAGGCAGTTGCTTGCCAAAAAGTTAGGGAGAAATATTTCAACGAGTTTACCAATGACAAGGATTTATATTTCTTCTTGGGCACAACTCTGAAATTCCACAATATAGCTCCTAATCCTTTTATTATCATTGGAACATTTTATCCTCCAAAACCAAAAGACGAGGAGCCGACACTGTTTTAATTGTTTAGAATTACTGGATATCCTACCTTCTCCTGCAGTTGATAATCAACTGCGGGATACATTTTTATATTTCTTATAAATGAAAATCCTGATTGTTACGCAGTATTATTACCCTGAACAGTTTCAAATTAACGATATTGCTCCTGAACTTGTGAAAAGAGGGCACGAGGTGACTGTGCTTTGTGGTGTCCCGAATTATCCTAAGGGCGTAGTGTTCAAATCATATGAGACCAAGGAAGAAAGAGAATTGGCAGAGAAGGAGTATTTTGAACATACGGGCGTGAAGGTGGTTCACGTAAGTCAGATTCCGAGAGGCAACAACCCGTTCTCTCTGATCCGGAATTACATTTCCTTTGCCCGAAACAGCAAGAATACTGTCCGACAAGTGGACAGGGACTTCGATGTTGTGCTCGGATATCAGCTTTCTCCAATCACTTCTATGTATGCGGCCTTGGAGTATAAGAAACTGACTGGAGCCCCTGTGGTTTATTATACCCTTGACATTTGGCCTGTATCAGCCGAAGGAATGCTCAAAAGCAAAAAGAATCCTCTGATGTGGCCGATTAAATGGATGAGCCGTAAGATATATCAAGGGGCTGATAGGATATTGGTGACATCGAGACCATTCATAGATTACCTGCAGAGGGTCGATGGAGTGGAGACACGGAGATTGGCCTACTTACCTCAACACGCGGATAGTAGGATGCTGGAGATGGATATGAAGGCCCAAGACGATGCTGTCGCTGACTTTTTGTTCGCGGGAAATATAGGGAAAGGGCAGCGTGCCGATGTGATAGTTGAGGCGGCAAAGATACTGGGAAGACGCGGGGACTATCGGATACATATGGTCGGAGATGGCAGGATGAGGGAGGAATTGGAGCGGAAGGTAAGGGAGGCTGGTCTGGCGGACAATGTCATTTTCTATGGTAACCAGAAACGAGAGGACATGCCTTCATTTTATAAAATGGCAGATGCCTTGTTGATTACACTACGTGGCAATAATGAGGTTGGTAACACGATGCCTGGGAAATTGCAGATGTATATGACTACCGGCAAACCAATCTTGGGCGCAATCAATGGGGCAGCAAATGAGGTAATTCACGAGTCTGGGTGTGGGGCTTGTGTCAAAGCCGGAGATTATAAAGGACTTGCTGACTTGATGCTTCGGTACATAGAGCAACCTGAGTTGTTCGAAGGATGTGGAGAGAATGCCAGGAGGTATTTCAAGGAGCATTTTACCTTGGAGAAATATATGGATGAATTGGAAAAAGAATTGTCGTCAATATGTCAGAATTCAAAAAACTAATCAATGCCAAAGCTCTGTATCAGGAGCCGGAGAGAATTTGGGTGGCGAAGGGAATGAAGTTCTTTGCCATTGATTATCAGGGGAAAAGAGTCACAAAGGTGTACCGTGTCGGTGGACTGAAGGACAGAGTGTTGAGCTGTCACAGGCTTTCCAGCCAGTTGCTGAGAATCGGCTTGCACCATCTCCTGCCGCTTAAGAATGGTAATATCTTGGTCACGGCGAAACGCAAAACTTACATACTGTCGCCAGAGGGTCAAGTCGTAAACATATTCCAGGGCTATCAGGGTAATAAGCCCGGTCATCAGGGCGTGTGCGTCACTCCGAATGGCACCATTTTCTTTGCGGAATATCTCTTGAATCCTAAGCGCGACCACGACATCAACTTGTGGCGTTCAGTAGATAATGGACAGTCATTCCAGATTGTCAAGACTTGGCCAAAGGGCGACATACGGCATCTGCATTTTGTGAAATGGGACGAATATGAGAAGTGTCTTTGGCTAGGGACTGGGGATTACGGGGAGAATGGCGCTGAAAATAGGTTGTACAGGAGCGCGGATAATGGGGAGTCTTGGGATTTGATAGGCCAATTCAGCCAGGATTGGCGTGCGATAGGGCTATGCTTTACTCCAGACTCGCTTTTGTGGGGTACAGATGCCGGCAGCTGTCCTGACACTGTTCATTTTGTGAGGATGGATCGCAAAACTAGGAAAATTGAGATTTTGCAAGATTTTGAGGGACCTTGCCACGGCTGTGCGTCCTATATGGATGGCCGGGCTTTTTTCAGCACCGGAGTTGAGGGTGGAGAAAATGAACTTGACAAGTATGCTCGCCTTAAAGAATGGAAATCGGGCAAATGTGAAACTATTTTCAAACTGAAGAAGGATTGCTGGCCACTGATAGTTCAATATGGTGTAATGCGTTTCCCTTTAGGAAGCGATAAGTGTGACAAGGTGGTGTTTACTGCAATGGGGCTTAAAGAGAATGGAGAATGTGTATTAATTGAAAAGTAAAAAATGTATAAAGTTCTGATTCTTGATGGTGGAGCAGCGCACGCTATGGCTATAGCTGAATGTCTGAAACAGTCCGGTTATGGGGTGGCCGTGATGTGCGATGACACCAACGAATATGGTTATCATACAAAATTTGCAGACGAGCGGTTCCTCGGACCGGACAGTCATAGTGAGGGCTATGCAGAGTATATGCTGTCATTCCTGCAGGAACATCACTTTGATGTTTTGATTCCGACATCCGACAAGTCTGCTGAGTTTATGAGTTTCCATAAGGAGAAACTGGAGCAGTTGACGGGAGTGTTGATGCCTTCTAAAGAGGTCTTCGAAAAAGGCTACGATAAGAATAAGTTGATGAGCCTTTGTAAGGAAAAGGGTTTCCCACATCCGCACACGGTGGATTTGTCTAAAGTGGAGAGTTTGGATGCAGAGGAATTGCGAGATTTTCCCTATCCGGCACTATTGAAACCGAACTTGACAAGTGGCGGACGGGGAATGACTCTGGTGGGCTCACTGGAACAGTTAAAGGAAGTGTATCCTGCTATCCACCAGCAATATGGCGAGTGCCATCTTCAGCAGTATATCAAGCCGGGCGGAAGACAGATAAAAGTCCAGGTAATGACAGATTCAAAAGGAGACCCCAGATATTCAAGCGTTATATGGAAGCAACGCTACTACCCTGTCAATGGCGGCAGCAGTTGCTGTAATATCACAATAGATAATCCTGAACTCGCTCATATCTGCGGCCAGGTGTTGAAGACTATAGGATGGGTGGGCTTTGCCGATTTTGATTTGATTGAGAATCCGGTTACCGGTGAATTGCTTATAATGGAGATCAACCCCAGAATACCGGCCTGCATACGTTCCGCTTTCAAATCGGGGATGGATTATGCCACAATGATTGCCGATACGACATTGGGACTTCCTGTCAAACGGTATGAATATCACCCGGGGAAGAGATTAAGGCATCTTGGCTTTGAAGTCCTGTGGTTTCTGAAGTCACCCAACAGGTTCACAACCAAGCCTTCGTGGTTCCATTTCTTCGGAAAGAATCAATATTATCAGGATTGGATAAAAGGAGATTTCCCAGCCTTTTTCTGGGGCAGCTGGGGAAATTTGAAAAAGCAGATGAATCCTGAATTCCGTAAATCTAAATCTGGTGTTAATAAACTTTAATTATGCTATACCGCTTTTTTAAACGAATATTTGATATTGTCTGTTCATTGATTGGCATCATCGGCACATCTCCAATCTGGCTATTGAGCATCATTCTTACGGAAATCAGCGACCCCGGGCCGCTGTTTTATTTTGCGCATCGCGTGGGCAAGGACAACAAGCAGTTCAAAATGTGGAAGTTCCGCTCAATGCGTGTGGCTCGCGGTGCAAATGAGGCTTCGTTGCGCCCGGATCAGGACAGAATCTTCTGGTGGGGCAAGATTATGAGACGATTGAAAATCGATGAGTTGCCTCAGTTGATAAATATCCTGAATGGCACAATGTCCATAGTCGGGCCCCGACCTGCAGCGGTTGACCAGGTGGACATTACCCGTGGAGGCGCAAATGCCGTTGCTGCAACCGTGCCTTGCGGCTTGACATCACAGTCCAGCCTTTGGGATTATATTTACGGAGATCAGTTCACCGATGAAGCCGAATATAATGAAAAGGTGCTTCCTATCCGTCTGAAACTTGATGTGTATTATGTTCAACACGCGTCTTTCTTCGGGGACATCAGACTGATTCTTTGGACTGTGGCTGCGATACTTTATACCGCTTGTGGCAAGTATCCTCAGTGGATGCACGATAAATTGGTGGCATATTCAGAAATGCTGTAAGATATGGTTGGACACTATTGATTCATTATGACAAAAGCACAAAAATTGACAATAGAGTTACTCCGTTCAGCGATTATGGGAATGGAAATGAATCCTGAATTTGTCTCCAGCCTGACGGAAGATGATTGGAAAACCGCATACAGTACCGTCATAAAGCACGGCATTGCCGCACTCACTTTCCCTCCCATTGAAAAATTGACCAAAAATACAGCGCCACCGAAAAATATACTGCTGAACTGGTGTGGACAAATGCTTATACAGGCCGACAGTTTCAGTGTCCGGAGGAAAGCCATTGATGAGTTGTGCTCATTATGGGAAGATGCGGGCATTGTCGTGACTGAATTGAAGGGAAATTCAATTGGAAAATTTTATCCTAATCCAGAGCTGAGGTATTCCTGCGACTTTGACTGTTTCTTATCTGATTATGAAACGGGGAACCGTCTGGTTGAGAATCAGGGGGTTAAAGTCAATCGGGACTTCTATAAGAATTCTGCATTCACTTGGAAAGGAGTTTATGTTGAGAATCACCAGTTTTGCACACCCGTTCGCGGAAATGGGGCAATGAAGAGATTTGAGAGGCAATTGAGAAAACTTATTGGAACCGCAGATTTTGATGCGCTGTTTCTGATGGAGCATATGTGGGCTCATTTCTTTGAGGATGCCTTATCATTGAAGCAATTGACTGATTGGGCTGTCTTGCGTTTGAACTGCTGGAAGGATGTTGATGAGAACCTTTTCGAACAGGCGGCCAGGGCGTGCGGTTTCTGGCGTTTTGCACAAAGCATAAATCAGATAACGGAACTTCTTCTGCAACCCGGAAATGAAATGATTTTTCAGGATGCATCAACTCAGAGGCTATGGGAATCAATACTTGAAATCGGGGGAAGTGTGGAAATGAATCGAGGATGGAAGACCAGATTTCAACTGGTGGCAAATTATTTTTCCAATATGTGGAAGTATCGTGAATTCTCAAATCATTCTGCCATATACACTCTTTTGAGAACCTGCATAGCATTTGTTTTTGACAGGAATCCCAAAATATAACCATTACAGACAATAATATGAAATATTTACTTGTAGTAGCTCATCCTGATGATGAGACTTTAGGCGCTGGTGCGTCAATGTGGAAGTGGGCCCATCAGGGACATACGGTTGATGTCTGCATTATGTGCACAGAAGCCAAGGCGCGTGCATTCCGTCCTTCCGATGAGGAACTTGGAGATGACACTAACGAATCGAACAAGTTTCTTGGAGTGAACAGGATTTATGAGGGAACATTCCCCAATATCGAGATGAATACTGTGCCTCATCTGAAGCTTGTGCAGTTCATCGAGTCAGCAATAAGGGAGAGTGAGCCGGATGTAATCATCACCCATCATCCTGCCGACACGAACAACGATCACCTTCAGACTTCGATGGCCTGTCAGGAGGCGATACGTCTATTCCAGCGCAGACCTGAGGTGAAACGCCTGAAGGAGTTCTGGTATATGGAAGTGCCTTCTTGCACGGAGTGGAAAATCAATAATGCTTTCCAGAGCTTCAATCCTAACTGTTTCGTGGAGGTGGGCAAGGAAGGTGTGGATGCAAAGATCAAGGCGCTGTCAATGTACCGAGGAGTGATGCGCCCTTATCCGCATCCTCGCTCAGCTGAGTATATCACAGGTCTTGCTGCCGTACGCGGAAGCCAGTGGGGGCTTGATTTTGCAGAGGCTTTTGAAGTTGTGTTGAGGGCTTATTGATAACATTCTTTATTTACCCGTTTTTATTATGAAAATAGATAAACCCCTTTTGGATTCTTTGACGCAGAAGGCGAAGGAATCGCCTCGATTGAGGATGAATCTCGATATGCGTACCTCTGCTGAGGATGGTTCCCAGCGTATGCTCAATGCGCTTGAGCCGGGGACGGAGCTTCCGATTCATCGTCATCGCAAGACGACAGAGACAGTGCTGATTCTTCGGGGGAGTGCCACTCAATATTTCTACGATGACAATGGCAACATCACCGAGCAGGTGACCATCACCGCCGGTACTCCCGACTGCGGCATGTCCGTCGAAGCGGGCCGCTGGCACCGACTTGTCTGCCATGAATCCGGAACTGTGATCTTCGAGGCAAAGGACGGAGCTTACGAGCCCATAGGGGAGGAGGATATTTTGTATTTGTAATATGTTATGATGACCTGACCGGTTTCCTGCAGTGTTACTAAGGCATGTACCTCAACAAAATCAAAGAATGTTAAATCTAGTTACAAATATTCCTCTTGAAAATCAAGGGGTTGGAGAAATGACCGCATACAAATCGAATATTGCCAAAAGAAATATATGACCCACGACCAATTAAGACATTTACGTAACCTAAGACTACTACTGTCGCAGAACAAGTCACCTTTGGGTTTTTTGCTGGCGGCGGGATGTCCATTATCAGTCAAAGATCCAGCAACAGGGAAGGCACTTCTTCCAGATATGGCAGGCTTGACGAAGATAATTAGCGACCAACACTCCGCAGATACGAACGGGACACCGTATAAACGACTAATGGAAGAACTGGCTAAAGCCGGGAAGAATACCAAGAATCTGGAGGATGTGCTGACCTATATACGTTCGATGAAAGAGGTGTCAACTGGCGGCGGAATGGTACGCGGATTCACAGAAGCAGAACTGACTACATTGGAAACGGAAATATGCACCACCATATCAGGTGCTGTTACTAAAGACCTTCCTGACGGTAACAATTCGTACCGGAAGTTCGCCAGATGGATAGGCTCCATAGATAGGGATGTGCCGGTAGAAGTATTTACCACCAATTATGATCTGTTGTTGGAACAAGCTTTGGAAGAGCAGAGTGTGCCGTTCTTTGATGGCTTCTCAGGCTCCAGATACCCTTTCTTTGATATCCATTCGGTAGAAGAAAACGAGTTGCCACGCTATTGGACACGCCTCTGGAAACTGCATGGTTCAGTAAATTGGAAAACGCTGAAAGGAGAAGTATGCCGAGTTTCGAAAGATGTGGCGGGGTCTCCGGAACTGATATATCCCTCGAAACTGAAATACGACCAGAGCCGGAAGATGCCTTTCTTGGCTATGTCAGATCGACTGACAAACTTCCTGTTGCAACCGCAAGCTGTGCTGTTTATATGTGGCTACTCATTTGGTGACGAACATATCAACGATACCATCATTAATGCTCTGAAGGTGAACCAGACTGCCAACGTGATAGCCCTGATGTATGGAGCCATGAAGAAAACAGGCCCTGCGGGAGAACTCAACTTCCCAGAATCCGTGAAACGGGCGACGGAGCGTCCGAATCTGAGCGTATGGCACGACGATGAGGCCGTGATAGGTGCACAACGTAGAGAATGGGCAAAGTTTGAAGACCAAAAGAAAGAGTTTTCGAGTTTTACCCTGAAGATGGTTGATGACCGCGTGAGTTTTGGCGATTTTGATGCATTCACAACCTTCCTTTCGGAATTAATAGGAGACCATCCAGATGCAGACAAATAACAATCCGGCTGTGATAGGCGTGGTGAGGAGTATTTCGGGCACCAATGTTTCTGTTCAATTGTATAAAAGCTTGAATTCCACTATCTCGTATATCAATGGAAATGGTTACAAGATAGGCCAGGTTGGAGGATTTGTGAAGATTCCCCAAGGCTATGTGAATCTATATGGAACGATAGTCCAAATAGGAGCCGAGGCCATTCCTGAATCACTCAAGAATGATGTTGCGGCGGGGGTGCGTTGGATGACCGTACAATTGGTGGGGGAAGGAGCTGTGGGGCAGCCCTTTGAACGGGGTATCTCGCAGTATCCGATGATTGATGATTATGTGTATATTGTGACCGAAGAAGATTTGGTTAGCATTTATGGTCGAGAAAAAGGAGAAGAGTTTGTCTCAATAGGGACCATCGCGGGGGCAGAGAATATTCCGGCCCTTGTGGATATCAACAAGTTAATAACACGGCATAGTGCGGTTGTGGGTTCAACGGGAACAGGAAAGTCAACCACGGTGGCAGGACTGGTGAATACGTTGATGAGTACAGCAAAGTTTCCATCGTCGCGTATTGTGTTGATAGATATCCACGGAGAGTACGGGAAGACGTTTAAGGATAGAGCAAATGTTTTCAGAATCATTCCAGAAAGCGAACATGAGAAGAAACTGGTGGTGCCATACTGGGCGATGAGTTTTGACGAGTTTGTGGACTTCACATTTGGAGATGTAAACGATAGTGACCGGGCGCAGATAGCGGAATATGTGCTGCGGCTGAAGAAACTGACCATACGGCAGAATCTGTGGAAGTACGAATATCTGAATGCAGACATGATAACGGCAGATATACCCGTTCCGTTTAGTTTGAAGCGGCTGGTGCTGTATCTGTACAGGCTGGTGTTTTCTACCCATACGGCACAACAGACGGGGCAGAAGTATTGTGAGGTGGACGAGGATTTTGATCAGACGAAGACCACGGAGGCATTTGTGGAGCAAGATGGAGTGAAGTTATCGGGAAGTGCTGAGCCATTCAAACTTCCTATGTACAGGGCCATCGTGGACCGGCAAATCTATTTAGCCAAGATTTCTCTGAGTTTGAAGCGTCAGTTGCTGCAATTGGTGGCACGGATGGCAGACCCCAGATATGACTTTCTCCTGAATCCTGACGGATATGTATCAGATGCAAAGGGAACTGTGGGTAGTGATTTGGATACCCTGCTGAAGGAATGGTACGGAGAAAAGCAGTTGTCGGTATTTGATGTTTCCGGTATACCGAGCAGTATTCTGATAGATATAGTAGGAATCATGCTGCGACTGATGTATGATTCGCTTTTCTGGGGAAGACGGATGCCGCAAGGCGCAAGGGAGAGGCCCCTGCTGATTGTGATGGAGGAGGCGCATAATTATCTTGGTACGAATAATGATAACAGGGCAGCAGCCGTGGTGCGCAGGATTGTGAAGGAAGGGAGAAAATATGGCATAGGTGCGATGGTTGTGAGTCAGCGGCCTTCGGAGATAGATCCAACCATCCTGTCGCAATGCGGGACAACCATATCGCTTCGGCTGACGAATTCAAACGACAAAGGAATTGTGGCAAGTACAGTGTCGGATAACTTGTCAGGATTGGTAAATATGCTGCCTATCCTGAAGACAGGAGAATCCATTATTGTGGGTGAGGCTGTGAGAATGCCAATGAGGGCGAATATCTCCTTCCCGCCAGAAGCCTTGAGGCCTGACAGCCAAGACCCAAAGGTTGTGGGGAAAGAAGATGAGAAGGGATGGACTAAGAACTTGCGGATTGGTGCAGGGGACTATTCTGATATTGCAAAGACTTGGAGAACGCAAAAAACAAAACTAGAATAAGAAAATGGACAGAAAGTATGTGTCGTCGTCGAACATTGCCTCAATAGGATATGATTCGATGAATCAGGTTTTGGAAGTGGAGTTCTTGCATGGGAGCATCTACCAGTATTATGACGTGCCGGAAGCGCTGTACGAAGGGTTGATGGCTGCAGAATCGCACGGAAAGTACTTGAATGAGTATATCAAGAGAGGTGGCTACAGCTATGCTAGATTATAAAGTATGCGGATACTTCACACCTGAGGGGAAATTGGCATTGATGTTCCTGAAGATGTACACGGGCCTGAGTCGTCCGAAACTGATGGAACAGTTGAACGGCAACATCCACTACCAGACGTTTTGCGACGTGATAATTGATCCGGCTCGTCCGCTGACAAACTACAAACTGCTGGATGACATAATACTGGAGCTTGCCGGAAAACTGAAGATACAGCAGTCGCAGGACATCCTGGCGGAACAATGGAAACCATACATGCAGAATCTGGATACGTTGTACACGGATGCGACTTGCTATGAGAGCGAGATGAGGTATCCGACGGACCCGAAGCTGTTGTGGGAAGGGATAGAGAAAAGTTACGAGACAATGTGTGAGTTGAGTTCAATGCCTTCAATGAGGGTACAAGGCTGATACATTGCCTGAAGATGCATAAGAGGTTGTTCGGAGTTGAAGCAAAGAAAGTGGGAGGAGACACCGGTTATGCCGGAACCGACAACAGAGACTACTGCAAGGAGAATGGGATATAGACATCGTTCGTGAAGCGAGGAAGGCCCTTCAGCAAGGAGAAGAAGGGAAAGGACCTTGTCAGAAAGGAACTTACCAGGGTGAGGGCGACAGTGATGGAGGGCTCGTTCGGCACACAGAAAGAGCACTACGACCTGAGGAGAGTCAAGGCCCGGACGAAGCAGACGGAAATCCTGTACATCTTCTTCGGCATACACGGCAAACGTGATGCAGCTGGCGGACAGAATAGAGCAGAGAGTACAGCTGGCGGCCTCCTGAAACGAAAATATGAACATAGAAAAGTGCTTTCAAGGGGGAACTATGCCTCTGTCATAGAGAATGGACAAAAAATCCGGCCGAAACGACCGGAATGAGATATAAAAACGTAAAATTGATGGACAGAAAGCAGAAACGGATGGGATCAGTCGGCTGCTTCGGTAAAATTGAAAACATTAGACAACAATCCCTAACTACCTAACTATCAATATCTTCAGCTGTATATTAGACACTAATGATGCCAATAGAATCATTAAGTTCGTTTGCAATAAGCGTGGCGGCAAATATAGTGTCGTCATTGTTTGCCCGAAACTGCACGGAAAAGGACATTCGCGAAGCATTTCAGGAGGCAATTGAAAAATGGTGCCCCAATGAGGATATTCGGCGCTTCAGGGAGGCTGATATTGCAAGTTTTGTCAGGGGATATATTCAGAATCCCTCGTTTGATGAAGAGGATCTTTCTGGCGAAATGAAGGATTTTCTGAGGTGTTTTGAAGAATCTGTAGCCTCTCATCCTGCAGCATTCCACTATCTGTCTGCCATCAAGGGAAAGGTCTATTATAATGAGGTGATGACAGCTCTGCAAATTGTCAATACTAAGCTGGACGCCATTTCTCGCAAAATTGACGAGGCAGATCCACGACATAGTGATTTGCATTTCGAAGCAGTGGTTCAAATCAATACAGTTTTGGAAACTTCGGTAGTGGACTATGTCAATGTGTTTTTGTATGGAATATTGGCGGCTTTTGATGATGACATCTATGCTTATATTGATAGCGTCAGTGACCAGAAGATTCCTGTTGTCATTGATAGGGATTCGCCCTTGAAAGAGGTGGATGGTGATTACATTAGGCCAAAGTTCCAAGATATTGATCCTCAATTCCGCAAACTGCCAAGAGTTTTTGCGTAAAAGTGTGATTTCTTAGCCATTTTGCCTTTCGCATCGGTCGTCGGAGCGGCTTCTTGGAGTCCAGGGCGCCGATTTTTGTTCCCAAGCAGAACTCCAGATTGCGAAGATGACCCTATAATGTACAGCGAAGCAGCCTCTTGAGCGATTCAAAGGCGGATTCCGTAATGTATCTCAACGTCTGATACTATAAGATGAGGTAGACTTGTTGACGTGAATAAATGTTGAGCACCTCCTGTCTGCCGGAGCGGATCCATTTGGCTGGGGCGCAGACGAAGCGGTGGATGAAGCGCTTGAGGCGGCTGGTGATGTCAAGACCCTTGACGGCAGAACCTATGGTCTGTAGGATGTACAGATAGAAGTTCTTTAGCATAGCAGTGACCAGGAGGAAGACTGTGTTCTCCTTGAGGTATGAGAATGGGAGATGTGCCCACCCGAAGTCGTTGTTTTGGCAGTCGAAGTTGCGCTCTGACGCACCTCGCTGGTTGTAGTAGAAGATGATGTTCTTCTCGGAGTTGCTCCAGTCATTGGTGAGTATGCTGCGATAAACGTATTCCGTTCCGAATAGGCCTTCAGACTCGGCATTGGGGTCCTCGTCACTGATTTTCGTCCGTTGGACGACAAGACGGAGGTTCTCGTCAGGAAGGAAGCCGTCGAAGCGGAAGGAGGCAACGCCACAGTCCATTTCGCCGATGCGTACCTCCTCCCAGTCCTTGTGCTCCATGAACTCGGTATGTCTTGACCGACAACTACTTGCACGAAGATAGAAGTGTTCGCAATGGTCTTTGACATAATCGACTATAGCCTCGGAGTATGAGCCGCAGTCGGCCCTGAAGTTACGGATGACCACACGGCTCTCGGTCTCGAGCCTGCCTATGATGCGGCGCAGTGTGTCCTCCTGATGGAACTTGACATTCGTATTGGCATCGCGGTTCTCGATGCCTACGATGAGACCTCCAACTGTGGCTACGCCGGGAAAGTAGCCGTCAGCTTTCTTGTACGAGTATTTCGCATCCTTCTTGCCTGCCTGAATGAATTGGTGGTCGAAGTCAAGGTCGATGCAGTCTCCTGGATTGAGTTGACACGTGACTTTGAGAAGTTTGAGCAGCAGGGAGTTGAGCCTGTTGGCGATGTTGAATGAATATGAGACCTTGTCGGTGTTCTCGTAGGTTATGTTGTCGCAGCTGAGCTTGCGGAGAGTCCTCTCGATTGTGTCTGAACTCGCAATTCGGATTCCATCGTGACCATGCCAGAAGGACTTGACATCCATCACGTCCTCAATGCAGTCGCCGCCGCAGAGGTAGCTTGCAAAGAGTGAGGCAAACACGTCGCCGTAGCTGAACGCCTTGGGATCGCAGCTGCGAGAGCCGAGGAAGGAATCGATAGTTTTGCGGATTCCGGAGCGGTTAAACTGGTTGAAAATTGAATAAAGTCCTCCAAAAGGAGTGATATTGTCAGATTTTAGTTGTATCTTCGCCATGTCAGTGATAACTTATTATTATTTGAATAGCATCACTAATTTAGGTGAAATCACAGACATACGCAAGCCCTTGTAAGGGTTTCTTTATCAAGGGCTTGCTATTTTTTTAAGCAATCCGCTTTGCGGAATTAAGGTTGATTATGACTGGGATAAAGAAGAAAAGCACGATTGGTGTCAACTCAATCCTAACTTGGGTTTTGGTGAATTGTTTTCGCGGAGTTACATCGCTGGCTTTCAGATGATGGGTATCAAGAAGAGATTTCACGGTTCGTCGCCCCGGAAAAGGCAAAGGACAATTTGCTCGCTGTGTTTCTCATAAATCCTGAGTACTACTTCAAGATGTCGGGCTACCTTGGCGAGTTGCTTAATCTCGTTCGTGAATGGTGGCAAGTGTCAGGCAATTTCTTCCTGGAATGACCCAATAAAACTTTTGAAATTTGACAAAAAGCCTTATATTTGCATTGTTATTAACAAGAAAATTGTAAATAAGTATGCTAATAAGATTTGTAGTCCAAAATTATCTGTCTATTGGTGATGAGTTGGAGTTTAATTTATTGCCGGAGCAGTATAAGAAGACATTCCCTCATCACGTGTATGAAGATAAGAACGTGCGTTTGTTAAAGACTAGCGCAATATATGGTGCAAATGGTGCAGGTAAATCTAATGTTCTCGCGGCTTTGAGTTATCTTCAGCGGTTAGTATTAGGTAAACTGGATGTGCCGAAATCTACAGCCTTGCTTACATATCGTCTGAATGATGATAAAATATCTGCACCTATTCATATGGAGGTGGAGTTTATACATAATGATTTCTCTTTGGCTTATGGCATTGAGTTTCATAATGGAATAGTGTTGAATGAGTACTTGTATGAATTAGGCTTTAAGAATGATGATAGTCTTATTTTCGAAAGAAAGTTTGAAAATGGAGAGACTGTCTTGAATGTTGATAGCAAAAAGGTTTTCAAGACAAAAAGTGATGCTATGTTCTTAAATGTAGTGAAAGAACATTTCCTTGAAAATCATTTGCCATTGTTGAGGTTTGCCAATGTTATTAAGAAGCCTGTGGTTATGGCTGCTTATGATTGGTTTATGACAGGTCTTTATGTTGTCACCCCGAATTCCAAGTTTGCATCCTTGGTGGAGGCCTTATCTGATGCAAATTTCAATAAATTTGCTAACGATGTCTTGAATTCATTTAATACAGGTCTTGAGAAGCTTGAAGTTGAGACAATACCTTTGGAAGAGTATGTTTCTGATCCTCAAATGCTAGAGTCTGTATCTGAAAAATTGCATAAAGATCCTGATGTAAGAATTGTTCTTGATGATCTTGGAGTTACTGCTGCATTGATAGATGGACAGGAGCTTGCATTGAAACCTTATTCTTACCATTCTTCTGATAATGGAAAATTGGTAAAATTTGAACTGGATGAAGAGTCTGATGGTAGTAGGCGACTGATAGATTATATTCCGCTGTTCCAGATATTGACTTCCGATGCAACTGTTTTTATTGATGAATTTGAGAGGAGCATTCACCCGAGTTTGCTTAAGGCTATGGTTCGTAAGCTATTGGGACCAGATAGCAATATTAAAGGGCAGTTGATATTTACCACACACGATTGCAATTTGCTGGATCAGTCTATTTTTAGGCAGGATGAAATATGGTTTGTTGAAAAGAAGGAAGGTAAAACCACTATGTATCCTTTGACTGATTTCCAGATACGACAGGAGTTGGACATTAAGAAAGGATATATCAATGGCCGTTTCGGCGCAATTCCTTTCCTTGGTGATCTTGATAACTTAAATTGGAAATACTGATAACTGATATGGAGAGAAAGAAGAGGGGGTACAAGAGATTGGTGGAGAAGAAGCGTGATTACCGTCTTTTTGCCATTGCATGTGAGGGCAGTGTTAGGGAGCGAGATTATTTTGAATGTTTTGAAGTCCTGTCCTCACGTATTTCAGTTGATTTGATTGCAGATATTGACGAAGATGGAAATGTTATTGTCAGCAATAATTCGTCACCGGATCATGTTTTGCAAAGAGCACAAATTTATGCGGACAATACGGATTTGATTGAAGGCGATCAGATGTGGATAGTTGTGGATGTGGATAATTGGCCTGAGAAACAGTTAAGCATTTTGGCTCAGGAATGTCATTCAAAAGGATGGAATCTAGCAATCAGTAATCCTTGCTTTGAGGTGTGGTTATGCTATCATATGGAAGATGACATACCAGACGGAGGAGAAATTAAGGATAGTGCATACTTCAAGCATCATCTTAGTCAACTTACGGTAGAGGGGTATTCTCCAGAAGTGTATTCACCATTAGCTTTCAAAGCTATAGAAGTTGCAAAGGCTAAGGATATGAATCCTGATATGAGAATCCCTCCATATAAAGTAACCTATGTTTATAGATTAATGGAGCAGATGAAGAAATTTTCATCCAAGTCCGAGTTGGCACTGTTTGCAGGGGGTGCATAGATAGTTATCTATTAAGTCGTACTTAAAACATCAGAATGGCAGGTGAAACTGATGTTCCTGTTGTGGAAACCATCACATTATGTTATTCAACTAAGCAAAAATAGCCAAGTCTGAAAAAATATTCAATATTTAGACAACATACTTGATTCTTGCAGTTCTGCTGATTGGGGCAGAACTTTTTTATTTCCGCATAGCGGACCATTTCAACATCATCGACAAACCGAATGAGAGGTCATCGCACTCGAGTATAGTGCTGCGGGGCGGCGGGATCATTTTTCTGATCGGGGAGCTGGTCTGGGCCGTGGCTGTGTTGTGCGGGGGCTTCGGTGAGGGGCTGGAGGTTTATCCGTGGTTCTTGCTGGCGGTGACGCTGGCGGCGGGGATTTCGTTTGTGGATGATGTGCGGTCGCTGCCTGATTCGGTGAGGCTGGTGGTGCAGTTTGTGGCGATGGGGCTGCTGATTCTGCAGTTGTTACTGTCCTCCAAGTGAGAGGGGCTCTTGGGTGGCAGCAATCTGCTCATCAACGTCGTCTTTGTCGTTGTTGCGCTGATTGTCTGCGTGGGGGCGACCAATATCTATAATTTTATGGATGGAATCAATGGCATTACTGCCGGGTATTCGATTGCGGTGCTCCTGCCTTTGCTGCTGATGAACCGAGACGAGGGATTTATGTCTGATTCATTCCTAGTGGTGTCATTGATCAGTGTCCTGGTGTTCTCTTTCTTCAATTTCCGTCCGCGCGGAAAGGCAAAATGCTTTGCTGGGGATGTGGGCAGTGTGGGGATTGCATTCATCCTCTTGTTTGCAATAGGTATGCTCATCGTGAGGACCGGGGATGTGACCTGGCTGATTTTTCTTCTGGTTTATGGTGTTGACGGTTGCCTGACCATCTGCCATCGCATTCTGCTGCACGAGAACTTGGGAGAGGCTCACCGCAAGCACGCCTACCAGCTGATGGCCAATGAGCTGAAGATGCCGCATCCGCTTGTTAGTCTGATATATATGGTTTTGCAACTGCTTGTCTCTCTGAGTTTTATATATCTTTGTCCGCTCTTGGCTTCCGCCTCTGGACTGTCACTTATTGCCTGGCATTGGATTTACCTTGCCTTGGCACTGGTGCTGCTTGCCGTGGCTTACATTCTGTTCAAGAAGAAATATTACCACCTGCACGAGGAGTATCTTGCGTCTTTGAAATAGTTTATTTAAAAAATTGATTGCTATGAAAATAGATAAACCCCTTTTGGATTCCCTGACGCAGAAGGCGAAGGCATCGCCTCGATTGAGGATGAATCTAGATATGCGTACCTCTGCTGAGGATGGTTCCCAGCGTATGCTCAATGCGCTTGAGCCGGGGACGGAGCTTCCGATTCATCGTCATCGCAAGACGACAGAGACAGTGCTGATTCTTCGGGGGAGTGCCACTCAATATTTCTACGATGACAATGGCAACATCACCGAGCAGGTGACCATCACCGCCGGTACTCCCGACTGCGGCATGTCCGTCGAAGCGGGCCGCTGGCACCGACTTGTCTGCCATGAATCCGGAACTGTGATCTTCGAGGCAAAGGATGGTGCATACGAGCCAATCGGGGTGGAGGATATCTTGAAATGGTAAAATTACAGCGGAGCCACTTTGGCTCCGTTTTTTTTGCCTGCTGTGTATTAGTGTCTTAGTGATGTGATTATAAACTAAGTCGGTACAGTCGTCCCATATCTAACTCCGCCACCCTGATTCCTCATAGTGGCGGGTGCTTTTATGAGATGAAGTCCTTAATTTCTCTTTCTGCTGGGCTATATTCAAGTTCTTTTCAGAGTTAAGAATTGACAGAAGGTTGCGTAATCCGAAAATCGAAAAGCAGAGAGTACTTTAAGAAAAATCATAGCTTTGTAATAATTTTTGCTTAACTTCGGCGTTATATTTAACAATACTTCGGTAAATTTTTACCGTTAAACATACATTTTTAGTTCCGGCAT
>CAMCFO010000047.1 GCA_945874155.1 uncultured Bacteroidales bacterium
ACATGCCGGAACTAAAAATGTATGTTTAACGGTAAAAATTTACCGAAGTATTGTAAAATAAATTTGACAAAAAAAGAGTTCTGAACGAACTCTATCAAATATTTTTGATTTTAAAGTGTCAAACTCCCGGGCTGAGGAAGAAAAATGTAAAAAAATCTCTAAAAAGATTTGGAGGATATTAAAAGAATGACTACCTTTGCAATCCCAAATGAAAAGAGACACCTTTTTGATGGGAAAAAGTGGTTTGATTCGTTAGCTCAGTTGGTAGAGCACAACACTTTTAATGTTGGGGTCTCGGGTTCGAGCCCCGAACGGATCACGAAAACATAATGAAATTTCCAGGGTTCAAGCCCCTGCAAAAAAAACAGCTTGAAAGACATATTGCTTCCTTAGCTCAGTTGGTAGAGCACGACACTCTTAATGTTGGGGTCTAGGGTTCGAGCCCCTAAGGGAGCACAGAGGACGGAGTTCAGGATTGAACTCCGTTTTGTTTGTTTGATAGAAATTATGAAACTTACGAAGTTTATTAAGGAGTGGATGCTCCCGATTGCAATGATGGCCGGTGCTGCCGCTTATCTGGTTTATCATTTTTTGCTTCCGGAAGTAGTCCACGAGGCAGGTCCAGTCCTTGAGAAGACCGTCGCCACGCTTCAGCCCCTCTTGATTTTCGCAATGCTCTTCCTCACTTTTTGCCGCATAGAGCCGCGGGAACTCAAACCCCACCGCTGGCATTGCTGGCTGCTCCTGATTCAGGGAGGAACATTTGTCCTTCTGGGCATAGCGGCAGCTCTGATACGAAATCACCTTCCCGGCAATTCCGATTGGACGGTCCTTATTGAAAGTGCAATGCTCTGCCTGATTTGCCCTACGGCCACCGCAGCAGCAGTGGTCACCCGTAAATTGGGAGGAGATGTCGCGAGCATCACCACCTATACCATAATCATAAACCTGCTTGTCTCAATCCTCGTTCCGGCAATCGTCCCTCTTGTTCAGCCATCAGCTGGTATGACATTTTTCCACGCCTTCAGCCTCATCCTGGCCAAGGTCTTCCCGCTGCTCATCCTGCCTTGTTTTGCAGCCTGGCTCGTGCGCTATCTCCTGCCTGCCTTGCACAGCAGAATCCTCTCCTATCCGGACCTGGCTTTCCAGATTTGGTCAGTCTCCCTTGCATTGGCCATTGCTGTGACAGTCAAGGCTATAGTCCATAGCAGCCTGTCTCTGCTTCTGCTTGTGGGGATAGCTGCCATTTCCCTGCTCTGCTGCATTTTCCAGTTCTGGGCAGGCCACAAAATCGGTCACAGTTACGGCCACATTCCCGGTCACTGCGACAACAGCATCACAGCCGGCCAGGCAATAGGCCAGAAAAATACGGTATTTGCAATTTGGATGGGATACACCTTCCTCACCCCTGAGACATCCATAGTCGGAGGCTTCTACAGCATCTGGCACAACATCTACAATTCCTGGCAGATTCATCGCCACGAGACCCGCCAGGCATAGGGGTATCAGGAATTTTTCTCGGCCATCTTCTTGTCCAAAGCCCTTTGGAACGCCCTTGCATTGTTGAGATGTTCCTGGTAGGTGGCTGCGAAAAGGTGTCTGCCGTTGAAATCAGGACTGGCGCAGAAAAAGATGTAATTGTGATGGGCAGGGGAGAGAACAGCTTCCAGACAGGCCTTTGACGGAACATTGATTGGAGCCGGAGGAAGTCCTGCATATTTGTAGGTGTTATAGGGAGATTCCACACTCAGATGCCTCTTGAGCACCCTGTTGAGGCTGTAATCGAAACAGAAGCAGATGGTGGGGTCGGCCTGCAGCTTTATGCCTTTGTGGAGACGGTTCAGATAAACGCCGGCTATAATCGGGAACTCATCTGCCTGAAGGGTTTCTCCGGCGACTATGGATGCCAACACTGACACCTCCATCTTCGTGAGGCCCTGTTTCTGTGCCAGAGCCACCCTTTCCGGAGTCCAGAACTTGTCGTATTCTTTCTTGAAACGGTCGAAAATCTCCTTGATGCTTGCTGTCCAGTACATCTTGTAGGTGTCGGGCAGAATCAGGGCAAACACATTCTCAGGAGTGAAGCCGTAGCCTGCCAGGAAGATTTCGTCATCCAGGGCTGTTGCAACACTGAGGGAGTCCACCATCATCTGGGATGAGATAACCTTTGCCAGCCTGGCCTTGCTTCTGAGGGTGCCGGAGAGGGTGAGGCTGCAGTTTTCCTGCCATCCGAAGGCCAGCATACGGGCCACATACACAGACGGATAGCTTTTTTTAACAGGGTAATATCCCGGCTTTATTCCCCCGTATGTGCCTATCCTCCTGAAGCACCTTTCCAGACTCCGGCGGCTCAGGGCCCTGCCTTCCGCACAAAGTTCGTCCAGCACAGAGTCGGGAGTGGTGTCCGGATAGACATAAACGACAAAATCCGATTCGAAGCCGGGCCTGCGGTTGTCGATATACCAGAGAGCACCGATAGTAAGCCCTATTCCCAGCAGTACTGCGGCGATGATGCTGAATGATATGATAAGTTTCTGTTTCATAACGCTTTATCTTAGACAAACCAAGTCTCCATCCACAAATGAAGTCACCCCTTTGTTGAGTTTTTTCAGGCTCGAAAGCCTCACGGCATACCTTTGTGAGAGTTTCCACAAATCGTCCCCATCAGTCCATACGTGCTTGTCAAGGTCCTTGGCAGCCTTGTTTTTCTTTTTCTGCAGATATACTATGTCTCCCGGATGCAGTTCGGCATCGGAGGAAAGGTCGTTGAATTTAAGGATTTCCTTCTTGAAAAGATGGTATTCCCCGGCAATGGAGGCATAGCTGTCGCCCTTTTCGGCATATACGAAAGCAACCCCGTTGAGTGAGTAGAGTTTTCGGGTCAGATTGAAACTGAATGTTTCAATTTCCTTTTCGTCCAACTGCTCCGGGGTCTCGATTCTGGATGGGGATTCCGGCAGGGATGGCTGGGCAGAGACAGTCCCGTCATATTCCCAAAGACGGTAGTCCTCAATGAGTTTTATGAGTTTAGCAGGATAGTCCGGGTCGGTCGCGTAGCCGGCCTTCTTGAGCCCGTATGCCCAGGCTTTGTAATCGCTGCTCTCCAGGTCGAAGAGGAATTTGTAGCGGTCGTTATAGCGCAAGAAATCAGAATGGTCACGATAGGACTCGTCTGCCGAACGGTATTTGCGGAAACATTCGTGGGCCTTGTCATCGTCGGCATATATTTTAGCCCCTTTCCAATTGTGGCATTTGATTCCGAAATGATTGTTGCCCTCCACCGCAAGATACGATTTCCCGGCCCCGGACTCCAGAAGTCCCTGACCCAGGGTGATGCTTGCCGGTATTCCGCTGCGGTACATCTCGCTCACCGCCGTCTCTGCATACTTTCTTATATAGGCCTTGCGGTCTTCCTTGATGTCGGAATGCACAGGCAGGCACATCCATACCAGCAGGATGGCCCCAAAAGCCCTTTTCAATCTGTCACTTCTCATAACTCAGTGCTGTCATAATCCTTCCGCCTGGTTGAAAAAATCCAGGCAGAAACTGAAAATTTCCTCAATGTCTTTGGCCTCCTTGACGGTCTCAATGGGAAATCCGAAACTTACTGCGCAGCCATTTTCACCCTTGTAGGCCACTGCAGCTGAGATTCCGCTGTCCGTGTACCTCATAATCGTCCTTGCCCTGGAGGAGACCGGTACTATCCCGTCCGGCGCATCGACCTTGTAAATATCTTCCGAATAGTCCGTGTTGAAACTTCCTCTTCCCCGTCTTTCTCTGCCGGTCCATCTGTAGGTGCCTTTGCGGCTTGCCCTTCCATTCATCAGTTTGAATCCCAAACTCCCGTAAGTGAATGCCCGAGCCTGCTCATCCGCCTCACATTCCTCGTAGATTCCGCCTTCGGGGTCGCTGCCTATGTAGGAGCCTGAGACGATGAGGGGAATATTGCAGCAGTTCAGTGCCAGGCGCAATTTTTCAGGGAAAATGCTGTATCTGAAACCATTGGGGTAGGGGGTGGTGGCCTGTTTGCCGCAAATCAGGTCAAGGGCCGCATATTCATCAGGTCCAAGGTCAGCATCGGAAGCCGCCACTTCCGCAAATGCCGCCGCACTCATAGAATCAAAGCCATAGCCCAGAGCCATCAGCGCAAGAGCGTGAACATAGGGATAGTCAAAACTGTTCCCGGCAGGGCAAAGTTCTGCGCAGTCGGTGTAGGAGGCTCCGAATCCGGGACAGTCGTCATCTGCCCAGTCAAGGCCCTTGCGAAACTCGTACATTTCCCCAACATAGTTTATGCTCCTGAGGTAATCCACCCCGCTGTCCAGCCCGGAATTGAAGCTTGCAACTGTCTCGTCTTCAAAATGGACCGGGGCGGAGACCCTATCAAAATTATTGGCTATCAATACCTTCCCCTTTGCTTCAAGGGGCATCCCCACAGTGAGTATTTCAGACGGGAAGGACTTTCCTCCCTTGTTCCAGGCGGACACCCTGAAGCTCCACAGACTGCCCCTTTCAAACGGGACACTGCAAGTGACTCTTCCGTCCACAGTCTCTGTCTCGACAAACTGAGCATTGCTGAAGGCGGCCCCGTCCTTGCGAGTCTCCAGCAGGTATGCTTCTGCAACGGCTGTAGGCTCCAGCGGGTCTTCTCTCGGGGTCCAGCTCAACACCACCTTGTCTCCACGTATGACTGCCGAAAACTCTTTCACGGGAAGAGGCTGCACTGCATAATCCACTCCGTAGCGGTTGGCCAGATATTTCAGTATGCCTTTGTACACTGCCCTGGATGCCACAAAACGGAAACCCGGGTCCAGCCCCAGCTTCATATCGTTGAAATTCTGGTGGGAGAGAAGTTCCAGTATCATCGAAGGGCAAGCCGGAGAACGGGTTTCCATATAGGCCCTGTCCCTGATTTCCCTGCGTCGGAAGTCCGGGCAGAAACTTGCTCTTATGTCTGCTACCACCTGCGACTGGACCAGCGCCGCATATTCCCTGCTTGTGGACATCTTCTCACCTGACGGAAGGCTCTTCTTCCCCTCGTTGGACGAAGAATAAAGCACAAGAGTGCCTATGGTTGAGTCTCTCAGCGCAGTCCCGGCATCGGTGTGAAAGGCCAGTGCGAGGTCCAAAGGTATGCCCAGACCCTTTTCCTTGCGGTTCATTGCCGAGCCTCCGCTTACCCAACCGGTCCACAATCCGCGGCTGGTGTAGTCGTCCCTGTAGTCGTTCTCCTCCTCGTCCCAGTGGTGCCATATTTTCTGCGGAGCTCCGTACCACTGCAGGCTGTAGCGTGCCCCCTCCAGTCCTCGCGGCAGTCCGGAAATTTCCTCGGCCGGTCCCCTGGCAATATTCCCTCGTCCTCCTCCAATTCTCACAGCATCCGCGCTGAGTATGCCTGAACCCTCCCCGGCATCCAGACGCACACATGCAGCGGCTCCGGCGGTGAAATGGAAATCCCCGAGATAAATCCAGGTGCCTCCTCCAATTCGCTGATTCACAAGAAATTCGCTGCAACCTCCCGAATGTTCCACGCAATAATGGGCATTCTCGCTGCTTTCCGGATAACTGCGGTAGGCCACATAGACGGCGTAATCACCTTCCTTGACTATGGTCGTGCTCCATTCAGCACGGGACTTGCCGTTTTTCCCGCTCTTGAGACTCGTGCCTGCCAGGAAAGGGTTGAGAGTGTCGCAAATTGTTTCGACACTGTCTGCAAAACCTTCTCTTACTACTGTCCATTTGCCTGAATATGAGAATCTTCCGCTTGTGCGTGAAGTCTGTGAGCTGTCGTTGTCAATTATGTATTCATCGCTTCCCAGGTCCCTTTCTCTGGGCATCATCACATAGGCCCCGGCATTTTCCAGCATAGGGGCGAGGAACTGGGTGGAGAAACTTTGGGTGAAAATGTCCTCCACGGTGCGGAACAGGCAGGCCCTTTGCCATTCCCAGCGGTCGAGCGAGGGCTCGTAATAGCATCCGTGGCTCGGCCAGAGAGCTATGTTCCGTCCCGACAGTCCCAAGGGTGCAGCAGGCTGGTCCAAACTCCTGACCACATTGGCTCGGACTTCCGGTTCGGCAATCCTGTTGGGGCTCTTCTGCGGATGCCCGTCATTACCCAGTTCCGGAACTGTGAAATTGCGCACAGGCTTGCCTGAGGTAAAGATTTCCCCCACGGACAACTTGCCCAGACGGCCGGAATAGGTCTTCCGTATTTCTGCCTTGAGCCAGTCCATATCATCCTTGTGCCAAGGGTAGTCCCCGAGTTCGCGGCTGAAATAGAAATCCATCTTGCCGCCCCTTTTCAGGGCCTTTTTCAGTTCAAGCCTGCTCCTCACTCCTGTCCTGCGTTCTATGCTGAGCGTAAGCGAATCCGTCTCGCTTTTGCAGAAAACGGACCTTTGGGCGTGGCCATCGATTGAGCCGAATCCCAGAATGAACAGAACCAGCATCGCAGCCCTGTCGCTCCTTTCCAGGAGGAAGTTTGCCCCTCTGCCCATAACCAGAAGCAGCGCCCCGGTCACGGCTCCTCCCAATCCTGCAAGCGCATCCCAGACATCCTTACCCCTGTGTTCCGTTGTCCCCTGAATGAGTTCTATGGCATAAGCTGACACTCCCGCCGCTATGCACAGTCCAATGGCGAAAATCACGACCCGGCCGAAATTCCAACGGTAATTGCCTATGGAAAGGAAGCATAGAGGCACGAAGGGGATGAACATAAGAAAATGCACTTCCTTGTCCGTGAGATTGAACAGTTCCGACTCCTTCTGGATGAATTCAGGGTCGAAGCTTGCGAAACACAAGTAAAGCACCGTGCCTATATAGACAAGAAGCAAGGTGCTGAAAATCAATCTGTAGAACTTATGTTTGCGGTCCGGCATAGCCTACAGCTGCTGCATATCGTTGAGTTTCTTGTAATAGCCGTCAATGGCAATGAGCTCTTCGTGCCGTCCTCTCTCCACTATCACTCCGTCCTGCATCACGCAGATTTCATCGGCATTCTTGATGGTGGACAGACGGTGGGCGATGGCAATGGTAGTGCGCGAACTCATAAGCCTGTCAAGAGCCTCCTGAACCAGCTTTTCGGATTCTGTGTCCAGAGCAGAAGTGGCCTCGTCGAGTATGAGTATAGGTGGGTTCTTCAAAATGGCCCTGGCTATGGATATACGCTGGCGCTGGCCTCCGGAAAGCAATCTTCCGCCGTCTCCGATATTGGTCTGGTAGCCTTTTTCCTTTTCCATTATGAAGTCGTGGGCGTTGGCAATCTTGGCTGCGGCAACCACCTGTTCCATGGTCGCATTTTCCACTCCGAAGGCTATGTTGTTGAAAATCGTGTCGTTGAACAATATGGCTTCCTGGTTCACATTCCCTATAAGGCTCCTGAGGCTGTGAATGGAAAGGTCCCGGACATCGTGACCGTCGATGATGATTGAGCCTTTCTTCACATCGTGGTATCTTGGAATCAGGTCCACGAGAGTCGATTTCCCGGATCCGGACTGGCCCACAAGCGCAATGGTTTTGCCTTTCGGGATGGTGAGGCTGATATTGTGGAGAACATCCCTGTCGCCACCATAGGCGAAATCCACGTTCCTGATTTCGATTTTATCCTCGAAACTCTTGATTGTGAATGGATTGTCTATTTCCTTGATATTGTTTTCTGCCTTCAGGATTTTGTCCACCCTTTCCATGGAGGCAAGTCCCCTCGGAATGCAGTAACTTGCTCTGGACAAGTCCTTTATAGGCTGGAGCACGCTGTAGAGTATGACCATATAGAAAATGAAGGTCGGGGCATCGAAGGCATCGTTTCCGCTGAGTATGAGCGTACCTCCGAACCAGAGCACTATCATAATCATTATCGTTCCGAGAAACTCGCTGACCGGATGGGCAGAGGCCTGTCTTATAGCCACTTTGTTGGACAGTCTCCGGTGTTCGTCAACCGTTTTGCTGAACCTTTCCTTCATTTTGCCCTCGGCATTGAAGGCCTTTATGATTCTGAGTCCTCCAAGAGTCTCCTCCACCTGCGACATCGTGTCACTCCATTTTGTCTGGGCCTCCAGCGAGTCCCTTTTCAGGCGTTTTCCCAATGCACCCATACCCCAGGCCATTGCAGGCACCACCGCGATGGTGAAAAGTGTGAGCTGCCAGCTTGTAAAGAGCAGGGTCCCGAAATAGAAAGTGATGAGAATAGGGTTCTTGAGCAGCATATCCAGAGAACTGGTGATGGAATATTCAACCTCGCCCACGTCTCCGCTGATTCTGGCAATGATGTCACCCTTGCGCTCCTGTGAGAAGAAACCCAGTGGAAGGCTCAGCACCTTGCGGTAAACCTCGTTACGGATGTCGCTCACTATACCTGTCTTGATGGGTACCATTACGGCCGATGAGCCGAAATAGCAGCTGGTCTTAAGGGCAGTCATCACGCCCAGGAAAAGGCCCAGTACCATAAGTGTAAGCGATGGACCGAAGTTCTGAATCAGCATAGACATATAATAATATATGTTGTTCAGGAGCTTTTCCTTGATGCTGGCATCGCAGTCCCAGGGCATGAATTCGTAAACCGTCGCATCCATATTGAAAATCATCCTGAGTATTGGGATAATCAGGGTGAAGGAGAAAATGTTGAATATGGCCGACAGGATGTTGAGTAAGATGGAACCTGCAATGTACCTCTTGTATGGCCCGGCGTAACGGCGTATGATATCTAAAAATTCTTTCATCAAAAACAGTTTGTTAAAACTTACAAAGTTACCTATTATTTTTTATTATGCCTAATCAGAACCTCCATCCAATGGAAAATGAGGTAAATCCTTTTGCGGAATATGTCATAGTCCAGGCTTTGGGCATCGTCATAGGGCTTGTTGTTGTTGAGGGTGATGCCGGAGGTGAACATTATTGAAGGTATGTTGTTGTCTGTGAATGGCTTTACATCTGTGATGCGGAAAAATACCCGTGTGAAGTTTTCACTTCCGTAATAGTCGTGACAGAGCTGCAGGTTCAAGTCGAAGAGACGGTTAGCCCAGTCTATCAATTCCCTGTCTTCATTGGAAAGCGTGCCGTTGTCCACTGCCAGCAGATAGTCCGTGCGGCCTTTTTCAATCGGCGCGCTCGTGCATCCGAGTTGATCCAGATTTACCATCATATCCACCGCTTCAGGCCAGATGGTCCTGCCGGTATGGGGGTCTTTGAATCTGCCCTCGCTCAGTGCCCGCCAGAATTCACCGGAACCTGCCAAACCGTTGTCCTTGCCGTCGAAAGCCACAAAGATTATACTTTTGGCATAGGCTTTCCCCAGCATTTTTGACATTTCCAGCATCTCCGCCAGGCTGACCAAGGCCACCACTCCGGATGCATTGGCATCTGCTCCGCGATAAATTTTGCCTCCCAGTTTTCCCAGATTGTCGAAATGGGCCCCCACGATGATGTAACTACATTCCCTGAGCTTGTGTGAACCGTTGAAAAAACCTATGACATTGTGTCCGGCAGCCCCGCTGGTAGTGAGAAAGGATTGAAAATAGCTTTTGTGGCTTTCCCCTCCGTGTATGGGTTCCAGTCCAATATCCCTGAATCTCCTTGCGATGAAACTCGCCGCTTCAGTTCCACCCCTTGTGCCCGTGGCCCGTCCTTCGCAGATGTCGTCGCTCAGGAAAGCCACCTGACGTTGCAGCTTCAGATCCCATATTACATTTCTGGAAGGGTGCACCTGAGCCTGCAGGCTGGAGACAGTGCAGAGCAGAAGTATGCAGATACGGATTATGCAGAAGGCAAGCCTGTGCACGCCGGGAGATGATAATGTAGGTGCTGCGTTTCTTGTAATTTCGGGCATAAAAATCTATCTTTGCAGGCTAAAGTCCGGCTTCGAATGTGTCGGAACCGACAAAAAGCCGCCAAAATTAGTGATTTTTTCTCTATGTTCGGGTCGTCAGCAAGAATTTGTGCCTGTATTTCTTCAATTCTGCTCCTTTTTGCAGGGGTCGGGGATCTATATGCCCAGTACGACAAGGACGTGTTTATGTACCGGGGCAGGGCTGCTCTTGCCGAAGGCAAATTCGCAAAGGCCATAGAGAATTTCAACATACTCGAAAAACTTGACAGCACGGACTACGAAAATTTCTTTTTCCGGGGCATTGCAAAATACAATCTGGGAGATTTCCGCGGCGCAAAGAAGGATTTCAACACCTCCGTGCGCATAAACCCGGTCTTCACCTCAGGCTATCATTACAGAGGTATAACCGAAAGTCGCACAGGTAATTATGAGGCTGCCCTGAAAGACATAGACAAGGCCATCGAACTCCGTCCGGGTTACTCTGGACTTTTTTTCAGCCGGGGAGTGACCCATTTCCTGTCCCAGAATTTCGAGGCCGCAGTGGCAGATTTCGACAAATACATACGCAAGGAACCCAAAGACCCTTCCGCCTATCTGAACAGGGGCGCATCCCGGCTCTTCCTTGGAGACACACTCAAGGCTTTGGAAGACTACAACAAAGCCATAAAGCTGGACCGTTTCGACCCTGAAGGCTATGTGCGCAGGGGACGTCTCTATGCCGCCCAAAAGAAGAACGAACTGGCAATCCGGGATATGGACCAGGCGATTTCCATCGATACGACCAACACCTTCGCCTATTTCAACAGGGCAATACTCCATTATGAATCAAAGAATTACACATCTGCCCTCAAGGACTTGGACAGGGTCCTCAAAGATGAACCCGGCAACGCCCTCACTCTCTACAATCGAGGCCTGATCCTGGCCCAGCTGGGGGATTTCGAGTCGGCGCTTTCAGATTTGGACAGAGTGCTGAATATCAATCCGAACAATGTCCTTGCACATTTCAACAGGGCCTCGGTGCTCATAGAAATGGGAATGTACAGGGATGCCTTGGACGATTACGATGCTGCCATAGAACTCTATCCCGATTTTGCGAAGGCTTATATGAACCGTTCCTATGTGAAAAACCTCCTGGGGATGAAAAAGGAGTCAAAGGAGGATTACGAGACCGCCAAGCGCAAGGTTGAAGAATATCGCAAGGAACAGGATGAGGGAAAAATGTCGCTTTCGGACACCTCCGCCCGTTTTTCCGCTCTGCTGGCCCTCGACGCCGATTTCGCCCGCAAGGACTTCAACGACGAAATGCTGCAGCACAGGGACGTGGACATAAAACTGCGTCCGCTTATGCGCTTCGTCAAGTCTGATGACGAACAGGCGACGAATCCGACTATTTCCCATATTTACGAAAATCCTCTGCTCAAGCGGTTTATCCGCGATTTCGGGGACAGGTTGAGAATAGACGGTCCAACTGCCGGCACTTCAGGTACAGACATCACAGTCGAAGGCCTTTCAGAGGCGATGAAGGAGTTTACCCTTGCCCTCGACGAGACGACACGCAAACATTTCAACGCGGCCCTGATGCATTACGACCAGGCCATATCGGCTCAACCGGAGTCGTCGCTTGAGAATTACTACAAAGCCTTCTATCTGATGAACCGCGCGGTCCTCAGGGCCGATATGATAGAATTCATCTCAAGTATGGAAAACAATGTCCAGACCTTGTCTATGGACGATTCCGGCAACACCAGAGCCAGGGTTAAAGACCAGGTTTCGATGCATTACGACTATTCTCAAGCCATTGCGGATCTGCTTTCGGCTCTGGAGATACTTCCGGAACTGCCGTGGCTCAACTACAACCTCGGCAATCTCTACTGTCTCTCTTCCGACTTCGTCAAAGCCATAGAGTCCTATTCCAGGGCTCTGTCTCAATATCCTTATCTTGGGGATGCGTGGTTCAACAGGGGACTCGTGCAGGTGTATCTGAAGGAGAGGGAGAAAGGCTGTATGGACCTTTCCAGAGCCGGGGAACTGGGAGTGGCAGATGCCTACGGTATAATCAAAAAATTCTGTGAAGAATGATGGGAGAGCTGTTTGATGACCCGGAATTGAGGCCCGCTTTCCTGAGCCTTTCCAGCGGCAGCAGCGGAAACTGCTATTTTCTGGGATGCTTCAGGGGACGGGAATGTGTGGGAGGCCTGCTCATAGACGCAGGAGTGAGCCTCAAAAGACTTAAGCAAGTGCTTGAAACTGAAGGGATTTCCACGGATTGTATCGATGCCGTCCTGGTGACTCACGACCATATGGACCATATACGTTCTCTTGCCTCCTACTGCAAGAAACTGCACAAACCGGTATGGACATCCCGGACCATTGCTCAGGCTCTTGTCGGCCGGACTTATCATCTTGCAGGTATTGGGGTGTGTCCTGACGAACTTGTGCAAGGGGAGTGGAACCTCATATCCGGTTTTGCAGTGAAGTATTTCGTTGTGCCTCACGATGCCACTGAGACTGTGGGATATTTCATAGAAATGCCCCTGGGAGCATCCGTACACAGGTTTTTCATTATGACAGATGCCGGCAGGGTGACTGACGAGGCCGTTGAATACGCATCCATGGCCGACACCGTGGTCTTCGAGTCAAACTACGATATGGATATGCTGTTGGGAGGTCCATACCCGGCTGAACTGAAACGCCGGATAATGGACGGGAACGGCCACCTTTCCAACGATGAGTGCGCATCTGCAATCAAGCGCTTCTGCCACAGCGGCTTGCGCAACGTCTTCCTCTGCCATCTGAGTGACAATAACAACACTCCACGCCGCGCCTGGGAGACTTCTGCAGCTGCTCTTGACGAACTTTGCGGAATGGGGCTCATAGAAAAAGGAGCAGTCTCGTTGAGACCGCTCCCCAGAACTTCATCTTCAGGACTTATTTCGCTTTGACTTGCTTTCTGGCTATGTCATTGGCTGCCGCCAGTGCCGGAATGATGTTGTCGTAGATGTTTTCCCGTCCAAGTTCCTTGTCCACTCCGAACTTTTCGAGAGTCTGCATAACCCTTGGCTGCACTCCTGAAAGGATTACCTGCACGCCTCTCTTGCGGGCCATATCGCAGATGTTCCTGAGGTTCTTCACTCCGGTGGAATCGATGAACGGCACCTTCCTCATTCGGATGATACGCACGCAGGTGTCCTTGTTCTCACGGTTCTCGAATTCTTCCGAAGTGGCAGCAAGCCCGAAGAAATAAGGGCCGTTGATTTCGTAAACCTCCACTCCCTTGTGGATGTCCAGGAACTCTGTATCTTCCAGATTGGCCTTCTCGTCATCTTCCGTGGCTGCCAGCTTGGCCTGGTCTATTACCTGAATGCTGGAGGTCTGCATAGTCCTTCTCACGAAGAGCACGATTGCGAGCACCACGCCCACCTCGATAGCCACCGTAAGGTCCACGATTACAGTGAGGAAGAAGGTTATGAGCAGCACTGCCACGTCGGATTTCTCTCCCTTGAGCAGATAACGGAAGGTTCTCCATTCGCTCATATTGTAGGCCACCACCACGAGTATTGCTGCAAGACATCCAAGCGGCACATACACCGCGTAAGGCATAAGGAAGAGGTAGATGAGCAGCAGCACCACAGCGTGTACGATTCCTGCGACTGAGGTCTTGGCTCCGTTGTTGATGCTGGCCATAGTCCTTGCAAGGGCACCAGTGGCAGGTATTCCGCCGAAGAGCGGGGTGATGATGTTGGCAAGACCCTGACCTATGAGTTCGGTGTTGGAGTCGTGCTGCTTGCCGGTCACACCATCGGCTACCATTGCGGCGAGCAGGGACTCGATTGCGCAGAGCATTGCTATAGTAAATGCAGGTGAGACGAGATTGCGCACGTCATTGAAGCTGAGCTCCGGCATTTCAGGTTTTGGAAGCGGCAGGCCTTGGGCGAGTTCCGGAAATTTTGAGCCAATGGTCGCAAATTCCACTCCGGCAAAACGGCTCAGCAGAACCGAGGCTATGGTGCCGGCGAAAAGCGCAATCAAGGAGCCTGGAAGCTTCTTGTAACCAAATCTGTTCCAAAGAATTATAATCAAAAGGCAGCCTGCGCTGAGGGCTGTTTCAATCCAGTTTATGTTCGGGATGTTCTGAAAATAGCAGGCCCACTCGGGTATGAATCCTGACGGAACCGCCACATCCGTAAGCCCGAAAAAGTCCTTCATCTGGGTGGAGAAAATCGTCAGGGCAATACCGCTGGTGAATCCCACCACAATAGGATAAGGTATGAAATGGAAAATGGTACCCATTCGGCAAAGCCCCATTGCCACGAGTATTACCCCGGCCATTATGGTCGCGATCGTGAGTCCGGCCATTCCGTACTGGGCCACTATACCCGAGATGATGACGATGAATGCCCCTGTCGGACCTCCGATGAGGAAGCGGGAACCTCCGAACACGGAAACGATGAACCCGGCCACGATTGCCGTAATCAGACCCTGCTGCGGGGTCACGCCGCTGGCTATACCGAAAGCGATGGCGAGTGGAAGGGCTATGATTCCAACTATAATTCCTGCGATGAGGTCAGAAATGAATCTGTCTTTGCTGTAGCGTCCCTTCTGGAAAAGATGGAAAAATTTGGGACGGAAAACTCTGGTGTACTTCATAGGCCACTTGATTTAAAAACACTTACACGTTGCGGCTGAGTCTGTCCAGTCCGACGTGGCCCGCAAATTTAGCACAAAAGCCTGAAATGTTCAAAAAAACTGATGGGAATGAGCCCTTAGGGCAGGCAGATTCAATTCTTTGGCGGAGGCAGAGTGCCGCTGTCGATGAGCCTGCGCAGCACTTTGAGTACTCTTGGAGGCAGATTCTCGGGCGAACCGGTGAGCTTTTTCACGTCTTCAATGCAGTAGTCTTCCCCAAGCTCCGATATAAGTTTTCTCTCAATTTGCCTTTCGTCGTTCCTGCGCCCACGGCAGATGTCGCAATTGCCGCAGTCCTCGCTCTCCTCCTGCCCGAAATAGCGCAACAGATGTCTGCTGCGACATTCATCGGTTTCCGTGACATAGTCCACCATAGCCTCGGTGCGTCTGGACTGGTTCTCCTTCAGGAAGTTGTAGGTGTGCGGCTTCAGGTCCAGATTGCCCGGCATCAGCCTTTCGTGCTTGATGAAAATTACGTCGGATGTGGCGGCGGGAATATAGCGGACCAGGTGCAGCAGGGACAGTCTGTAGAGTTTTTCCCTGAGTTGGGGCACCTGAAGACCCGTTTGCCCTGCCAGATAATCCTCGTCTATGCTCACAGGGTAGCTGAAGATTCCGGTATAACGCCTCATCATCAGCTCCAATATGCGTGGCAGGAGGGGGTCGTCGAAATCGTAGTCGTAGAAGTCCTTGCGGTCGGCCGTTATCCATATCCTCGTTTTCACGTCCACGGATTCATTGACTATCCAGTGCCCGGCTTTTTCAATGTACTTGATTGCATACCACGCACTTTGGCGGTTGAGCCGGTATTTGCTGCAAAAGGCGTTGAAATCGAATTTGTGCTGACTCAATTCCCCATATTCGTAGGGAATGTCGAGGAAAATATGCACTTTCTGATAGATGTCTGCGATATAGTCCTCGTCGGGAAAAGAGACTGTGTCGATCTGATGCAGGCGCTGTATGTCGCTGCTGTTCCATAGCAGGACTGCAAATGAGCGTTTCCCGTCCCTTCCGCCTCTTCCCGCCTCCTGAAAATAGGCTTCCGGACTGTCCGGCACGTCAAAATGGACCACAAACCTAACGTCTGGCTTGTCTATGCCCATCCCGAAGGCATTTGTGCAGACCATCACCCGGGTGCTTCCGTTCTTCCAGTCCTCCTGTCTTTGAGCTCTGCTTTCGGACCCCAGGCCAGCGTGGTAGAATGAGGCTTCTATGCCTTTGGATTTGAGAAATGCAGCCAGTTCCTCGGCTTTCTTGCGGTTGCGCACATAGACGATACCGGTGCCCGGGACAGAATTGCAGATTGACAGCATCTGCCCGAGTTTGTCGTCTGTGGAGCGGACTATATAGGACAGGTTGGGCCTCTCGAAGCCTCCTTGAATGATTTTTTTCTCCCGGAATTTCAACTGCCTCATAATGTCCTGGGCGACTTCGGGCGTGGCGGTGGCAGTGACGGCAATCACCGGGGCGTCCACAATTTCGCGGATTTTGCCGATATTCAGATAGTCGGGCCTGAAGTCATAGCCCCATTGAGATATGCAATGTGCCTCATCCACAACAATATAGGCCAGGTCCATATGGGTGAGGTACCGGCGTAAGAGGGGAGTGCCCAGTCTCTCGGGGGAGAGGTATAGGAATTTGCAATCCCCATAGGTGGCATTGTTCAGGGCAAGGTCCACTTCCTTGGCCGTCATACCCGCGTGGATGGCCAAGGCCTTGATTCCACGGGAGTTGAGGTTCTGCACCTGGTCTTTCATCAGGGCTATGAGCGGAGTAACGACCAGCGACATTCCCTCCTTCATCATCGTGGGCACCTGGAAACACACCGATTTGCCTCCACCTGTGGGCAGAATAGCAAGCACATCCTCACCTCCAGCCGCGGCACAGACTATTTCGTCCTGCTTCGGCCGGAATGAATCATAGCCCCAATACTTTTTGAGGACCTCCAGTGCTCTTGCCGTTTCCTTGTCCATCTGTCATTTCAAAACGGAAGTTTCTGCCTGTTTCCCGTCCTGAATTGCAAATGTACGATTTTTTGTCATTATCTTCTCAAGTCTGCCTGGCTATCGTTTGCACCGATTGCCGAATTGCGAAAAATCAATGAAGATTTCTTTCTGCGGCTTGTTTTTTGCTTTGTTTTGTCGCGGCAAAATCGTACCTTTGCGCGTCCTCTGAAGGGACTGTTTTGGGATTTAATTTTTTAACATTTTTATACACATTTATCTATTATGAGCAAAATTGATTTGAGCAAGTATGGCATTACTGACGTGAAGGAAATCCTTCACAACCCGTCATACGAAGTTCTCTATCAGGAAGAGACCAAGGAAGGTCTCGAGGGTTATGAGAAAGGTCAGGTCACTGAACTCGGGGCGGTCAACGTTATGACCGGTATCTACACTGGCCGTTCTCCAAAAGACAAATTCTTCGTTTACAACGATGCATCAAAGGACACTGTATGGTGGACTTCAGATGACTACAAGAACGACAACAAGCCTTGCTCAGAAGAGGCTTGGGCAGACCTCAAGAAGAAGGCAGTCAAGGAGCTTTCCGGCAAGAGGCTTTTCGTTATGGATACATTCTGCGGAGCCAACCCTGCAACAAGACTGAAAGTGCGCTTCATTATGGAAGTAGCTTGGCAGGCACACTTCGTGAAGAATATGTTCCTCCGTCCTACTGAAGAGGAACTTGCAAACTACGGCGAGCCTGATTTCGTGTCATTCAACGCTGCAAAGGCAAAGGTTGACAATTACAAAGAGCTCGGACTCAATTCCGAGACTGCGACTGTCTTCAACCTCAAGACCAACGAGCAGGTTATTCTCAACACCTGGTACGGCGGTGAGATGAAGAAGGGTATCTTCTCAATTATGAACTATCTCAACCCTCTTCGCGGTATCGCTTCCATGCACTGCTCAGCCAACACCGACAAGGAAGGCACAAGCACTGCAATCTTCTTCGGACTTTCCGGAACAGGCAAGACCACCCTTTCAACTGACCCTAAGCGTCTGCTTATCGGTGATGACGAGCACGGCTGGGACGACGAAGGAGTGTTCAACTACGAAGGCGGATGCTATGCAAAGGTCATCAACCTCGACAAGGAGAGTGAGCCGGACATCTACAACGCAATCAGAAGGGACGCCCTTCTCGAGAACGTTACCGTTGATGCAGAAGGCAAGATTGACTTCGCTGACAAGAGCGTGACTGAGAATACCCGTGTTTCCTACCCTATTGACCACATCGAGAACATCGTTAAGCCGGTTTCAAAGGGCCCTCACGCAAAGCAGGTTATCTTCCTTTCAGCTGATGCATTCGGAGTGCTTCCTCCGGTTTCCATCCTTACTCCTGAGCAGACCAAGTACTACTTCCTCTCAGGTTTCACCGCAAAACTCGCTGGAACAGAGCGCGGTATCACTGAGCCGACTCCGACTTTCTCAGCTTGCTTCGGTGCCGCATTCCTTTCACTCCACCCTACCAAGTACGGTGAGGAACTCGTGAAGAAGATGGAAAAGAGCGGTGCAAAGGCATACCTTGTGAACACCGGTTGGAACGGTACAGGCAAGAGAATCTCCATCCGCGACACCCGCGGAATCATCGATGCCATCCTCGACGGTTCAATCGAGAAGGCTCCGACCAAGAAGATTCCTTACTTCAACTTTGAAGTGCCTACCGAGCTTCCTGGCGTGGATTCCAAGATTCTCGACCCTCGCGACACTTACGACTGCGCTTGCAAGTGGGAAGAGAAGGCAAAGGACCTCGCAGGCCGCTTCATCAAGAACTTCTCCAAGTTCACAAGCAATGAAGCTGGTAAGGCTCTCGTAGCAGCTGGTCCGAAGCTTGAAGACTAATTCGGGGATACCAAAAGTAAACGGCAGAATCGGATTCCGGTTCTGCCGTTTTTAATGTTCGCCCAGCACGAACGTACTCTAACGGGCGCAAGTCCCCAAACCGCCCTGATA
>CAMCFO010000048.1 GCA_945874155.1 uncultured Bacteroidales bacterium
TATTTGAAAATTATATAATTGTTAAATTAATTTTAGTTTTTTTAACGAAGTATTGTTATTAAATTTGCAATACTATCAAAGTCTATTTCTAAAGTGGGTGCCAAGGCGCTGTATATCACCTTGCTCGGTATGGTTCAACAGAAAGCTCGCCTAGGAATCTCTCCACTTCCTGACAATTGCTTTTGAGAGTAATTATGAAATGACTACCTTTGCGACTTTCTAATGTGACTGCAATGGAGAACGGTTTTGAATATTTTGTAAAGGCAGACTTGCACCGCTATTTGGTGGAAAAGGGCGAAATGGATGAACGCATCCCAGAATGTCCGGATGTGGAGGGGTTGTGGATACCGGTGGCAGAGTCTTATGGCGCGGACGGTATCAGGGAATTCAACGAATATCCCGAGGTGTCTTTGGGCTGGATGATGTTTATCGGAATGGCTGTGACGGAGTTCTGGGACAGGGATTGGGAGCGCTATTCCGGGATTGAGGACCTGTATCTCCATCTGAGAGACGTCCGCGGATTCGACTGTATGGACGAGCATATACTTGAGGATATACTTCGTCTGGACAAGGAGGCTGCGGCGAAGACTTCGGAACTGGTGGCCGATTGTGCCGGACGGGTTTATTCCTCCTTGCGACATTCCCAATTGGAACCGGGTACGGCTGAGGCTTTCCGAGGCTATATTTCCTGCCTTCACCAGCTGTACCTCGCTGGAATGTGCGTTCAGCTCCACCGTCTGGGCTACCATATGTCCCCGGCTCTTTAGTCCAAGGCGGTTTCCCTGACAAATGACCTGCACAAAAATCAATATGAAACATTTCAAGAAAGCAATCCTCGCCCTCCTGTCCGTCTCGATCCTGGCTGTAAGCTGCCAACCATACCGTAGCTACACCGACACCGCCACCGTGAACGGCACCACACTCTTCTACGCCGCCGAAGGCCGTGGCAAGCCCGTCATCCTCCTGCATGGAAACGGAGGCAGCCACAATCAGCTTGAAACCACCACCCGCCAGCTTGCCCAGGCCGGTTATATGGTTTACGCTCTCGACTCCAGAGGCCAGGGAGCCAACAAGCCCCTCGACGAATACCACTACCTGGATATGGCTACAGATGTAAAGGAATTCATAGACCTGAAAGGACTGCACAAACCGGCCATCTTCGGTTTCAGTGACGGAGGCATAATAGCCCTTCAACTTGAAGTGGCGTATCCCGGAACGGCTGGGCCCATCATCACCGGCGGTGCAAATATCTTTGTCCAGAATGCCTTCGTGCCCAGTTTCGCGGAATATTTGCAGAGCAAAACCTTTGAATCCCCGCTGGAAATAATGATGAGGGATGAGCCGGATATGACACTTCAGGATATGCAGAACATCCAAACTCCCTGTCTGATTCTCGCCGGTGAACACGACTTGATTCTCGAATCACACACCCGTCTTATTGCAGACAACATTCCCGGAGCCGTCTGCCGCATCCTCCCCGGAGAAGACCACGGCAGCTACATCTGCAACTCCCCGAAAATTACCGACTTGATTCTCGAATTCTTCAGCCGTATCGGCTACTGATACAGCCCAAACAAACTCCTGAAGCAGTCGCATAAACACCAACTACAAAAATCCCCCGAAATCCAGCAAAGATTCCGAGGGTTTTTTATATGGCGGGCTGCAACTTGGTAATACGAAAATAATAAGTTGCGTCAGTGTTACTTAGTTCCGAAAATACGGTCACCTGCATCTCCGAGGCCCGGAACGATGTAGGCATTTTCGTTCAGATGGTCGTCCACAGCAGCTACATAAATGTCCACATCTGGATGCATCTCCTGCACTTTCTTGATGCCTTCCGGAGCTGCAACGAGGCACATAAGTCTGATGTTTGTACATCCCCTCTTCTTGAGCATAGTCAGCGCATCCACTGAACTTCCTCCTGTTGCCAACATCGGATCGGTCACAATCACCAGCCTCTGCTGAATGTCTTCAGGCAACTTGCAATAATATTCCACAGGCTCGTGGGTCTCCTCATTGCGGTAGAGTCCGATATGTCCCACCTTGGCTACCGGAATGAGCGTCAGCATCCCGTCCAGCATACCCATACCGGCACGAAGTATCGGCACAATAGCCAGTTTGCGGCCAGAAACCTTCGGGGAACTCATTTTGCATATCGGAGTTTCTATTTCCTTGTAGGTCAGAGGCAAATCCCTCGTGATTTCATACCCCATAAACAGGGAAATCTCAGTAAGCAGTTGTCTGAAATCCTTGGATCCGGTGTTCTTGTCCCTCATAATGGTCAGCTTGTGCTGAATCATTGGGTGGTCGATGATGTGTACAGTGCTCATATTTTTAGTTATTAGAATTCTCAAAAGCGGTGCAAAATTAGGCAAAAATTTCCTATTTTTGCGCCTTCAAATCCAATAATATCGTATATGGTCAAGGTATTCTGCAAAAACACCGGGACTTTCAAGGAATTTCAGGAAGGTACCACTCTGCTCGATGCTCTCAAAGAATTCGACCTCGGAGAGACTGACTCTCAATCCAATCCTGTCCTCGCGGCTATAGTCAACAATGTAGTTCAGGGACTCCGTTTCAAACTCTACAACAACAAAGACGTGGAATTCGTCAATTACAGCAGCTACAGCGGACGTGGAGTTTACACCCGTTCCCTCTGCTTCATTTTCACAAGGGCAGCCAACGATGTTTTCCCGGGCAGCAGAATATTCCTTCGCCGGCCCATCTCCAAGGGCTATTTCTGTGCGGTCGTCAAACCTGACGGCAGCGATGTCTCACAGGAGGGGCTCGAACGCATCAAGGCCCGGATGAATGAACTCATAGCCGCTGACCTGCCTCTGTACAGGCTTGAAGTACAGGCTTCCGAGGCCATCAAGACCTTCAGCAGAGCCGGCAGGACCGATGTTGTGAGACTTATCGAAACCACACAGCCCGTCTATGTGAATTATTACAAGATGGGCAATACCTGCGACTATTATTACAATACCCTCGTCCCGTCCACGTCCTACATAAAGCTTTGGGATTTAAGGAAATACCGCAACGGTCTCCTGCTTATGGTTCCTGACAGACACCATCCCGACCAGCTCGCTCCCTTCTTCGAGCAACCCAAGACTTTTGATGTGTTCGCAGAAAACATACGCTGGAACGCCATTATGAAGTTGGACAATGTGGGAGATGTGAATGTGGCCTGCCAGAAGGGGCGTGCAAGCGAATTGATTCAGGTCGCTGAGGCCTTGCAGGAGAAGAAGATAGTGCAGATTGCCGAGGAAATTGACCGCCGTTTCCATTCAGATTCCAAGGTGCGTCTGGTGCTCATAACCGGCCCGACCAGCAGCGGCAAAACCACCTTCTGCAAGAGGCTCAGTGTCCAGCTCAAGTGCTGCGGACTGCATCCTATATCCTTCTCCACAGACGACTATTTCGTGAACCGTCTTGACACTCCGAAACTTCCGGACGGCAACTACGACTTCGACAATTTCGACACGGTGGACCACGTTGCCCTGCAGAAAGATATACTCAAACTGCTTGACGGTGAGACAGTTCAGGTGCCGGAATACAATTTCGTTACCGGAATCCGGGAATACAACGGCAAGACTCTCAAACTGGAAGAGGACACCGTCCTGCTGGTCGAGGGTATCCACGCCCTCAATCCGCGGCTCACGGACCAGGTGCCTGCCTCAGTCAAGTTCAGCATCTTCATCAACACCATCACTTCCATCTCCCTGGATGACCACAACTGCATCCCTACCAGCGACAACCGTCTGCTCCGCCGCATTGTGCGCGACTACAACAAGGGAGCCTTCGGCCCGAGGGAGACCATCAGCAACTGGCCGAATGTCAGGCGTGCTGAGGTGAAGTGGATATATCCTTTCCAGGAATATGCCGACGTGCTGTTCAATTCAGCATATCTTGTGGAGTTCGCAGTGCTCAGACCGCACGCAGAACAAATACTCCGGACCATTCCGAAGAACTGCCCGGAGTATTGTGAGGCTCACCGCCTGCTCGGTTTCCTTGAATATTTCAATCCTGTATCGGACAAGGACGTGCCTGCCACATCTCTGTTGAGGGGATTTATCGGAGGCAGTTCCTTCTAGTCTTTCAACCATTTGTCCAGCCAGGAGAAATAGCTCCTGTGCCAGTAGAGGGCGTTCTGAGGTTTCAGAATCCAGTGGTTTTCCTCCGGGAACACCAGCAACTCCGACGGAACGCCCATCATCTGTGCGCAGTTGAAGGCTGCCATACCCTGGTCATAAGGTACGCGGAAGTCAGTTCCTCCGTGGATGACCAGCAATGGAGTATGCCATTTGTGGATGAGCTTGTGTGGGGAGTTTGCATAGTGGCGGCGTGCGGTGGCGTTGTCGTCCCAAGGTGCTCCTCCGTTGTCCCATTGAGGGAACCACATTTCCTCCGTAGTCATATACATATGTTCCTGATTGAAAATGCCGGCGTGCGCAATGAAAGCGTCATAGACGTTTCCGTGTATGCCGCAGAGGTAGTAAACTGAGTAGCCGCCGTAACTTGCGCCGCAGGCTCCCATTTTGCCTACGTATGGTTCAGCCTTAAGTTCCTTTGCTGCAACGAGATAGTCCTGCATATTGAGCCCGCAGTAGTCTCCCGAAATCTGTTCGCACCATTCCTGTCCGAAGGCTGTGGTGCCCCTCCTGTTAGGAAGTACGACCACATAGCCCTGGGAGCACATCAGCCTGTAGTTCCATCTGTAGGACCAGCTCTGGCTTATGGTGCCCTGCGGACCGCCGAGGCAGATTTCTATTGCGGGGTAAACTTTGTTCTCGTCAAAATCCGGCGGCAGCATCACCCAGGTCAGCATATCTTTGCCGTCCACAGTCTTTATCATTCTCTTTTCGCAACGGTGCTCCTTCAGACGGCTCAGTATGTGCTCGTTTTCAAGGGTTACGGGTTCAAGTTTGTCTCCATTGATGGCCACGAGTTCAGTAGGGAAGTCCATACTCTGCCAACTCGTGTAAATTTTTCCGTCCTTGATGAGATATGGGCTGCCGAAGTCGAAAGGCCAGTCTTCCTGAGTTTTACGGACTATATTGCCTTCAAGGTCGGTGCAATAGATGGCCTGGAGACCTTCTGCAAGGGCGTTGAACCAGATGTGCGAGTTGTCATCGTCCCACACCGGACCTGCCACATTGTATTTGAAATTGCCGCTCAGTTCGCGTATTTCTCCAAGCTTGCTGCCTCCGTCCGGCAATATTTCCACATCGGCAAGCATAAGCCTCTGTTTGTCAGCTTCATAGCCTTCTCTTTCCATTGAAATCCAGCAGAGTTTGCTCCCGTCCGGACTCCATACCGGGTTGGTGTCATAGCCTCCGCCCATAGGTATTACCTGACATTCGCCGGTTTCGCTGTCGTATATGTAAATCTCTGTGTTTGTGGAGAATGCATATTCTTTCCCGTCCACTTTGCGGCAAGAGTACGCGAGATGGCGGCTGTCCGGATGCCAGGAAATTTCTTCAAGTCCTCCGAAAGGTTCGGTCGGGAGTTCAAAGGCTGCCTCCTCCGGGCTGAGTATATCCCTGCCTTCACCGATTCCGTCCCAGCTGAACTCGGCAATGAAACTGTGGGGAATTTCAGTGGTCCAATGGTCCCAGTGGCGGTACATCAAACGGTCGGTCTTGTAGGCCTGGGCGTCCGGAAGGTCGGCATATTCCTGCACCGGCTTGAGTACTCTGCCTTGAATCATAGAGATATAGAGGACTTTCTTTCCGTCAGGCGAGAAGGAGAATTCGCTTATGCCTCCCGGAACATTGCTGAGTCGCCTGACAGCTTTTATCCTGCGGTCCCTTCCCACTTTTCCGCCCCATATCTGCCCGCCCATCAAAAAGGCCACCCGGCTTCCGTCTTTGCTCCATCTGGCATTGGAAATACTTTTGCCTGAGCGGGTTGCAAGTGTGGCCTCACTTCCGTCGAGATTGCTGATATAGATGTTGCGGCAGGAACGGTTATCCTCTATGGATGTGTAACTTACCCCGTACATAAGGCTCTTGCCGTCCGGGCTCACCTGCGGATCTGACAGCCGGCCGAATGCGAGCAGGACTTCCGGAGTCATCTGCCCGTCCGTGATTTCGATTTCTGATTTTCCAATGAAGCCTTCAGTGTTGAAAGCCTTGTGCCTTTCGTATTTCATTATTCCCAAGATGATGCAGATGCCCAGAGCAATTAGGGCAATGGACACTCCGATTGTTTTTTCAAGTTTAGTCGTCATATTGTTGGATTTTCATTTTCCGTTGTTTTCCTCCCTTGCCTCCCGGTACATCTCAGCCACCGCGTCCGCATCCTTTCCAAGTCTCTCTCTCACAGATTGCGGGCTGAGGATTTCTATCAATGCTCCGTATTTGCGGAGTTCAAAATACAGGTCGTTGCTGTCGGGGTTGACAAAGATACTAAAATATGTCCAATCTCCTTCTTTCTTCAATGTCGTCTGGCTATGGTGAATCGGAAGGTCTTCGATATAGCGTCCCTGTATGCCCCGTGCCCGAAAGGTTATGGTGCAGCCCTTTTCCCCCTCTTGTGGCAGATAGGTCCCGAAGGAAGTGGCGAGCAATTCTTCCAGGTCAAAACCCTCCGGCAACTTGAATTTCTTGTCCAGAATATGCAGCTGCCTGATACGGTCCAGGGAATAGCACCTCAGGGCAGACCTTTCCTCGCAGTGGGCATAGAGATACCAGCGCCTCTTGTCTTCCTTCAATGCGTAGGGATGCACTGTCAGAGGTTCAGGTGCCGCGCTGGAGTACTTGCAATAGGCTATTTCCAAACATTTGTTTTCGAGCATAGCCGCTATGATGGAGGTGAGGTGTTTGTGGCCGGAGGGTATATTCTCCACGAACAGTCGTCCTCCCAGCTTTCCCCGTCCCTGTTCCAGCACCATATTGACGGTAAAACTGTCCACAAGCCTTTCCGCTGTGCCTTCCATACGGCTGCGGGCGCTCACGCTGTAGATATTGGTGCGGCGGTCGCAGACTATGTCCACACCGAATATTTCCTGCACTGCATTGCGGTGGTTCACAAAGGTGCGGCGGGCCAGTTCCGTGCCGAAACGGGATTCGTATTTATCCGTTATTTCGTTGAGACTGAGTCCTTTGTCTCCTGAAGCAAGCAGGACTTGCATCAGCCATACGTATTTTTCTATCAGTTCCGTAACCATAAGCTTCGGTAATTCAATGATGATGCAGACAAGTTCCTAACTGATGCTGCTGTAGTCCCTTATGCAATATTTGTCTTTCCGGAGTTCGGTGCTGAGCAAGACATTCTGTGGCTGGCTCAGAGTCGGATCCTCTTCCAGTACCGCCCTTGCCGCCTCCCTTGCCTGGGAAAGCAGAAGACTGTCTTTTGCAAGTGAGGCTATGTTCAACTGAATGGGCAGTCCGCTCTGCTGTGTGCCTTCCAGGTCTCCCGGTCCCCTCATTTTCATATCCTCTTCCGCTATCTCGAAACCGTTTTCCGTGCGGCACATAAGTTCTATGCGGCTTTTGGATTCCTTGCTGAGCTTGTGTGAGGTCATAAGCACGCACCAGGCCTTGTCGCTGCCTCTGCCGACTCTTCCCCTGAGCTGGTGCAACTGGCTGAGTCCGAACCTTTCAGCACTTTCGATCACCATCACGCTGGCATTGGGCACGTCCACCCCGACCTCTATCACCGATGTTGCCACGAGTATGTTTGCCCTTCCGGAAGAGAAGGCCTCCATATTGAAATTCTTCTCCTCATTGTCCAATTTTCCGTGGACCACCGCTATTTTATAGGGTGGAAAAGGGAAATGCCGGCGTATTTCCTCAATGCCGTTTTCGAGGTTCTGATAGTCCATCTTCTCGCTTTCAAAAATAAGCGGATAAACTATGAAGGCCTGTCTTCCGGCCGCGATTTCTTCCTTGATGAAGCGGTACAGACCGAGGCGTTTGGCTTCTGTGCCGTGGAGTGTGACTACTGGCTTCCTGCCCGGCGGAAGTTCATCTATTACAGAGACTTCCAAATCTCCATAAAGGGTCATTGCGAGGGTGCGCGGGATGGGGGTGGCGGTCATCACCAGCACGTGCGGAGGACAGTCCTGATTTTTGCGCCAGAGTTTGGCCCTCTGTTCCACTCCGAAGCGGTGCTGCTCATCCACGATTGCGAGTCCCAAGCGCTTGAACCTGACATTATCTTCGATAAGGGCGTGGGTGCCCACGATTATGCCTATGCTGCCGTCTTCAAGCCCGGCGTGGATTTCTCTGCGTTCGGCTGTCCTGGTGCTGCCTGTAAGCAGTGCGGCTTTCACTCCGGTCGGGGCAAGGTAGCGGGATATGTTCTTGAAGTGCTGCTGTGCGAGGACTTCTGTCGGGGCCATTATGCAGGCCTGGCAGCCGTTTCCCACTGCAATAAGGGCGCTAAGTACAGCCACCATTGTCTTTCCGCTACCCACATCACCCTGCAGGAGGCGGTTCATCTGATGGCCGGATTTCATATCGTTGCGTATTTCGGTGATTACCCTTTTCTGTGCTCCCGTCAGAGGAAAGGGGAGGGACGAATAGCATTTGTTGAAGGCTTCTCCCACTTTGGGCATCTTGATGCCGTTGTCTGCGCGGGTGCGGCGGTATTGCTGTTTCAGCAGGGATAGCTGAAGGAAGAAAAGTTCCTCGAATTTCAGGCGGTAGGTGGCGCTGGCGAGGGCTTCCTGGCTTTCCGGGAAGTGGATATTGCGTAGGGCATATCGCAGGGGAACCAGACGGTGGCGTTTAAGGAGATAGTCGGGGATGGTTTCCTGCTGATAGGGGAGGGCTGCGTTCAGTGCGGACTGCATAATCTTGACCATCACCTTGCCGGTGATACCGCTGTTCTTCAGCTTTTCTCCTGAGGGGTAGATGCCTGTGAAACTGGTTTTGGGACAGCCTTTCGCTCCGGATGTGACGGCTTGGCCGGTCGTCGTGGCTGTGCCGTTTGAGCCGGATGTGACGGCACCCGGTCCCGACAGGGCAGCTTCAACCTTGTCGATTTCCGGATGCACAATGCTCATCCGCCCCGCATATTCCTCAGGCCGTCCGAAGAAAATGAATTCCCCGCCCCCAGCAAGCTTCTCGTAAGTCCACTTGATTCCCCTGAAAAATGTCATATCCATTTCCCCGCTCCCGTCTTCCACCACGGCTTTCATCCTCTTGACGGTATTGAACTTGAGCTCTGCAATCCTTTCCGGTGCAATTTCTCCTTTCGCGTCATAGAGCCAGACTGCCTTGACCCGTGCCCGAACCTGGACATAGGCGGCTCCGGAGCGGACATCAGATATGGGAGTCAATCTGGACCTGTCCATATACCTGTAGGGATAGATGCGCAAAAGTCCCGAAGCCGTGCTCACTCCGAACTCGGCTTTCAATGCCTCAGCCCTCTTCGGACCCACACCAGGCAAGTACTGTATTTCAGTTTCGCGCAAAGACATATCTGCACAAAATTAAGGAAAAGTTCGTATATTTGCGCGATTTTATGGGATATACTATGGCAAATGACAAGAAAATTATCGTGGGCATAACCCAGGGAGACGGCAACGGAATAGGCTATGAGGTTATTATCAAGGCCTTGGCGGACGAGAGAATCCTGGAGATGTTCACCCCTGTGATTTACGGCTCTTCAAAAATATTCGGATTCTACAAGAAACTCATACACAACTTGGATAAACCATTGAGCCCCAATGTGATAAATTCGGCATCCGAGGCCCGTCCGAGAAGAATCAATATTGTTAACTGCCTTCCGGACAATGTCTATGTGGAGCCGGGCCAATCCACCCCGGAGTCGGCAAAATCGGCTATGATTGCACTGGAGGCCGCTGTGAGGGATATCAAGGCAGGTGCAATTGACGTGCTTGTCACAGCACCTTTCAACAAGAGGGCTATGGCAAACGAGGGCTTCGGTTTCACCGGTCACACTGAATATCTGGAGAAGGAATTCGGGGTGGACGAGGTGTGTATGATTATGGTCAGCCCGAGTCTCAAGGTGGGAGTCGTGACCGGTCACATTCCTTTGAAAGAGGTGCCTACTTCCATATCCAAGGACAAGATAGTCAGCAAGTTGAAGCTCCTCAATGCTTCTATGGTCAGGGATTTCGGAATAGCCACTCCGAAGATTGCAGTGCTCGGTCTGAATCCTCACTGCGGTGACGGCGGACTGCTTGGGGAGGAGGAGAAAAATATCATCCTTCCGGCTGTGCAGGAGGCTGTGGCAGACGGAATTATGGCTTTCGGTCCATATTCCCCGGACGGCTTCTTCGGCTTGGGCAATTATGCGAAATTCGATGCGGTTCTGGCTATGTACCACGACCAGGGACTCATACCTTTCAAGGCTCTCGCCTTTTCCGAGGGTGTGAATTTTACGGCTGGACTTCCTATTGTCAGGACATCTCCGGACCACGGTACGGCTTATGAGATGGCAGGCCGCGACGAGGCAGATCCCCGTTCAATGATGGCTTCCATTTTCACGGCAATGGATGTGTTCAATGCACGCCAAAGACACGATGACCTGGAGGATGGAAAATTGAATGTGAAATTGCCTGACACTGAAATCAAGCCCCGTGGAGGCAAGATTATCGAATAGTCTGCCTGCCTGATTGTCAATGGTTTATGGCTGCACGCCCACCCATTTATCTCTATACTGACGGTGCTTCCAGCGGCAACCCTGGTCCGGGTGGCTGGGGAGCGGTGCTGTGTTGCGGAAATTACAGAAAGGAACTCAGCGGAGGCTATTCCCTTACGACCAACAACAGGATGGAGCTTATGGCTGTAATTCAAGGGCTTGAGTGCATACGCTGGAGGCCTGCCGTGGTGCACGTTGTGAGCGATTCTTCTTATGTCGTCAAAGCCTACAATGAAAATTGGATACTAAAATGGCGGAGAACCGGTTTTGCCAAGGTGAAAAATCCTGATTTGTGGATGCGTCTGGATGCTCTGGTGCAGTCTATGAGTGTGACTTTCCATTGGGTCAAGGGGCACGCCGGGCATCCTGAAAATGAGCGTTGCGATGCTATGGCTGTGGCTGCCGGGGCAGGGGCTGTGGCTGCCGGTGTGATTTTGCCGGCCGATCCCGGATATGTTCCTGAGCAATGATGCCCTGTCCACACCCCGGCCATCAACTCCCCATAATAATATTTTGAAAAACACGTGCAAATGATTAAATTTGCCCGATTTGCGCGCTTTTGTGCATTCTCGTGTGATTGAAGTCCGCGGATTTGCCGTTTCAGCGTGAAATAAATACAGATAATTTGAAATTTAACTGACAATATGGGATTAGCAGAAATTTTTAAGAAACTTTTCGGAACCAAGGCCGACAGGGATATGAAAGCCATCAGGCCGATACTGGACAAGGTGCTTGCAGCTTATGCTGAAATCGATGCCCTTTCAGATGACCAGCTCAGAGCCAAGACACTGGAACTCAAGGCCTTTGTTGCCGATAAGATTGCGGCTGACGAGAAGCGCATTGCTGAGATCAAGCTTGAACTCGAGGGCGATATAGACATAGACCAGAAGGAAAAACTTGCCACCGAGTCAGACAAACTCACAAAGAAAATCGACGAAGACATCGAGGCTGCACTGAACGAAATCCTGCCACAGGCATTTGCAATAGTTAAATCAACAGCCCGCAGGTTTGCTCAAAACAGTGAAATTGTTGTTGAAGCAACGGAATTCGACCGCAACCTCAGCGCCAAAAGTGATTTTGTTGAAATACGTCAGGGAGAAAACGGCGGTCCGGACAAGGCAGTATGGCACAACAGCTGGATGGCCGGCGGAAACAAAATCACCTGGGATATGGTCCATTACGACGTGCAGCTCATCGGCGGTATAGTTCTGCATCAGGGAAAGATTGCCGAGATGGCCACCGGTGAGGGAAAAACACTCGTGGCGACTTTGCCGGTGTTTCTGAACGCTCTTGCAGGCAAGGGAGTGCACGTGGTGACTGTGAATGACTACCTTTCCAAACGAGACTCCGAATGGATGGGCCCTCTCTATCAGTTCCACGGATTGAGTGTGGATTGCATTGACAAGCATCAGCCTAATTCCGATGCCCGCCGCCGTGCCTACGCCTGCGACATCACTTTCGGAACCAACAACGAATTCGGTTTCGACTATCTGCGTGACAATATGGCGTTCAGCCAGCAGGACCTTGTGCAACGCAAGCACCATTATGCAATCGTGGACGAGGTGGACTCAGTGCTCATTGATGATGCAAGGACTCCGTTGATTATATCTGGACCGGTGGAAAGAGGTGATGATCAGCAGTTTGCGCAATACAAGCCTTATGTGGAGACCCTTTACAACAAGCAGAAGGCCCTCGTGAACACCATACTCAACGAGGCCAAGAGACTCATAGCCGCCGGCGATGAAAAAGAGGGTGGAGTGTTGCTGTTCCGTGCTTTCAAAGGCTATCCGAAATACCGTCCGCTCATCAAGTTCCTCAGCGAACCGGGTATGAAGCAGTTGCTCCAGAAGGTGGAGAACTACTACATTCAGGACAACGAGCGCGAGATGCCGTACATCACCGACCCTCTGTATTTCGTCATCAACGAGAAGCAGCGCACCGTGGATATGACCGACAAGGGACGCGACGTGCTGGCTGCGGCTGTCAATGACGACAATTTCTTCGTGTTGCCGGATGTGGGCGCATCCATTGCCGAAATCGAGAAGAATGTCACCGACCCTGCCGAGAAACGCCAGAAAAAGGATGAACTTATGGCTGATTTTGCGCTTAAGAGCGAGAGAGTACATACTGTGAATCAGCTGCTTAAGGCTTATACTATGTTTGACCTCAATGTCGATTACATCATTTCCGAAGATGGCAAAATCAAGATTGTGGACGAACAGACCGGCCGTATAATGGAGGGAAGGCGTTGGAGCGACGGATTGCATCAGGCGGTTGAGGCCAAGGAAAATGTGAAAGTTGAGGCTGCAACCCAGACTTTTGCCACCATCACTCTTCAGAACTATTTCAGGATGTATCACAAACTCGCCGGTATGACAGGTACGGCAGAAACGGAGGCGGGTGAGTTCTGGAGTATCTACAAATTGGATGTGGTGGTGATTCCGACCAACAAGCCTATTGCCCGAATTGACTATAACGACCTGATATACAAGACAAAGAAGGCTAAGTACGATGCCGTCATCGAGAAGGTTGTGGAGTTGAAGAACGCAGGAAGGCCGGTGCTCGTGGGTACGACAGACGTGGATACCTCGGAGTTGCTTGCCAGGATGTTCCTCCGCAGGGGTATCAAGGCTCAGGTGCTGAATGCAAAGCAGCACGCAAGGGAGGCCGAGATTGTGGCTCAGGCAGGACAGTCCAGCACTGTGACCATTGCGACCAATATGGCGGGACGTGGTACGGACATCAAGCTTTCTCCTGAAGTGAAAGCAGCCGGTGGACTTGCCATCATCGGTACGGAGCGCCACGACAGCCGAAGGGTGGACCGCCAGTTGAGGGGACGTTCCGGACGTCAGGGTGACCCGGGTTCATCCATATTCTTCATTTCGTTGGAAGACAACCTGATGCGTCTTTTCGGTTCCGAGAGGATTGCTAAGGTTGTGGACAGTCTGGGTATGCAGGAAAATGAGGCACTTGAGGCGCCTATGCTTTCCAATGCAATCGAGAAAGCCCAGAAGAAGGTGGAGGAGAACCATTTCGGAGTGCGTAAGAGAACCCTCGAGTATGACGACGTGATGAATTCCCAGAGGGAGGTCATATACAGCAAGAGACGCAATGCCCTGTCGGGTGAGAGAATTGAAATCGACATATACAATATGATGCAGGACACGGCAGAGATTTTTGCTGAACGTGCTGCGAATATGGATTATGCTGATTTCGTGGAGGATGTAATGGGCCGTCTTTCGATGGATGTGGATTTCGATGAGGAGTTCTTCAACAAGGCCACCACAGAGAAACTTGCGGAGGCACTTTTCGAGAATATGAAATCCACCTATGCCCGCAGGCTCGATAGCATCAGCCAGCGTGCCTTCCCTGTAATCAAGCAGGTTTATGAGACTCAGGGCAACCGCTATGTGAACATTGCCATTCCTATCACTGACGGACGCCGTATGCTGAACCTTTCGGTGAATCTGCAGAAGGCTTATGAAAACGGAGGCAAGGAAATCGGCAAGGCCCTTTCCAAGACCATAGTTCTCTTCGAAATAGACCGTCACTGGAAGGAGCATCTCCGCGAAATGGACGACCTCAAGCAGTCTGTGCAGAATGCTTCCTATGAGCAGAAGGACCCTCTCCTCATCTATAAGTTCGAGAGTTTCAATCTCTTCAGCTCTATGCTTGAGTCACTGAATATCGATGCTTTGTCTTTCCTGCTTCGTGCAGGCATAGCTCTTCGGGAGGATGCTCCACGTCAGGCAGCCGAGCCAAGAAAGCAGGATATGAGCCGTATGACAACCAGCAGGACGGATCTGGTGACAAATTCAGGTGCGCCTAAGGTTAAGGCTCCGATAAGAGTGGATAAGACAGTAGGCCGCAACGACCCTTGTCCTTGCGGTTCAGGCAAGAAATACAAGAACTGCCACGGAAAGCAGGCGTAAACATTTGAAAATATGGGATATAAAGATCAGCAGCCTACGGGCAATATCAATGAAGTAAGCAGAATTGCGACCGGGACCGTTTTCAAGGGTGAAATCGAGTCCAAGTCTGACATAAGGATTGACGGCACTTTCGATGGAAAAATCAATTCCACAGGCCGGGTAGTAGTCGGTGAGGGTGCCAATGTAAAAGGTGAGATAGTCTGCGGCGATGCGGATATCTTCGGCAAAGTGGATGGCAGCATCAATGTCAAAGGTATTCTGTCGCTCAAATCCTCCTGCGTGGTAAAGGGTGATTTGGTCATATCAAAACTTGCTGTGGAATTGGGCGCATCTTTTGACGGCACTTGCAAGATGCTTTCCACCAAGCCTGTAACTCCGAGTGTAACAACGAAGTAGAGTATATATGAAAAAGTGGTTCATTTTTGCTGCATCAATGATTGTGGCAGTTTCGGTTTTGTCCTGCACAAAGATTTTTCCTGCCGATGATGACCAGAAGGTTCCTATTACCGGGGATGAGGAGGGCACTGATGTGCCTGGGGATATTGTCAATCTTTCGGCTGACGGGTATAAATACGGATATGCAGTTTATTACGGACAGGCTTGGGATATTGAATCTACCGATTATGCTGATTGGGTACTCTATGTCAGCAAGACTCCATTTGATATCAATGATGATGATTTTATGTCGTCCGGGGATTACGCTATGATTGAGGTTCTGACTGCGAAATCGGCGACAACTGCAGTTCCGGCAGGTACTTATACTTGTATGACTACAGGGGCTGAGTCTGAGTTTGTCCCGGGTGCATTGATTTACGGAATGATTGACGATGATGGTTATCCTGCTTATGGGACTTGGTTCTTTCAGGGAGACGATTTGGCCGGGGCAACCGGTGGCAGCATTGATGTAAAGTCCGTTAAAGGAACTGCCTATACCATTGATGTTGACCTTGTTGATGAAGACTACGGATATTCTGTAACCGGTTCATTCACCGCGAATCTGGAATATATTGACGCTACCGCTTCTGCCGCGCAGGCAAGAAAGGCAAAGAGTTCATTGTCTAAGAAGGCTTTGGTAAAGAAGTTGCAGAACAGGAAGAAAGCCGCTGCCTCTCACCCTACAAAATAAATTCAGGCCGCGTTTTGCAAAGTAGCAAGTAATTGCTAACTTTGCAGTTCCAATGGGGATGTTTTGGTTTTGACAGCATCAGACATTGGACGGTAAGCACGCCGGGCGTCGGAACCTTGCCCGTAAATCTCAGATTCCAAACAATTAGTTGGCAACAACTCTTATGCACTCGCTGCCTAGTCTGCAAAGCACACTAGCTTAATCCGGTCCGCCAAGGCTGCGGGCCCGACGAGTATCCCTCAGGACTTTAGGCCGGTTATGTTCTGAATCAGGGGTATCATCCAAACCGGATGCAGCAGCGGACTCCTTTAAAGCTGCCCAAGTCCCAAAGGATAAGTTGCGGTTGGCCCGTCTTTCGGCAGACCGCATCCGACAATCAAAGGAAGAATAAACGTGTAGAAAGCCGCCTGGTGCGGTGTTTGGACGGCGGTTCGAGTCCGCCCATCTCCACAAAGAGGCTCTCAGCTTGCTGAGAGCCTCTTTGTGGAGATACACACCGCTGCAAAGCAGCGGTGTATTATATATGCCTAGGGGCTCTGCCCCTATAGTACCCTGCGGCTC
>CAMCFO010000049.1 GCA_945874155.1 uncultured Bacteroidales bacterium
TTGCACTGTACTTTTTTGTCCCCCGCACAGTGTCAACTATTTTCAGTTCAAGTCAAACCGACACTGGTTGGAAGACAAAACGAATGGGAGTTGCTTGACGAAGTGATGAAGTCAAGGGAATCCGAAATGGTCATCGTGTATGGAAGAAGGCGTGTAGGGAAAACTTTCCTCATAAACAAGTTCTTCGACAACACGTATGCATTCAAACATACCGGAGTGTTCAATACAAGCACTGGGACACAACTGGAGCGCTTTGCCGCCTCTCTTGAAGACTACTCGGGGGAGGCCGTATCCGTTCCGGAGAACTGGTACAAGGCGTTTGACATGCTGAAGGCTTATCTGCGCACCGTCAGGTCAGCAAAGAAAGTTGTTTTCATAGACGAGATGCCATGGTTGGATACTGCGGAGTCCGACTTTGTATCGGCATTGGAATCGTTCTGGAACGGCTGGGCATCCGCCGAGGACAATATCGTTCTTGTGGCTTGCGGAAGCGCGACTTCGTGGATGACAGACAAGCTGCTTGGAGACAAGGGCGGTCTGTTCAACAGGTCTGCGACCCGCATCTTCCTGCGCCCTTTCAACCTGAAAGAGACAGAGGAGTATCTCAAGTCCCGCGGATTCGAACTGACCAGATATGACATCGCGGAGTGCTACATGATTATGGGCGGCATTCCTTTTTACCTGAAGCAGATGAATCCTCGCTGGTCACTTGCCAGGAATATCGACATGATGTTTTTCAAAGAGAAGGGTTTGCTCTGGGACGAGTTCGACCATCTTTACAACACCCTCTTCAAGAATGCAGACTCTTACATTGCCGTTGTTGAAGCCCTTTCAAGGAAACGCATGGGTATGACAAGGAAGGAGATTGTGAAGGAGACGGGGATTTCCGATAACGGGGACTTCGGAAAGGTGCTGAAGAACCTGGTTGACAATGAATTCATACGCCCGTACAACTATTTTGGCAACAAGAAGCGCGATACCATCTACCAGCTGGCAGATTTCTACACCATGTTTTACTTCTCGTACATCAAGGATAATTACGGACGTGACGAGAATTTCTGGGCCAACAGCACCGATCTGCCGCTTCGCAGGAGCTGGGCAGGGTATTCGTTCGAGCAGCTCTGCCTTCATCATTTGGAGCAGATTCGTAGGAGTATAGGAATCCTCGCCGTACAATGCGAGACTTCAGCCTGGTTCAGCAAAGGTGCGGAAGGCAAACGCGGTGCCCAGATAGACCTTCTGATCGACAGAAGAGACCGCGTTATCAACATTTGTGAGATGAAATACTCCATCAACGAGTTCACTATCGACAGCGAATACGACAAGAGTCTCCGCAACAAAATACAGGTCTTCCGGGATGAGACGAAAACCCGAAAGGCACTACATCTGACGATGATAACGACATATGGCGTAAAGAGAAACATGTACAGCAACGGTGTCCAGTCCCAAGTGGTACTTGATGATCTTTTCTACTAGAACACCACCCACAGTAGCCTGGAAAACCTTTAGATATTAAGTACGAAGATATTCTAAACAGAACTGCCTGACAACTACTCCCGGATACTATATGTTAGTCCTTATAAAAGATTCTATCCTCAATGTCAATAGAATCCCCAGAATAAGTGCCTACGGCATATGGAGTGTGCCTCACCTCCTTTTTCCATCCTTTCACTCCATGATAAATGGTTAGCTTATCTCCTTCCAACTTGTAATAAAGCGAGCAACCGTCTGTGTCAAACGGGGTTAAGTTACCAATCCAACATTTATTGTACACATTTCCATTGGCTTGAAATTCATAAATCTCTGAAATCCGCATGTCACCGGTGTAACCATTGCTATAACGATAAGTGCCGGTGATGGACGTGTCTCCAAATTTAGAGCAGGACACCAATCCAGATGCCATGACAATGGCCAATATTGTTAAAAATTTTTTCATGGTATATGGTTTATTTGTATTTATATATATAAATCATCCCAGTGTCATACGTTATTGTTACCTGCTTTCCTGAATAGGAATAATTCATTTCTGTTGTAGTATTAATAAAGCAAACACGTTAGAATTCTCTCCAAGAAAGCACAATGATTCCACAGGATTATTGGTTTTCCTGCCGGTCAAGGTCAGCCATTTGTCAAACAGAGCTCGTCCGTAAGTGTCCGGCAATGAATCTGCAAGCATTCCGGGTAGACCGTTGAATGTATCCCAGTTCAAATTTCCGAATGAATAGATACGTCCCTGCTGCACTGGCATCATCAGAGGAGACGGTTCAATTCCTTTGCCAATGAAATCATTGTCGTACTCAAACCTCGCAACTTTATATGAGTCATCCCATACGAATGTTCCGATGTAATCTCCGAACATTCTGACTTTTGCTACATCTACCATTCTGATTCGTCTTTTTTGTCAGCCAATATCTTACCTGCAGCGCGCTTGCGCGTGTTTTTCTTAGCTTTATTTACCATCTCATAATATTCACTTGGACTCATCTGATCTTCCATAAATAGCGCTGAGATACTTTCCAAAATTCCCAGAGTCCTCAATACCCGAAGCAATGAGTCAAAAGTACCGATTTCTCCATTCTCTATCTTTTTGAGTGATGAAAGAGAAATGGATGAAGCCTCCGCCAGACTCTGCTGAGTAATGTTTCTTTTCAGTCTGATTGCCTTAAGTTTCCCTCCGATTCGTTTCCCCAGCTGGAGATCAGATAACATATAAATATCTTCCATATGGATTAAAAATAAACTATTATGGGGCAAATATACATATTATAGTTTAATTTCCAACTGTAAAATGAATAGTCTTGGTCCGTTTCGTTGCAATGTAAAGGTAACTATCGCATTGGCAGCTGTCAGTGTTTTATCAATGTTTTCCTGTAAGCCAGAGCCTGCAGAAATCAGAGTTGCTTCCATTTCTCTTTCCAAGAGCACATTGGAGTTGACAGTCGGAGACCAGGCCTCGCTTGATGCCACAATTTCCCCAGACAACGCCACTAACAAGGAGATAAGCTGGGCGAGTGATAACGAAGCAGTGGTAACCGTATCCTCAGCGGGCGTAGTCAAGGCCCTTAGGGCAGGTACAGCCAGCATCACTGCGACAACTGTGGACCAGGGCAAGACGGCAAGTTGCGCCGTGACAGTAGCTGAAAAAATGGGAGCCGTTACCGGTGAGGCAACACACATTTCCTGCCGTAATGCCAAGCTTTCCGGAAAGGTTACTCGTTCTCAAACGAAAGCCACCAACCTTAGTTTCGGAGTGTTGTATTCCACTTCGTCAGGTGTACTTCTCGGCTCTGCGACGAAGTCGGAAGCTAAAGATTTTGACGCAAATTACAATTATACCATTGATACAGGCGTACTTGAACCGGAGACCACCTATTATTACAGGAGTTATATAATCCAGAACGAAGAGGTCGAATACGGCGAGACTAAATCTTTCAAGACTTTGGCTGTGAGCAGTATGATACAGACTCTCGATGCGAGCGGCGTCAATCCCAAGGATGCCACGCTCAATGCGATGCTTGACCTGACAGACTGCAATTACAGTAGCATCGAGTATGGTTTCGACCTTACTCCTGAGGGCGGTCAGGCTAAAACTCTTACCGCCAACAACCTCGCAGACAAGGCTTTCTCATATCGTGATGAGAATCTTGTGATGAACACCGGCTACTCATATGTTGCCTATGTTAGGCTTGATGACCTTCTGTACAAAGGTGAGACTAAGACCTTCACCACAACTTCCATCCTGGCTTCTGCGACTGATTTGTCTTCATCCGCCTCTGCAAACTGTTACATAATATCAGATGCAGGCCTTTACAAGTTCAAGACTGTTAAGGGTAACAGCACCACATCAGTCGGCAGTGTTGCTTCCGCTTCGATCCTTTGGGAGACATTTGGCACAGATACGGCTCCTGAACCGTCAGACCTCATCAGTGAAATCTGCTACAAGGAAGGTTACATCGCTTTCCAGACTGCCGACACTTTCAAGGAGGGTAACGCCGTCATCGCCGCCAAGGATGGATCCGGCAACATCCTCTGGTCATGGCATATATGGTTTACCGACCAGCCACAGTCGCATGTCTATAATAACAACGCCGGCACCATGATGGACCGCAACCTTGGAGCTACTTCTGCTACACCAGGCGACGTAGGCGCTTTGGGCCTGTTGTATCAATGGGGCAGGAAAGATCCGTTCCTCGGTTCTTCAAGCATCGACGGTTTTTCTCCTGCGAAATCCACCATCACTTGGCCATCTCCGGTAAAGTCAGAGTCAAGCACAGGAACTATAGAATACGCTACTGCTCACCCTACTACATTTATTACTTACAACTGGGAGAATTCCGATTGGTATTACACCGGAGATTCTTCAACAGACAACACCCGTTGGACCACATCAGAAAGCAGTAAGTCAATCTACGACCCATGTCCATCAGGTTGGCGTGTTCCTGACGGAGGTAGTAACGGTATATGGTCAAAGGCAGGATTTGATACCACAACATACGACAGTACAAATAAAGGGATGTCTTTCAGCATCTCATCACCTTCCACAACTTGGTATCCTGCTTCGGGTTATCTCACCTCCGGCGTTGGCGGTCTCGGCAGTGTCGGTCGCAACGGCTACTATTGGTCTGCCTCTCCTAACAGATACGTCGCGTACTACCTGTACTTCACCCGCTATGGCGACGTCTATCCGTCTTACAACAGCAATCGCGCGTGCGGCTACTCAGTCCGTTGTCTCCAAGAATAATTCTTAATCAGCGTGTTCTGGCAATCCCTGCGTAGCGGGATAGTTATGGAGGAATTTTCTTTGAAATTATTGTTTAGTTACCAAATCTTGGTAACTTTGCGAAAACAAACGGGAAGATAATGAAGAATACATCAGTAGCACTCGGTTCATATTTTGATGATTTTATCAAGTCTCAGATATCTCAGGGACGTTATAACAATGCCAGTGAGGTAATTCGTGCCGGATTACGCCTTCTTGAAGATAACGAGAGTCAGGTCTTGGCATTGAAGAAGGCCATTAAGGAAGGCCTTGACAGCGGTATAGCAGAGGATTTTGATCCGGCTGCGCATCTGAGAACTCTCAAGACTGCTGCACACAATGGCTAAGATTCGCTTCAGCAGCAAGGCGGTCGAGGACTTGACCTCGATATGGAACTACACATATCGGACTTGGTCTGAAAGACAGGCGGACGAGTATTACAATATGCTTGTATCCTCCTGCAGGAAGATAATATCCAGCACATTCCGTCTCGCAAAGTCATATGGTGACATCGCTGAGAACCTGTATGGATTCAGGGCCGGTCACCATCTCATTTTCTATACCCCACTCCCCGATGGAGACATTCTTGTCGTCCGTATTCTCCATGAAAGGATGGATGTAAAACGTCATCTGGGCGATTAGACATAAAATTGCACTTTTTATTCAAAATAATTTACGTACTGCATAAAATTCGCAATTTTTGTGCAGTACAAAGAAAATAGTGTATGAAAAACATCGTCCTCTGCAAAATTAATATTTCCGCATAATGCAGAATCTGGCTTAGTGCATGTGTCGGCAGAGGTAAAACGAATATCGCGGTGGACTTGAATATCCAAACATCAAACGCAAAAGAGGTCTTTGATAAGTTGTACGAGGCTGGAAATGAGAAATCCAAGGAGAAGATTGGCGGTAATATCCAGTGGCTAAGGATGGATGATAAGAAATCATCTTATGTTTCTTTGGAAACAAAAGGAGATTATCATGACCGTAATGATTGGCAGAGACAGTTTGAGTGGCTATACGAGACAACGGTGAAGTTTCTCAAGTTCTTCAAGCCGCTCATCAAAAATGTGAAGTAGCCGCCCGCCCGCAAAAATCGCACCCACTATTTTCGTTTTGTAAACATCCGTAAACACACCTGCTTTTCACCCAGGAAGTGATTGATAATCAATGCTGGGTTCGAATCCCAAACGGTCCGGGAAAGGTGTATGCTGCGAAAATGGCCAGCCGGAATGCATACGATATGCATCGTACTTATTCCGGACGATAACTGTCAGCATTCCGGTGATGCGGGGCTACAATAGCCCCTCCCTCTTAAAACAGATAATAAAAGATAGGTATTGAGTTATGAGGAAATGCTACACTGCTACGATACAGCCAGCTTCCGAACTGGCCACGGCCCTCGGAACTATCCGGGGGCTTTTTTGTGAAAACTTGCATTGCCGTTGACGAGTTTTCGCAAATTTTATCAAACCTCTATCAGTGAAGGTCATCTACTTTTTGCGGCTGGTACACCTTTGTTGAAAACTATTCTTTATTCGTCCGAATTTTTGTTGATTTTGACTGAATATTCGTCCGAATTTTTGTTGTATGCGCCGATTTCTCGTTGCCAATGCGCAGATATTCCAGAGGCTCGATCGTCTTGACCGCAAGCAGCTGGAAAATGAGCAGAAGTTCGAGAAAGTATTCGCCAAGTTCGAGGAGAATGAACCGCGCCGGCAGGGAATCTTCTATGCCTCCTTTTGGAGACTGCGGGTGAAGATCCTGCGGCGCTCGTTGTGTTTTTCCCTTTCAGTTGCCTTGGCTAAATCGTTAAACGATTGGCGCTTAACTTGTGTAAATATATGAATATTATTCATCGGTTGTTTCGAGGAAGCGGAAAAATTGCTACATTTGTGAGGTTGTAGGGTTCCGGAATTTAGGATCGATGTTTATTGTCCATGCATTGTTCATCCTATTTCGGTTTCTTAGTAATGTTAGATGGACGTTTGTTAGCAGCAATATGGCGGAGGTAAACAAAGAACGCGCTATTAGAGCGATAGTCGGTAGCTGCGTTGAATCCTATGCTTCAGGTTTTTCGGACAGACATATATCCGAAGTTAATGACGAAGATGGAGTAATAAACATGAAAATTCACAATGTGTTTATTGCTGCATTGGGACCAGAGATCCAGTATTATTCGGCTCTTGCTCGATCTTTGGATAGCTCCCTTGGAAACATGCTTGAAAAAATGGCAATTCGCATTGCTACATTAAACTATACTGTGAGCCAGCATGTAGAAGGCGTCCTATATAAAGAGCAGACTGACTATATCGCGGAGATACTTGAAAAATACAAAAGGCACGCAATTACGCCTTCGATAGAAGATTATGACGGAATCACAATGCGCCGTGGATCGGTTATTGAAAAACGCCATGAGAGTGATTACTATTTGATCGATGAAGAAACTGGACAGCATTATTTGATTGAACTTAAGATTGGAGGTGACCTTGACAATAAGAAGGCCCGCTCTGAAAAAGAAGCGCTTTTGGAACAGTACTGTATCCTAACGAATCAGCTGGGAGAGGAGAACGTGAAAATCTTGTTTGCGACTGCATATAACAGATATGGGGAGGGTAAGCCATGGACTCAAGGTCGTGTTCTGCAGTTCTTTGCTAAAGATGAATTGTGTATCAGTAGAGACTTCTGGAATTTGGTATGCAAATCAGATGATGGGTATGATATTGTAATCGATGAGTACAAGAAAAATGCTCATTTAATCAATGCGGCTTTGGATCGTATAAAGGGTGTTTATTTGCCATAGATTTTTAGGAGGATACTAAATTATGAAAGATCCGAATTGGAAGAAATGCTTAATTTGTGGAGATAGTAGGGATGTGATTAAACGTATTCCTGACAATTCAATAGATTTTATCCTTACTGATCCTCCATATAACATTGGTAAACATTCAACAGGCAATATTCCTCTTCCCGGAAGAAGTGCAATGAATAATGATGTTGCACCTTGGGACTGGGTTGATTTCCATCCTGAAGAGTGGGTAGATGAATTTATCAGAATTCTCAAGCCCACTGGTAATCTGTTTATTTTTACTACTTATAATCAGATAGGGAAATGGTATGATTGTCTCGATCATCGTTTTGATGCATCGAACTTCATGGTATGGCATAAGACAAATCCTGCACCTAAGATTTTTCAGGCTGGCTTTTTGAATAGCTGCGAAATGGTGTTTACTTGCTGGAATAAGAAACACACTTGGAATTTCATCTCTCAAAAGGAAATGCACAATTTCATTGAAAGTCCAATATGTATGAAGCCTGAAAGATTAAGTGATCCAAAGCATCCTGCTCAAAAACCTGTATCCATTTTGAAAAAAATGATACAAATGGCATCTAATCCCAATGATATCATTTTTGATCCTTTCATGGGCGTTGGATCAACTGGGGTTGCAGCATTGGAAATGGGTAGAAAATTTATCGGCGTTGAATTAGAAAAGAATTACTATCAAGCTGCAAGAATTCGAATAGACAATATGAAAACACAAGAAAATAGTTCTGCTGGAGTTTTGCGCGAGCCAGCTATAGCATATGGAATAGAACGCACATTGTTCGATATTGATGATATTTTTGGTGAAGAGAATCATATTCCACAAACTATTTCCACTCTTCCGGAAGATTCTCTTCAACCGATCATAAAATGGGCAGGAGGAAAAGAGAAAGAGCTCAAGTACATTATTCCTAATGCTCCAGAGTACAATAATTATTATGAACCATTTGTTGGCGGAGGTTCAGTATATGCAGCTTTAAGAGCCGAGCATTATTACATAAACGATTTGTCTTCCGAACTTATATCTCTATATCAAAATATTGCAGGCCAAAATATGGTCTTTTTCCAATTTGCCGATGCCGTTGACAAATCTTGGCAGAATGCTCATTCCTTTTTCCTTTTCAATGGCGGTGAGATTAGAGAACAATATCTTGCTTATAGAGAGAATCAGATATCCAAAGAGGATATTAAATCCTATGTGTCCGAGTTCTGTAAGAGAAATCAAAAAGGGATAGACGCCATTATTGAGCCAATCTTAACATATGACCAGTCCACTTTGTTTTCGGAAATGAAAAAGAATTTATGCCGAAAGCTTACAAGAATGAAGGATTTGGAGATGCAGAAGCATTTGTTGCCAGAAGAAGATTTGAATGATAATATCGAAACTGCGATCAAAAGTGCTCTATACATGACATTCAGGGCTGAGTATAATCGGAGAGCAAAGGAATGCATAAATGACGAGTACTATTGTGCTCTTTTCCTCTTCATAAGGAATTATTGCTATAGTGGAATGTTTAGGTATAATGACAATGGCGAGTTTAATGTACCTTACGGTGGGATAGCTTATAACGGGAAAAGTATGCTGAAGAAATTAAATTTCTATCGTTCAAAGCCACTTGCTCAAAAATTTAAAGATACGACCATTTATAACCTTGATTTCGAGGAGTTCTTAAATAAGGCTAATCCCACAGAAGATGATTTTGTATTCTTGGATCCGCCTTATGATTCTGAGTTTAGCACATATGCGCAGAATGAATTTACAAGGGCAGATCAAGAGAGGTTAGCAAATTATATGATCCATAAATGTAAAGCAAAATGGATGATGATAATTAAAAATACAGACTTTATCTATAGTCTTTATAACCAGCCCGGTATTTCTATCAAAACTTTTGATAAAGAGTATCTTGTCAGCTTTATGAATAGGAACGACAAAAAGGTGACTCACTTGATGATAACAAACTATTAGTGCTATTATGTCTGGAGATCGAATTGCGGAATCAGAATTGGTGTTGCCAAGTCTTTACTTGATGACTCAAAATAATGGCTTTATAAGGACTTCGGCTCTTATTACTCAACTTGAGGATATTCTAAAACCTCAAGGAGTGGATGCTCAGATATTGCCCAATAGGAAAGATACGTATTTCTCTCAAAAAGTTAGAAATTTAAAAAGCCATGATACTTTAGAGAGAGACGGGTATGCAATATATTCAGATGGCCAGTTTCAGATTACCTCAAAAGGAGCATTATTTGTTGAGAACAATATTGAGAGTATCCGGTATCTTCTTCACTCAGGTTTTGACTATGATGATGTGAGACATGTTTTTGGAGAGTTCGCCACAAAACCTAAGACAAGGCATATACCATATGAGGAAATCGTTGTTGAAGGTATTAGCAAAAATGTTTCTGTTAAGGTTCGAGAACGGTCCAGAAAACTTCGTGATGCTGCGATTGAACACTTTACTCAAAATGGCGTGATAAAGTGTGACTGTTGTGGCTTTGAATTTAAGTCGTTTTATGGACCTCGTTTCGGAGGTAGTTGTATTGAAATTCACCACATAAAGCCAATATTCAGCTACAGTAATGAAAATGTTCAAAAGAGCATTGAAGAAGCATTGAGAAATTTACTGCCTGTATGCCCGAATTGTCATCGAGTTATTCATAGACAACACATTACGGCAGATAGCCTTCAGGCTTTCAAAACTGATATTTTAGAACAAGGCAGTCCCTATTATCAACGACCATAAATCCATGTGAAATGAAGGTTAATAAAACATATCGTAGTCTTCTTGATAAGTCCATTGGCAGTATGCTGTCTGCCATTGAGATATACAATAAACCTGCATTTCACAATAGAGAAGAGGTATTTGCTATTCTTGCTGTCAATTCTTGGGAATTGTTATTGAAAGCACAATGGCTTAGATTGAATAGGTTTAATATAAGATCAATTTACGAACTTCAGCCTGCAAAAAACAAGAATGGGCAGAACTCGAAAGTTAAGAAGGTAATCGTTAATAACAGGTGTGGTAATCCCAAAACTCTTTCAATTAATACAATAATGGATAATCTTCGGCAACGAGGATTATTGAAGGACAACCTTAGAGATAATATTGAGTCTCTTATTGAGTTGCGTGATAATTCAATCCACTTCATCAATCCGGATCCTATATCAAAGCAGGTTCAAGAACTGGGATTTGCATGTATAAAGAACTATATGGCCATTATCAAAGAGTGGAAAGTTGAGATAGACCTTTCAAGTTACAACTTTTACCTCATGCCTTTGGCTTATGTTGATGAGAAAAAAATAGTCACGGGTACCCTTACGAATGAAACGATGAATTATATTAACCTTGTTAAAGAGAAGGTTAACCATATGGATGATACGGATTTGGAGTATGCGGTGGCTATTTCGATTGATGTCGAATTTAAGAAAGGTAACACGTTTGATTCAATCGGAGTTAATTATGCACCTGATGGAATCAAAGTCTCACTTAGTGAAGAAGACTTTAAAAAGAGGTTTCCTTGGAGGTGGAATGATGTCATTAAAAAGTGCTGTGATCGTTATACTGATTTTAAGCAGAATGCAGCTATGCACGCAATCTTTAATGAGATTAAGGAAAATCCGAAATTGAGCCATGAAAGAAGATTATATCCCAATAGGGAGAAACCATCTACTGTTTTTTATAGTTCTAATGTCCTTAAAGAGTTTGATAAGCATTATACTAAAAAATAATTTTACTTGCCCGCCACAAGAACCGCACCGCGATTTTCGCCCGTAAGCACTTCGTAAACACGAGCCTTTCACCCGGCCAAACTCATTGATAATCAATGCTGGGTTCGAATCCTCAACGGTCCGGAAAAGGTGTATGCAGCGAAAATGGTCATCCGGAATGCATACGATATGCATCGCATTGTTTACGATTTGTATAGAAAATTTGGCAGTGAAATGGCTACGGAAAGTAGTCGGAAGATAGACAGAAATACGCCTCTAACTCTTTGATATTTCGAGGGTTAAGGGCGTAAATAAATAAAAATGAGGAACTTGCGTTATATTGCAAATTCCTCATTCAGCGGAAAGTGAGGGATTCGAACCCCCGGAGGCTTTCACCTCAACAGTTTTCAAGACTGCCGCCTTAAACCACTCGGCCAACTTTCCTTTCGGTCCTGTTGAAAGGGACTGCAAAGGTAGGTAAAAAAATTAAAATGCAAAAAAATATTTCAAAAAGTTTTGTGAGGAGAAAAGAATAAGTTGCGTCAGATTTGAATTTAGATTTTCGAGGTCAGATTCTCACCCGAAGAAGGAGTATAGCCGTAGCTATGTGACTGATGATGGAGGAAGACCGAAAAGATTTTCAAAGATAATGCAGCTTATTTTTTGAGGATTACTTAACTTTGCAGGGTTGGTGCCGGGAGTTGCGGAGAGGATATGAATTGGTTAGGTATTTTTAACGGAAATGGGTATGAATTTGAAGAAATTGTTTTTGTGTCTGCTTTGTGTCGGGATGGTGTTCTCCGCTGCGGCTCAGGTGCAGATTACCACCAGAAAGGCAAAAATCGGTGATTTCACTCAAAAGATTCTCAAGGTGGTTTTGCCGGGGCAGCCTCTTGACAAAGCTGCTTTTGAGCAGGAAATCAGTTCCGGATGGAGGATTTCTCCTTATGAATTCTGCACTGCTGAGGACTTTGAGTCATTCAAGGAAAATCCCGATTTCTATTTTATGATGCTTACAAAAAACCAGTACAAAAAGGAGAGCAATCCCGGCATTGAATTCATAACCATTGTCAAGGGTGGAGAAGGGGCCAAGGAGGGACTTGGAGGAATGCTTGAGGTATGTGCCTTCCCGCTCAGGGCCGCAGAAGGGGCTGAAGGACGCGAATTTGATTATCTGCCTGCCATAATGGATATGATTCAGGACTATATCGAAGACTCTATGGCGAGGGATGCGGATGCTTATGCCGGTTTTGTCAAATACGCTTCTGAAATCAACAATATGCGTGGCAAGAAACTCATAATTGCCAATGAGGATATGTCACGAGATGTCAATGAGCAGTTGAAAACTCAGGCAGTTCAGGCTGGAGTGGAATTTCTCGATGCTGATGATGCGGCAGATGTGATGGGGAAGGCTCCAAAAGACCAGCTGGTGTCCTATTCTGTCTATCCGAAAGATGCCGGGAGGGGTTCCTACTGCTTCAAGATGGTTTTCGGGGCGGATGACCACAGACTCTATTATTTCCGCAAACAAGCTGTCACCTCTGATGGTGACCACGGATTTACCTCATTGGAAATCAAGAAGTTCATATCAATCCTGACAAAATAGAACGATGATTTGTTCCACTACTGCCGAAGGGCTGCGCTATGCTGTGCTGAAGGAGGGGAAGAGGGCGGCCTACTGTGCCTTGAGCATAAATTGTGGCACGCGTGTCGAAAATGTGCTGAAGACATCCTCGAAGGGAGGGCATTATCCTTCCGGGACTGCCCATTTTGTGGAACACGCTCTGTTCAAGGGGACTGCCCGACATTCGGCTCAGGAAATCAACGGCTATCTGGAAAGGTTGGGAGGGGAATTGAACGCCTACACCACCAAGGAGGAGATAGTCCTCCATTCTACGGTCTTGAGTGAAGATTTGCGCAAGGCTGCGGATTTGCTCTTCGAACTGGCGACTGAGCCCCTGTTTCCGGATGGGGAGGTGCAGAAGGAGAAGACTGTGATACTTGAGGAAATCGCATCCTACAAGGACTCTCCGGCCGATGATATATACGACAGGTTTGAGTCTATGCTGTTCGAAGGACACCCTCTTTGCGGAACCATACTCGGTACTGCCGCTTCGGTAAAGGGGCTGGAGGCTGAAAATCTGAGGGAATATGTTAGAGAATTTTTTGTGCCTTCCAGGATGGCTGTGGCTTTGGTTTCGCCCCTTGAAGAATCTCAGATGGCCTTGATGGTGGAGGAATTGTCACGGGAATATTTCAGGAGTGGGGAACATTCGCTCAAGCCGGGAATTGTGAATTCAGACCTTGCGGAAGGAAAGGCGAATCCGGGTGCAGAGCCGGTTTTTGCATCATTGCCGGCCACATCGGCGCTCCCGAACCTTTTCGACAAGACCATCAACCGCCACACTCATCAGGCCAACTGCATATTGGGTTCAACAGCCCCTTCGCTATACCGGGAACAAGAAAGAATCGCAGCCTCACTGATGGCCAATATCCTGGGCGGACCGGCTTCCAACTCCATACTCAACTCCCTCCTGAGGGAAAAGAACGGCTGGGTTTACAATGTTGAATGCAACTACACCCAATATGCGGATACGGGTATGATGGCGGTCAGCTTCGGTTGCGACAGGGAAAGGCTTGATGACTGTATATCAGCCATATATGGGGAACTTGAAAAGCTGCGGGAGTGTCCTATGGATGAGGCTTCGCTTGCTGCGGCAAAGAAACAGCTAAAAGGTCAACTGGCTATTGCGTCGGACAACGGGGAGAGTCAGGCCCTGTCTATGGGCAAGTCCCTGCTGGTGTTCGGACGGGTCTATGATGACGAAACCATCTGCCGTCAAATCGATGCGGTGACTCCTCAGGATATCCAGGCTTCTGCCCGCGCCATCTTCGCCCCAGACCGCCTCTCCAAACTGGTTTATCTGTAACTTGAAGAATGTCTCATTCGTGGTGATATGGCTCGCCGCGAAGGATGGTGAAAGCCCTGTACAACTGTTCCAGAAAAATGGCCCGGACCATCTGGTGCGAAAAAGTCATCTTAGACAGAGACACCATCCCCTCGGCCCGGTCATAGACATCCTTGCTGAATCCGTATGCACCCCCAATCACAAACACCAGGTCCCTGCCTGCCGACAGCCGTCCCTGAATCCAGGATGCCCACTCCAGGGATGTCTGCAACTTGCCCCTCTCATCCAGCAGAATAAGGCAGTCCGAATTCCGGATTTTCTTCAAAATGAGTTCCCCTTCCTTCTGCTTGATCTGGTCACGGGAAAGTGCCGACACGTTTTTCAGCTCGGGTATTTCCTCCAGTGCGAAACTGCAATAGTGCCCAAGACGGGAGACATAAACCTGCATCCCATCCCGCACCCAGGCCACGTCCGTGCGTCCGACAGTTATCAGGCTGATTTTCATAGAAGAGCGTAGGCCTTGACATCGGCAGCGGTGATGACCGGTCCGGAAAGAATCAGCAGACGTTCCACCACATTCCTCAGTTCCCTGATGTTACCTGTCCAGCTCCTGTCCACCAGCAACTGCAATGCATCGGCATCGATGGGACGCTTGCTCTTGCCTGTCTCATCGCAAATCTGGCCTATGAAATAGTCCACAAGCAGAGGAATGTCGCTCTTGCGTTCATCCAGGTCAGGCACCTGTATGATAATCACGCTCAGACGGTGATATAGGTCCTCCCTGAAATTTCCCTTTGCAATCTCTTCGCGCAGATTCTTGTTTGTCGCGGCAATCACTCTCACATCCACGGTGATGTCCTTGTCGGAGCCCACCCTCGAAAGTTTCTTCTCCTGAAGCACCCTGAGCACCTTGGCTTGTGCGGAGAGGGACATATCCCCGATTTCGTCGAGGAAAAGTGTGCCTCCGTCGGCCTGCTCAAACTTGCCCTTGTGCTGCTTGATGGCTGAGGTAAATGAACCCTTCTCGTGCCCGAACAGTTCTGACTCAATGAGTTCCGATGGAATGGCGGCGCAGTTGACCTCTATGTAGGGCATTGCCGAACGCAGGCTCTTCTGGTGCAACGACCTCGCCACCAGTTCCTTTCCGGTGCCGTTCCCGCCCTGAATGAGCACTCTGGCATCGGTAGGAGCCACCTTGTCAATCATTTCCTTGACTTTCTGGATTTCCGGAGATTCGCCTATCATTTCCTGACCATAGACCTTCTTTTTCAGAAGTTTGGCTTCTTTCATCAGGTTGCTCTTGTCAGTGGCGTTCTTGATGGTAATGAGTATCCTGTTCAGGTCCAATGGTTTGGACAGGAAATCGAAAGCCCCCAGTTTTATGCACTTGACCGCCGTGTCGATGTCCCCGTGCCCTGAAATCATCACCACAGGCGAGTCAATCCCCTTGTCCTTGAGCCTCCCGAGCACTTCTTCACCGGACAGGTTCGGCATCTTGATGTCGCAGAAAATCACGTCATACCTTTCTTTTTCAGCCATCTGCAGTCCCACTTCTCCATCCTCGGCCACATCCGTAACGTGTCCTTCGTCGTCCAGAATCTCTTTCATCAGGCTGCGGATAGGACGTTCGTCATCAATTACAAGTATTTTCATTTTCCAGTATTTTTTATTCAACAAATAATCGGGCTGAGCAATTCAAAAAAACGAGCGGAGACCTTTCCGGCTCAATAGGAGACCTCTCCGGCCCAATATATGGCAAATATCGGATAAATTTCTCTCTTTAAG
>CAMCFO010000050.1 GCA_945874155.1 uncultured Bacteroidales bacterium
GTATCTGCTTCGCCGTTACTATCTATGCCTAGGGACTTTGACCTATTATACCCTGCGGCTCCGCCTTCCGTATTTGCCTATTTCATAGGCTCATACACGGCTCTCGCCGTCGCGCTGGGGCGCGAGTACGAGGTTGAATTACAGGGCGTTCTGTAAGGCTTTCGTCGTTCATAGAGGCTATGGTCAGGCTGATGATATCCACAACTTGCCGACGCTAATTGCTGCATCATTTGCGTCAAGCCTTTTGCTTGATTTAATCTGCTAAAAAATGCTTATCTTTGCCAGCTAAAAAATAAATCATATGATATTGTCAGGTAAGGAATTGGCTGCCAACATTAAGGCTGGAATCGCTGCGGACATTCCGCATTTGAAAGAAAAGTATGGAAGGGTGCCTCATCTGGTGGTCATTCTTATAGGAAATGATCCTGCAAGTGAATCCTATGTGCGGGGAAAGGCAAAGGCATCTGAATTGGTCGGAATAACCAATACCACCATACGCAAGCCTGTCGAGACAACCGAAGAAGAGCTGCTCTCACTCATCTACCAGCTCAACCGCGACGATAAGGTGGACGGAATACTCGTGCAGCTCCCACTTCCGGATCATATCAATGAGCCCACAATTGTTGCGGCCATATCTCCCGAAAAGGATGTGGACGGTTTCCATCCGCTCAATCTCGCTGCCTTGTACCAGAACCGTCCCTGTATTCTGCCCTGCACCCCCAAAGGTATTATCCGTATGCTCAAGGCTGCAAATGTCAGCATTGAGGGCAAACGTGCTGTGGTTGTGGGACGAAGCAATATTGTAGGTATGCCAGTGGCACGTCTTCTTATGAATGAAAATGCCACTGTTACCATAGCCCACAGCCACACGGTCAACCTCGCCGAGATAACCCGTCAGGCTGAAATCCTCGTGGTGGCCACCGGGCACGCTCATCTGATTACAGAGGATATGGTTTCAGACGGGGTGGTGGTAATAGACGTGGGCATCAGTCGCAATCCCCAGACCGGAAAACTCGTGGGCGATGTGGATTTCGACAATGTGGCACCTAAGGCATCCGTCATCACTCCCGTTCCCGGAGGCGTCGGTCCTATGACCATCTGCTCCCTTATGGAGAATACTGTCGAGTGTTTCATAAACAGGATGAAATTCAAGAAAAACTATTAATTTTCCGAGAATACCCCTAAAATTAGGGGGTATAAGAAGAAAATCTGCTAAATTTTTCAAAAATACCCCCAAAAATTTTGGTGTTTTTGTCTAAATCTATATATTTGTCGTCGGAATTCAATCCGGCGGCTTTTTTGTCAATGCCAATATGGTGAGGATTCCGGAACCGTTAGTAGTAGTGTTTTTAGTAATATGAAAAAAATAATTTGCGTCAGATTTGAATTAGATTTTCGAGGTCAGATTTTCACCCGAAGAAGGAGCATAGCCGTAGCTATGTGACTGATGAGGGAGGAAATATGGACCGAAAAGATTTTCAAAGATGATGCAGGTTATTTTTTGAGGATTACTTATTAGTGTGTCATACCCGTATCCCAGTCAGCAAAACAGGTAAGGGTATGACCTTCGGAAAATCAGTAGTGTAAAAATAATACTTATGAAAAATCAAAGGTTCGATGCACTCAACATTATGCACTCCCGCAAACCGGTGGCAGTGTCAGAAGTGGCATCAAAAAAGTCCGAAATCTTCGGCAAAGACGTGTTTACGCTCGCACAGATGAAAAGGTATCTCTCAAAATCTGTGTATGAGAGCGTGGTGGAGGCAATAGAGCACGGTCGCAGAATAGACCGCAGCATTGCAGACCAGGTGGCAGAAGGTATGAAAGTCTGGGCTATGGAAAGGGGAGCCACCCACTACACCCACTGGTTCCAGCCCCTCAATGACTCGACGGCAGAAAAACACGATGCCTTCCTCAATCCTGACCTTGATGGGGAAAGTTTCGAGTATTTCAGCGGAAATCTTCTCTCCCAGCAGGAGCCTGATGCATCATCCTTCCCGAGCGGCGGTTTGCGCAACACCTTTGAAGCCCGCGGATACAGTGCCTGGGACCCTTCATCTCCTGCCTTCATTATAGACGGAACTCTTTGTATCCCAAGTATTTTCGTCTCTTATACGGGTGAAGCTCTCGACTTCAAGACCCCGCTTCTCAAATCAATGGCTGCACTTGACAAGGCCGCTGTGGATGTTTGCCAGCTTTTCGACAAGGATGTCACCAAAGTTTTCCCCACCCTCGGTTGGGAGCAGGAATATTTCCTTGTGGACGAGGCACTTTACAACGCCCGCCCGGACCTCATTCAGACCGGACGTACTCTTATGGGCCACACGGCAGCCAAGGACCAGCAGCTCGAAGACCACTATTGGGGGGCAATTCCTCAGAGGGTGGAGGCCTTTATGAAGGATTTTGAGGATGCGGCCTACAGATTGGGCATTCCTGTCAAGACCAGACATAATGAAGTGGCTCCGAACCAGTTCGAATGTGCTCCGCAGTTTGAGGAAGTCAATATCGCAGTGGACCATAACCTGCTTCTGATGTCCGTGATGAGGAATATCGCCACCAAACATCACCTCAAGGTCCTCTTCCACGAGAAGCCTTTTGCCGGCATCAACGGAAGCGGAAAGCACTGCAACTGGTCAATGGCCACCGACAACGGGCAGAACCTCCTTGCACCTGGACGCACCCCGAAGAGCAATATCCAGTTCCTCGCGTTCTTTGTCTGCACGCTCAAGGCAGCATCCGATTACGGTTCCCTGATTATGGCATCCATAGCATCCGAGACCAACTCACATCGTCTGGGCGGCAATGAGGCACCTCCTGCAATTATGTCAGTCTTCACCGGAGCCACACTCAACCGTATGCTCGACTCCATTGAGGCCAGAATCAACGACAAGAAGCTCACTCCGGACGAGAAAACCGAGATCAAGCTCGATATAGGCAAGATTCCTGAGATTCTGCTGGACAATACAGACCGTAACCGCACATCTCCGTTTGCATTCACCGGAAACAGGTTCGAGTTCCGTGCAACCGGTTCGTCCTGCAACTGCTCAATGCCTATGATAGTGCTCAATACAGCTGTGGCTGAGGAACTTACCCAGTTCAACGAAAGCGTTGCGGAACTTGTGGAGAAGGGAGTGAAGAAAGACGAGGCCATTCTCCAGGTTATCAGACAGTTCATCATCGCGTCCAAGAATATCCGTTTCGAAGGCAACGGTTACAGCGAGGAGTGGATTGCCGAGGCTTCCAAGAGGGGATTGCGCAGCGCCAACAATGTCACTGAGGCATTCAAGGAGTATCTCCGTCCGGAGAGCGTGGCCCTGTTCAAGAAATTCAAGGTTCTGAATGAAGTGGAACTCAACGCCCGCTACGAAATCAAGAACGAGACCTTCCTGAAGAAAGTGCAGATTGAGTCCAGAATTGCAGCGGATATGGCAGCCAACCACATCATTCCGACAGCCATACGCTACCAGAATGTCCTCATCGAGAACATCAAGGGCATCAATGAGGTATTCCCTTCTCAACTGGAGGCCTTGGCCAAGGATGAAATCGAAACCCTCAAGGAAATCATCAGCCACGTCAATGCAATCCGTTCTGCATCAGCCGTGATGGTGGAAACCAGACACAAGCTCAACCGCAACCCGGACATTCCTGAACGGGCAAAGGGTTACGAAAAGGATGTGAGGGCAAAGATGTCTGAAATGCGTGAACATATCGATGCTCTGGAGATGATTATCGACGACGAACTGTGGCCTCTTCCTAAGTATCGTGAACTTCTTGCTACTCTTTAGCACTCAGCATATTGCGAGTTTTCAGAAAATAGCTAATTTTGCGGCTCGAATCCGTACAACAGTATCGGGTTCGGGCTACTTTAATTAATTGAAAAAAACTATGTGTGGAATCGTTGGTTATGTAGGAGACAGAAATGCCTATCCTATTCTTATTAAGGGCTTGCACAGACTCGAATACAGGGGCTATGACAGCGCAGGCTTCGCCTTGGTCGGCAAAAACGGAGAGCTGAATGTTTATAAATGCAAGGGGAAGGTCTCGGCTCTTGAGAATTTTGTAGAAGGTAAGGATGTCGAAGGAAGTTGCGGCATTGCACATACCAGATGGGCCACCCACGGCGAACCTAATTCCGTGAATGCGCATCCCCATTATTCCTGCACTGAGAATATCGCCCTCATCCACAACGGTATCATTGAAAACTGGGCTCTGCTCAAGAAGGCCCTCATAAGGGAAGGCTATGAATTCAAAAGTGAAACTGACACGGAGGTGCTGGTGAATCTGATTGAGTATGTGCGCAATACAAATAAATGTTCACTTCTGGATGCCGTGCGCGGGGCTCTCAAACAGGTTATCGGAGCCTATGCCATAGCCGTCGTTGAAAAGGGCCGGGAAGATGAAATCATAGTCGCACGCCAGTCCTCACCCTTGGTTGTGGGCATAGGTGAAGGGGAATATTTCCTTGCATCCGATGCCACGCCGATTGTGGAATATACCGACAAGGTGGTCTATCTGCAGGACGGGGAAATTGCAGTCCTGACGAAGAATAAGCCGCTTAGGGTCGTGAATTTCGACAATGCGGAGTGCCCGATTGATGTCAAGAAGCTCGAAATGAACATATCCGAACTTGAGAAGGGAGGATATAAACATTTTATGCTCAAGGAGATACACGAGCAGCCTAAGACCATTATGGACTGTCTGCGCGGAAGATTGAGCCCGGACTCTTATGATGTGATTCTCAGCGGTGTGAGGGACAATGCCTACCGTTTCCTTTCTGCAAGAAGGATTATAATCGTCGCTTGCGGAACATCCTGGCACGCATCCTTGATAGGCGAGCACCTTATCGAGGACCTTTGCCGCATACCTGTGGAAGTGGAATATGCATCCGAGTTCCGATACAGGAATCCGGTTTTGAGCCCTGAAGATGTGGTGATTGCCGTTTCCCAGTCAGGAGAGACAGCCGACACTCTCGCAGCAATGAGCCTGGCAAAGGCGGCGGGATGTTTTGTTTTCGGAATATGCAATGTCATAGGCTCGTCGGTTGCCAGGGCAAGTGATGCCGGGTGCTACATTCACGTCGGTCCAGAGATAAGTGTGGCTTCCACCAAAGCCTTTACTGGTCAGGTCACGGTCTTCGCTATGATAGCCCTCACCCTTGCCAACACCCTCACCCGCATATCCCGTGACCGTTTCGAACAACTCTCCAAGGCCCTGCTGGACCTGCCTGCTCTCGTTCAGGCAGAACTCGACACATTGGATGCCCCAATCAAGGAACTTGCGGAAAAATTCAAGGACTCCAGAGACTTTATATATATAGGTAGGGGCTATGAATTCCCAGTGGCTCTGGAAGGTGCGTTGAAGCTCAAGGAGGTTTCCTATATACACGCAGACGGATATCCTGCAGCGGAGATGAAACACGGACCTATTGCTCTGATAGACAAGACTATGCCCGTGCTTGCAATAGCCATTCCCGATGCTCTTTACGAGAAGACGGCAAGCAATGTGCAGGAAGTCAAGGCCCGTGGGGGAGTGGTCATTTCGGTGGTGTCCAATGACGACGAGATGGTGTCCAAAATGTCTGACTATGCCATTCGTGTGCCTGTGACCGATCCTTGTCTGATGCCGGTGCTGGTGTCCATACCACTGCAGCTCTTCGCATATTACATTGCAGATGCCAAGGGACTTGATGTGGACCAGCCGCGCAATCTGGCGAAATCCGTTACCGTGGAATAGTTTTCCGAATTTTTTGCGCGACAAACCTTTGGTTAAATGAAATTTAAGTCTTAACTTTGCGCCCGCTTTGGGCTTACCGACAGTGGCCCGAAAGTTTTAGTAATGTTTAATCTTAAATTTTTTCAAAAATGGCTGAATATCTTTCACCAGAGAAAAAACAGGAGATTTTCGCGAAATACGGAAAGTCCAACACTGACACAGGTTCTCCAGAGAGCCAGGTAGCTTTGTTCTCCTACCGTATCGCTCACCTCACCGAGCATCTTAAATCCAACAAGAAGGACTTCGGCACACGCCGTGCACTTCTCAAGCTCGTAGGTAAAAGACGTCGCGTTCTTGACTACCTCAAGGAAGTTGACATCGAGAGATACAGGGCTATCGTCAAGGAACTCGGTCTGCGCCGATAGTTTCCTGCACAGAAATGAGGCTGCTCCGAAAATCGGAGCTGCCTTTTTTCGCTTTTTGGGAAAATTGTCTTGCATTTGTTTTCCCTTCAACCAAGCAGCATATCCAGGCGGCGTTCACAAAAATTTCGACCCGCGGCGTCGTCCGGAAAACAACATATACACACGAATATTACGGAACAGTATTACTAATCGGCTCCCAATGGGGGAGGCAGGTCGAGAAGAGCATTAATGAATATCATCAACAAAAAAATCGAATTATCAGACGGAAGGATAATCGAGATTGAGACCGGCAAGTTGGCAAAGCAGGCTGACGGTGCCGTTGTGGTAAAAATGGGCGGTACAATGCTCCTTGCAACAGTTACGGCTGCCAAGGATGCTAAAGACGACGTGGATTTTATGCCGCTCCAGGTGGATTACAAAGAAAAATTCTATGCTGCAGGACGTTTTCCGGGCGGTTTCATGAAGAGGGAAGGCAAGGCTACAGACGCCGAGATTCTCACTGCGCGCCTTGTGGACAGGGCTCTCAGGCCTTTGTTCCCGGAAGATTTTCACGCTGAGGTCTATGTTCAGGTGAATCTTATCTCCGCAGAAAAGGACATTCAGCCGGATGCACTCGCAGGACTCGCTGCTTCAGCCGCACTTGCTGTAAGTGACATTCCTTTCGGAGGCCCTATTTCTGAGGTGAGGGTTGTGCGTATTGACGGACAGTTCAAGATCAACCCTAATTTCAGCGAGATGGAGAATGCCGATATGGACCTTATGGTTGCAGCGACATACGACAACATCATGATGGTTGAGGGCGAGATGAAGGAAGTCAGCGAGACTGATATGCTCGAGGCCATCAAATTCGCACACGAAGAAATCAAGAAGCACTGCAAGGTGCAGATGGAATTGACTGAGGAATGTGGCAAGACCGTGAAGAGGACTTACTGCCACGAGGTCAATGATGAGGAACTCAAGAAGGCTGTGGAGGCTTTCTGCTACGACAAGTGCTACGCTGTGGCAAAGTCCGGCCAGGACAAGCACGCCCGCAGCGATGCCTTCGATGCAATCAAGGAAGAGTTTATGCAGACCATTCCTGAGGAGGAGCGCGAAGACAAGCAGATGATGGTGGACCGTTACTACCACGCTGTGGAGAAGGCTGCAATGCGCAACCTCATTCTCGATGAAGGACAGCGTCTGGACGGCCGCAAGACAAATGAAGTGCGCCCGATATGGTGCGAGGTGGGTTACCTGCCTTGCGCACACGGAAGTGCAATCTTCACCCGTGGCGAGACCCAGTCCCTTGCAACAGTAACTCTCGGCACCAAGATGGATATGAAGGAACTTGACGAAGTTCTCGTACAGGGCACTTCTCAGTTCGTTCTCCACTACAACTTCCCTCCTTTCGCAACTGGAGAGGCAAAGGCTCAGAGGGGTGTGGGACGTCGTGAAATCGGTCACGGCAACCTCGCCTGGAGGGCTCTCAAGCCGGTAGTTCCTATGGCTCCTGAAAATCCTTACGCAATCCGCGTGGTTTCAGATATACTTGAGTCCAACGGTTCGTCTTCAATGGCGAGTGTTTGCGGCGGCTGCCTCGCACTTATGGATGCCGGAGTGAAGATAAGCAAGCCGGTGGCAGGTGTGGCTATGGGACTCATCACCGATGCAGAGAAACCTAACGAGCGCTATGCAATCCTCACCGACATTCTCGGAGACGAGGACCATCTCGGGGATATGGACTTCAAGGTGACAGGTACCAAGGACGGTATAACTGCAACACAGATGGACATCAAGGTGGACGGTCTGTCCTATGAAGTTCTTGCCAAGGCTCTCGAGCAGGCAAGACAGGGCCGTATGCACATTATGGGCGAAATGCTCAAGACCATCAGTGAGCCGCGTGAGGACTACAAGCCATTCGTTCCGCGCATCATCCAGATTCGCGTTCCGGGCGAGTTCATCGGAGCCATCATCGGCAAGGGCGGAGAGGTTATCCAGAAGATTCAGCGCGAGACCGGCACTGTGGTTACAATCACAGAGGAGCAGAACAACGGCGTGAGCGAGGGTGTTGTGGATATCTTCGGAGACAACAAAGAAGCTATGGACAAGGCTCTGTCCTGGATCAACGGCATCTGCGCTGTGCCTGAGGTCGGTGCAACATATCACGGCAAAGTCGTTTCAATACTTGAGTTCGGAGCATTCGTTGAGATTCTTCCGGGCAAGGAAGGCCTGCTTCACATCTCCGAGCTCGACTGGAAGAAGACCGACAAGGTTGAGGACGTGCTTTCAGTTGGCGACGAAGTGGATGTGAAACTTCTCGAAATCGATGCAAAGACAGGCAAGATGAGACTTTCCCGCCGTGCACTTCTCGAGAAACCTGAAGGATACGTGGAGCCAGAGCGCAAGCCGAGGTCTTCATCCGACAAGCCTCGTCGTGACTCTGACCGCCGCGACAACAAGGCACCTCGCCGTGACGACCGCAGAAGCGACCGTCGTGACAGCAAAGGACCTCGCCGCGAGTTCCGTCAGGATGCACCTAAGGCTGAAGATGAGACTCCAAACACCGAGTCAGAGATGTTTTAGTCTTGTCACATTGGAAATATAAACAATGGAAAGACGTACAAGAGTAAGATTTGCGCCATCCCCAACCGGTCCTCTTCATATGGGCGGTGTGAGGACGGCGCTTTACAATTATCTCTATGCCAAACAGAAGGGCGGAGATTTCATAATCCGTATCGAGGACACTGATTCCCAGAGGTTTGTGCCCGGAGCAGAGGCCTATATCATCGAGGCTCTGAACTGGTGCGGCATCATTCCGGACGAGGGAGTGGACGAGAACGGAAAAGTGGTGGAGGTGGCTTCCGACAAGCATCCCCACGCGCCATACAGGCAGAGCCAGCGCAAGCCGATTTACCGTAAATATGCGGAGGAACTTGTGCAGAAGGGTTATGCCTATTATGCTTTCGATACGGCAGAGGAACTTGGCAAAATCAGGGCTGAGATGGAGGCCAACAAACAGACCTTCATCTACAACTACAGCACCCGGGGCTCCCTGCGCAACTCCCTGAGCCTTCCTGCGGAGGAAGTGGCAAGACTGCTTGAGGAGCGCAGCGACTGGACCATACGTTTCAAGATGCCCGAGGACAGAACAGTCAAGATGGACGACCTCATCCGCGGCCACGTGGAGGTCAATACTTCCACCCTGGATGACAAGGTGCTCTGGAAGAGGGCAGACGAACTCCCTACCTACCATCTTGCAAACATCGTGGATGACCACCTGATGGAAATCACCGAGGTGATCCGTGGTGAGGAATGGCTCCCGTCTCTGCCTCTGCACTACCTGCTTTACGAGGCTTTCGGATGGCAGGAAACAATGCCGCGCTTTGCTCATCTTTCCCTGCTGCTCAAACCAGACGGCAAGGGCAAACTCAGCAAGAGGGACGGAGACAGGCTCGGTTTCCCTGTGTTCCCGCTCAAATGGGTGAACGCTGAGGGCGAGGTGTCAAGGGGCTATCGTGAGGATGGCTATTTCCCTGAGGCTTTCGTGAATATGCTCGCAATGCTGGGATGGAACCCGGGCGACGACCGCGAACTCTTCACAATGGACGAACTCATCCAGGCATTCTCACTCGAAAGGGTGGTGATGCACGGTGCCAAGTTCAACCCCGAGAAGGCGAAGTGGTACAACAAGGAGTATCTGCGCAAAAAGAGCGACCACGAGCTCACCAAGCTTTTCAAGCCTGTGCTCAAGCAGCACGGTCTCACTGTTCACTGTCCGAAGTGTGCAGAGAAATGCGGCGTGGAGTATCGTCCGGAGCCTGATTTCGCGACTGGATACTTCCCTAAGGCCTACGTGCAGAAAGTCGTGAGCCTGATTAAGGAAAGGGCTACTTTCGTGGCTGATTTCTGGGACATTGCCTCCTATCTCTTTGTCGCTCCGAAGGAGTATGTCGAGAAGGACGTGGCAAAGTTCTGGAAGAGCGAAAATGTGGAACTTGCGCTCCAGGTTGCAGAATTCATAAAGGATTTCGCAGACAAGTGCGGCAAGGATGGCTTCACTAAGGAAACTCTCGAAGGACCGCTCGAAGAGTACATCCGCGGCAATGAATGGCCTATGGGCAAGGTGATGAACTGCCTCAGGCTTGCTCTTGTGGGTGCATCCAGCGGCCTGGGAATTGCCGACATCGTGACCCTCCTGGGACGTGACGAATTTGCGTCAAGGATTGATGCAGCCGTAGCAAATTTAGGAAAATAGTTATGAAAATAGGTATTTGCAGCGACCACGCAGGAGTGGAATACAAGGCGGCGATTATCGCCCATCTCCAGGCAAAGGGACATTCTATGGTGAATTTCGGTACGGACAGCACCGACAGTATGGACTATCCGGACGTGGCACATCCTCTGGCACGCGCCGTGGAGAATGCTGAAGTCGAGCTGGGAATCGCCCTTTGCGGCACAGGAAACGGTATGGCCATCACCTTGAACAAACATCAGGGCATAAGGGCTGGACTCGCCTGGAGCGTGGAAGTGGGCAAACTGGTCAAGGAACACAACAATGCCAATGTGCTCGTGCTTCCTGCACGTTTCATTCCGCTTGAAACTGCACTCGAAATTGTGGATGCCTTTATGGCGGACAACTTCCTCGGAGGTCGCCACCAGAGGAGAATCGACAAAATTCCAGTTTGCCAATAGCTCCTCATGACAGAATTGAAACCTTTCACACACAACATCGAGGACTATCCGGATGGGATAGTCCTTGTTGTTGATAAGCCCTACAGGTGGACTTCCGCCGATGTGGTCCGCAAAGTCAAATGGCTCGCCTGCAGGCATTTCGGCAAGAAGAATCTTAAGGTGGGGCACGCGGGTACACTCGACCCTCTGGCAACAGGGGTGCTTATGGTCTGCATAGGCAATGCCACCAAGAGGGCGGAAGCTCTGCAGGCAAGGGACAAGGAATATATTGCCGGCATTTCCTTTGGAGCAACCACTCCCTCTTACGACCTGGAAAAGGCCCCGGACTGCCGTTTCAGCACCGATGCTGTAAATGAGGCATCTCTCCGCAAGGCCCTCAAGTCTTTCCTCGGCGAACAGGAGCAGATAGCCCCGCTGTTCAGTGCCAAGTCCATTGACGGAGTCCGCGCCTACGAACTCGCCCGCAAACTCTATAAGCGTCAGGCCTTGACTCAAGACCAGAGTGAACTCATACGCCCTGCAAGAATACGCATAGACAATCTGGAACTGCTCTCCTTCAGTGAGTCCGGCAATATGCTTCACGCTCCTGCCTTTGACCCCGACTACAGCGGAATGACAGAAGACGAAATCCTCAGGGCAAAGGAGAAGAACAGCCGTATCAACGTGGTGGACGCGAGAAGCTTAGGTCTCCCCATAGCCGAGATACGCATAAACTGCACAAAGGGTACCTACATAAGAGCCTTTGCCCGCGACTTGGGAGAAGCCCTCGACTCCGGAGCCTTCCTGAGCTATCTCATCCGCACCCGAAGCGGCGACCACAGCATTTCCGACGCCCTCAGCATCCGCCAGGTTGAATTGCTCTTTTCTTGAATTGCATAAAATCATAAGAATATGAAAGCTGAAACTTCTCGTGAACACGTTGTCTTTGTGGACTATATAAGGGTGATTGCCTGCTTTCTGGTGATGCTTGTCCACGCCAGTGAAAATTTTTACGGAACCGAAAATGCCGTAGGGCTGGCCAGCAATATGTCCCAGCTGCTCAACGAAAGCAACCGCTTCTGGGTGGCCTTCTACGACGGGTTTTGCGGGAGGATTTCCGTGCCGCTGTTTATGATAGTATCGGCTTTTCTGCTGGTGCCTATGAAAGAGGGAGTCAGTATGGGGCAGTTCTACAAGAGGCGTTTTCTGCGCATACTCCCGCCTATGGCCTGCTTCTTCCTGCTCTATTCCCTGCTGCCTCTCGCGTGGGGAGGAATGACCTGGGAACAGTCTCTCGCCGACCTGAAGCTGCTGCCGTTCAACTTTCCGTCTATGGCGGGGCACCTGTGGTTTATGTACCCGCTCATCAGCCTCTATCTCATTATTCCTGTGGTGTCTCCGTGGCTGGAGAGGGCATCGGCAAAGGATGAGCTCATATTCCTCGGACTTTTCGGAGTTTCCACCTTCATCCCGTGGATTCACCGTTTCATTGCCCCGGAACTTTGGGGAGAATGTTTCTGGAACGGTTTCAGTATGCTCTGGTATTGCTCCGGCTATCTTGGCTATCTGGTTATGGCACATTACATAAGATACCATCTGAACTGGTCCCGCCGCCGCAAGCTCATCGTGGGCAGCATCTGCTGGTTCATAGGGGCTGCCTTCACCGGCTGGGCTTTCTGGTACAAGGGTGTTCCGGGAGGTCCCATAGACACTCCGACTCTGGAATGGGCTTGGGAATTCTGTATGCCTAATGTGCTGATAGCCTCATTCGGGGCCTTTCTGCTCTTCTCCTGCATCAGGCGCAAGACCACTCCGAAGTTCATTTCCGGCCTTTCGAAACTGACCTTCGGAATGTATCTGATGCATATGTTCTTCCTCTCTCCTATAGCCCGTCTTTTCATAGGCGGATCAGTTGCGGAACCGCTGGTACCCGTATGGCTTGCCATCCCGTGCATAGCCGCCCTGAGCTATATCTGCTGCGCTGTCACCACCAAACTGCTCTCCTTCATTCCCGGAAGCAAATGGGTGATAGGCTGCTAAAGCCTGCTCTGCTCGTCGAGATTGCCCACGTTTCTGTGACGGTTGGCAGCGGATTGCCCGAAATTCCAGCTTACTCCCAGTTTGATTGAGGTCATTGAGATGGCCTGGTTGAGGCTGTAGGTCTTGCGGCCGTTGTCGATTATCTCCAGATTGGTATTGAAAGAATTGAAAATGTCGTTCACATAGAGGTTGAGGTTGAGCTTGCCCTCCATCAGGGACTTGCTCAGGAACCAGTCCATTTTCCACATCATATCCACTTTGTAGTAGCCCACCAGCTGAGGGGTGACGAAGAATGCGCTCAGTCCTGTCTTGTAGTTCTTCGGGAGGTAGAAGGTGGTGCTTGCATACATATTGAAGCTGTGGCCGATGTTGGTGAATCCTTCTGATACTGTGGATGACATTCCTGCATAAGGCTTGAAATACAGGAAGTTATAACTTGCGTTTGCCGTAAGTGTCCACCATTTCGTGATTGGCAGCTCTGAAACGGATGCTCCCAGATATGCAAACTGCTGTATTCCGGAATTTTCATATTTCATAAGCATCATTCCGGTTTCGTTGTCCAGTACCGGCACCGGCATGTCGCTGTAGTCCTTGATTCTGCTGTAGCCTGTGAACACGCTTATCCTGCTTGCAATCACAGCGGAGAGTGACACATTATGTGAAAGTGAAGGTTTGAGGTCCGCCTTTCCCTGAATGGATGTGGTGGCGTTGAAGTAGCTCTTGAAAGGGTTGAGCTGCCAGTATTTCGGACGGCTGATGCGATAGGCGTAATTGGCTGAAAGTATGAATTTCTGGGATGGAATCCAGGATAAGGTGGCATTAGGGAACAGGTTGAAATAGCCGTCTTTGCTGGTGGAATCCTGCCAAAGTCCCTGAGTTGCAGTCACTTCTCCCCTTATTCCTATCTGGGCATTGAACTTGGTGCCGAACTGCTTGGCTATGTTGCAGTAGAGGGCGCCTATATACTCCCTGTACTTGAAGTTGTTGATTTCTGAAGGGCTGTCTGCAAGAGTCCAGTTGGCGGTGTCCTCAAAGTTGTAGCGTTCAAACTCGTTGTCAGTGAGGGATGCGGCGAATTTGAAACCTGCCTCTATCCGTCCTGTCTGCTTCCAGAATACCGTACTGTAGTCGGACTTGAGGGATATGAGATTGAGCGTTCTGTCTGTGTTTTCGAAGAACCCGTAATCCTTGTATTTGTCTGAGACAATGTCTGCTGGAATTATGTCCCACAGGTTTTTCTGGGTGTTGTCCTGCCCGGAACAGTTGCGGCTGTAGTCGAGGTTGAGGGTGAGTTCGGCCTGACGTGCCTCGTCGAATGTATGGGTCCAGTTGAGGTTGGTGTAGAAGAAATTGTTGTTGTCTATGGTGTTGGTACCGCTGCGCATACTCGAATACAGTTTCTGGCTTTCCGTCCCCCAGTTGATATAGTCATTGATGGTATTGCTTCCGGGAATGTCCTGATTTTCACCGTTGTAGCGGAAATTGGCCACTACTCCGAAGATGTCTTTGCCGTTGATGTGCCAGTCGTTCTGGAGTTTCACATCGTGGCTCTGGCGTTGTGAATGTATGTCCGTAAAGGAGTTCTGGCAGAGGCTGTAGTCGCTTCCGTACCATTTGTATTCGTCGGTGATGGAACGGTTGTCGGTGTAGTAGGGGGTGTAGGAGAAGAGGGTGTAGGTCTTGTCGGTCTTGTAGATGAGGTTTGCACCGAGATTTGCCTCGCCTCCCTGCCTGAAATGCGGCTTGCGGTAGAGAAACTCGTAGGCTCCGGAGGCGTTGATGCTTCCGCTGAATCCCTTCATAAAGCCTTTGCGGGTCTTGAGGTTGATGATTCCGCCGCTGCCCTCCGCATCATATTTTGCAGAAGGGGAGACCATAAGCTCCACCTTGTCTATGGAGTTGCCCGGGCTGCCTTTAAGGAAGTTTTCGAGGTCTTTGCCGGAAAGATTGGAAGGGCGTCCGTCTATCCATACGGCCACAGTCTGTCCGTTGAGTTTCACATTGCCGTCCTTGTCTATGGTCACTC
>CAMCFO010000051.1 GCA_945874155.1 uncultured Bacteroidales bacterium
TGAATTATACCAATTTACGAGACTTTTACCAACCACTTTTGGCAATTATACCGAATTCTTGCGCAAAGCGCAATACGGCTCAAGCCGTAGCGGTGGAGAGACGGAATGCAATGTAGTCTCGGAGACGCCCGAACCGCCTTCGAAGGTTCGGTATGCCCCACCGGGGCTGTCAGGCAAAGCCTGACTGGGGGTAGGAAGCTTAAGCTCATTTTTTTGCGTTTTGCGCAAAAAAAATGAGCTGTCGTCGCTCACGCGAGGACACCTCATACTAACCACATAATTAATAACACTAAAACTAATAACCGAGCAAAATAACTTGCAATGACCGTGCCAAAACAAGAAAAAGTCTAAAATTTTTATGAAAATTTTAGACTTTTTGACTGATTAGACGCAAAATCCGCTCACCGCACCCGAATCTTCTGCCCAATCCGAAGTGTAGAAGTGGACTTGATACCGTTGAGCCTGCAAAGAGCATTGACCGTAGTCCCGTTATTACGGGCAATCTTCCCCAGAGTATCTCCCGACTTGACCGTATGCCACTTCATAGCCTTGAGTGCAGCCTCTTCCGCAGCATCCTCTTCGGCAGTCTTGAACTCGTCGTCAAAATTCTGTTCATAATTGCTGTACTGGCTCAGATACTTCTTCTTGAGCACGAACATTCTGTGTCTCAATGTGCCGGTTTCAAAATCAATAAGCCATTGAGGGTCAAATGCATATCCCTTGTACCTCGTCTCAAAATGCAGGTGCGGTCCGGTTGAACGTCCCGTATTGCCGCCAAGTCCTATTACATCTCCCGCATTTACCCAGTCACCGGATTCAACATTCCTCTTGGAAAGGTGTCCGTAGAAGGTTTCCAAACCATTTTCGTGTCTGATAATCACTATGTTGCCATAGCCCTTCATTGTCGATGAGACCCTCACTTTTCCGTTGAATGTCGCGTAAATGGGTGTCCCGGTCGCCAGTGGCAAATCCACGCCCTGATGCCTTCTGCCCCTTCTCGGCCCAAACTTCCCGCGAGGGTTCACCTTGCCCTGATAAGGACAGGCATAATGGCTCAGGCTGTCCACCAGCATAATCGGATTGTGCGAAGGCAGGGAATCCCAGGCAATCCTATACGGATCTGCATAACTTGTATTCCAATTGGATGTGAACAAGTCCTTATCCTCGGAGTATTCCTTGGTCTTGATATACTTCCAGGTCCCGTCTCCGTAGAGCACCACCTTCACGAAATCTGCCTGTGTGTCAAGCGTATCGATGGGGTCGCTTTCTGAGCATATGAGTGACTTGACCGGCTGCTTGGGGAAGCGCGGCACAATCTCAGTTTCGGTCTTCGGAAAAATCAGGGCTGCCGTCACACCTGAATGATTCTGCGCCCAAGCGCAAAGCGGGAGACAGGCAACTATTGTCAATATTGCAATTCTGTTCATCTGAGCAACCTCCGGCTATTTCTGCTGTCCGCCGAAACGGTTTACTATTATATCTTTCACCTGCTCAAGCTTTTCAGCCAGCAATGTTTCCGAAGTCGCCTCGCAAATGAACCTGAGGTAAGGCTCTGTGTTGGAAGGACGTACATTGAACCACCAATCCGGGAACTCAACCCTGTAGCCGTCGAAATCCATAAATGCAGTTGGAGTCTCCTCAGCCGTGAAATGTGCCTTCACCGCCTCCATGGCTCCCTTCTTGTCCTCCACTTTGAAATTCACTTCTCCGGAATTGCGGTATTTCTCGATTTTGGAAATCAACTGGCTGATACTTATGCCCTTGGCCTTCATCTGAGCCACCACGTTGAGCACGATTATGGATGCCAAAAGTCCGCTGTCGGAATAGAAGAAATCTCGGAAATAATAATGTCCGGCAAGTTCACCGCCATAGATTCCGTCCAATTCACGGAGCTTGTTTGCCGCAAACGCACGTCCCACTTTCCAGGTTCTCATCTCGGCTCCCATCGGTGCAAGGTATTCGCCAACTGCCTTGGAACTCCTTATGTCCTGGAGTACAATGCCTTTCTCTCCTCTTCTCTCAAGGAAATAATGCCCCAGAACCGCAATCATAAGGTCCGGAGATATGAATTTTGCATTCTCGTCCACAAACATCACCCTGTCCGCATCCCCGTCGTAAATCACACCTATGTCCGCCCCGGTTTTCTTCACAAGTTCCTGAAGAGCAACCACATTCGCAGGAATGAGCGGGTTCGGTTCGTGATTCGGGAATCGTCCGTCAATGGTGTCGAAGATATATGAAGGCTGTTCCCCGAAAATTTCCTTGGCATAGAGATTTGCCATTCCGTTGGAGAGGTCCATCGCAATCTTGAGCGATGAATAATCCTCCTTGTACTTGAGCAGGAAGTTGAGATAGTCCTGATGTATATCTTTCTGATAGACAGTTCCTCTCTTGGATGCCACAGGGCAAGGTCTGCCCTCGTCTATCCACTGTTTGATCTGCCCCAATCCGGCATCGAAGCCTATGGCTGCGGCATTGACAGTCGAAACCTTCATTCCATTGTATTCGCCCGGATTGTGAGAAGCCGTAATCTGCACCGATGCGCTGAATCCGTAGTTTGCCGTGCCGAAATATACCATAGGCGTGGTGCTGAGTCCGATGTCATAAATATCTGCTCCAGCGTCGTTTACGCCCCTGACCACTGCATCGTGCACCTCGTCCGAGGACAGACGGCAGTCCCTTCCCAGCAGCACCTTGTCAGTCTTGAGAAGTTCCGGGATGAAATATCCCACCTTGTAGGCAATCTCCGCGTCCCAATCGACGTTCCAGATGCCCCTTATGTCGTATGCGTGAAATGCTCCCATATAAATATATATTAAAAATTATCCCGGCAAAGTTAAGTAATTTCTTCCATTTTTGATTATGTTTGCATTCCAAAGCGGAAACTGCAATGCCGATGTGCTCCCTGCAATGCCGATGCGGAAAATTAACCCGTTAGCAGACACTTTATGCACAACAACTTCATCTCCGAAAGAGCAATCCTGATATTTGCACTTATCCTCTTGACTGTAACCTCCTGCACCGATGCAAAAAAGAACTATATCATAGCTGTGTCCCAGTGTTCCGAAGACTCCTGGAGGCAGAAGTTGAAACAGGAACTGGAAATGGCAACCTTTTTCAATGAAGGAGTGGAATTGCGCTTCGCATCTGCAAATGATGACAGCCACATTCAGAAGAGACAGATAGACAGCCTTCTGTCCTCGGGAGCGGATCTGCTTATAGTTTCCCCAAACCAGACCGACCTGCTGTCCGACGAGATAGACAAGGCCTATGAAGCCGGAATCCCGGTCATTCTCTTTGACAGGAAGACCGATTCCCGTAAATACACGGCCTTTATGGGAGCTGACAACTGCCAGATAGGCAATATGCTCGGTCTCTTTATCGCAGACAAATTGCAGGGGAAGGGAAAAATAGTGGAGATAATAGGGCTTCGGGGTTCTTCACCGGCAGCAGAAAGGCACGAGGGCTTTGTCAGTGCAATCAGCCGTTTTCCCGGTCTTGAAATTGTCCGCTGCGAATATGGAGACTGGACTGAAGAAAGCGGAGAAATGGCAATGAAGCAAATTCTTTCCGGATATGACGGAGAGGTGGATGCCGTTTTCGGAGGCAACGACAGAATGGCATTAGGGGCGCGCAGGGCTATGATGCAGGCGGGGAGAGATATTTCAAACACACTTTTTGTGGGGGTCGATGCGCTTCCTGAACCCGACGGGGGAATGGGGCTTGTTGCAGATTCCACACTTTCGGCCTCGGCCATATATCCCACTCACGGAGACGAACTTATGATTCTCGCGCTGGACATACTCCGGGGTAAGGAATACTCTAAGGAAACCCTGTTGCAGTCGAGCATAGTCACCCCTGAGAATGCCTCTATCCTACTGCTTCAGCACGAAGAAGTCATCCGGCAGGCAGGCTACCTCAAAACTATGAATGCCCAGGCCGGCAAAATGAGGGATTCCCTCAAACTTCAGCAAATCATACTCGGGCTCGTGCTTCTTTTTCTCGCCATTTTCGTGTTCCTGCTTTCGTTCTACGCAAGAGCCTATCAACAGAAAACACTTCTGAACTCCAAACTGCAGGATGAAATGGAAACTGTTGCAAGACAGAGGGATGAGTTGGAAATGGAAAGGGACAAACTGATAGAATTGAGCGGAGATTGCCAGGAAGAATCCGACCATCTTTCCCGCCGCGATTCCGAATTCATGCAGAAATTCCATAGCGTGTTGGACAAGCACCTGGACAATCCCGACATTTCAGTGGAAGACATAAGTGCAGAACTGTGTATGTCCCGTGCCCACCTGTACCGCAAGGTCAAGTCCGTAACCGGGCTGTCTCCGGTGGAAATCATCCGCCGCACAAGGCTGGAAAAGGCAGACAAGTTGCTTTACGAGACAGGTCTGAATATCTCCGAAATAGCCTACAGGGTGGGTTTCTCATCTGCCTCGTATTTCTCAAAATGCTACAGGGACTATTTCAACAGACTCCCTACAGACAAAAAATGATGTTCCATTCGGAAACAACGGTGAAGTCTGCCTGACCAGTCTGGTATTCCCTTCTTCAACCTTTTCCGAACGCATTGTGAATAAACGCTGATGGCTGCTTTGTTGCAAATGTTTGAAAAAATGTTGCATGCAACCATAGTTTCAGTCTATGAAACATTATTGTGGTTGGGATGGAATGAAGATTCATACATTTGCAATGCTTTTGAGCTGGAGTAATCCTCAAATAATAACCTGCATCATCTTTGAAAATCTTTTCGGTCCATATTTCCTCCCTCATCAGTCACATAGCTACGGCTATGCTCCTTCTTCGGGTGAAAATCTGACCTCGAAAATCTAATTCAAATCTGACGCAACTTATTATTTTCGTATTACATAACAGAAATTGATAACCGTAAATATTATGAAAACCACAAAGACAGCTTTTTTGTCAGTGATGCTGGCCTTCTTCACGATGGGATTCGTGGATCTCGTAGGCATAGCCAGCAACTATGTCCAGAAGGATCTCGCCCTGACTGATTCCCAGGCCAACATTATGCCTTCCCTCGTATTTTTCTGGTTCCTCATATTCTCTGTCCCGACAGGTGTGTTGATGAACAGAATAGGCAGAAAAAATACCGTGCTCCTCTCCATAGGAGTGACGGCCCTTTCCCTCATAATTCCGATTTTCGGGTCCTCCTATCCCGTGATGCTGATCAGTTTCTCCCTCCTGGGCATAGGCAACGCCATTATGCAGACTTCCCTCAATCCATTGGTAACCAATATTGTGGAAGGTGACAAGCTGGCTTCAACCCTTACTTTCGGCCAGTTCGTCAAGGCTATTGCATCCTTCCTTGCCCCTTATATAGCAATGTGGGGAGCCACTGCGGTTCTGCCTTCTTTCGGACTTGACTGGAGAGTGCTGTTTCCAATCTATGCAATAGTGGCAATCGTAGCAGCTCTTCTATTGGGCTTTACAAAAATCGAAGAGTCTCCGCTGGAGGATAAGGCCACAGGTTTCATCGGTTGCTTCAAACTCCTCGGCAAACCATTTGTGCTACTCTGCTTCCTTGGAATTATGTGTCACGTGGGCATAGATGTAGGCACCAACACCACGGCTCCGAAAATCCTTATGGAGAGAGTCGGATTCACTTTGGACGAGGCTGCATTCGCCACATCCCTCTATTTCATATTCAGGACCATAGGCTGTTTTTCCGGTTCCTATATCCTCCGCAGGCTCAGCCCTAAAGTATTCTTCGGCATATCCGCGGCAATGATACTCGTGGCAATGGTCGGCCTTGCCCTCACTGCTTCTGTAGAATCCCACATATTGGTTTATATTTTCATAGCCCTGATTGGATACGGCAATTCCAATATCTTCTCCATCATCTTCTCCCAGGCCCTTCTCCATGAGCCGCAGCATCAGAACGAGGTGAGCGGACTTATGATTATGGGACTGTTCGGAGGCACGGTATTCCCTCTCCTTATGGGTTTTGCATCCGATTGGTTAGGTACCATAGGTGCCGTTCTCGTAATGGCGGCAGGAGCCATCTATCTCACTTGTTTCACTCTTAAAATCAGCAAATAATGAAAGATTATATAGTAGGTTTGGGAGAAATCCTGTTCGACTGTCTTCCTGAAGGTAAAAAGCTTGGGGGAGCACCGGCAAACTTCGCTTACCACGTGAGCAATTTCGGACTTAACGGCCTCGCACTTTCTGCAATAGGCAGGGATGAGGACGGAGAACAAATCAAAGCGGAACTGGCTCCGAGAGGACTGGCTTTCCATCTGGAAGAAGTGGATTTCCCTACAGGAACAGTCAAGGTTACATTGTCCGGCAACGGTGTGCCTCAATATGATATATGTCAGGGAGTGGCTTATGACAATATCCCCTGGACACCTCAGATAGAGGAAATAGCCAAGAATTCCCGAGGTGTCTGCTTCGGGTCACTGGCCCAGCGCAACGCTGTTTCCCGCAAGACCATACACAATTTTCTCGACACTATGGCTCCGGTGGGAACCCTCAAGGTTTTCGATATCAACTTGAGACAGAACTGGTATTCGAGGGAAATCATAGAGGAGTCTCTCGTAAGGTGCAATGTGTTGAAACTCAATGATGAGGAGATAGGTATCCTGTGCAACCTCCTGGAGACGGGCAAGGTGCGTCAGCCTTCGGAAGACTCGCCGCTGCAGCTCGTCGAATTCGAGGACCAATGCCGTGGAATAATGCACAAATATGATATAGAGATGATTATACTCACTTGCGGAGTGCACGGGTCCTATGTGCTTTATGAAGACGGCAAGGTCTCATACCAGGAGACTCCGAGAGTGAAGGTGGCAGACACGGTCGGTGCCGGAGATTCTTTCACGGGCACTTTCGTGGCGAATCTGCTCCAGGGAAAACCTGTGGTTGAGGCTCACGAGAAGGCTGTGAAGGTTTCCGCTTTCGTATGTACCCAGAACGGAGCAATGCCGACTATGCCACAGGAACTGCTGAAATAGTGTGGTGCCGTTGTTGGTGTGTGTTGTTGATGTGTTGTTTGGACCAGGTTACTTTGAACGGTACCTGGTCCTTGTCTTTCCTGCTGCTATATTCTGCAATTTCTTGGAAATCAATTTTTTGCGTATAGGAGGCAGTTCATCAACGAAAAGTTTGCCGTCCAGGTGGGCGAGTTCGTGCTGCACCATTCTGCAGGCGAATTTGTCGAATACCTCCACCTGTTTCTCGAAATTCTCGTCGTAGTATTCCACTTTGATTTTCGAAGGCCTCACCACATCCGCATAGATGCCCGGCACGCTCAGACATCCCTCCTGGTAGGTGCATTTTTCTGCACTTTCCTCAAGTACCACCGGATTAATCATAGTCCTGCGGAAGTCCTTGAGTTCAGGATATGTTTCCGTCATTTCAGTGCCGTCAACGATGAGTATCCTCAGAGGTACACCCACCTGAGGGGCAGCCAGACCGCATCCGTCGGCAACTTTCAGAGTTTCTTTCATATCTGAGACGAGTTGCAGTATCTCGTCCTTCTTTGTGAGGTCTGCCTCTGCATCAGCCTTGCGCAGAACCTCCTGTCCGTAAAGGTAAATCGGAAGTATCATAACGTAACTTTTTTATCCATCCAAGATTGCAGGATGATTGCGGCGCTGATTTTGTCCACACTGTTCTTGTCCATACGCCCGCTCTTTTTCATTCCCCCGTCAATCATAGCCCTGTGTGCAAGCACGGAGGTGAACCTCTCGTCTTCGAGTATCACGGGAATTTGCGGAAAATGCTTTGCCAACTGCTTCAGGAACACATCCACGTCTGCCGCAGCTTCGGAGGGCTTTCCGTTCATATTCACAGGATACCCCACCACAAAGGCTTTTACATTCTCCTTTTGAGCGTAAGTTTTGAGATATTCTATTATCTTTGCAGTCTGTACCGTATCCAAGGCAGAAGCAAATATGCCGAGAGGATCGCTAACTGCAACTCCCGTCCTTTTGCGCCCGTAATCTATGCCTACATACCTGTCCATTGGATGCAAAGTTAGCATTAAACTATGGCTCGACAAAATAAAGATAAAAAAGTTGATCGTTTTACTGTGAACGTCGTTGAATCGGGGACGCACAAGACACTCCATTCCTACAAGTTCACCCGGCTTACAGCCGCGCTCTTTTTCACCAACGCGTTCATAATGCTCTGCCTGATAATCTTCGTGCTGGTGGCTTACACCCCGCTCAAGACTTTCATTCCCGGCTATCCGGATGCAATGTCGAAAAGGGATGCGGTCAACAATGCCATAAAAGTGGACTCTCTGGAGAGGGTGATATATAAGTGGGAACTGTATTCCGAAAACATCCGCAGAGTGCTTCAGGGTGACGAAACGATTGACATACAATCTATTATAACTGTTCCTGATACGGTCTCAACCTTCAGGGACGACGGCCCGGGCTACACTGATGCCCAGTTCCGCGAGGCTGTGATGAAGGAGGAGCAATTCGACCTGCCTGCAGGAATGAAAAGGAATCTTCCTCTTGAGGGAATACATTTCTTCCAGCCTGTAAAAGGCGTGGTCAGCAAAGGATTCGATGAACTTACGCACCCGTATCTGGATATAACGGCTCCTGCCAATTCCCTCGTGATGGCACCTCTTGACGGAACCGTGATTTTTACGGGCTGGAACAATGATGCCGGCTATACTCTTCAGATTCAGCACGAAAACGACCTCGTCACCATATTCCAGCACACGGAGAAACTGCTCAAGAAGACAGGCGACAAAGTCCGGGCGGGTACTCCGGTGGCCCTGGTCGGCAGTGCGGAAAGCCTTTCTGTGGGAGACCATCTGAGGTTTGATCTCTGGTACAAGGGCGAGGCAGTGGATCCTCAAAAGTATATGACATTATGAAAAAGAGAGGAGTGGCAATACTCGGTTCCACCGGGTCCATAGGCAGGCAGGCGCTGGATGTGCTCAGACAGCATCCGGACCTTTTCAGTTTGGAGCTCATAGTGGCCAACAACAGTGCGGATCTGCTCATAGAACAGGCACTTGAGTTTGATGCCAACAATGTGGTGATATGCAATGAGTCGCTGTATGCCAAGGTGGCTGAGGCTTTGCAACCGCGTATGATAAAGGTGTTTGCGGGTATGCAGTCGGTATGCGACCTCGTCGGGTCTTCCGATATAGACATTGTGCTCACTTCAATGGTGGGTTTCAGCGGATTGCGCTCCACTGTGGCGGCCATAGAGGCGGGCAAGACCATAGCCCTGGCAAACAAGGAGACTCTCGTGGCTGCTGGAGAACTCGTGATGAGACTGGCTGCAGAGCATAATGTGCAGATTCTTCCCGTGGATTCCGAACACTCGGCAATCTTCCAGTGCCTGATGGGTTCGGCAGGGAATGAAATTGCAAAACTGCATCTGACGGCTTCAGGAGGCCCTTTCAGAACCTGGGAGAAGTCCCGGATTGCCGATGCCGTGGCTTCCGATGCGCTCAAACACCCGAATTGGAGTATGGGAAGCAAAATCACCATAGACTCGGCGACTATGATGAACAAGGGTTTCGAAGTCATTGAGGCCAAGTGGCTTTTCGGGGTGGAGCCGGAAAAAATCAATGTGGTGGTGCATCCCGAGTCCGTCATTCATTCTATGGTGGAGTATGCTGATGGAGCAGTGATTGCGCAATTGGGTTGTCCGGATATGCGTGAGCCCATACAGTTTGCCCTGACCTTCCCTCTGCGTATGAATCTTTCCAACAGGAAGTTGGACTTCGCCTCTTTGCGCTCACTCACTTTCGAGGCGCCGGATTTGGACCGCTTTCCTGCTTTGGCCCTCTCCTATGAGGCATTGAAGGGTGGAGGCAATCTGGCTTGTGTGATGAATGCAGCCAATGAGGTCGCTGTGGCCGCATTTTTGAAGGGGAGAATCCGCTTTTACGACATTCCGGAGGTCATCTCAAAGTGTATGGCCTCTGTGACCCATATTGCAAAACCTTCATTCGAAGACATTTACAACACAAACGATGAAGCCGTGAGGCTCGCAGAATCAATGATATGGTAGTTTTAATCAAAACCTTGCAGGTGATACTGGCCCTATCCGTTCTCATACTCTTTCACGAGTTGGGGCATTTCACTTTTGCAAAAATTTTCAAAATACGGGTAGAAAAGTTCTATCTCTTTTTTGATGTGGGGGGCAAGGCCCTGTTCCGCTTCAAACCCAAGAATTCCGACACTGAATATGGCATAGGATGGCTTCCTCTGGGTGGTTATTGCAAAATTTCGGGAATGGTGGACGAGTCTATGGACACTGAAGCCCTGAAATCCGAACCGCAGCCCTGGGAAATGCGCAGCAAACCGGCGTGGCAAAGATTGCTAGTGATGTTGGGCGGGGTACTGTTCAATTTCATTTTCGCCATCCTTATATATATAGGAATACTGGCAGGCTGGGGACGCTCTTATTTGAGCAACGAGGGTAGCGATATCTATGTGAATGAGCTGGCTTATGATATGGGCTTCCGCACCGGAGACCACATAATTGCTCTGGACGGAGAACCTGTCGAGAATTTCGGTATGCTTCAGGTGGATATGGTCCGGAACGATGTGAGCAAGGTGCAGCTTCTCAGGGACGGGGACACATTGAACCTTTACCTGGACAGGAGCAGGGTGGGGGATATGCTCAATTCCCCGGGTATGTTCGACATTGCCCTGCCATTCATTGTGGACAGCATTCCTCCTGCTTCCGTGAATTATGGGGGCGGGCTTCGTCCCGGAGACAGAATCATAGGTCTGGATGCTATTGATGCGCCTTATCTTCAGGATGCGAGGCCCATACTTGCGGAACATTCCGGGGGCACCGTCTCGGCTCTGGTCGTAAGGGATGCCGATACTCTGCAAATGGATGTTGCCGTGGACACATTGGGACGGGTAGGCGTGATTACAAAGGCACCGGCGTTCAAGGTTCGGGACTATTCAGTCTTGGAGGCCATTCCGGCTGGGGTTGCATATACTTTCGAGTCCATTTCCGGCTATGTGAAGGACCTCAAGCTCGTGTTTACCCCGAGCACTGAGGCATATAAGTCAGTGGGCAGTTTCATTGCCATAGGGCAGGTTTTCCCTTCTCACTGGAACTGGTTTTCTTTCCTCAACATACTGGCTATGCTTTCCATTATGCTGGGAGTTATGAACCTGATTCCTATTCCTGCTTTGGATGGAGGCCACGCGGTATTCATTCTGTATGAAATGATTACGCGCCGCAAGCCGGGTGTGAAGTTCCTGACTGTGATGCAGATTATAGGGATGATTCTGATTTTCGGGCTGATGATTCTGGCCTTTGGTAATGACATACTCAGATTGTTGAACTAATACATATTGCTATGAGAAAATATATTTTGGCTATTGTTGCAGCAGTTGTCGTACTTGCAGGCTGCGGAGAACGCAAGAAGGCCCTGCTCCCGAATGTGAGCGGCAAGGCAGGCGAGGTTCTGGTGGTTATGGAGAAGGCTGATTGGGAGGGGGCTCCCGGAAATGCCGTCCGTGACACGCTTGCCAGTGATTGCCCTTTCCTCCCGCAGAGGGAACCGCTCTACACTCTTGTGCCTGTGACTCCGGCCAATTTCACAAACATTTTCCAGGTCCACAGGAATATTCTCGTGCTGACCGTAAACCCCAAGACCACCCAGGAAGGAGTCCGCTTCTTCAATGATGTCTGGGCCCGTCCACAGATTGTAATCAAGGTGGAGGCTGCAGATGCGGTGAGACTGACAGAGGTTTTCCAGGAGAACAAGGTACGCATTGCCACTGCCATCGAGCAGGCCGAGAGGGATCGTGTGATTGCCAATTCCATACTCTATGAGGAGAAAAGCATACAGCCGGTTCTGGCGGAGCGTTTCGGAGGTATAATCCACTTCCCGAACGGTTATTCCGTACGCAAGGTGACTGATGATTTCGTGTGGGTGGCCTGCGAGACCCAGTACACCAACCAGGGTGTCTTCATCTACAAATCACCGGTGGGGGAGGACCCGTTCACGCTTGAGAACCTTGTGGCGAGGAGGAATGAGTATCTGCAGAAATACGTACCGGGAATGTTCGACGGAACATATATGATTACCAGTCCGTTGGCGGATCCTGAGGTCAAATATATGAAATACAAGGGACGTGATTTCGCTCAGATGAGAGGCTATTGGGAGGTCTATGGTGACTATATGGGAGGTCCTTTCGTTTCCCATTCTTTCTATAGCCGGGACGGAAAGTCAATCATTACCCTGGATTGTTTCGTCTATGCTCCGAAATATGACAAGCGTCACTATCTCAGGCAGGTGGAGGCATTGCTCTATTCCTTCGAATGGGTCAAGGATTCAAATGAATAGTGGAGCCTATCGGGCAGTGGATGGTGCGATGCAAGAATTTTCAGAAAATTTGCAGAAATATTTTGTGCTCTGAAAAATAATGCATACCTTTGCAATCCCTTTCGAATTGGGGTTTTTGAAGTTCTTTGAATTTCTGCGCGGTGGGTTCGTATAACGGTTAGTACTCAAGATTTTCATTCTTGCAATAGGGGTTCGATTCCCCTACCCACTACTAAAAATATAAAAAAGTATAATAATGGCACAACACGCATCAGCAGACAAGCGCAATCGTCAGAACGAGAGGCGCCGCTTGCATAATAAGTATTATGCGAAGACCACCAGAAACGCAATTCGTGCGTTGAGGGCAATGACAGTGAAGAGTGAGGCTGAGGCTTCAGCACCAAAGGTTTACGCTATGATTGACAAACTCGCAAAAATCGGCGTTATCCACCAGAACAAGGCTGCGAACCTCAAGAGCGGACTTCAGGTTTACATCAACAAGTTGGCGTAAGCCCCGCAATCCTCCAAGATGGATTTACGGAAGCCCTTGCTTCCGTTTTTTTTATCGACACACACGAAGTTTATTTTGAGATGGATGCAAGGCGTGTGAGGACCGCACAAGGAGCA
>CAMCFO010000052.1 GCA_945874155.1 uncultured Bacteroidales bacterium
ATTAAGGAATATTGAAAAATCTTCGTAAATTTGGAGGGTTTTGGAAAATTGATTAGGTATCGAGGATATGGGAAATCTGATTATTGAAATACCCCCGATCGGGGAGCGTGACTGTTACTACATTCAGGAAAGATACAAGCCCTGCTTCAATTATCCCCTGCACAAGCACAATGTCTATGAATTCAATTTTGTGGAGCATTGTAAGGGAGCCCGGAGGATTGTCGGGGACAGTGTGGAGGTGCTTGGTGAGTACGACCTTGCATTTATGGGATGCAACCTGGAGCACGTCTGGGAACAGTATGAATGCAAGCCGGGAATCATCCACGAAATCACCATAATGATTCCTGCCGACTTTTTCTCTCCGAATTTTTTGGAGAAGAACTGTATGAAACCGGTGAAGGATATGTTCGAGAACGCCCAGGTGGGAATCGCCTTTGGGATGAGGGCAATAATGACAGTCTATGACCGGATTAATCAGATTGTTTCTTCAGAACCGTCATTCGGCACGGTCCAGACCCTTCTCTCGATAATATATGACCTTGCGGCTTCCGGGGATTACCACACTCTCGCATCGTCTCATTATTCGCACGCGGAGGTTCCGGTTACCAGCCGGCGCATCAAGAAACTGAAGGATTACATCGACGCGCATTTCAATGAGGAAATACGGATTGAGGTCCTTGCGGATATGGTGGGAATGACTCCGAATGCTCTCAGCCGTTTCTTCAAGCAGCGTACGAACAGGTCTATATCCAATTATATTAACGAAGTCAGGCTCGGACATGCCACAAATATGCTTGCGGACAGCACTATGTCAATTGCCGAGATTTCCTACCGTTGCGGCTTCAATACTATATCGAACTTCAATCGTATCTTTAAGAATGTCAAGGAGATAACACCAAAGGAATTTAGGGAAAGCTACAAAAAGAACATTTTTCTCATCTGAGAAAGCATTGTGTAACATTCAGGTAGAATTGTGTCAGTCTGGGAAAATATTACTTTATACCTTTGCCGCGGTAAAATAAAGTAACAGACTGACACTAAATATGACCAAATCAGAATTCGGATATTTTGACGACTCCGCGAGGGAATTCGTGACCGTCACTCCAGCGACCCCATATCCCTGGATCAACTACCTTGGCAACAATGATTTCTTCTCGCTGATCAGCAACACGGCGGGAGGTTACTCTTTCTACAAGGATGCAAAGTTCCGCCGCATTACCCGCTATCGCTACAATGGCGTTCCGATGGACAACGGCGGGCGTTATTTCTACATAAAGGACGGAGACTGCATCTGGAATCCGGGCTGGAAGCCTTGCAAGACCCCGCTTGACAGCTACGAGTGCCGTCACGGAATGGGTTACACGAGGATTACCGGCGAGAAGAATGGTGTGCAGGCCTCAGTGCTTTTCTTTGTGCCTGAGAACACCTGGGCAGAGGTACAGAAAGTGACACTTACCAACAAGTCCTCCGAGACCAAATCACTGAAACTCTTCTCCTTTGTCGAGTGGTGTCTCTGGAATGCCCAGACAGATATGGAGAATTTCCAGAGGAATCTCTCCACGGGTGAGGTGGAAATCGAAGGTTCTGTCATATATCACAAGACGGAATACCGCGAGCGCAGGAATCACTATGCCTTCTACTCGGTCAACAGGATGCCGGACGGATTCGATACCGACAGGGAGTCCTTCCTGGGAATGTACAACGGTTTTGATGCTCCCGAGGCAGTTCTCGAGGGTAAAAGCCGCAACAGTCACGCCCACGGCTGGAGCCCGGTTGCTTCACATTGCATTGAAGTAACCCTCGGCCCGGGTGAATCCGAAGAACTGGTCTTTGTTCTGGGTTATGTCGAGAATGCTGAGGATGCTAAGTGGGAGGCTCCGGGTGTTGTGAACAAAGCCAAGGCAAAGGCCATTGTAAACCGCTTTTCTACTCCAGAGGCCGTGGATGCGGCATTTGCCGAACTTAAGTCTGTTTGGGACAATCTGCTCGACAAGTACCGGGTTGAGAGCTCCGAACCACGTCTTGACCGGATGGTGAACATCTGGAACCAGTACCAGTGTATGATTACATTCTGCTTTTCCCGTTCGGCAAGCTATTTCGAATCGGGTATCGGCAGGGGAATGGGCTTCCGAGATTCCAACCAGGACTTGGCCGGTTTTGTGCATCAGGTTCCGGAACGTGCCCGCCGGAGAATCCTCGACATTGCTTCAACCCAGTTCCCGGACGGTGGCTGCTACCACCAGTACCAGCCTCTGACAAAGCGCGGTAACAACGACATCGGAGGCGGCTTCAATGATGATCCGCTCTGGCTGATTTTCGGAACTGTTTCCTACCTGAAGGAGACCGGGGATTTTTCCATTCTTGACGAACCGGTTCCTTTTGACAACAAGCCCGGCACCGAGGTCCCTCTTTTGGAGCATCTGCGCGTTTCATTCAATCACGTCATTGACAATGTCGGTCCTCACGGACTGCCGCTGATTGGACGTGCAGACTGGAATGACTGCCTGAACCTGAACTGTTTCTCTTCCGACCCTAACGAGTCCTTCCAGACGACTGAGAACAGGACCGAAGGGTCAAAGGCTGAGTCTCTGATGATCGCCGGCCTCTTTGTTTACTGCGGAGGTCTTTACTCCGAGCTTTGTTCGAAACTTTCTCTCACAGAGGAGGCTGAACGTGCCGCAGAGGCTGTCGATGCGATGTCCCGTGCAGTGCAGGAGTACGGATGGGATGGAGAATGGTACCTGCGTGCCTACGATTTCTTCGGCGGCAAGGTCGGTTCATCGGAGAATGAGGAAGGAAAAATATTCATCGAGAGTCAGGGCTGGTGCTCAATGGCGCAGATTGGAAAAGAATCCCGGATGCCGCAAAGGGCCCTCGATTCGGTAAAGAAATACCTTGACTGCGAGCACGGAATGGTCCTGAACTATCCGGCATACACGAAATATCACATAGAACTCGGCGAACAGTCTTCCTACCCTGTGGGTTACAAGGAGAACGGAGGCATTTTCTGCCACAACAACCCTTGGGTAATAATCGGCGAAACCCTCTGCGGCAGGGGAGACGATGCCTGGGAACATTACACAAAGATTTCCCCGGCGTTCATCCGTGACCAGAAACTTCACCGTACGGAGCCTTACGTCTATGCACAGTGTCTTGCGGGCAAGGAAGCGGCACTTCCGGGGGAGGCAAAGAATTCCTGGCTCACGGGAACTGCAGCTTGGAACTGGGTGACTGTCAGTCAGTTCATTCTTGGAATCAAACCTGAGTATGACGGTCTCCTCATTGATCCTTGCATTCCTTCGGACCTGAAAGAGTACACGGTTTACCGCCGTTTCAGGGATGCAAGCTACAAAATCACGGTTCTGAACCCATACTCAAGGAACAAGGCCTCATCACCGACCTTCGTTCCTTACGAGCCGGGGGATCACGAAATTACCGTTGAACTTTAGGAAATATTCATCAATAGTAAATATTCACAAACAATGAAGCTGATAACCAAATCAATTGCAGCTCTTGCTGCAGGACTGTTCTGTGCCGGCACTGTTGCCTGTGCAAAACCTGCTCCACCAGCTGACCCGGGTCAGACTCCGAAATACCCTGAGGCCGTCGAATTTGCGATGAGTCTTGGAGTTGGATGGAACCTGGGCAACAGTTTTGATGCTCACATCGACGGAATGAGCGGTGAAACCCTCTGGGGCAATCCTGTGGTTACACGCGAACTTTTCAAGGCTCTCAAGGCTGCCGGTTTCGGCAGTGTGCGTATTCCCGTGACATGGATGGGACACATCGGGAAAGCTCCTGAATACCGCATCGAGAAGGCCTGGCTCGACCGTGTCGCTGAGGTCGCGGGTTACGCCCGTGATGAGGGTCTGAAGTGTATAATCAATATCCATCACGACGGTTTCGGTGCCGAGAAAGACCTCGCAAAGCAGGGATATCACTGGCTTGACTTACCTGCTGCGTCAAAGGATCCCGAGAAGAATCGCGAGATAATGTCAAAGTTGGCTATGGTCTGGATGCAGATTGCAAACCGCTTCCAGAACGAGGGCGAGTGGCTCATCTTCGAAGTTCTCAATGAAATCCAGGACGGAAACTGGGGCGGTGGGGAGAATCTCACCGACGGCGGAAAGATGTATATGACTCTCAATGAGTGGAATCAGCTCTGTGTGGATGTCATCCGCGCGACGGGAGGATGCAACGAGACCCGCTACATCGGAATCCCGAGTTTCGTCTGCCAGCCGGACAAGGCAGTGAAATATCTCGTCCTGCCGGAAGACAGCGCAACCGGAAGGCTGATGGTCTCAGTCCATATTTACGACCCCTGGGACTATGCCGGAAGTGCCAAATACAGCGAATGGGGGCACACCGGAAAGGATGTCGTTCCGGGAAGTGACGGGGAGACGGAGTACAACGCAACCCTCGATGCCCTTTTCAACAAATTTGTCAGAAGGGGAGTGCCTGTGTATGTAGGGGAATACGGCTGTGTTCATCGCAACACAAAAAAGGCCGAGGAATTCCGTCTGTACTATCTGGAGTATACTGCAAAGTCGCTCCGCAACCACAGGATGCCGGTTTTCCTCTGGGACAATGCCAATCCGGGAAGCGGTGAGGAGGCCTTCGGGCTGATCAGACACGACAACGGCAAGTTCATCAACAATGCGAAGGACGTTGTCCGTACCGTCATCGATGCCTGGAACAACAATGATCCGGCCTACTCCCTGCAAAGCATCTGGGGCAGGGCTCCGGATTCGAAATGAGACACACTGATAATCAATTATAAAATATGAAAAACTTTTATCGAATAATGCTCCTCGTGGCATTGGCGACCGCTTTCTGCGTTGTTCCGGCACATTCAGCCGAGGCAACTGGAACAGGTTCGGCAGTGCAGCAGGACGGCATCAAGGTGACCGGAACGGTTGCAGATGCCATCGGAGGTGTTGCAGGCGCTTCCGTAATGATTGACGGAACATCGACAGGTACCATCACGGACCTGGACGGCAGGTACACAATTGACACGAAAACAGGTGACGTTCTCGTGTTCTCCTGCATCGGTTACAAGACAGTCAAGGTGATTGTGACAACTCAGGCTGTCATCAATGTAACTCTCGAAGAGGACACAACTCTCCTTGAGGAAGTTGTCGTGACGGCTCTCGGAGTCAAGCGTGACCGCAAGGCTCTGGGTTACGGCGTGGCAGAGGTCAAGGGGGATGAACTCACAACTGCCAAGGAAACCAATGTCGTCAACTCTCTTGCCGGAAAGGTGGCCGGTCTGGTGGTTCAGCAGACTGCCGGAGGTGCTTCCGGTTCAACCCGTGTTATGCTCAGGGGTAACACCGAGATGACGGGAAACAACCAGCCTCTCTACGTCGTGGACGGCGTTCCGCTCGACAATACCAACTTCGGAAGCGCAGGCCAGGCGGGTGGATATGACCTTGGTGACGGAATCTCTGCAATCAATCCTGACGACATCGAGACTATGACGGTGCTCAAGGGTCCTGCAGCATCCGCACTTTACGGTTCGCGTGCCTCACACGGTGTGATTCTCATTACCACCAAGAAGGCTGACGAGGACAAGTTCAGCCTCGAGTACAACGGATCGTTCACCTTTGAATCCCAGCTCGCAAGATGGGACAATGTCCAGCTCATCTACGGACAGGGCACCAAAGGTGAATATTCAAAAGATGCAACAGCCCTGACCAACAGCAGCTGGGGCCCGAAGGCCGACATCAACGAAATGACCTACTTCGACGGAGTCACCCGTCCGACCCTCATCTATCCGAACAATGCATCGGATTTCTTCCGTACCGGTTTCACTGCACAGAACTCTCTGATTTTCTCTACCAACACTGGAAAAAGCGGTATCCGTGTGTCCCTGACCGATATGCGCAATCTCGACATTCTTCCAAATTCGGGAATGAGCCGTGACAATGTGAATCTCCGTGCCAATACGAGCGTGGGCAAGGTGGATATGGACTTCAATGTCACCTACACCCGCGAGGATGTCAAGAACCGTCCTGCATTGGGAGACTCCCAGAGCAATGTCGGAAAGAACCTTATGACCATTGCCAACTCTTTCGACCAATCCTGGCTGAAGAACTACCAGACTGCCACTGGCGATTACGCGAACTGGAACGGAAACGACCAGTACAACAAGAACCCGTACTGGGACCTCTACAAGAACAGCAACAAATCAGCAAAGGATGTTTTCCGTCTGACAGGAAAGCTCATCTGGAACATCAATTCACACCTCAAGATTCAGGGAACCGTCGGTTCGGATATGAACAATATGGAGTTCTCTGACTATGTTGCCCGCACAACCCCGGGAAAGGCTGCCGGACAGCTTCAGAATTCCATCTTCAGGAACCGCACCGTGAATGCCGAACTTCTCGTCCTCTACAACAACGAGTGGGGTAACTTCGACTTCAGTGCCACTGCCGGAGGCAATATCTTCAACGTGAACAACCACACCACCGTTACGACTGGCACTACCCAGCTGATGGACGACATCGTTGCCATTATGAACTATGAAGAGCAGAACACTCAGGAAAGTTCGTACTGCAAGCAGATCAACTCTCTCTTTGCCAGCGCAAGTCTCGGATACAAGCGTACATATTACCTTGAGGCAACGGTTCGCGGCGACCAGTCTTCGACCCTGCCGGTGAACAACAATATATATGTATATCCTTCAGTTTCGGCTTCCCTCGTGTTCTCCAACTTCGTCGAGAAAAAGAATATACTCTCTTTTGGTAAGATTCGCGCATCCTATGCCATTGTCGGAAGCGACACTGACCCTTATATGCTTTCACTCAACTACGCTAACGGAAAATATTCATATCCGGGCTACACGATCGGAATGATCAACGGAAACATCCAGCCGAATATGAACCTCCGTCCGACTATGACGTCTTCCGTCGAGGCTGGTCTCGAGATGAAGTTCTTCAACAACCGCCTGGGCGTTGACTTCACTTACTACTGGCAGAATTCCAAGGACCAGATTATCCGTCTTGCATCTTCTTCGGCTTCGGGCTACGACAAGAGGCTGGTGAACGCCGGACAGATCCGCAACTCCGGAGTTGAGCTTGCAATCAACGCCCGCGCAGTTCAGGCAGGTGACTTCGCCTGGGATCTGGGCTTGAACTTCTCGAAGAACAACAACAAGGTCATCGACCTTGTGGATGGAATGGACTTCTTTGAACTTGAGAAGGCAGCGTGGTGCAATGTATCGGTAGGCGCACAGAAAGGCGAGAATTTCGGCTCCATCGTCGGCCCGGGATTCCTTCGTGACGAGAAGAACAGAATCATTGTCGATCCTGAAACCGGTATGCCTTACATCGACAACACCACCAAAGTTCTCGGAAACGCATCCTGGGACTGGACCGGAGGTTTCTACACCACATTCTCCTACAAGGGCTTCCGTCTGTCTGCTGCTTTCGACGTGAAAGTCGGTGCAGATCTCTACTCGATGTCAATGCGTTCAGCCTACAATTGCGGAAAGGCTATGGAGACTGTTGCAGGACGTGAGGAGTGGTACACTTCCGAGGAGCAGAGAAAGGCGGCCGGATGGAACCAGAAGGACTGGATCAATTCCGGTCATGCTTCAGGTTACGTTGTCGAGGGTGTGTACGGAACCAAGGATGCTGACGGAAACATCGTCGGAACGGAAGTGGTCAACACCATTCCGGTCGATCCTGAGAAATATTGGCAGATGGCGGCTGAGAAAGACCCTGTCCAGTTCATCTACGACAACTCCTACATCAAGTGCCGTGAGCTGACCTTCAGCTATGCATTCCCAAGCAAATGGCTCGGCAAGGCCGTGAAAGGTCTCAACCTCTCATTCGTGGCACGCAACCCGTTCATCGTCTGGAAGAATATTCCTAACATCGACCCTGATTCGGCCTACAATACTTCGGGTATGGGCCTGGAGTACGGTTCACTCCCGTCTCGCAGGAGCTTTGGTTTCAACATTAAGCTCAATTTCTAATTCGGAGGATACAAAATGAAAAATATATTTGCAAAACTTGTGTGCCTTGCTCTTGGAGCCGCTGCCCTTACATCCTGCAGCGACAGGTATCTCACTGACCTGAACACCGACAAGACCAAGCCTACCACAATCAATCCCAACGCCCAGCTCACCACCGGCCTTCTTCAGCCGATGGGAGACTTCCAGCTGATGGACACCTACCGTTGCTATATCACAGGTTTTACCCAGTACTATGCAGGCGGCTGGAACGTGTCCAACTATGGCGGAGCAGTGCACGCCGACAACAATATGATGTCAAGCCTTTGGGACAGATTCTACTCTGTCGGCATCAAGAATGTAGTTGACGCCATTGACCGCAGTCAGGACCTGCCGAACGTAAATGCGATTCTGCGTATCCACAAGGTGTATATGATGTCTATCCTTACCGATACCTACGGTGACATTCCTTGCTCTGAGGCAGGTCTTGGAAAAATTGCCGGCATAGGCAATCCTAAGTACGACACCCAGGAAGAAATCTACAACTGGTTCTTCACTGAACTCGCTGCCTGTGTGGAGCAGCTTCGCAACAGCGAAGGAAAGGATGTCGTGACAGGGGACGTGACAAACTACTCCGGAAACACAGCACAGTGGGCTAAGTTTGCCAACAGTCTCAGGATGCGATTTGCAATGCGTATCTCGGATGTAAATCCGGACAAGGCCAAGGCTGAGTTTGAAAGTGCACTTGCAAGCCCTGCAGGATACATCTCGACATTTGCTGACAATGCTTTTGTCAAATACATCGACGGTCCGTTCACCCTCTATGACGGAGCAAAGGATTTGGATTTTCGTGTGAATGCCCTCGGAGAAATGCTCTACGGCCAGGATGCCACTTCGCCTACCTTTGTCTGCCACACCCTCTTCCACAGGATGAAACAGACTTCAGACCCGCGTCTGTACCGCATCTGCCGTCACTACATCAACACGAAACGCAGTCAGATCAAGGCTGATGACGAATGGAATATTGATGTCACTGATGAGGTCGTTGCTTACCAGAACAGTGTAAAGGGACAGAGCAATCAGCAGAAACAGGCTCCGGGATGGGCTTGCTATGTGGGTGCAGCCTGGTATTCCGACTGGGTAAACGCTCCGGACAATGCAGACATACCTACCCTTGCGGCTCTTGTCGCCCAGTATCCTGATGCAGGGTTCGAAGGCTCCAATTTCCCTGCCCGTATGCTTCGTCCTTTCCTCTCAATCCAGTTGGAAAAGAGCGAGTGCCCGGGAATTATGATGACCTCCGCAGAGACCCATTTCCTGATGGCTGAGGCAATCGTCAAGGGCTGGACAGTTGAAGGAACCGTTTCCGGACACTATGAGGCAGGCGTGCGCGATGCAATGCAGGTAATCAACGATTATTACAACGTCAGCAAAATCTCCGAATCCGAGATTGCCGCCTATCTTGCAGCAAACCCTGTGGGCTCATCTGCGGACGCACAAGTTGAAGCCATCAACACCCAGGCCTGGATTCTCCACCTGACCAACCCTTCAGAAGGCTGGGCCAACCTTCGACGCAGCGACTATCCGGTGCTGGATGACCGCAGCAAATACAGTATTTCAGACTTTACTCCGGACGATCCGAACAATCTCAACACTCCTCTGCGTCTGTACTATCCTCAGTTCGAAATGCAGTACAACAGAGAGCAGTATGAAATTGCCATTTCCCGCATCGAGGGAGGCAAGGATGACTGGCACAAACCGGTGTGGTGGGACAAGAACCCTACCCGCGTAAACCACGACCTTTACAAGTAATATTATGAAGACCATATACAAAAGTTTGATTGCCGCCCTTACTGCGGCACTGGCGCTGACCGGCTGCCAGAAACAGGAGCCTTTCTACACGGCAGGCGAGGATGACTATCCTAGAATTCTCAATTCGGAGTTCAGCACCACTGACATTCTCACCACCTTCCCTTCAGTTTACACCAGCGAGAACTTCGTTTTCGAAATCATCGTTACTCCTGCACGCTACACGACCGTGGAGTGGTTTGTGGACGGCGATCTCGTGCACACCGGAAACAAGATTGACCAGCCTTTGCTTGCCGGTACTCACAAAATCAAGGTCGTTGCAACTACCACCAAGGGCAAGCAGACCTACCGCAAAGCCAGCATTGAGGTCCTTTCTTCCGAGGGAGAGCCGTCTCTTGCATCCGATGAAAAATCAAGATGGCTGCAGCAGGGCAAGGGAGTGACTGTCAGCGGAGAGAACCTTACGGGTGTCTCCAGGGCCTTCCTCAAAGCTTCAGTCTTCGGAGATGAAACCTCCAAGGCGGAAATTTCAGGGCTTGTTGAACTGCAGAACTTTGTGAACGAAGGTGGAAAAATCAGCTTCAACGTTCCGTCCGACCTCGCTGAGGGTGATTATCTCCTGATTCTCGAAAAAGAGAACGGCACACAGTTCGGTGCAGGAATCTTCGGGGTTCACGCAGACGAGTATGTTGATCCTGGTGTGACAGAAACCACCATCTGGGAAGGAGCTAAGGACATCAACTGGGGAGACTCCAATGTCCAGCTCACTTCGACAGATTTGGCTGATGTGCCTGTTGGAGCGACCATAGTTCTCCATTATGAGATGATTGAAGCCACCTACCACGCATTGAGGGTATGCAACTTCGACTGGCAAAAGGATTTCGTAGCCCAGGTTGACGCAATCGATACGAAATTCCCGGATAGCTTTGAGTTTACCTACACCGATGAATTCAAATCATATATGGATGAAGGAAATATGGTAATCACAGGCTTCGGCTACAAGCTCACCAAGGTAACGGCAAAGTAATCTTAATCTGATTATGAGATATTTACCCGAAATTCACTGTGCCGGAATTTCGGGTAAATGTTCTATAAAAGTTAGAATAGTATCAATTCAAATGATATTTGTTTGTAACTTTGCAGCCGTTTGAAAACCACTGATTGAACACAGAAACTATGGCTAAATTGACCGAAAAAATCGCCTACGCCCTCGGAGATGCAGCTGCCGGTGGCATCGTGTGGAAGGTAATGTCCATTGCTTTCCCTTTCTTTTTTACCAACATCTACGGACTTACGCTCGCCGACACGGCAGCCCTGATGCTCATTGCAAGGATGTTCGACGTCGTGACCGATCCTCTGATGGGGTCTCTTGCTGACCGCACCCGCAGCCGTTGGGGTACATACCGTCCGTGGCTCATCTTCGGCGCAATCCCTTTTGGGTTGGTGTTTGCACTTTTGCTTTACACTCCTGAGTTCGGTCCCGTGGGCAAAAGGATCTGGGCCTATAGCCTGTACCTGCTGATGATGGCGGTTTACACTGCAGTGAATGTGCCTTACGGCTCCCTTCTTGGCGTGATGACGGATGACGACAATGAAAAGAACCAGTTCTCGTCATTCAGGATGGTGGGAGCCTACGCGATGGGTTTTGTGACCCTGCTGAGCTTCCCTTACATTCAAAAGATGATTGGAGGCAGCCCGGCTCACCAATATGCCGTTATCGGAGCCTCTTTTGGTGCAGTTGCCGCCCTGATGACCCTCTTGTGCGGCCTCTTTACAAAGGAAAGGCTCAAACCGGTCCGTGCCGAGAAATTCACCTTCAAACCATTTGCCGACCTGTTCAGGAACAAGCCTTGGATTTACCTCACCCTTGTAGGAATCTGCACGAACTTCTTCAACGGTTTCCGTTATGCTGCGGCAGCATATATGTTCACCTACTGCCTGCCTGGAGAAATCACCGTGATGGGACTGATTGTCAACTACACTGTCTTTATGACTTTCGGTGAGGTCGTCTGTATGGTTGCCGGAGGCCTTTCCCCGAAGTTTACCCAGTGGGCCGGCTCGAAGAAAAGGGCTTTCACCTTGGCCGCCCTCATCTGCCTTGTGACATCCGTCCTGTTCTTTTTCATCCCGATGGACCCTTCCTGGATATGGCTGATGATTGTCTTTGTCATTATCACTTCCATCGGAATCGGAATATACTCTCCGCTTCTTTGGTCGATGTATGCCGACGTCGCAGACTATGCTACCCAGAAGAACGGCACGTCCTCAACAGGCCTGATTTTCTCGTCCGGAACGATGTCTCAGAAGTTCGGCTCGGCAATCTCCGGTGCCCTGATCACCCTTTTCCTGGGTTGGGCAGGCCTCCACACCCCAGAAGGTGCGGCTGAACCTGTCATCGCAGAGGGCTGCATCGAGAGCGTCCGCACTATGGTCTGGGCTCTGTTCAGCCTCATCCCTGCAGCCGTAGTGCTCATAATGCTCCTGCTGATTTATAAATATCCAATTAAGAAATAAATATATAATTTCGCTTTGTGATCCTTTTCCGGCTGCCCGCTGCGAAAAGTCCGCTGGACTGCTACGCACGTAACCGCAATGAGAAAGAGCAATCTCTTTCCAATCCGGTCAAGGTGGAGTCTCTTGGAAATAAGGCCGTTCTGGAGAAGAGAATCAATATTCGCGCATCAGATTATCGCTTTGAGGATAAAAAGAAATATTATAGGGATAGTCATTTAATTCCTTAAATCTGAGTCAACCAGCAGACTTTCCCATA
>CAMCFO010000053.1 GCA_945874155.1 uncultured Bacteroidales bacterium
ATTTCTGCCGAAACTAAAACTTCCGATTTCCGCTGATGCAAAGTTACCGCTTACATCCACAATCCGACATTCCGCTCAAAGCGAAGGCGGACAAACTCATCTCCTATCTTGAGAAAGGCGGCTACGAACAGGACTTCATAACCAGAATGAAACGAGGTTATGGCATGATAATCTGCAACAATGCCCCTCGCAATCTCAAAAACTACAACGCCCTTGTCGCTCCCGACAGGAAAGAAGCCGGTCCAATCGGTCATTGGCTGGCATACGACTTTTATGACATCCTTCCCATTGGTCCAAGACTAGATATTCCGGCGGATAGTCGGCCACCGATTCCGGTGATACTCGGCCACCTGAGTTAGATTTGCAAAGATATCAATATTTCTTTCTCATGCTATCGCCTTTCAGCTCGAAGCGGAGTGATTTGTGCACGATTCTATCAAGGCATGCTTCTGCAAGCATCTCATTGCTGAAGATGCCGTACCAGTCGGCGACAGCCAGTTGGCTTGACAGGATCAGCGATTTTTTGTGATACCTGTCATCGATGATCTGCTCGAAGTCGTTCTGTTGCTGGCCTTCGAGACGCTTCATCCCGAAGTCATCTATGATGAGCAGGTCCAGATGCTCAATCTTTTCAAAGAACTTAAGTTCGTGACCCTCAAGTCTGGCAAGCTTGAGCTCGTCCATCAGCCTGCTGACAGTGTAGTACCGCACTTTGTATCCGAGCCTGCAGGCAGCCGCGCATGTTGGCATGGTCTGTGGGCTTCGGCACGGCTGCGGAGTCCATTGCGTGACGAGATTGCTGTACGGTCTTGAGGACGTTCTCAAGCCTCTTGCCGGTGAAGAGCCTGTTCTCGAGACATATCTCGCATGCCTCCTCGAAGACATCCTCCGGATAGCTTCGCTGCAGTCTCAGCATCATGTCGCAGGTCTTGTAGTAGTACTCCGGAGGGCATGAGCCGTTAGACCCGGCGAACATCGAGTCGAACAAGGAGAGGAGAGCATCAGAGACACTCTTTGCCCTGTCCTTGTAGTAGGATGCCGACCGTTTCGTGAAGGCAAGTGTATTGGATGCAAGATGTTCTTCTACGGACGTGTAACCGAAGCTGCGGTCACGCCTGTGCGTTGCGATAAGTTCGCCTCTGACATAGACCTTTACAAGCGTTGACGTGAAGATAATCTTCGCCTTGCATCCAATGAGTGTGTATGGCACGGAGTAGTAGTGCTTATCGCAGCTGAGATAGACATGACCGTTCTGCTGCACGGTGACTTAATGTCAGATATGCCCCGGAGGTAACCTTTCGACCTTCCGGGGCATCCAAAGGGAGTTGTTTTGCTTATTGCTCAGCTCATACGGAACACTCGCCATTATCTATTGATAGGCGAACAGTTTATAGACCGCCGTATACTTGTGCAACCATCCCTTGTCCTGAAGATACCTGAACAGGCCTTCGTTGATGACTATCTTGAACTTCTTGAAGTTGAATTCGGTCCTTGAATACTTCGGGTATTCGGTACTGGTCGTTATAGTGTACAGGTATTCATCATAGAAATGCTCATAATCCATAAATCTCACCTTGGTCAATGTGCAGGGATTGGCAGCAATAGCAAGCCTGTGTTCGCAGCTGAACGGAGAGTAGTCCTTGTTCCCGTTCCAGCTGATTCTCACCGAACTGCCGTCAGGCTTGCCAATCAACTGACTGTGAGCCTCCTCCAGTTTCTTTGAACCTGTGAAGTTATGCCTGTTGAAGTACACGGTGTCCTTATCCGTGAAATGCAGTTTGAGACATTCCCTTGCCGCCTCCGGCGCAATGGGGTAACCGACGAAGCACATCGTCAGATGCGTGGCGTAGATACTGCAGCACTCATAGAGACTGAGTTCCTGCCCCTTGGACAGTTTCTCGACGCTCTTGTACTGTCCTGCGAATACGTAAATGCAAGTGTTGACAAGGACTGCCGCAATCAGGGCAAGCAGCGCCAGGAATGTAATCTTGAATATTTTCTTTGCTTTCATATATTAGTTAGTCGATTATAGTCCACTTAGAAGTAGATGTCAACATAATCGCAGCAGCTATCCATCGGGTTATTCATCTCCTGCATCCTCCAGTATCGGCGCGCTCCTGCGATTGTGAATCGGTACGTTCCTTTCCTTACGACCGGATTTCCTCCGTTGATGTGACTGACCTTGGTGATGATGCTTCCGGTGATGCGTATCTCAAGCGGACTTACTATCGTCACGATTCCGTCTATCTTGAGATAGTCGTCATTCTTCTTTGACTCCTGGCCACCCTTGCAGACTATCCTGCCCTTTTCGTCCTCGAAGAACCTCACGCTCCCGAAATCCTTCCACGATATCCACTGCAGGGAGCACAGATGTCTTCCAAGGATATGTGCCTTGATCGTATCTCTCTGTTCTTCCGAGAGACTGTACGTCCCGTCGCTGTATTTCTTCAGGTCTGACAGTCTGACTCCGAAATATTCCGAAGCCAACTCCCCTCTTCCCGACTCAAGGGCGAATACTTCCGGATCATATTTGCTCTGTCCAAATGACAGGAAAGGGATGATCATCAATGTAACGATTGTTATGAACCTTTTCATGGCTTTTCTTCGTATTCAAGTATTTTCTTTGACTCGTCGTCTCCTATGGCAATGGCACATTTCAGCAGGTCTTCAGACATCCTGATATCCTTCTCTACCCCTACACCGAACTTGTACATATATCCAAGGTAACGCATACTGACAGGATCTGCTGCTGAAACACCAAGTTCAAAGCATTCCTTTGCTCTTTCCAGGTGAGTCTCCCCTTCCTCATCGCTGGTCAGATGGAGAAAACCTTCAAAGCCGTACACACCGAAGACGAGGTTCATCTCTGCCCGCTGAGCCCATTCCATTGCCGACACCCTGTCACCATTTGAGAGATAATCCAGGGCAAGAAGAAGCATAGCGATTCCATTGTTATCCTTTGCAGACTCTTCAATACTCTTATTCTTCATATTCTCGACATCTTCTTGCAGGGTAGCCATTTGGCCGCAAAGCATACACTCCTCCGGCGTCATATCCTTCCATACAAAATGAACCTTCTCATCATTGCCGTAAGTGTCCTTGATGTATTTCATCTTGATCTTTAGACGAACGGCTGAATGTTTATCCCAAATCTGATTGCCAGACAGATCCGGCAGGTCGGAATACTCCGATAGTTTCCTTGACATAATTGCTATAGATCAAAATATATAGTCGTAACCTCCGGATTCACGATTCTGCACTTATACATGAACTGCCTCTCAAGCGGATCGCTAGACATACTCATGCACTTTTGTGCGGTGAGTCCGCGGCTGAAATTGCACCACTGACCACCAACCACAGTTTGCTGATAATACATAACAGGGATTATCCTACCATCCTGAACTGTAACACGGATTGGAAGTTTTACGTATCCGTTGCCTGACTGGTAATAGGCGGTCGTTGAATATGTTTGCACCGGCGACTCTTGATACTGCTGAGTCTGGGTTGATTGCCCGTTGTTGGTTGTACCCAGGTAACGGATCTGCGCATTGCACACCACGCTGGTCATGACAAGCGTAAGAATGATAATAAATCGTTTCATAATAGTTGTTATTATTTGTTAATAAAATGCTTCGGCCAACCGGCCTTCACAACTATATGTCAATAATCCGCTGTCGGTAAACCCGAATCTTCGTATTTATTTGATATTTTTCACTAACGCCTCGATATAAAAAGATAGCAAGACTTGCGGTCTCCGAAATAGTCGCCAAGGACTGCGACTTCCGAAGGATTGAGGAACATCATTGCAGATGCAATGACCATAGGATCACTCCATTCAACAGACCAATGTTAACTCTGTTGAAGATAATACCTTTGTACTGTTTCATATAATAGTAGATTTTGTTTGTTTCTACTACTATATGTCAAGAATTGAGAGGAGGTAAACCGAGGTTCAAACTATTTATTCGCTAATAATCTCCAGTTTGGCGATCCTTGTGCTCAGAACCTTCTCCCCTTCTGCAAAAGCAACAGCAATCCTGCCTTCCTGAGGCATCACCCTCACTACCTTGCCATCACCGAACTTTGCATGTCTCACCATCATTCCTTCAGTATAGTCCACAGCGGGCTGCTGAGGTTCCTCCGGAATCACAGGCATTGCATCAACATAAGCTTTCACAAGCGAAGTATGGGAAAGAGGCTTGCCGGCATCATTCACATCACCATTGGTCTCATAATCCAGCAGCACAACGGTTCTTGTCTGCGATAGTCTCTTGAGCTTTCTGGTCAAGTCCGAAAGCCTGTTCTCAAGGACCCAATTGTACGCAGGCAGATAAATCTGATGACGGGCAGTCAGATATCCTATCAGCTTACCCTCATACAGGTGACCTACACATCTTCCATGGGTACGAGTCGTCCTCTTGAGATTCTTCATCGTACGATTGCTCATACAATCATAATCAACACTCTCACCACTCTCAAAAGTCTTCAATCCCTGCCAGATTCCTTCAACACTGGCTGCTGTCTTCCCGGGCATCCCCGGAACAGGAATACCACAGTGAGGGTAAAACGGCGAGAACTTCACATAATCACCATCCTGACTATTCGATGTCACATCAATAATAATACATCCCGGATACTCCTTCATCAGAGTATCCGCCTTCTTTCTCTTATTTGCAACTACTATCATACCCATATTACTTTAAACCCAATGACTTTTTAATCGCATTATACAGCGCTACTCTCATAATTCCCAAAGCAATAGAAAAACCAGAGAGCCATAAAGCCACATCTGCGGCAATTACCCAGCCAAGCCCATTTACAGGTTTACACAACACAAACAACGCAAAGGCCAACCCAATACTCGCTCTTGTAAATGAAACAACAATCTTTGTCTTGTTCAATAATCTTTCCATACTCTTTTTCCATTTTTGATTACGCTTATTAATGTCGGGAAATGGGAAACGTAAACTCATGCAGAGTATTTTTATAGCAAACGCAAATTGAGGTGATGATCAGAACCGGCATCAGAAGCACATATATCAGCAGGTTGATTGCATTGTAGCCCATATTGCCTTTGGAAGTATCCATCAGCCAATGCATGGTCTTCTGGAAAAGGTCGTGAATGACGGGGTCGAGGTCAGGGGTCAAGATTGATGACTGAATAGCATTGATCTCAACTTGGCTAATACTATGCATATCTACCATGCCCAAGGCATGAATGGCAGAAACAATCAGCAGTATCCCAGTCAATGCCGAAACGCCGATGCCAATCCACATGAACCCCTTTGCCACATGTTTTGACTTCGGCAGTCTGAACAAGGCATACAAGGCACCCAATATCATCAGGACCGTCAGCACCGGCTCCACATAGCAGAAAAGCACCACATTCACATACTCATATGTACGACCGAACATATCAGCCATACCATACATAGTTCCGCAGCACGCGGCGAAGATTTCGTCTATGAATGAGTTGAGCATTATGTATTTTGATCACGAGAACACTTTGGAATGAGCTTAGATCTCAACAATTATGGCCTTTCTTTTTTTCTCTCAGAATAATAACAACAATTGTCATTTATTTCACCTCTGCTTCTTAGTTCATTAAAACATCTTACAGTCGCTTCAACATCTATCAGAGCATCGTGTGCCCCTTTGATCGGTTCGCGAAATAATGATTGATATAACTCTTCAAGTTTTGGATACTTATAGTCGTTATTTAATAGAATCCTACAAAAAGACGTACTGCTTTTCATTGTACAGATTCTCGGTTTAGAAACAATATTCTTCGTCGGGAAATTGAACTCTCCGCACTCGTCAAATCCACCGCTATCCCCACCTGATATACGAGTATATTCAGATGCAATAACATCCATATCGAAATCAATATTGTGTCCTACAACAAATTCTGCAGTATCAAGAAATGATTCAAATCGCGGAATAACATCTTCAATATATGTTCCATAGTCCACAGCTTTTGCCGTTGATATCCCATGAACTCTCGTTGAAACATCAGGTATTACAAATCCTACTGGTTTAATAAGTTTACTTTCTTTATGTAGGATGCGCCCATAAGAATCCACGCACATCCATGCAATTTGTATAATACGTGGCCAATTATCAGTATTATGGAAGTGCTCCCTATAATCTTTGGGTAATCCGGTGGTCTCAGTGTCAACAAACAAATATTTATAGCCACGATGCCTTAAATAGCTCAAATAATGATAACCCAATTCTGTTTCAATATCAGAAGAATATTTCTTATCCGCCTCAATAGGAATGAGTTCCAATGATTTTAGTTGTCGAAGATTATCTAAAGATTCATTCGTATTTGCTCTTCTAAAACACTCTGCAGCCTTTGAATAATATTTCGCTTTTGTTATGTAATCCATGTTGTCAGCAGACTTCGCATACACAACTCCCAATGAATTTACTACGTCATTATTACAGCAGGCTCCTAAAAGAGGAATCTCATCGCATGTATGATATCTAATATTATCATAAATATCCCTGTCGCAATCATGAAAAATAGCTGTCCTATGCAAATATTTCCAAACACCATTATGGTGAATATCAACAACATCCTCAATTGAAAAATAATTAATTAATAAGTTAACAACATTGTCAACAGACACAATTTGAGGAATATCATCAGGCTCCCTGTCATAAAAATCATACATGAATCCATTTTTATCAATAGATGGCGGTAGCATCGTGAAACCTTTTGTTTTAAGACATATGCTTATAGAGCCTGTTCCATTTTCAGTTTCGAAGTACAGTTCACCGTCTGATAGCGGCTCGCGATTCACTGTCTGGGATCTAAAGATTACAGACAAGGATTCCAAATCTGATGACCATACAATCCAAGCATAATCTTGAGGTAAGGAAAGTAAATTCAGTATCTCGTTGTGTATTGATTTGACATCAACATTATGGTGGAAAAATTTGTTAAAGATAACTGTAATACACCAATAATCGTTACAGCCAAGACATAGGCATATACCTGTTGATTTTCCCCAATCATAATCTGAATTAAGTACATCATGTCCATTCATGAATTGCGAAAAGAAATTAGAGTGTTCGTCAATTGCAGGGGTCTTATAACTCAGGTCTGTCTTCCAATCTTCACGATGAGATATTCCTTCCACTGGTAAAACCATCATGCCATATTGTTTATTATAGAGATTTGCGACCTCACTAAGTCTATTAACAGTAGTACTTTGCATATGAACCTTTTATTAAAGAGTATTTGCATTACAAATCAATCGTCCTCTACATCCATAACTTTCAGAGAATTCAATCGTATATCTTATAAAAACTAATCATTCCAATCCGTGGGAACTTCATCTTCTGAAGATAGTCCGAATGCATCTCTTAAGCCAATATCCACCAGATCTCGTGTAATCTCATCCCAATCAGGATTTGTATCACAGGTGTTTTGACTCCGAGAGTGCCTTGGCTGTTTAAGAGATTCGTTCCCATTTATATCGATCCACCCCACAATATTTCCATAATCTCTACGCACTTCAGCTTTACCTAAAACGAAAGGCCCAGCATAGTCATACACAAAATCTGTTAATTGCTGTCCATCATTACGAAAGTACGCGAATAATCCATTCTTGCATACGATAAAGTAATCTTCACTTGTTTGTCTAAAAAGTCGTTGATTCTCATTGCGTGGATAGATGCAATCTATAATACATTCGCAATCAGATGCGCGGACAATACCTACATTTCCATCTTTCTCAACCACATAGTAGGTATCTCCTAAAGGTAAAATTTCATCATAATAATATGGACAACACTCCTGGAATTTTGCGTCTAAAAAACTTTTTTGACCAGCACATGTCGCAATATAGTGCTTGTTCATTATTGATATGTCGGTATATTTTGTTTTAATTATTGAAAAGGCTTTATCAATCAACACAACATAGTCATTTTCAAACACATGCCCAAAACCGACGTAATCATTGCTCCAAATGCATTTTAATGTCTTGAACATTATGGGTGTAAGGAATTCTCTAATGCTGGAACTGTATAGGCCAATCCTCCCGTTACTCATTATAAAAAAACGACTTTCTCTATCATAAACAACTTTATCGTATGAGCATGGCAAGATCTCTCCCTCTCCTTTGTCAGAAAGCAGCCCAAATAACCCATTTGAAGATATCACAATTGCGCCGGCATTTTCATATGAACTAATGTCGTCGTACTTTGCCTCACATAATATTAAGCCGTCATGATTATATAATCCATATTCATTACCACGCTTTACTACAATTCCGCTAGAATAAACGCGTACGTCATCATAAACTACTGGCACAATTAGTTCACCCTTGCAACTATATGCGCCTTGTAAATTCCCCTTATAAACTATTCGTATAGCCCACAAAGAAGGAAAACAAATTCGGTCATATTCGCAAGGTATTATAGTTTCACCAGAATCACTCATAAGACCATACTTATTTGATCGGCAGACTCTATAAGAATCATAGGAACTCTCTTCAATTTGATCATATTCTGGCAATATTACAGTCTCACGGGAATCTGCTTTAACAACGCCATATTTACCGCAGATATTAACTATCTCTCGATTATACATAGTCATTTTAAGTTATTAAGTTATTTGATGACAACGAATCAATTATATAAGTTCTTTATTAACATGGTTTTACCGCTTAATGTAATATAGTTGTTTACATGAGATAACAATTCATTATAAAATGGAAATAACTCCCCAGTAATATCATCATTCATAGCCTCAAGAGAAAGGACAACATTCATCACCCCGGCCTGTCGGAACGCTTTCTGGAGACCGGCGACGCCTTCGGAGGTTACGTCTCCAAGGCCTGTGTTGCAGGCAGAGAGGATGACGACATCAACTCCGGAAAAGTCCATTCTGGCAATGTCTGAACCGAGGATTGGGCCATCGGAGAGAAGCAGGCCACAACGGTTCAAAGGATCGTTATCATCGTCCATCTGATCAAAGAAGGTGATATTTTGGGCTCGCTGCTGCGTGTAATAGAAGCCGTGAGTGGCAATGTGCAGAACCTTCAAGGCTTTGCCGTCAAGAGACTCGAATGCCGCCTGGGTACCAGCATCGGCAGTGAACACTGTTGTATTGTATCCTTGCTCTTTTGCCATATCCGCAACTGCTTTGACTTCCTCCAATGTCCCAGGCAGATATTCAAACTTTGCGTACCACTCGTTTTCCTTTGCAACTACCGGGCTGTAGGTCAAGCCTCCAAAGAGAACAATATCCTTTGAGTTGCTGCTCTCATGGACAATACCGATATCTTTTGTTGAAATGCAATTGACAATCTCAACCTGGTCAAAGGCAGTCATGCCGTTCTGGTCTGCAATCCGTGCAAGATCAATCAGGCAAAGCACTCCATCAGCCGACAGATAGATTTTGCTGACATCTTCAAGATGAGGCATCATCGGAACCCATATATGGCTGAACATCAGGCCGTCAGCAGAATACGCCCTGCCGCTGGAAACGATGTCATTTATTTCCGGGGCGGTTCCAAGTTCTACCATAACAGGTTCCTCACCACCACTTTTTAGGATGACAGCCTTATACGTATCATCGCCTTTCAGCCCCGGTGCCTTGACAATTTCAATTGCACATTCCCCAGTCTTCAATTTCGATTGAACATCCTTGTAAGATTGGAATATGTCTTCTTTGAATGTACCTTTTCGCACACTCGCAGGCATGATTGCACTGGAACCCTTCACCAGCAATGCGGTATTGTAAACCCACGCGGGATCCTCATTGTTGTAGTTGATAACCATAAAAGGCGTCAATTGCCTAAAAAAATCTGACGCGAAATACTTATAATTATCGGGGGTAGATAGTATCCCTGTTTGTGGTGATAAATAAAGGGCTCCAGTCAAATACGCTCCCTCCATCCACTTGTGTGCAGAATCATCGCCCATCAGATAACGAAGGCGTGCGTTCTCACTGATGCTGGCAAGATCGTACTTGGCATAAGCCATGTGCTCATTATAATTCTGATCACGCACAACCAGGCTGTCGCTGATTCTGTAATATGGATCTTCCTTGTAATTGTCTGGGTCAGTAGTCTCAGAGGATAACAACTCAAGGATCTTCATCGCCTTCTTGTACTTTCCGGCAGCTACAAGTTCTTTGTATCGCAGATAGAATGGGTCAGTGAAGAACTCGTTGTAATAACCTGCAACATCACCTCCTTTAAAAGGCATCCATAAATGATAGTCTGTACTAAACAACCCAGGGTATCTCTTCGTTCTGGATATTAGCTGGTCAGTATACCTTGATGCCTTTGGATGACCTATCTGCCACGCATATCTAGCACGCTTGTCCTGGAAATACAGACAGGGCTCTCCATAGTATGTATAGGGCTTGACTGTAACATCTATCCCTTCTTCCGCTAGGGTGATGATTTCTCGTGCTATCGAATCCGGCACTGGTTTCTTTTGTTCAAGCATCTCTATCTGGTAAGCAAGATTGAAGATCTTTAAAGTGTCTATCTCCATTCGTTTTTCTGCATGGCCAGTTATTCGGGACACAAAAGATCCAACTTCTGCAATTGCTACTATAATGCAGCAGATTAGGAATAAGTATCCACCAAGATCTCTTAACTTAGCGCCTATGTTATTCCAGACACTCATTAATAAACTTCTTTCAAGATTCTCTCTGCTTCTTCGGCATGAGAACTGCCACTCTTGGCAATCTTTCTAAGCTCTGATTTTGCTTTGAACACCTTCTTCTCCTGCATATAGGACATTGCCTTGTACCACGAGATATCTTCGCGCACCGATGCCACCTGGGCTCTTTCAACCACATATTCATCAGCATCACCGAACTGTGCCAATGCCGCCTCACAATCGGATTCCAGTGTTTCAAGCAGTGCCAATGCCTCCTGTGGCTTGCGGTTGTTCACCAATGCAATGACGTCATTCAGTTTATCAAGCAGGGGCGAATCTCCACGGTAGCGTAAGGTGTCATATTCCTGCTGCATAGAGTATTCATATCCAGACCTGGCCATATGACCATAATACGGAATGTACGCACATACCGCCGCACATACAACTGCAAAGCTTACTACTGCAGGGCGTATGAAGCGTTGGAACATACCGGAAAATGATGGCTTGTTCTCCAATTCCCGGAAATGATCAATAGCGCCTTTCTCTCGGATAGCGCATTCCATCTGCTCATCGAGCCAATCTTTATTCAAATTCGTCATATCCAGCGAGTTTAAAGCGTTTTTTAATCTGTTCGCGCAGCTTCTGCTTGCATTTATATATCTGGGACTTTACCACATCGGGATTATCGTAGTCCATGATCTTTGCAATCTCCTTACCACTCTTCTGGAGGAAATAAAAGAGATTCAATATCTTCGAGCAAGGATACGGCATGTCCTCCACAGTCCTTCTCACTATGAACAGCTTTTCCTCCTTGCTGGCATCTTCTTCATCAGGAAGAGAATCCCCGAGAGCCATGACCTTGTCGGTCTCGAAGGTAAGATCCGGCTGACGCTTTCGAAGATGCGACATATGGATATACTTGCCAACCTGGGTTACGTATGTACTCAATTTGGTGCTACCTAGAGAATCTTTTTTCAATCGGCCGGTCATGATGTTGTTATAAACAGCCGCGATTGTCTCCTGATACAGATCTTGAACGGCATCTGCATCCATGTTGAAGTGTTCCCGAAAGAACGCCACAAACGCCGGCTTAAGCTCCTTATAAAGCTTATCCAGCGCACGGGTATCACCAGATGCGATTCGTTGTATGGTTTTGTCTATCACGATTCCCGAACTCAATGAATTCGTAAATATACAAAAAAATGGGACAGAAGGGACATTCTATGAGGCAACTTCCTTCTTCGGTAGGGTAAACATGCTGTTTTCTTCCTCGATCCTGTCATCTTTCAGGGGAATGTTCAGGAATTTTGCCAAAAGGGAATTTACCGGTGTATAGCCCTACACCTCGGATGTGGGCAAAATCTGAATGCCAAGGCATGCTTCAATCTTTGACATGGTCTCATGGGAGAGGTTCTCCTGCCCCTTTAGGACCTTGGAAACATACTGTTGGCTGCAGCCCATCAACTCCGAGAGCTGCTTCTGTGACATATTCATTTCTTCCATTTTATCCAGCATCATCATAGCGATGCGCTGAGAGTAGCGGAGCCAAGATCTATTCTTCATTCTCCACTCTGCATTCTCGCGCCACCTTGATGGCGTGGCAGATTGGTGTTCTCTCAGTCTTGAATTTCAGATTTAAATATATGTATCAAGGAATGACTCATCAAGTAGGAATGGTATCACCCCAACGTACGTTATACC
>CAMCFO010000054.1 GCA_945874155.1 uncultured Bacteroidales bacterium
AATATTTAGCCGACCGCGAATTTACAAAATCCCAACGACAATCCCTCAGGAAATCTGGTCTGAATAAATCATACCAGACCGCCCAAGCCGTCCTTGCAAATCTTTTTCTGAAAATTTATGTTAATCTAAAATGAAAGTTTATATTTGCATAAAAATATACAGAACATGATTGCACGTACCCTTCAAAAGAAGATACTATATCTCTCCACCAAGTTCCCATTTGTACTTGTCACCGGGCCGAGACAGTCCGGCAAATCCACCCTTGTGAGACACTCTTTCCCGGAATATGCCTATGTTTCCCTAGAAGAACCTGATAACCGCAGCTTTGCTGAAGAAGACCCGCGAGGTTTTATTTCAGAATATTCTGACAAAACCATCATTGATGAAGTACAACGTGTCCCGAAACTATTGTCCTATCTGCAAACTCATACAGATTTGGCTGGCAAAAACGGTATGTACATCCTTACGGGTTCACAAAATTTCCAATTGCTATCCTCTGTTGATCAGTCCCTCGCAGGCCGTGTAGCTGTGCTTACTCTTCTTCCTTTCTCCCACGAGGAGATGAGAAATGGTGATATTCTCCCGCAGACTATAGACGAAGAAATATTTAATGGAAGTTACCCTAGGCTTTATGATAACGGTTTGGCCGCGTGCGACTACTATCCAAGTTATATCGACACTTACGTAGAGCGAGACGTGCGGACAGTAAAGGACATTGGCAACCTTTCCGGATTTGTCAGGCTCATAAAGCTGTGTGCAGGGCGGATTGGCCAGTTGCTCAATATGTCATCGCTTGCAACAGAATGCGGAGTCACTATTCCGACCATCAGCTCGTGGCTTTCAGTCTTGCAGTCCAGCTATATCATCTATCTGCTGCAACCTGATTACCGCAATTTCACAAAGCGGCTCGTCAAGACACCCAAACTGTATTTTTACGACACCGGGCTGGCGTGTTCCCTCCTTGAAATCAAACAAGCCTCACAAGTGGCCACCCACTACCTCAGAGGTGGACTGTTTGAGAATATGGTCATCAATGAGTTTACCAAACGCTGTTTCAATGCAGGAGACCGCCCGTCATTCACATTTTGGAGAGACTCCAACGGAAACGAAGTTGACCTGCTGATGAACAACGGCGAACACATTGAGGCCATTGAAATTAAGTCCGGACAGACCTTTAGCTCTGATTATTTCAAAAATTTGAAGTATTGGGGCAAGCTTTCCGGTGAAAACAAAGACCACAGACGGGTCATCTTTGGCGGAAATCAGCATAGGCACACATCTGAAGGAGAACTTGTTCCTTGGAGTATGTTATAATTTATCTCATTCGAAGTGTAACATTGATTCCATAGCCATCACACAAATCCCGCAGGGAATATGGTTTGAATTCGCTGCGGGATTATGGATTGGAATAATTGCCTCTACTTGCTGATGGACTCGAGCACCCGAGCCAACTGGTCAGGGCAGGATGTGGGACGTTTTCCACAGGTTATTCCCTTCAGTCGCTTGATTGCCTCCTCGACTTTCATCCCCTGTATGAGAGCACCTATACCCTTACCGTTTCCATTGCAGCCACGGGTAAAGACCACGCTCCTGATTGTATCCCCTTCAAGTTCAATGTCGATCTGATTTGAGCAAACCAGCTGGCTCGGGGTTGCTGTCACATATCGTATGCCGTCCACCACCTCGTCCTTCACAATTTGATAATCTGAGCCTGTCATAGCATTTTCATTTTTTTTGTCGTCATCATCGTTTCCGGCAAATGTCATAGCTGATGCCGAAACTGTCATACTTGCAGCCAAAAGTGCTGTGATCAAAAATTTGATTGTCTTCATTTTGAACATTTTTGCAAAGAAACGAAAAATATTCGGATTGCCATATTGCATTGGAGAGCGATTCTTTTGTAATTTTTAATAATTATATTTTGCAATTCAATATTAGTTTCATATTTTTGTGGTCAGATAGACACAGAAACTTACCACTGTGTTTCGGAAACAGTACAACACTGAAGTGCGTTGGAAATGGTTTGCAAGTCTTTCCAATGGACTTTAAAAATATTTAAGACTTGCGGATTTATTAGACCAAAAAGGAGATTTTTACTATGAGAAGTATCACAAAACTCGATCTGCAGTATGCCCACAGATTCTACGGATTCAAGGGCGAAGCTCAGTACCTTCACGGCCACACTGGAGTGCTTACTCTTGAGGTGGAAGACAGCGTCAATGCGGGTGTAAATATGGTTTACCCTTGCAACGAAATCCAGAAAATTGCTTGGAACGTGCTCAAGAACTTCGACCACGCTCTTATTCTTCGCGAAGATGACCCACTTCTTCCTGCAATTCTAGATGTGTATGAGAAACAGGGAATCAGAAACGGACATCCTCAGAACACTATGAAAGGTCCTGCTTTCAAGACTGAACTTGCAACAGCTTACCCTGAATGCAGACTCGTGGTCACAAAAGAAACGATGACTGTGGAAGGTATGATCAAGATTGTCTATGATCTGCTCAAAGACAAACTGAATATTGCGAAAATCACTTTCACCAGCGGTGTAAATGCTGCTTCTGCTGAATTTAGCGACAGGAAAGAAATAGATCGTTGCCCTCTTTGCGGAATTGCGCTTGACGAAAACGGTGTATGCCCTAAATGTGGGTATCGCAAGTAATCTCAGACAAAGGCTCATTAGGAGGCTGGCCAACTGGTCGGCCTCCTTTTTTATGCAGGAATCAATTATTTCCTTGAAATGTAGGCAATTACAATTTCCTTATATAACTTTGCAACCTGTATTGCAGTCGCTCAATTGATTGGGCGATGTATTATTGTTGAACAGATTCCATATCGAATCCTTTTATAAGTGCAAACAACCTAATTCTAACTAAAACATTATGGAACAGGTCAAAAGACAATGGGGCGGAAGACGTGAAGGCGCAGGCAGAAAGAAAAAGGGTGAGGCCACAACTGTTGGATTCCGGATTAATCCGGAGGTGGCAGAGGCTTTGGTTGCAGAGGCTAAAAGACTTGGTGTGACCAGGAGTTCAATTGTTGAGAATGCCCTGAGGGCATATCTTTCGTTAGACCATTGAAAACGCCTCAATACCGACCACAACTACATTCCAGCAGGAGTTAACGAGCCCCGAAGAGGGTAAGCAACAGACTGTTTGGTCAGCCCATCTCCACCAGAAATGGCATCCGATTGGATGCCATTTTGCGTACCAGCGCGACGGCGGAAGCCGTGTATTTGCCTATGTAATAGGCAAATACGGAAGGCGGAGCCGCGGGGTACTATAAGGGCGGAGCCCCTAGGCATAGAGAGTAACGGAGAAGCCGATACTTGAGGATGCTTACGTATGTTGGAGTAAGCCTTAAACGAAACACCCCTTATCGGACGAAGCCTATACTAGCACTATGCGAGTGCAAAATTTCTCCGCCTGAATCTATTACCGGGGGCACGAAAATTGTCGGATTTTAACGATCTTTGCATAAATTTTCGATTATGACAACTAAGGTTGAAGCAATTGTGTTTGATTTGGGCGGAGTGCTCATTGACCTCGACATTGATGCCTGCATACGGGCCTGCAAAGAGGAAATCGGATTTGGGAAGGCTGATGAATTTCTGGATCCCTGCCATCAGAAGGGCGTTTTTATGCTGCTGGAAAAGGGTGAGATAAGCAAGGAACAATTTGCCTCTGAGGTGATTTCGATGTGTCGGCCGGGCACTTCGGTGGAGGAAGTGTCGCACGCATTCCGCCGTCTGTTAGTGGGAGTTGCCGACTATAAAGTGCAGTTGCTCAAGGACCTTGCTTCAAGATATGACCTCTATCTCTTGAGCAACAACAATGAGATGTCAATGCCTGAAAGCCTTTCCATTTTCGAGAAGTTAGGCATACCTATGGATTCTATTTTCAGGAAGTTGTTCCTGTCATATCAAATGAAGATGCTCAAACCGGGAGATGAGATATTCCGAACCGCCATTGCCGATATTTCCGTTCTGTCCGGCGTTACGGCTTCACAAATGCTATTTCTGGATGACTCACAAAAAAACGTGGAAGCTGCAATTCGCAACGGAATGCAGTCACGGCTCTGTCCACAGGGTTGCGATTTGCGTGCAGTGCTGGCTGATTTGCTTTGACGGAGCACAACAGTAGCTGCCAAGTTCCTTCTTCGGGGACAAATCTGAAACAAATTATTGTTTTCAAATTTCCTATGAAAAACCTATTGACAATTTCTCTTTTGCTCCTGAGCGCATCTCTATCCGTATCAGCACAACTGAGGCCGGATGCGCTTCAATCCGAATACCGACCGCTTTTCAGGCCGGACACCTTGTCCATCTGCTTTATCGGAGATGTGATGCTGCATCAGGCACAGATTGACAGGGCTCGACTATCTGAAGGAAACTGGGACTTTTCACCGTGGTTCGAATATCTGGAGGACAGGCTCCGGGCAGCAGACGTTGCGATAGCGAATATGGAATTCACTCTGCCGGGGGCTCCTTACAGCGGATATCCCTGCTTCGGGGCTCCGGACCAATATGCACAATGGGTTGCAGACTGCGGTGTGGATATCTTCCTTGCCGCCAATAACCACATTTTTGACAAAGGCACAGCCGGAGCAATGAGGACACTGGAAAAATACAGGGAAATGGAAGCAGCCCGCGGAATACGCTTTACGGGATTGAGCGGAGACGGGAATGAATACAGCAGGACCAACCCTCTGATATTCACGGTGAACGGTTTCCGTATTGCACTTGTCAATTTTACCTACGGGACCAATGCATCCCTGAAGAAAGACTGGCCAAAAGTCAACAGGATGTCAGACAAAGACGAAATACGGGCAGCTGTGGAAAGGGCGGAAAAGCTGGGAGCAGACTTGATTATCGCACTTCCGCACTGGGGAGAGGAATTCAAACTGAAACATTCCAAGGACCAGGAGGAAATGGCGGATTTTCTGGTAGGGGCAGGTGTGGACGCGATAATAGGCACACATCCTCACGTGGTGCAGGACACGACAAGCATATCCCGGTCCATGCTCCATCGGGGAAGGGTCCCAAGAGCACCTGTGGTCTATTCCTTAGGGAATTCTGTCTCGAATATGAGCGCCCCGAACACCCAGCTGGAACTTTTGGTAAATTTGCGCATAGCCAGGGACTATGGCGGATTCATAAAAATTCTGCCTGTGGAACTGGTATGGCTGTGGTGCTCACGTCCGGGAGGGTTCAGGGACAACTACACCGTAATTCCGGTAAAGGATTTCATCGGGAAAAGCAAACTGTGGTCCGGGAAATTTGACTATGACAATATGGTGGATACCTTCAAGCGGGTGTCAGGAGCACAGTCCGGAGAAAAATAGACCATCAACTTCAGCTGCGTCAAGCGTGACCCGACGAGGATACACTCGGCACCGCAGAGCGGTGTATCTCCACAAAAAAGGCATCCGAATGGATGTCCAATGTCGCTTAACGGAAGTGGAGTTTTTCAAGTACCTGTACTTAGGCCCAAAGAACTATTGAATTTAATATACGCTAAAAAAACAAGAAAATGGGGCTCAACTAAATGTCATCTGCCCCATTTTTTATTACTCCCCCAAAAATCCCATCAAAAACGCATCCGGGAACATAAATTTCTTCTCGCCAAGCATGAACTTTACGTAAATGAACTTCTCGTTCTTGTTTATCTTGACGACCTTACCCTTTCCAAATTTCTTATGATAGACAATATCGCCAGTTTCTATTTTCTCTAACCTTGCCTTCAAATCTTCCGCTTCATCATTGTGTACTGGCTTCGCAACTGCAGGTATAACTGGTCTAATTGGTTGTGAAACTATAGGCTTTGGCTGTACCACTACAGGCTTGACCGGAGTATTCACTGCAACTCGCGTTTCCGTGTCAGTTTCGCTTCTCTGCGTATAAGCCCCTTCATCCACCTCACTCATCGAAGCCTGCTGATTATAGAACAACTTCTCATACTGAGACTTACGGATCGTTGTATCCCAACCTCCGACTTCATCAGAAGTATGCTTGTTGATACCGGTATATGTCAGACTTGCATCCTCATAACGCTTGAACTTGAAGATTGCATCATTCATTAGAGGAGCATTGAATACGCCCAACGTACACAGCATATTGAAGTCAGCAACGCTCAAACCAGTTACTTTCTTGAACAAGCCAGGCTCCAGTTGTGTTATGACATCCTTCAGACAACGCTCACGATAATCGGTCAGATACATGAACACAGGAATCCTCGTAGCAAACTTTATTAACTTCTCCTGAATCTGCTTACGTTTGCTCTTCATCTCCTTCTCCTCGTCAGAAAGCTCCTTCTTCTCCTTTGGAGTTGGGTTAGGATTATCCTTCTTCGCCTTCTTGACAGCCTCTGACTTATTGATGATTGTAGTAAGATCACTATTCAGGTTACGGAATCCCTCTATATTCATCAAAGCCTTCATCGCCTCAGGGCTCGCAAGCAGACGCTTCAAGGTATCGTTATCCACATTCACCAGTAATGCCGACTCCCAACGTTTAGCCAGCAATGTAGCCGATGTGCCGGCCAATGCAATATCAAGAATATCTTGTGCATCTACCTCCTTCATGCTGCTGCCATCATAAGCAAGCACAGGTAGGAACTTTATAAACTCACCGACCTTTGCCTCCGGATTGGACTCGTTAATGTCAAGCCTGCAACTATAATCCGAAATCTGTCTCAATGCTCTGTCAAGAGCGAAGTCGAACACATAACACTCATTCTTCATGATTGTCTTGTCTCCGTCCTCATTCTTCACCTCCCACGGACTCTGCACACGGAATGCGGCTTGGAAATAAGTCTCAGGACTCTTCAGATTACGAAGCATGAAGATTCCGGTCCAAGGCTTCACCGTAACGCCTGTTGTCAACTTACCGCAAGATAGAGTAATGGTCTTTGTCTCCAAAGGGTCAGCCATACTTGCTTGTACCGGGTACAATGCATCAAGTCCAATACCGGCTCCAGTACCTGCACATACAACTACCTTATAATCGTGGTAGAATCTATTTTGCTTCTGTTTCAACAAATTAGCCATAGCAAAACAGGAAGCCACGTTTGGCAGGAACCATAAAGTATGCGAAAGCACATTGAGGAGACGTGTGTCGCTGAATGGCATCGGAGGCCTCTTGTCCTGACCCAACTTCAAGTCATCAATGCTTGCCGGTAGGTAAGAACCACGAATAAGATCCAGCCACTTCTGAACTTCATTCTCATATTTGAACCTTGCATCCTCACCTTTCCCCTCGGCAGCAAAGAACAGATTAAGGTCAAATTCATCGAACTCACCCTGCTTTGCCACCTCTTGTATCTCATCAGGCATCCTATACGTAAGCATTACCATACGTGGTAGAGCAAGATAAGGATTGCCACTCCCTTTCCACTCCGCTTTTGCCCTCTGCTCATCAGAATATGTCCAGTTGAAAATCTGCTCCTCTATGAACTCACCATTATTGATTGCCCTGAACGGAGTACCAGACAAGAACAGATAATACTTTGTAGAGATTGGGAGCCAAGACTCATTGATTGCATTGCTGGCCTCTTCCTTCTGATACTTCTCTGCATCAAAGTTTACAGCATCTTCCTCATCCTCTTTCTCAAACAACTCTTTAGCACGCTCCCTCCATGCTCCGAAATGATACTCGTCAAAAATCACCAGATCCCAGTTGGTGGCATGGATAAACTCATTCTTCGTCTTGATACCTCCACTCTCATTTGTGCCCAACATATCCTGGAAAGAACCGAACACAACAATCGGTTTAGACTTGTCTGCCCTCTGGAACTCCTGATCAATATTCAGGTTATTATTATGTGCATCCTTATTCGAGATATATTGCCACCCTTCAAAGTCAAGATGCGTCATAAGATCCTCTCTCCACGCAGACTCAACAGCAGGTTTGAACGTGAGAATCAGCACTCTTGACAATCCCATCTTCTTCGCCAACTGATAACTCGCAAACGTCTTTCCGAAACGCATCTTGGCATTCCATAGGAACTTTGGAATACGGTTAGGCTCTTCCTTCAATGCCTGTTCAAAATATCTCTTTGTCTGCTCCACAGCACGATATTGTTCAGGACGCATCTCAAAACTCTGTGTCCTGTTCTCCACATTAGAAGTTCCTGTGCGAAGTGACAGAATTGCCGCCCTGACATCAGAAACCGAACATTTGAACCACTCATCAGTCTTGTCCATCGGATTCAGACGACGGAAACCCTTGCGTTCAAGAATTCTATGTACATCCTTGTCAGTAAAACAAGAACCATCATTCGACATAGCAGATTCCACCAATACAATCTCATATTGTACCTTGCTGGTATGCAACTGCTCATCAATGCGTTCCTTAGCAGACCGATCCGTATATCCGACTTTCAGGAAACCTTTATGCGATTCTACTCCTACCAGTTTATATGCATATATCGTAGGAGTAACCTTTGGACGTTGAGGGAAGAAATTGTGTTCCATAGCATTTGTATTACTCCATTGGACGTATCATTGATTCGATGAAGGCGATTTCCTTCTCGTCTAGATCATATTTTTCATAAAGTTGTTTGTCGATATCTTCTTGTGAATTTTCCCACTTTATGTCTGATTTAGAGGAAAAGTCCTGCAGCGGTATAAATTGATAAACCTTAGAAGTCGTATGCTGTGTAACCTTTTTAAGTCCTAACATAAAGTGAAAGAACTTGGTTTTAATATATTTTGTAACATTCTTTGCTTCTGCTTCTGTATCATATGGTCCATTCATAATATACGTCTCTGTATTAATGGAATTGGGCTCAGATAATATCGGTTTACAAATATCTTTTGACATGTCGCCAGAACCTATGGCCTCAGGAAGCAGAACTTTCCATTTATTTATAAAGTCTGTACCAGAAGTAATCTTTGCTGTAAGAATATATCCGATGCAATGATTTGCATAAACTTTCGAATATCCATCAAGAGGAACTTTAGAATCGAATTCTGTCACATACGTTCTTAGACCAAATGTCATAGCAGGTTTTACTAATGTTGCAAAAGATTTTGTAGTTCCTTTTTGTACTTTCCTTAAAATATTAATGGCTTCATTCTGACGTATAAAGGAGTCGCATCCAACCTCTAATAATGGTCTGGTCATTGATGAAACTATCTCATTATTACTATGTGTGACTATCTCGCAATCTCCAGAGTAATCTTTCTCCCATAAAAAATAACATACGCCACCTTTAATTTCAACTCCCGGAAAGCATTCTGAAGCATTATTATAATCATGTAGTTCTTTTATACGCTTATCATTAAGCATTATATTTCTAAATTCATCTAATCCCTTTCCTCCTGCATACCATCTAGCAGGAATAATCATCGTTAAAAAACGTGGATTTAGTTTCTTAGCTTGCTGCACAAAAAGATGATATAATGGTCTTGCACTTGCCTGTGCTCCTCCATCACTCAACTGATATGGCGGATTGCCTATAATCACATCAAATTTCATATTGAATACTTTCTTTACATCTAAATTGTGGATAAATTGGTAAGCGTGAGTTTCGAGTTCGGAGCCACGATCGTACTCACTCTTTGAAGCACCGCAATAGATACACTTGCCATCCTTCCATGTATGCTTGATACGCTGGAAAATGATATTGCCTTGCGGTTTTTCTTCCGGGAATTGGTATGCGGACCACTCGCTGCTTGGATATTTGCTGCAATAAACGCTTCGACGAGACAGGAGACTGGTAAGTTCGGTAATCGCAATGCCGAACAGCTGCTTTGAGAAGATATGTTCAATACGCTTCTCCAGGTCAGGAATCTGATGCTCAAGCCCCTTAATCAACCTCTTTGCTATCTCACGTAAGAATACACCGCTCTTGCAACAAGGGTCGAGGAAAGTGGTGTCAGGATTCTCAAACAACTCCTGCGGGAGCATATCGATAATCTTGTTTGCCAATTCAGGAGGAGTGAAAACCTCATCATTGCTCAGATTGGCAATACATGAAAGAACGTCAGGATTATAGACGTTATTGAATAAACTAGTCTCCATAATCTTGCACTTTTTTATAGTGAGTAATGTATCTTCTCAAGAAAATTCCACCCTCCTCTTTCTCGTCTTCGGTAAGTGCAAAGAGATTTCCCATACCATCTTCCACACTATTGTCGTTATATGTAAGAAGGTCAGACATCGTGTAGTCAGAACGTTGCATCTGAGTTCCGCTGATTAGCGTCCACTCAGAAAATACTATCGGGGCAGAAGTGTCCTTGCCCTCTTCATCCACGCACATCAAAGTCAATGCGTTTCCATTAATGATATTCCGACCTATGATAAAGCGGGCAGCCTCTCGCACCTCATCAGAAGCATCACCCTTACAATGTGCCGTATATTCCTCATCCCAGATCGCAAACAAGCGTTCACGGCAAGCCAACACATTATCGTTCATGATGTCCACGCCATACAGACTTCCGATGGCTACGATTGCTTGCTTCTCATAGTCACGATTGCTCTTCTTGTATTTTCTTCGGAGTTCAGCGAGTTTACGCTTTAGAATAGCAGAAAGAAAGTTCCCGTCACCACAAGCAGGCTCAAGGAATCGGGAATCAGGACGAAGACACTCATTGGCCACGAGGTCAAGCATCGCATTCACCTCACGCTCTGCCGTGAAGACCTCGCCCCTTTCAGAAACCCTCTCTTTAGATTTAATCTGAGACTTATGCTCCTCATTAACCGCCATAGGCAGCCCAAATGATCTGCGGACAGGGCTACTCCGCGGTTTACTTCCGTTTCAACAAGACATAAAAAAAGCGTGAAGCCCTGCACTGTTGCTCGCTTCACGGTTAGAGGCTGTAGGAAATGCCTTGCAAGTCGAAGACGAGCAACGCAAAACCCCACGCCGGATATGTATACACAACTCCGCACCATACCACCATTTGGTACGACACAACATGACGCACCTATGGCTATACAACAACAGAGGCATGTAAAAAACACACCTTTGTGGCATTCACGTTGCTTTGTTTCTGACTTGCGATTTGAAATTTTCCTACGATTCCTAACCGTCAAAACCAAAGCGTAGTAAACGCCTTTCATTATGTCTTGTCCCACCCTCCCTGTCTACTCCAACGAGATAGACCACTCGGCGTAGGACACAACAAAGTTAAACAATTATTTGAAGAATGCTAAATATACTTTTGCAAATATACATAAACCAAAACGAATGGCAGGCTTACGTGTCGGGAACAATTTGTCCCCCCTCACCAAATACCCGGGATTGGCACCGCAAAGCCCACCACGTACTCGCGCACCAGCGCAACGGCGGGAGCCGTGTATTTGACTATGTAATAGTCAAATACGGAAGGCGGAGCCG
>CAMCFO010000055.1 GCA_945874155.1 uncultured Bacteroidales bacterium
CATGAGTTTTCAAACAATTTGTACAAATAATTGCTAATTTCCTGATAATTTGGCCATTAACCTATTGTTTGTTTCAAATTTAATTTGTATATTTGTACAGTTTAAGAGAAGCAAACAATGTCACGTCCAACAAAAGAGGAAAGCATCTATAAGGTATCCATCCATAAGAACGGAGGGTATATGTACGCAGCCACTCATCCATATACGGTTGACGAGAATGGGAATCGAAAGTATGTTTACTGCCATTGGGGTGTTGTAGACGAGAACAAGAAGTTCATTCCCGGGAAGCGTTATGTCTTTGCCAGTCTGGAGGAAAGGGAAAGACTTATCTTTCCTGATGACTGGGATATGAGTGAAGCTAAACGTCTGTCCGGGGCCAAGCAGCCAGGCCGTCCTGCTTATACCGACGCGGATAAGAACAGGTTCTATGGTGACATTTGGCTTCTTGAGCAGGTAGCCGACAAGACCGGTCTCCGCTCCGACCTCAAGCAAGTGTTCGAGAACAACGAGGAGGTTGTAAACAGCATTCTTACTCTTGCATACTTCTCTGTGTTAACGGGTTACTCTTACAATAGGGTGGCAAGGTGGCAGCGTATCGAGCGCACTCCATACTCGAAGGAACTGACTCCATCCGCCATTACGTATCTCACACAAAGTATAAGCGAAGAGGAAAGGATGACTCTGTTCAGACTGCGAGCCGCAAGGCTGAAGGATGATGCCGTTTGTGCCGTGGACTCAACATCTATATCCGCCTATGGCAGTTCTCTGGCCGACATCAAATGGGGTAAGAACAAAGAGGGTATAAGCCTACCCCAGACATCGGAGGTGGTAGTGTACTCATTGGATGACCATATGCCTGTGTATTACAGGACCTTCCCGGGCAATATTCCCGATTCCAGAAGTGTAGAGACACTGCTTACCGACCTTAGACACGCCGGGTTCCCGAATGTGGCGCTACTCACGGACAGGGGTTACGAGTCAATCCAGAACCTTGAGCGATACATACTCAACGGTCAGAAGATGGTAATGTGCGTGAAAGTCGGCCAGTCGTTTGTCTTGAAACATATCCTTGAGTATGGCGACTTTGCCGGTGCCCCTGAGCAGATGTCCATTGATCTGGACACCAAAGTGTTCTACAAGCAGTATGACATTGACTACCGTGTCAACGGAAACGGAGAGACCGTGCACAAGGCCGACAAGTTCAAGTTGAACATTTACTTCGATCCGATGAAAAGGGGCTCTGACATCACGAACCTTAGTGCCGAGATTGAGATGCAGCGCAGGGCTCTTCAGGAGATGAAGGACAATAGATATCCACTTGATGACGATGCCACCATTAAAAGGCTATACAAGTGGTTCACAATCGATTATAACCCACAAAACCGTCTCATAAAAGACTTCTCCCTCAATGAGAAGAAAGTCAGCAATGCCCGTAGGACATCAGGCTTCTATGCCATTGCGACGCTAGGAATGGACATGACTGCAATGCAGACTTGGGAATTGTATGGACTGCGGGACGAACAGGAGAAGTACTTCCAGCAGATGAAGAGTCAACTCGGCTTCGACCGTCAGCGCAACTGGTCGGAAGAAGGCAAAACAGGCAGACTGCTGATCCTCTTTGTCGGACTCATCCTGAGCTCGTATGTGCGCCACATATGGAAGTCAACAGACCTGCATCAGCAGTTCTCATCCACCCTTGAGGTGCTTGATGAGATGCGCTCAATAAGATGTGTGGAGCACACCGGAAAGGCAAAGCATATCACCCCTTTTGTCGGTGCTCAGATTGATATCGCCAATGCTTTCGGCTTCAAAATCCCTGATGGCTGTGCCCCGAAATACACCTCCCGGAAGAAGGACGCACCTCATCGTGGCCGCCCAGCTAAGCCGAAAACTTCGGAGCTGGAGCATTAATTGTACAAAATGAATCAAAATTCACGTACAGATAGCGTACATTATTCCTTTCACTAGTGTCCAAAGAAAATCTTTGAACGGTTAATATTTAAAAGCAAACTCCAGTTGAACAGGTTGATCACATACATCCGGCAGTTTTTCGGGGCCATTGAAAAGGTCTCTGATTGGAGTCTTGTCCGTCAGCACTCTGCTTACAACTCTCAGGACATTAAAGGTCGTTCTCTTGAGTTCGCAGTCGTGCTCGACAATGGCTACCAGGCAGTATGTGATAACCGCAACATAGATTTGTATCCTAACAGCGTTCTCGGTGTTTCCCCAGAAGGATGTCACTCTGAGATGCTGCTTTATCCATCTGAAGAACAGCTCAACCTGCCATCTCTGCTTGTACAGCAAAGCTATATCACTAGCCTTGAGCACAAAGTTGTTTGTCAGGAACGTGAACGTTCTCTTCAGTTCAGGAGCATAGTAGACTATCCTCCTGAGAGTACCGGGATACTTCTTCTTGCTCTGATAGCCCGTGAGGCGTATCGTCTGATCAAGCAGAACGTTATCCGTGTTGTCCAGCAAGTCTTCTCCGTCCACGATTTCGTAGTTGAGATGAGACTTCTGTCTGATGACGAAGTAGGAGTCGATGATGTTGATTCTGTACAGTCTGGCAAGGTCATAATAGCCTTTGTCAAAAATGTAGAATGCATACGGCTCATACGGAATGTCATCCATCGCATTCACATCATGGACTTTTGCTTCCGTGATATGAATATAGGTCGGTATCTGAGTCACAACGTCGAAAAGTGTGTGAACCTTGATTCCTCCCTTTGTTTTTCGGAAGAATGCCCACTGGAACAAACTCAAGCAGAGGTCTATGGTTGTGGAGTCAAACGCATAGAACTTTCCATGCAGGACAAACTCCCTGTCCAGTCTCTTGCTCTGAGCAAGATTGATCATGTAGTAGGCGAACTCTTCAAATATCCTGTAGTCCCGGTTGGCATTCGCGTAGGCAACATTGCTGAGCTTGATGTCTCCGCTGCCAAATCCGAGATGATAACTCTTATTCTTGATGGCATCAATGATACAGATTACTTCCCTGAGGCTATCGCAGCTGGAAAGTTGTCCGTACATCATCACAAGAAGCTGATTCCAGCATGTGAAGGTCTTCACATATTTGTCTCCACTGTACTTCTTGACGATTCCATCGAAGACTCGCTTCGGCAAAAACTCAACGAGTTGACTGAAAAGATATTTTCCGCTATTCATGCTGGCCTGTGTTGTTTTCAAGCTGCGAAATTACGGAATCAATTCAAATCGACACGCGCCATTTTTGCTTATAACTGATTGTTAAACAATATATTACAAAGAACTAACAAATTTTTCTTTGGACACTAGTGTATTCCTTTATACATTATGGCTATTTTTATCACTGATATATTGTAAATCTCTTTTCATAAAGAAGTTTACCTTTATGCCAAACTTCAATTCGGTAAGATCCATTACGCCAATGACCTTTTGACTTTCCTCCCCATCCGCTTAAATATACAGTTTGTTTTTTATATTTTGATAATGTTTCCTCATCTTTATATGAATATCCAGACGGAGATTCGCCAGGTGTAGAAGATGTAGAAAGGCCATTGGGAGTAAAGAACTTAATGTAAAAATCGACATTACCTTCAACTAAACTATACACTTCTATACGAGGATATATATATGTGGTATTTTTACTATATATAGTATCCCCATAATCGCCATCACCTGTCTTTAGTACCATACTAGATATATATACAGGTATCTGTTGAGCCACGTTATCTAAAACAGACTTTGCCTCCGCCAATTCGGTTTGAATGACTTCTTTTTCTGTTTTAATAGTCCGAAGTTCTCTATCTTTCCTATTAATTATCTCCTCTTGAGTCGTTATTGCCTGATTCTTATTTCCAATAACTACATTTAAAGAATCTATCGAGACATCCCGGCTTTTTAAAATACTACGCAGTTCATTTACATTCTGATTAAAAGAAACAATAGCAATCAATCCGATAGCAACCAACAAGGACAATATAATCACCCATTTATATTGTTTCTTTTGGCGTTTTAGTGCTTCTATTTCTACCTCCAGTCCATTCTTTTGAACTAACAACTGCTCTTTCTCAGAATTAAGTCTGAGTACGGTTTGAGAGAAACTTGATGGTAAAGTATTTTCCATCGTGACAACCACATTGTGATAATGTCTCAATGCTTCTGTTATCTTCGCTTTATCATCATCATTGAAAGCAAGAGCAATCTTGCTAGTCAAAGGAACTGACAAATCTTCTGGTGGAAGTTGCTCCCAAAATAACGGGCGTCTTTCCAAATCATTCTTTATATCTCTGAAAATATTGTCTATTTCCGCTGCTTCAGTTGCAAAACTGACAACATTCTTACGAATCTGTCCTTGCTTATCATAATTAAACAATACACCTTTATTGGCTGACACTTCTAACGTCTTCTGCAGGTATTCGTACAGCCATTTGAGATTGAGACATACCTCACCACAAACAACACTTAATCCGTAAATAGAAGACGCATTCTTCTTATAGAGATATGAATAATACATCAGATTGCCATCGCGATGAATGGCAATCTGATGAGTGTCCTTGCAGTCAATACAGCACTGCTTTATGTATGCTTCCGAATGATCAGATGTATATTGCTGATAGTTACCGGAAACATAACTGAAAATATAACTTTTTAGTATCACTATTCCTTGAAATATATTGCTTGATCGTACTGCGAAATTTCATGAGAATATCCCAAAGCCTGCATTACAGGAAGACCGATAAGAATATCAGTACCAACATTATCATCAATAACGGCTGGAACATCATTAATCGTATGCTCAACTCCGTCTTCATCCATAAATGAAATAGACTTGAGTTTGTAAACATCGTATTCACTTGTCTGCCCATTAGCGACTGTGATAGGAAGACTTGAGTGATAATCACTCTCAGAGAGCGTACCAGCCTTAACCAAAGCTGTTGCTTCCAATGTAGATATCTTCAACGGCACACTACAACCAGAATCCCAAGTTCCTTCGAACTGCGGTCCTCCATTCAAACGAATACGAACAATTATAGAGCTATTCTTCTCCTGATATGGAATAGCAAAAGAAAAATTTCGTTTGCTTGATTCATCCGGAAATTTTGACGGACGATAGACTTTATTATTTCCGCAAGAGCATAGACAAACTATTGCTATGCATAAACATATGAGTTTCTTCATCATCATTCAATATTTAAAAATTTATTATTGCTGTCCCTGTGTTGCTTCTACTTCAACATTAGATATTTTTAGTCTAAACGGGGTGCGTAACTTTATGTTACTCAATCCTCCGTAAGCAATTATTACATCTTTTGAAGCGTCATCTCCTACCGTAACATCCACCTCTTTAACATTGCGTCCCTGGTCATTTCCAGAGCAATTTGAATACTTCCAGCCATAACCAGCAGCAGCTTTACTTGGATTTGAAACTACTACTTTGAGTTTCTGACCTGGATACACAGTATTCCCTGATTGTATGCTTGTTCCTGTAGTAGCATCGGTAACTTTGATTATATAAGATACTTGGGATGAATTGTTCTTAGGAGGAGCAGATTGTAACACTTTTACTTGTTTCTCGAATTGACCTGATTTAATCATGAAAGTATGAGTCCTCTCCTCTCCAGTGTTAGCACGAGCAGTTATTTCAAGAGTGGAACTATCTTTTTTAGAACAAGAAATCCATCCAATTTCATTTAATGAAGGTTGCTCCCAAGTTCCATCAGTCGCAACTAACACTTCCGAAGTACCACCTTCCGAGGTAAAGGTAACCTCTTTAGGCGTAACTATAAGACTGGTTGCAACCGAAGCAGCCTGTTCCGATTTTGCACTTCCTACGACTTCTTTATTCTCGCCCGTCTTTTTTTCTTCAGGAAGTGGCGAGATATTGCGAAAAAAGCCAAAATTTGCTAAAGCACTGAATAAGGTCAGTATAAAAATCAAAATAAGCAGACACCACTTCAACATATCCTGCCAGCCTTTAGACTGACTCTGTGATCTCTTATTCTGAAAATCAGCAACAGCTTTGCCTACCTTTGCAAACTTATCTAATTCCTTACGAACAGCAGTAATACTAGCCTCATAATTCTCATTCTCCTTCTGCAAAGTATTGATTTCGATATCCTTCTGTCTGACTTGAGAGTTCAATTCTTCTATTTCATCACGTTCTTTAGATTTCTGTGAACGCTTCGCCTCTATATGCTTAGTTTCGATTTCTGTTTTCTCTGCCTGCAATCTTTGTACTTGAGCACGCAATGTGTTTATGGTCACAGATGCAGATTCATACTCCTCAGAAACATACAATCTTCCTACTTCAGTCAAGGCCTTCAGTGCAGAAGTTGAGTTACAAACATCAAGACTAACTTTTTCGCCATGCCAAGAATCATAATCCGCTGTTGATACATTAGGACTTATGGCCTTCCCCTCTCCTGAGACTAACTTGTCAAATGCATCTTCAACTTTCTTCAAAAAGGCAGCGAGGTAATCCTTCTGCTCACTGAACTGTGAAATCACATACTGACATTCGCCGTTTTCAATACCCCTAAGGATTTTACCATTTTTGAAAATAGTATCATAAGCAGAGCTAAGCATAGTATATATGGACTCCGGATAAATATAGGCTCCCTTACACAAAATAGAGATTGCAAAGTACTGTCCTTCTCTTCCATTAGCTCCAAAACATGCATTATTCACAAAGGAATACACACTATAAATACCTTGTGAGCCGTTGTACAGATCCACAAACATAGCCTTCCTAGCAGCCGACTCCTTCTGTCGAAGTGTACGTCCCTGAAAGTACTTGACCGCTATATCGTTACATATTAGTTCTGGAGCACCGGCAGGGACAAATGCACTTTGCCCCACCGATGATCCATGTATAAACACATATCTTTCCATATCTACCAGAGTTGCTTTGTTATTTCCTTCCAAAGTGCAGCAGGATATGCTGGACCAGATGCCGTATAACTACCATCATCTGGATACGATCCAGTGCAGAATGGCAAGAACGAGTAATTCTCGACATCCCAGAACAAGAACTTTTTCTTAAAGAAAAGATGAGGATAATTCTGCTGAGCATCTTCGATCACAGCCTTTGGGTTTGAACAACCATTTGAGTTTGCCCATAAACCCTGACGAGGAATATCCACCTTATTGTACAACAAGATTACTCTACTTGGATGGTGAAGCACAAAACGATTATAAAGTTTTGTCATCTTCTTCTCATACTTATCCCTTAAACTTGGATTATTTCTAAATGATGTAGCAGAATCAAGATCAAGGAGCATAATATAAATTACCTTGCGCGGCTTGTCAGATGAAATCTGAGCAACTTTCTCCAAATAGCCCTTAAACTGAATATTTGGTTCTTGTGCAGCGTTATTGAGACTAAAGAAGTCCTCACCAGGAGCCTCCAAGAAATGAGCTACTACGTTACCACCATTGTCTATGATATCGGCCATCAGATAATCGACTGTATTAGGCATACGTGTATCTGGATCACCAATAATACTATCAAAGTATGCACAATCTTCTTGATATTTTGCAGTATTCAACAATGTTGTATTTGCCGCTATAGTATATCCAAGACCTGACTGATAAAGATAACTTGCCAGACTCTTCAATACCATACTTTTACCGCTGGCAGGAGGTCCGCACAACACAATAAATGGTGCCATATCGCCAGGAATTTGAGGCTGAGCCCTAACAGGCGACTGAGGTGATGACGGAGTACTTTGAGACTGCGGTTCAGGTTGCTGCACATTGTCAGTCTGATTTTCATCTACATTGAAATCGAATTCAGTTGAGTTGTCAATAGTTCCCATATTATAACATTTTTGATTAGACTTTACTATTATCTTACTATCGGGCCAGTATTCTTAAAATAAATGCCACGAGATCGACTATCAATGCAAACAATATCCAGCCAAACAGTTTCATATCATTTGGTAATCTGCCATGCAACATATCATCCCAAACATTGAAAGTGCTAAACATTCTGGCTGATGGATAATTTCTGTAGCGATACTTTCCCTTTTCAATATCCTCTACATTATCGGTCTTACTAACTTTCATGGAACGTTCAAGTTCAAGTTGAGCATTCTGATTCAACCTATCGTAAACATTTCCTTTTAATTGAAGTTTTGAAAACTGATAGTAAACATCAGGAGTTGCAATCTCTGTTATTTGTGGAATATCTACAACATAAAGGCTATCCTTTATAAAGCGTCTGATAAGATCTAAATCCTTAGTTTGAGGAATCTTCATCTTATAATAATTACGAATTACGTTTTCCCTCCGTAGAAGTCTTTCTACAACCCTCAAAGAATATTTTTCTTTCAGAGCATTTACTTCTCTTGCTCCTGTTTTGCCTCGATCTCCTCTATCCTTATCATCGTCAAAAATCGAATTTTTATATGAGTATTGGTCGTTAAACTTACCTCCACTACTTGCGAAATAATCTTCAATATCTTTAAGATAGCCTATAGCACGGTCACCAAAGCCATAACGTATAGAAGACTCACATTCTCTCTTGAACTCGTCCATAAGATTTTGAATTGAAGCCTCACAAAGGGCAATGTCAGCCGCTTCCTTGTCCTTGATACTGTCCATATTGTCTTGTACGGTTTCCTCGACATAGTTTTTATATATTCCGAGTTCTGTACTAACTACCTTCAAGCCTTCATTACTCATAAGCATATAATGCACATTGGTAGCGAAACTTACTCCCCAAAAAAGAATAAAGCCAATCAATCCTAATGCAAACTTAGATTTACTAGGATTAAAACTGTTCCGCATTTCGCCAATAACTACACTCAAGCAATATCCGGCAATCAGAGCAACAATAAAAACAAAAATAAATACCATCCAAACTTGAGTCATTTCAAATGACATGGCAACTGATTTTGCCGTCATATATGCACTATAACCGGCAAATTACGTATTCCGGACCAAGGTCGGCCAGTAATTCCAGCCTGAAATAGGTCAAAATGATGCTCGTCTACCTATAAAATGATAGGTAAAATGAGCAAAAACCACTTAAAAACGCCGCCGTTGCGCTATTTTTCCGGAGCATTGTCGGCCACGTTGCAGAATCACCTGCAGAAATCATGTGCCTTGTGTTCTTTTCCGGAGCATTGTCGGCCACTTGTGAAAGTCAACTTCCTGACAGATAATCTTTTCCGGAGCATTGTCGGCCAGCCTTATGTCAAATCGCCTAACTTTGCCGTATTCAAAAATAGCAAAGGAATATGGCAGGAACAATCATTGACATGAGCAAGATTAAGCAACTTCTTCATCTAAAGAAAGCCGGTGTCTCAAACAGGCAGATTGCTAAGGATCTCAAGATGAGCCGGGACAAGGCTAACGAATATGTGAACCGTGCAGAGAGTGATCCTCTCGGCATAGATGGGTTGCTTCAATTGGACGATCCAGTTTTGGAGAAGCGCTTTCATCCGGGCAATCCCGCATATACCGATGAGCGAATGGAGACGTTCCTGAAACTGCTTCCGGACTTTGTTGAGCAGTTGTCGCACAAGCATGTGACACGGCAACTCGTATGGGAAGACTACAAGCGTATGTATCCGGACGGTTACGAGAAGTCCCAATTCTACTTTCATCTGGCACAGAATCTTAAGGCGCAGAAGAAGCCTACATCTGCGTTGCCACATGACCCTGGGAAGGAACTCTTCGTTGACTTTGCCGGCGACACGCTCGGATACGTGAATGTGGAGACCGGCGAATTGATCAAGGTGCAGACCTTTGTAAGCACTATGGCATGCACGGACTATGCGTTCGCTCTTTGTGTCCCGTCCCAGAAGACGGAGGACTTCATCCATGCACTGGGCAAGGCCCTTGAGTTCTATGGTGGAGTGCCAAGAATCGTCGTCCCTGACAACCTGAAAGCTGCGGTCATAAAGGCTGACAAGTACGAGCCTGTGCTGAACAAGGCAATGGACGATATGGGCAACCACTACGGTTTTGTCACGATACCATGCCAACCCGTCAAACCGACGCAGAAGGCCAAGGTAGAGAATCAGGTGCAAATCATCTACCATAGGATATATGCACGCCTGAGAAACCGCCAGTTCTTCTCTCTGGAGGAACTGAATGCCGCAGTGTTTGAGTTCTTGGTCTACCACAATCAGACACGCATGCAGCAGCGTCCCTACACCAGAGAAGAGCACTTCCACGCAGTGGAAAAGCCGAAACTCCTCCCTTTGCCTGAGACTCCGTACCAGATGAAGCGTTACGCCGAGGTCACCGTGCAGCAGAACGGTCATGTCTATCTCAGCTGCGATAAGCACTACTACT
>CAMCFO010000056.1 GCA_945874155.1 uncultured Bacteroidales bacterium
GGGTTGACGATTTTCTGGCCAGCCGTCCCAAATACAGCAAGCGAGCGTATGCTCCATTTTTTCGCGTCAAATGTCTTTCAATGACAGCAGTAATTTCTCTCCTTTTCTCCATATGAATTATAACAAAGTTACTCATAAAAAATCGTTTTTTAGGTAAAGTCATCAGATTTTGATATCGTTTGGATTGAGGTCAAGTTCGGATTCATCAATAGCCTTTTCTCTTGAACCGTGGCTCTCCCTGTCCACCATTCCTCTCATCTTGTATGAGAGTTCCTGAATTATTGATTGTGAAGGTTTTGAGACGGTTATCTTTGGCTGAGGCTTGTATGGTTCTGATTTCAGAGGTTCAATTTTCCAACCTCTTTTATCTGTTTCGTTTTTGAGCCATTGGAAGTCGGTTCCGGTTTCACTTCCTTTGAATGCGCATTTGGTTGCTCGGTCAAGATATGTGACTCCAAAGGCTTCTTTATCCTTGTTCCAAGACATTACAACAATAATCCCTTTTTTAGCCATTTTGAGAAGGAAATCCTTGTACGATTTGCTCTTTTCCATGGCTTCTTTTGCATTGTCTTCGACTCGTTTCCTTTGGCTGCGGTATTTTTTCATATTTTCTTCCGCGCACTTGTGGCAGACATCCATTCTGGTTCTGAGACCGAGTTCTTGTTCGCTTACGGGTGTAGTGGCTTTTTCGTTATCTTCGTTCAACCCGCTGAACAGGTATCCGCTTTCAATTTCTTCGGCATCTATTCTGAACCTGTACCTCATTATGGCTTCGAACTGTTCAGGTGTACTGAAATGCCACTTTCCCGCCTCATTCAGAGCCATTTTATATTGTTGGGTGAATGGGATGTCGGAATCCATACGAAAGCATCCGAAAACCCCTTTATTTTCATTTTTAGAAGGTGTCTTGGTGTTGATTTCGGATGTTTTTTCCTGATTTTTGTCAAGACCGACAGTGAAACCGTATTTGTTTGACAGTTCGTTTGCGATTTTCATCAACCGCCTCTCTTCCATTGAATCATTGATTTTTTTGCCGTCTTGACCAATGCGACATCCCACTACATGATAGTGAATTCTTGCGATGTCGTTATGCATGTATATTGCATAGGGGCATTCTCCGTAACCGAGTCTTGTCATAATCTCATCAATGAAGGAAACGACTTCATCCTTTGTGAGAGGACGATCATCTTTTCCCGGATTGACGGACATGTGGAAGGTGGGTTTCGTCATCTTTCTTCCGGTAGTTTCTCTCTCGTTCTTGTCTATAAGACGCTGGAATTCTTCTTTCAGTTCCCTGCCTTCAGGGACATTTCGTATGGCGAGAACTTCTCCCGTTTCCGGTATCTCCCCTTCTGCACCCGGTTCTGTTTTTCTCGCATTATAGTTTACCGCATTGAATATATTCTTTGCCGGCGGTTGAATTTTGATAACCATACATTCGTATTTTTTATCAGAACTTGATTTAGAAATTTAAGTACATCGTACTGGAAGGTTCGGAGAGTTTGTTCTTTCCGTAACCTAACCTGCCTTTGAACATTGCGAACATCTGCATACAAAGTCGTGCATTTTCAACACAACTGTATTTGTCCGTACTCTCAGGCATAATGCCAAGTTTGCGGGCAACGGACTCAAGATGAAAGTCGCTCATGTTCATTCTCTCTCCAAGAAGTTCGATTGTTGAAAGAGTCATGATGTCTATAGTTTGGGCATAGAAATAATCCCTGAAATTCATATTCTGGTTCCTCTCAAAGAAGTATCTGAGGAACGGCGCATCAAAGGCAGAGGTGTTGTACCCCGAAAGGTAAATCTTGTCGAAAGGATTCTTCAGATTCATTTCCTGATCAAGAAGGTCAGTCAGTCTTTTGAGAACGGTTTTTTCATCTTCGAAGGAGAGGAGTTTGGTTCTGTTCACACCGCCGATCCAGAGAGAATTGTCATTGATTCTAATATCTTCCGCTGGACGGATCTTGAAATCAAATCTGAATTTTTCCTTAATTTCTTCCGTTGTGTTGATGCAGAAAATTCCACCAATTGAATAGATGCCACATCTTTGCTGGTTCATACCCGTTGTGAGGGTGTCAATAAATAATATCTTGTCCATAAATTTAATGAGTTTTTCGAAAAATTATAAATCGAGGGTTTCTTTTTCATCATCATCAGGTAAGTAATCTGAACTGTTTTCATTGTACAGAGCGGTTTCAAAAGCGTCATCTTCTGAATACTCCCTATTCTCATTTCCTTTATCTCCTTCGTTATCTTCATTTGAACCGCTATTCTGAATATCCTGCTTTTCATCCGTTGTGGAGACGGATTCTGCGTTTGGTTCGGTTGTGACAGTTGTTGAATCTTCCTTCTGGGAAGCGGAGGTTTCTTGAGAAGCGTCTTTCTGTTTGTTTTCGACCTTTTCATCGTTGGTCCGGTTGGCATCCTGTATGGCATTGTCTGTCTGTTTAACAGAACTCTTTTCGGAGGATGCTTCTTCTTTATTCGTTTTCTTCTCAGCAATCGTAATTATGGACTGGGGAAGGTCTTCCTTGTCGAGACAGTCAGCGAAGAACCTGGTTATCATTCCCGGGTTGGAAATAACCTCATCCCTGTCACATTCCTTCCAACTGATTCCGAGTCCGAAGATGTATCTGTTGGTATTTTTTTTCTTTTGAAGAAAGGCTATGAACATCACATCTTCGCTGCTGTCATCCCGTCCCATTGAAATCCAGAATTTTTCAGGAGATTTTTGCTTTGAAATCAATTCCATTCTTTCCTTCATTCCTTCAATGATGGTGTTCATCATATCTGTGGAATACGGCAATTCCATAACGCATTTTATGACGTTTTTATTCTTATCGAAGACACATGTACATTTCCTACCTCCGATGACGGGCTGAGCAAAAACAGACTTGAAATTTTTGAGATTGTATGATATCGGAACATACATCTTCCTCATATAGCGCAAGCGGATAATTGATATGTCAGAAGGACTGATTACATCCTTGAACATTTCTTCAAATTCCCATTTTTCATTCTTGGGATGAACCTCTATAAAATACATCATTTCATCGTTGCAGGTTATCACTCCCCACCCCGTTTTTTCTGCTTTGAACACTCCGGTCGATGTTTCGATTTTTCCGATGAACTCATTGTCGATTTTCCAGTTGCGACTTATACCGAGGAGTTTTTTCTGGAGACTGTTTGCAACGCATTTGTAACTGTCTCCTACCTTGAGGTTGATGACAGTTAATGCATCTTTCAATTGCTTGATATAGTCAGTTTCTTTTTCCGCTTCTTCTTGTGGAACAGAGTCGTCGATTTTTAGGTTCTTATCCTCTGTCTTGTCATTTTTCCCTTTGGATTTGTCTTTGCTGGAATCAATTTTCAGGACCTTGTCTATTATTGAATCAATAGCCTCAAAAAAATGAGTTTTTTTGTATAGGTATATCATCAGAAGTATCGTAAAAGGAGTCATTATTACGACTGTCCAGACATAATACTTCATAATAGTTTCAAGCGTTTGCAGTAATTCTGTGCTCATAAATTTTGACTGTATTTTTTATGATTTTATGATTGAGTTTTTCGATGGCTGGATTATTTTCTTGTTGAACGAATGATGCTCACCTGCTTGACATAGACATCATTGTTGGTCCAGACTGTTCCGTTGGAATCTTCCCTTCTTGTTATGTCGAGATCACCGGCGAGAAAGATGCTGTCTCCCATCTTAGCATCTGAAAATTCTGCTGTATTGTAAGAGTAACATCGGTAGATCGTGTACTTCTCTTCGTTGCCTCGTTTTTTCAAACAACTGACACGAAACCTGATGTAATGGTTTCCGTTTTTGTCTATTTTTGTTTCCGGTTCAGACATTATCTTTCCGGAAAGTATCACCATTTCCATTATGCAAAATTTTATTCTTCCTTGTTTTGTACGCGACGGGCCTGTTCGATGATTTCCGGAGACTGATTGTCACCCCAGTTCTTCAATTTTTCATTGATGATTTTCTGTGGGACTCCCCTGACTTTATCACCTTCATGCCCCTTAATGTCGATGTCGTAATGATGGAGTAGAAGACGGACATCCCGATGAAGATTGTCTATCTTTTTTTCTAAGCTGGATTTCCATATTCCAACCTTCTTGAAGACATTCAAATCTTTCTGGGAATTGTCCTTTTTCTGCTCATAGAATTCGAAGACTTCTCGCATCTTGTAATTGGTATAAATCAGTTCGTCTGAGAAGTTTTCGAGAAGGACTTTCATAATGTCTAACATACCTTCTTTGTCCGTTTCTGAAAGGACAGTCTGATATGTTTCTTCTATATCGTTTCCGAACAGATTTTTTTTGATGAATCTGCCGGTGTTTCCCCAACCCTCATCCTTCATTTTTTTTACAAGAAGCACTTGTTCTTTGGTACTGAGAGAAAGACATAATATCTTTCTTCCCTTTGCAATTTTGGGGGATTCTTTTTTAGTTTGAATAGACTCTTTTTCGGTTGCTTTATTCGACATTTTTTTGTAAATTTATTCAGTTAAAATGCGTCGAACTTTCAATGAAAATCCGAAGGAAAATCTTCCGATTTTTGTTGAAGTCCAACCTGGTTGAAAGAGAGAATTCTTTCTTCATTTCCTGTCTTTTCCTTGAAAATGGAAGATAAGAGGGAGAGAAGGAAGAACTGAAAAACGTTCAATTTTACCTGCTCCCTGCAAGGGTCGAAGCGACTACGGAGCTTCGAAACTCAGTTTTTCAGAGAGGCTCTGAAAAAGTGTAAAAAGTAAATGTATTACATAGTTTAACTATGTATTACATTTACACATCTTGCCAAAGAGATAAAATTGAGGGTTTTTTCTCAATTTCTTGGCAAATATAAAGGTTTTTCCTTGTTGTTCAAAGGATTTTCTCATAAAATGTATTACAATTACACAGTGTAAATGTATTACATACCTTATATAAGTAATATATACACCCTATATTGACTTTATATAGACGCTATATACGCCCTATATAGACACTATATAGACCTTATATAAATATTATATAGACCTTATATAAGCAATATATATAAGTAATATATATTTAGGAGTATTAGATGGATTTCACTGTAAAATTTATTCCAGAAAAAAGTTTGTATAATAAAGTATATTGCATATCTTTGTAAAATGTTTATAAACATATTTTATGGAACAAAATTCAGATTATTTCAAAGAAATATTTGGTGAAAATTATTTGCCCAATACATCAAATGAAGACGAAGAAAATATTCAAACTCTAACGAGTTTAGATATGATTTCTGAAAGAAAACAACGGGAAGACGAATTTCAAGTATGCCCTACAAATGAAAAGAAAATAAAGACTGTTGATTCATCGTTACCGCAGATAGATTTCAAAAGAATTATCAATGAAACTTCATTAGATATTTCACATAAAAAAAATAAAAAAACAATCTGTTTTACGCTTGATAGTAAGAACTATGAGTTTTACAATCGAATTGCAGAGAATAGTAATATAACATTACAGAGAATTCTAAACCTGGCTTTGCTATGTTTTCAGGAATATATTCAAGATTTGTAATTGCAAAAATTTTTCATTTTCATTGTTTGTAATCATGGAAGAAGTAAATCAAAATCCCACAAAAGAAAAGAGGGTAAATGCCGTTGATTCCCTTAAAGAAAAATTCTGTTCTCTGATTGAGAAAGAAAGACTTTCAAAGAAAAGTTTGTCTGTCAGACTTTCAGAAATCGACAGACAGAAATTGAAAGATTTGGCAACTGAAAAAGGCATTACTTCAGAAGAATGTGCGGCGTATATTATCCGTACTTTTTTGGAACTCATTTGATGCTTTTTCATTTTGTGTTAATGGCTGGCAGTCTCGGGAAATGATTCTTAGAGACTGCCTTTTTTTCACAAAAAAGTCCCCGTTCCGGGGCGCAGTACATTTGTGTGCTGCGTCTCGGAACGGGGATGATTCGAGAGTCCTGTTCAACAGGATATGTATGTTATTCGGAGAGAACTCCTTTTCTTTTTATGTTATCATTTACGCGAGGATTTGCATCAGATTCCGTTGAACTTTAGATGAATGTAATCGGGGAAATCTGTTACTGCAATTATGACATTTTTGTATGAGAGAATCGAGTCATATTAGGTGTGTATCTGGTATCCTTCTTCGTGGTCTGTTGAGACGGAGAATGTGGGATACCCTCCCCTTCCGAAGCCGTCTCTTGATCCGTGATAGATGATTCCGCCACAGATACCGGTTGTTCCGTTCTCGTGGATTTCGTGAAAGGTGAATGACATCTCATCAAAGTCACAACTGATTTGGATGGTGTCGGCTTGCCAAAGGAGGAACTGGGCTATTACTCTGTCCAATCTTTTCTCAGGCTTCTTTATGGTTTCCTGCGTCTTTTCGAGACATTCGAAAAATCTTTTGCGGGCGTTTGGGGAGAATAGTATATTAGCCATATTTGGAATTGATTTGATTATTTTTTGTCCCTTAGTTTTGATGACAATTTTTAGCCTTTAGTCATTGTTGTCAAGGGCGTATTGTTCGACATTTTCTGCTATATTGAGAAGTGTTTCGTAAAAGATAACTTGACTGGGATGACGGAGTTTGTACCACAATGTTGAAGATTCGCATTCCAGATCTTTGTCATCTGGACAAGATTGCGAATCATCTGCAAAGATAAATACTGTGTCATTTCCTTTGCTGTCGGGTCTTACTTTCATTGCATATATTTTGTCTGTGAAAAGGTCACCGAATTCAGGGTCGTCACATTCTCGATAGATGCGGGCGAAAATATCAACATTTGTTTTGTCAATATTTCTTGTGTCAAGAAATCCTTTTTCACCAGTATTACTTTTGATGAATTGGCATATGGCTTCGTATAGCGGTTGGAAATTTGGAATGAGGTTGACAATCTTGTTCATTTTAGAAAATTTTTATGCTATTGGTTCTGGTTCTGCTACTTTTTTGAGCCATTGTTCGAACTGTTCCTTATTCATAAACATAAGGTTGATTTCCGGTCCGGGTTTTTTGCTTCCGCCGCCTCTTACGGCCTTTGTGTATTCTCCTATATAGTCGGAGGGCTGAATGAAATTGCTTGAGTCAAACATAGTTTTTGAATTTAGATTTTTAGACAAGGTTTGGTGGTTTTCTTCTGCTGTTTTGGAATGAGTTGAATTCTTCCCTTGTCGGGAAGGAACACATAATTTCCTTCCGGCAGGGAGACGGATTTTCCGTGGGCGAGAAGTTCTTTTTGTTCTTTGGAAAAGGTGGAGAAAGTCAATGCCTTTATTATTCTTTCCGGGGTTTGGAAGTACATCTTTCCGTCTTTTCCTTTGAAAAGGAAAGGGGCATTGTCAGGGGTTGTTCTGGTTACAGGGAGAGGTACGATTGATTCGATGAAATCCTCTATTTTCTTTATGCTCTCTTCGGAGAACTCGGGCTTGGGAATCTGGAAGTTCCGTGCCAGTTTGAGGTCGCAGTCGAAGACGAGAATATTGTTGTTTTCTGTTCGGATGGCGTTTCCAGAATGGAGGTCTTCTATCTCAATCGTTCCGTCTTCTGATGTGCAGAAAGGAGGTGTTTTTGATTTGATGAAATTTCGTTCTTCGGATATTCGTTTCATCTCCATTGGAGAAGGTGTCCTACCTTTTGCGAATGGTTGTGAAACGATGACGGAATAGCCGAAATGGTCATCGGCCGCATCTTTCATTCCGAAGCAAAGAACATTGTAAGGGAGTTCTGGAAAGAGTGCGTTGTGTGCGCTGATTTTGTCGAGAAGACCTTGTATGCCGTTGGAGTAATGACTGATGTCGATTACCTTTATACAGTAGCCAGTTTTCTCGTTATAGAAGATATTTGCCTCGCTTCCGCAGCGGAATTTTTCAAAATGACAGTAGCCTTTTTTCTGGACAGCTGTGTCTGCATAATCCTCCCAGCATCCGTCCTGTTCTGCCCAGTCTGCGAGGATTTCTTCTACTCTTGTGTATCCGGATTGCAGGATATTCCGTGTTGACGGTACACCTGCGCTTTCGCATCCTCGAAGGATAATGGATGCTGCAACATTTTTTTCACCTCCTCGGCTAAGGCCTGGTTGAATGGAGGAAGGGAATCTTTTGAATCTTTTTTCTTCATCGGTGGTGATTTGAGTGAGCAAATTTATGGCATACATTGTGCCGAAGTCGGCACCATTTTTTATTATGTGGCGTCCCAGCCAGACGGTTCCGCTTTCTTTGTCGGTGAGAGCTTCTATGTTTTGTTCGGAGACCGTTTTGATTCTGATTGACATTGTGAATGGGTTTGACAGGATTGGATTGTTTTATATCTGTATGTCCGGGAATTCGGAAAGGAGTGTTTCCAGTTCTGCCTTTGTGTCGAAATGTCCTCCGTATTCTGTTTTTTCTCCAGTTGGAGTCAAGACGGTGAGCCAGTTTCCGCAATCAGAGAACATCATGTCGAATATGGCTAAAGGATTTCTGTAGAGTTTTTTCTTTACTTGTCGAGCCATGTTTTCTCCTGAAGGAGAAGTGGCGATTTCACAAAGGAATCCTTTGTGTTCGAAATATCCGACAGGGTAGCAGAAAACTGGATTTGGAAGACCGTTGAATGTGCGGTCGAAGACTGCTTTGATTTCTTTCGTTTTCATGATACGTTATTTTTGGAACCCCCGCCTGTTGGCAGGGGTAATTGATGTCAATGGTTGGATGGTGTATAGGGACGCGATATTCTTCCTATGTGTTGTTGTTAGGAGTTTTGTCTCCGTCAGACTTCTTTGTATATTTCGAAGTCAGGAATATGCATTTCATCTGTATGGAAGGATGTAGCCCATTTGTAGTATGTTTCTAAGAATTCATTTGACAAGAAGAAGTCAATATCTGCGTTTTCCGGAAACTCAAGTCCAGGACAACGTTCTTTGAGGTCTGCTTTGAGGTTTGTGAGGTCAGCTGCAGAATAATGCCTTACGCCGAAGGCGATTATGTCCAGATCGGTGAACCCCTCCGGATTGTGTGTAGTGTGAAAGTTTTCTAATTGATCCGTGCAGGACCAAGCCAATTCAATATCCGGGAATTTCTGCAATATCAAATCTTCGAATTCTTCAGAGCGGTTCCGTGCGGAAATTGTAGAGAAACGCATTTTTCCGTCCGGGTCGACTTTGAATTCTTGGGATTCATTTACGTTTGGTTCTGGTCCGTAGAAGCAAGCAAAGACATTGAAGTTTGGGTTGAGTGTTCCTATCAGATCAAGACTGGATTTTTGGATATCTTCCTTTGACTTTTGAAGAATGGCTGCTGCGACGTTTCCCATCCAGTAGCGTCCGAATCCATTTTTCCCCATCCAGTAGCGTCCGTATCCGTTTTCGAGGTTCGGCATGGTGTTCAGCAGATGTGCGAATGCATGCAATTGTTTCTGGTCGCCGTAAGCGACGATGCGAGTGCAG
>CAMCFO010000057.1 GCA_945874155.1 uncultured Bacteroidales bacterium
TTTATAGAATATGGCAACAAAGATACAGCAAATACTTAAGTCTAATCCGGATACCAAAATATTGTTCGGAGAATGGCTTTCCCGTCAGGGGCTAGATGCCAAAAGTCAGTATGCATATATGAAAAGCGGCTGGCTCTCTCGTCTGTCAAAAGGCGTATATGCACTTCAGAGCACAACTCCTACATTGATGCAGACCATTTCAGCATACAACTCCCAGCTCTCAAAAGAATGCATCGTAGGTGCATACACAGCGCTCGAGATGAGAGGATACTCGCACTACCTGTCCATGGGTAAGCCGCAGGCATATCTGTTTACCGGCAAAGACGACAAACTCCCAACATGGCTGACGCAGAGGGAATGGGACATGACCATAAAGTACATGGTGACCTCCTTTCTGGGCGATGACCACAAGGGCGTAGAGCCTTTCGTCTCAAACGGCAACGAGTTGCTTGTTTCATCGCCGGAAAGAGCAATGCTGGAGTGCCTTAACCTTCCGGAGTCATCTGCTTCTCTGCTGGATCTGTATTATATAATGGAAAGCCTGACCACTCTACGGCCCAAACTCATACAATCGCTTCTGGAGACATGCACATCAAAGAAAGTAAAAAGGCTCTTCCTCTACATGGCAGAGAAAGCAGGGCACCAGTGGTTCAGAGCCTTGAACCTGGACTCTATTCCGCTCGGAACATCACGCTATATGATTGTGCCAACTGGCAGGTACATCGCCAAATACAACATTACAATCCCTAAAGAACTGGCTGAATATGAATAACAAAAATATCAACACACAAGTCTATGCCCAGAAAGTGGAACTGCTGCTTCGCCTGATGCCTATCATAATGGACGAAGGAGTATTTGCCGTACACGGCGGAACGGCCATCAACCTGTTCCTGAAGGATCTTCCACGATATTCAGTTGATATTGACCTCACTTATATCCCACTTTCAGACAGGCAGACAAGTATTGCTGATATCAACAAGCACCTCGCATCCATCTGCGAGAAAGCAGTAAAAGCATTCAAAGGAATTCACATAACCCCGAACTACAGTACCTGCAAGCTTCTCTGCGAATATAGGGGCAAGCAGGTAAAGGTAGAAGTGAACCAGACCAAGAGAGGAATCGTAAGCGGTCCTATTGTATCCCAGCCGCTCAGCGAAAAGGCCCAGGAGGAATTCGGCCTGTACTGCGAGGCGGGCATTGTGCCTCTTACACAGCTATACGGCGGCAAAATCGCAGCTGCGCTTTCTCGCCAGCATCCCCGCGACCTATTTGACGTCAAGTACATGGACTTTCCTCTTGACAAGTGCCGCGAGGGTCTGATATTCTGCCTTCTCGGAAGCGACCGCCCGATACACGAGTCTTTTGCTCCGCGACTCATCGACCAGCGTGAAGCAATGGCAAACCAGTTCGATGGCATGACCGAGATACCTTTCACCTATCAGGAATTTGAGGATACCCGCGCCAGACTCATTGCAGATGTCAACGCTTTGATGACCGACGCAGATAAGCGATTTCTTGTCAGCTTTGAGAAAGGCACTCCCGCATGGGATGGCTATGAGTTCGAGTATCTCAAAGAATACCCGTCAGTCAAGTGGAAACTTCTCAACCTTGCAAAACTTGCCAAACAGAATCCCCAGAAACTCGAGGAAGAGGCTGCAAAACTTGAACAAATTTTCAAGACTAAATAACAGATCATTTTGGATTCAGTTGTGTGAGGGAATGAGGTAAGACTAAAGAATGTTTCCCTTATGATTTCAGTATCACGCAAATTCACTATCTTTGCACGAGAAACTTTTCAAGTTTCAATAATTTGCTGACAACACGAAAGATATGGCCGATTCGAATTTCATAGACTACGTAAAGATATTCTGCGCATCAGGGAACGGCGGTTCCGGGTCGATGCACCTGAGGCGTGAGAAGTATATTCCCAAGGGAGGTCCTGATGGTGGTGACGGGGGACGAGGGGGGAATGTCATTTTGAGGGCAAATCCTCAGTTTTGGACCTTGATTCACCTTAAGTATCAGAAACATATACGGGCTGAGCACGGGGAGAATGGAAGCGGGGCGCTTTGCAAGGGGAAGGACGGCAAGGATGTGTATCTGGATGTTCCGCTGGGGACGGTTGCCCGGGATGCTGAAACTGGAGAGATTATCCACGAAATGGTGGAAGCGGGAGAGGAGTTCGTGCTTGTCAAGGGCGGTCGCGGCGGTTTGGGCAATGCTTATTTCAAGACTGCCACTAATCAGACTCCACGATATGCACAGCCTGGTGAACTTGGGAGCGAAGGGTGGTATATTCTGGAACTCAAGATGTTGGCTGATGTGGGACTTGTCGGATTTCCTAATGCGGGCAAATCCACTTTGCTTTCCACTGTGTCTGCAGCTCGGCCGAAGGTGGCCAACTATGCTTTTACCACTTTGGAGCCAAGTGTGGGCGTGGTCCGGTACTATGACGACCAGTCATTTGTAATGGCCGACATACCCGGAATCATAGAAGGGGCTCACGAAGGCCGGGGGCTGGGCATAAGGTTTCTCAGACATATAGAAAGGAATTCTGTACTTCTGTTTATGGTTTCGGCTGAGGAGGATGACATCAGCCGCAGTTATGAGGTGCTGCTTGATGAACTTCGGGAGTACAATCCGGAACTGCTCGTGAAGGACAGGGTTCTTGCCATCACAAAATGTGACCTGATTGACAAGCAGTTGGAGGCGGAAATTGAGCCGAAACTGCCGGAGGGGATTCCTCACGTTTTCATATCTTCGATTACCAACGAAGGCATAAAGGAGCTTAAGGATATGCTCTGGGCTGCGCTTCACAAAGAATAAAGCAGTATGGACTTGATGCAACTCGAACAATTGGACCGGAGTTGGACTCTGGCAATAAACAGCCTCCATTCAAGTTTTACAGACCCGATAATGTGGTTCTTTTCAGACAAGAAAGTCTGGATTCCGTTTTATGTGGCTCTGGTGGCTCTGATGTTCTGGAAGTTGGGATGGAAGAAAGCCCTTGTGCTGTTGGCTGCCGTTGCTCTGACCGTGTTGTGCTGCGACCAGTTCGCCAATCTCATCAAGCATTGGGTACAGAGGGTGCGGCCTGTCAATGACCCTCTTATGATTGAGCAGGGATTGCACGTTCTGGAATGGGGCGGAGGATTCAGTTTCTTTTCGGCTCACGCTGCCAATGCCTTTGGAGTGGCTTGCTGCACTTCCACGGTATTCCGCAAGCACTGCAAAGTTGCCGCCGGGAAGAACTTGGAAACGGGACGCAAGCTATGGGGTAATTGTTATACCTGGGGTATGATGGTTTGGGCCCTTATGGTCTCCATCAGCAGAATATTTGTGGGGAGACACTTTCTGGGAGATGTCGCTGTCGGAATCGTCATAGGGATTATTTTCGGGCTGGTTTTTGGGTTTATCGCCAATCTGGTCATCCGGAAATTCACAGTACTGAAATAGTCCTCTCCATACGTTTACCCCGTGAGCCCTTCACCAGTATGGCTGCACCGGTGAAAGCATCAAGATGGGTAGAAATATATTCCGCCAGTTCATCTGAAGAAGCGAAGCAAGGACTTGCCCCGGCTTTGGCGAACTCATCTCCCACATAATAGGCCTTGAAACCGCAGCTGGCAACCTTTTCCACAATCTTGCGGTGTTCCTCAACGGAAGTCTCACCCAACTCCAGCATATCCCCCAGCAAAACAATCTTCGATGCAGCCTCAAAACCCGCAAAATTGCTCAGGGCAGCATCCATACTTGAAGGATTGGCGTTGTAAGCATCAACTATCAGCACATTCCTGTCGGTTTTCTGCATCTGTGAGCGGTTGTTTGACGGGACATAAGCCTCGATGGCAGCAATAGCGGCAGAACGCTCCACTCCGAAATATTCTCCCACACACAAGGCTGCAAGCACATTGTCCGCGTTGTATGCCCCCACCAGCTTCGTGTTCACTACCCTGCCGTCGGAGAGCCTCAGCATCAGGAAAGGATGTCCGGCATCCGTAGGCAGAATTTCCGCGCCGGAATACTTCAGACCATAGCATACAGCAGACTGGCCAGGCACGAAACCCCTAGATTCCGCCATACCGACCAAATCCGCATTGTCGGCATTCACGAAGATAAGCTTGTCCGTCTTCTTTGTACCATTCCCACATTCTCTCCTTCTGCCGGCAATGAAATCATACAGTTCCCCTTTGGTGGCCTTAACCCCCTCAAAAGAACCGAAACCGAGCAGATGCGCCCGCCCTACATTGGTAATGAGTCCGAAATCAGGCTCACATATATCCACCAGTTCCTTAATGTCTCCGGGGTGGCTCGCTCCCATTTCGACTATCGCGATTTCTGCCCCGGAAGGAATGGAGAGAACTGTCAGAGGGACACCTATATTATTGTTGAAATTGCCACTGGTGGCCGCAGTACGGAATTTTGCGGACAGCACGGCGTTTATCAGTTCCTTAGTCGTGGTCTTGCCATTGGTGCCGGTCAAGCCAATGACAGGAATATCCAGACGCCTGCGATGATATAAGGCAAGTTGTCTCAGCGCGATTGCCGTGTCCTTCACCGGAAAGAGACGAGCGGAATCCAATGAAGAACTCTTCAGACATTCAGCATCCTCTCCTACAACGGCATACGCGGCACCAGCCTCCAGAGCCTTCTCCGCATAGGCATTGCCATCAAAATTATCTCCCTTGAGGGCAAAAAATAATTCTCCGCCCTTTATTGTCCTGCTGTCAGTTGTAAAACTGCCACCGCACTCACAGAACAGTTCATACAATTTGTCTATATGAGTCATAAGTCCTATTTTCTTCCTGTGCTTCCGAAACCGCCCTCACCCCTGTCGGTGCTGTCCAGCTCCGCAACTTCGTCCCATTCCACTCTCTCGTAACGTGCCACCACCATCTGGGCGATTCTCTCCCCCGGATTCACAATGAAAGTCTTGTCTGAAAGATTCACAAGGATAACCCCGATTTCTCCCCTGTAGTCGGCATCTATGGTGCCGGGCGAGTTGAGCACGGTGATTCCATGTTTTGCTGCCAATCCGCTGCGCGGGCGAACCTGGGCTTCTGTTCCTTCCGGAAGGGCAATTTTGAGCCCTGTGGGAACGACGGCCCTCTGCAAAGGCTCCAGAACTATGGGTTCCTCAATATTGGCCTTCAGGTCCACACCTGCCGAATTGACTGTCGCATAAGAGGGCGACGGCCATTGAGATTCATTGACAATTTTGACTTTCATATCCCAAAATTTATACGAAAGCACAAATATAGTAATCTTCAAAAAATAACCTGCCTCATCTTTGAAAATCTTTTCGGTCCATATTTCCTCCCTCATCAGTCACATAGCTACGGCTATGCTCCTTCTTCGGGTGAAAATCTGACCTCGAAAATCTAATTCAAATCTGACGCAACTTATTATTTTCATATTACTTAACAAGAACTTCGCAATTGCGAAACTCAGAACACAAATTCCACAGAATTGAGTTCCAAACCTAGTTCGCTGACCATTGCGTTTACATTTTCATAAGATGCCTCAGATGAAATGAATGTGTTCATAAGACTGATGATGGAATCCTTTCTCATAATGCAGATAATTTTCAATTATTACTCCCAGTTATCCTCCCCTTCCGGGATTTGTTGCAAAATTAAAAGGAGCTTGCGCAAAACCACTGCACAAGCTCCAAAAATCTGCAAAATATGTAGAAAATTATTCTGTCGTACCTTTACCAGGCTTGAGATCAACCAGAGCCTCGACCACGTTTACTATGTAGTCACCTATCTTCTCACATTCGATGATGAGGTCCATATAGGCCGAACCGGTGGCGTATTCATATTTGCCTTCGTTCAAGTCGATGATATTGCGCTCCTTGAGTTTGTTACGCATCGCATTGATGGAAGATTCAGTCTTCATCGTACGGATAAGGTCGGCGGAAGAGGCGTGGGAATTGTTCACAAGACTGTCAGCCATCTGCTTGTAGGCCTTCTGTACCAGGGCGAACATTTCTGCAAAATTCAGATTCATATCCGCCGTGAACTCAATCCTGTTCTCGTTGCGTCTCTGAAGAATGCGCGCCATATTGTAATAACTGTCACCAATACTCTCAATCTCCGAAATCTCACGAAGTTTCATCTGAATGGAGTGCTTGGAATCATCACTCAAGCGTCCGTCAGCCACTTTGCTCAGGTAGGTAGCAATCTCCACCTCCATATTGTCGCTGATGTTCTCATATTTCTGCACCCGCTCAAACAGAGAGGCGAACTCATCTGAATTCTTCTCGGAATACATCTGTCCCACCATATCGTGCATACGAGAAGTCCTGTCGCTCATAACCAGGATTTCCTTATGAGCCTGGAGTATGGACAACTCGGAGGTGGACATAAGACCACCGGAAATGAACTCCAGGTGCGGTCTGCCGTCGATATCCGACAACTCTTCCTTTTTGGACGGAACAAGCAGGGTCACAACTTTCACGAATAACTTGGTAAACCATATCATCACAAAGATATTGATGAGGTTGAATACCGTGTGGAACATTGACAGTCCGAAAGACACATAGTACTGCATCGCCGCGAAACTGGACACAAGAGCCTGATTCTCAGGAAGAGACTTGTCTATTGTACCATCCATCAGGGAGGCAACCACGGCAGGATCCGCATTGTTCGCGAATTTGTAGATTTCGTTAGGGTCTCCCACACATCCGGTAGTAATCCAACTTATGAGTTTCATATACGGACGGTAGATGGCAAGCGCCCAGACGGAACCTATGAGGTTGAAGAGAAGGTGTCCGGCAGCAGCTCTCTTTGCCATCACGTTACCGGAAACGGAGGCGATGATAGGAGTGATACAGGTTCCTATATTACCGCCAAGGACGAGTGCAGCAGCCAGGTCGAAGGTAATCCAGCCTTTGCTGCACATAATCAGCGCTATGGCGAAAGTGGCACTGGAGGCCTGCACGACCATTGTGAGCACCAGACCGACACCTGCGAAAATCAGCACTGACCAAAAACCGAGATCGGAATAGCGTCTGAGGGCATCCATAACTGCCGGATTGGACTTGAGATCGGGAACCGACCCATTGAGAAAATCCAGTCCCAAAAAGAGCAACGCAAAACCGATGAGGAACTCACCCCAGTTCGTATATGGAGACTTCTTCATAAAAAGAAGAGGTACTCCGAAGGCGAAGAGCGGGATTGCAAAAGCTGAAATGTCAACCTTGAACCCGAAAAGTGAAATGATCCACGCCGTGAAGGTAGTACCCACATTTGCACCGAAGATGACAGCCATTGACTGCTGCAGGGTAATGAGCCCGGCATTTACAAAGGAGACAATCATCGTGGTCGTCGCAGAAGAAGACTGGACAAGTGCTGTGATGAAGATACCGGTGAGAGCACCGAGGAATTTGTTGTTGGTCATCAGGGCGAGAATATTCCTGAGCTTGTTTCCCGCCGCTTTCTGCAAGCCCTCACTCATCAGTTTCATACCATAGAGGAACATCCCCACAGACCCGATGAGAGTGAGAACTTCAAGAATACCGAAATTCATAAGTCGTTCGTAAATGGTTTGGGCCACGAATATACAACCAAATTTCAAAAATGTGAATATTTCGTTAAGGTGATTTTATGATTTTTTTAACATCTATGAGATTTTAACGGCATCACGCATTAATTTTTGTAAATACGGAAAACAGAAAGTAAATTTGCAGGTTAATTTGAAAGACCATAATCTAACTATCGACAAATGGCAGAGAAGAATACATTGCTGGAGAAAATCCTGGGACTCAGGGACAAATATGAATCATTGCAGACACAGCTGTCGGATCCGGATGTGATTTCGGATATAAAGAAATATGTTCAGTTGAACAAGGAATACAAGGAACTGACACCTATCATCGAAACCGGAGAAGACTATCGCAGGATGATGGAATCCTACGAAATGGCGAAAGACATAATCGCGGAGGAAAAGGATGAGGAATTGAGGGAGATGGCTAAGGAAGAACTTGCCGAACTTGAGGTGAAGATTCCTGAAATGGAGCAGAAAATCAAGCTCCTGCTCATTCCGGCTGACCCTCAGGACAGCAAAAATGCCATTCTGGAAATCCGTGGCGGTGCAGGTGGAGACGAAGCTGCCATCTTTGCCGGTGATCTGTTCAGAATGTACAGCAAGTATTTCGAGCGCAGGGGCTGGAAAATGGAAATCAACAGCCAGTCCGAAGGCGCTGCGGGAGGATTCAAGGAAATCGTGGTGAAGGTAATAGGCGAGGGAGTCTATGGAATATTGAAATATGAGTCCGGAGTGCATCGTGTGCAGCGCGTGCCTCAGACCGAGACTCAGGGCAGAGTTCACACCTCGGCTGCGTCAGTGGCAGTGCTTCCGGAGGCCGACGAATTTGACATCGAATTGAATATGAACGATATCCGCAAGGATACCTTCTGTTCCTCAGGTCCTGGAGGACAGTCTGTGAACACCACATATTCAGCCATCAGGCTCACCCACATCCCATCGGGCATAGTGGTGCAATGCCAGGACGAGAAGTCCCAGCTCAAGAACTTCGACAAGGCACTCGCGGAATTGAGGACAAGGCTCTACAATATGGAGTATGAGAAATATCTGAACGAAATCTCAGCCAAGAGAAAGACTATGGTTTCCACAGGTGACCGTTCAGCCAAAATCCGCACTTACAACTATCCTCAGTCCCGTGTGACCGACCACCGTATCAATTACACGATGTACAATCTGCCGGTATTTATGGACGGAGACATCCAGGATATGCTAGACCAGTTGCAGATAGCCGAAAATGCTGAAAGGCTCAAGGCTGCAGCTGAGGAATAGGATACCTCCGAAGACTCGGAAACAGATTTCAATCGAGTAGGAGGAAAACGAAAGTTTTCTTCCTACTTTCGTTTTCCGACCTCTC
>CAMCFO010000058.1 GCA_945874155.1 uncultured Bacteroidales bacterium
GTTTTATTCACGGCCAGGGCCGCGTAACTTATTGAATTTTTAACGAACTATTGAAGTTTCAAACAAACCTATATTAAACTCTCATACAATCTGATATACTCCTCAAAGCACTTGTCCTTGTCGAAATATGTCTCAGCTCTTTTCCTGCAGACCTCAGCAGAAAGCGGATGCGCATGCAGTTCCCTTATGGCATCTACAATTCCTGCAATATCTCCTTGTTCTACAACCATACCTGTAGGATAACACTCAACCCCATCCTTCATCTTCTTTGCGTTCTCTACATCCGAAATCGCTTCCGTTGAGCCGCCTGTACGATAAGTGATGACAGGAGTGCCGCAGGCAAGGGCTTCCAAGTTGGTGGTTGGAAAGTTATCAGAGTATGTTGGGTTTACAAATACATCCGCAATATTGTAATACTCAACGAGTTCCCGCTGATTGCTGGTGCGGGTAATAGATATGATATTTTTAGGCAAAACTTCTTTCTGTTCCGCACTGACACCAACCATCACTACTTGGAAATCCTTCTCTTCACTCAAGCGAATCATATCATTGTAGCCCTTTCGTGGAACCCACGGTGCGGCCAATCCAAGCACGACTATTTTATCAGATAATATACCCAACCGCTGACGCAAATCTGTCTTGATAGGATGGAATACATTCAAATCTATCCCATTGTGAATGACATGTACTGGGTATGTTCCCATAAATGATTCTTTAGTGATATTGCCCAGCCAGTCCGAAACAGGAACCATCACGCAATTTTTCAGTCCTGTGAAAAGCCTTTTTTTTAACTCATAATTCTTCTTCGACCTGTCAATGAACATTGACTTCGGATAGTCTTTTCTTAACGGACAGTCATGGCATCCACTTTTCCATCGCAAGCAATCCACAGCGTCAAAATAAGCGCAATGTCCTGTAAAAGGCCAGCAGTCATGCAGTGTCCACACTACAGGGATGTCCGTCGTAACGAGATATTCAAACAACGTCTTGTAGTTCAAGAAATAACCATGGATGTTGTGCAGATGGATGACATCAGGCTTATATTCTTTAATCCATTCAACCAATTTCTTGGTCTTGCCATCCGGACCCAATCCATGACGATCAAGCAGCAGACTATACAGTGCATGTACTCTCTCTTCATGAGGCGTAACCATTGGTATCGTCTTCAACTGGCTGGGATTGGAGTGCCTCACCCCATGAGCCATATATACATCCCATCCTCTTGACATTGCCAACAAACCAATCTGTTCTGCTATCTTGCCCGGAGCACCACAATTGAGGGAAGAGCCGATTTGAAGAAGTTTTTTCATACTAAAAAATGAGGTTTTTCTTTATGATTTCCATCTGATAATACGGATTCCAGTTCGTATCTATTTCGTTATAACATGCCTTACGTACCTCCTCACGCTTGCCTTTCTTTTCTGAAAACCACTTACTGATGGTACGAGCCAAAGATTGTATGTTGTTACGTTCAAAGAAGTCGCCCGTTTGGCTAGGCCTGATGGCCTCAAACTCTGGCATCTGCCATTTAAAATCATTATGGGAGATTGCAGGACATCCGAACATCAGCACATGAATGGCTGTCAACCCTATATTACCAGGTGCCACACATAAATCCGCATTATATATAAGTTCTGCATTTGTTTTCTCATCATAGCAAGCACCATAGAACCATACTCTATCGTTAATTCCCAAGTTCTCAACTCTAAGCTCTAAACTTTTTCGCTCTACTCCATCACCCACAAACACAACGTTATAGTTCTCGCCTTTATTCTTCAATTCAGCAACAGCATCCACCACCATATCAAGTTGTTTTACCTTAGTCAAACGTCCGATAAACACGACAACGGGGTTATTGTTGCCGAAATGATTGACATATACCTTTGACGGTTGGATACCGTTACGAAGCTCCAATTGCTTATCGTAATCGAGAGAATTATGAATTGGGAATATTTTATTGGCCGGAATACCTTCCTTGACAAGGAGTTCCTTTGCTCTGTCTCCATAAACAAAAATACCTGTCACCTTACGATATAACCATAATTTCATCTTGGCATCTCGACCACTTTCCTTGCCATACCATCCATGCGTCCAAATATAGAACTTTTTCTTTTTGAAAAATTTGAACGCCAACCAGAAGAAAATCCAATCGGTGATACATCGACTCTCTATGAGGGTGAAATAGGTTTGGTATTCTTTCTTAAATAACAATCGAAGCGTGCCAATGTTCCAAAACAGTTTCTCTACATTTCCGATTACCTTATACCTCCTTACATGCTTCAATGCCGAAGTATCCATCTCTTTGATTCCAGCCGTTGTCGGACCAAAATACCAATCACAATCGTATTCCTTGTCAATCATTTTGTATATAGCAGAACGATAGAGAGATGGAATATTATATTTAAGACACAGTTTCTTGTTCATAACTCATTATCTTCTATTTGTTCTCTTGAATTTAAGCTGTTCGTCACCTATTTGTTCATCTAGTGAATCTCACGATTACACCTTTAATGAAATGCTTCAACCTCTGTTTGTTACAAAACCAGCCATAACCTATGAAAAGATCATTCACTGTCTTTGCAGACAAGTCAATGTGCGCTTCAAAAATCTTGTCGCCAGGCAGATGAATCAAGAATGTACCATAGCTCCAAATGCTTCTCAATTCAAATGCAGACCAATATCTATGAATAACACCGAACCATTTGGCATCTACTGGACACAGGTTTTGTTTCTTTCTCAGGCGCGCCAAGGCTATTGAAGTGAGCATTTCATCTCCAACATGAAATAATCCCTTATTGATAACACTCCAATACGCATCCTTGAAGGAGAGAATTTCATCATATATCTTCTTAAAAAAAGAGGCAATACCACCAATAAACTCTCCACCGGCCCAAGGCATCCAATCTATATCCTCCACAATGAGTCGAACATCTTTCATCTTTTTGACACCGCCATAAGCATTCAAGTAATACACCGACGGTACGCCATACTTTATCAGTTCGTAATACTCCGCAGAAAACTCTCGCATACACACGACATCGCTATCAAGCAAGATGGAATATTCATCCTCTGGCAAAGTAGCGAGATACCTAAATACGTCCACCTTATAGTGAGCCGAATAAAACGGAATACCCTTGGGAACATTCAGAGAGAACGGTATTTCTACCACTTCAAGCTCCTCATAACCAATGCGGCGTAAAGAGTCATCAATAAAAGACTTGTTGTTGGTCAGGAGTTTTACCCCCCCATGTTGTTTATTTTCAATGACCTATCCAGCACGCAACTGCCTTTCAAATACAGATCAACGCGTTCAGTGGTGGTATAAGTCTTCCTGGATATGATACGTTTCTCTTCGAGATCCACGTACATTAAGTTATACAAGTTCAATTTCATGATATTGAGGAATAATAGCAAGTATTCAATTTAGGGCATACGTCTGATTTAAAGCACTTTGCAGTGCTCTATCATTTAGTGTGTTAAAAAATTAAGCATTTGATTTAACAATTGGCATAAGCCATACCTATACATTAATAACTTTTCAGCCCACTTATAATTTCTGCTTTATGATTAGGCTTTAAGAAAAGATGTTTCCCATATAGTTTGAAATAAGAATCTATCAATGAGAAATCATTCTTATAACTAAACACATGCCGGGTAGCGTACATGTATCTTAGTAAATTCTGTCTGCGTATTTCTTTTGCATCCGCTTCGATAAAGCTACCATCCATATCTTTCTTCTCTTTAAAGTAATTGCTATCATATATCGATACAGTAAGACTTGGAGACAGGGGCATTGTCAATTCACCCCCATATTGCGCTAACCCCATATACATAGGTCTTGCATTTTGGACGTGAGGAGAAACCACTACTGGAAAATCTGAAGAATAGAAATCATTCTCTTTGCTTATCCTGAATACAAAGATATTGTTAGCTATTGCATCGGCATAAGTCATCAATGTTTGCTCATCCAGATACGAGAGATTAGCATGAAGCGCTGGCTTTTCACAACTAACGTCTATTTCCAACTTACGAAAATCCCCATTACCAGTCTGTACAGCCAATATTTCTTTTAGCATGTCAATACCAGCATGTTCCATCTTGATGTAGTTTTCTATCAAAGCTTCACCAATCTGTGGCATTCTAAGATACTGAGTAATGATATGCAGAGCTAATTCCCGTTTTTCAAGAAAATGAAGTCGATAATGGTCTTTTCCAGTCACCCACTCATCCTTAATTTCTTCAATTTGTGCTAAGAATTGAGCATATAAAGGTTCAACACTATGAGAAAAATGATCCGTCTCAATACTCAAACGATTTATCACACTATCCCCTTTTTCATTATTCTCCTTAACGTACTTCTCAGACATTGTGTATAAATCTGTCTCACAACATACTGACATTAGCGATGCATTGTATTTCTTACAATGTACCTTATCGTAAGTTTGAATACTCTTCTCATTATTAGAGAATCGTTTCAAATAACACCTCGGGATATAATGTTGTTTCATAAGTTAGCAGTCATAACACCCCCGTTTTCGTATTATTTTTCCTTGCGGTGAGAAAGCTAAGTATTTCTTGCTCATTACATTCTATTGCATGTTTGAACCCTTTTGTGCAAATTCTAAGAAAACCATTATAGGATTCCCAACACCCATCATTTACCAAACTAAAATACTTTTTAGCTTCAAATGGTTCATATCTTTTGTCGAGCAGTCTTTCTATGAACAATCGCAGTCTTCCATTCGTTTTATTCATTAAGTGCAAATATACACTCGCAGAATCATCATTTATCCAATCAGGCGCCATTTGTCTATCAATACGACACGTTGGTTATTTCCATGCACCAGTTTGTGCCGCTCAAGCAATTGATTCACATAAAGGTCACCAAATGAATAGCCGATAACCAACAACGATGGATTTGCTACTATCTTGTTAACTAAATCAGCATGATAACAACTAAACGGTAGAAACTCTAATTTCTCTGTTTTACGTAAACCGACCAAAATGGGACCGGTATAGAAAGACTCATGCGCCTGAGAGTATTCAGGGCATTGATGTATTCGCATGCTATCGCGAGCTGCCCTAGCTGTAGGGAATTTATATAAATCCCTATTTCCATGTGAAAAGCCATATTCCATCGGAAATGCCTCTGAGAAGAGAATCGAACCATGCAAGTGTTGCACAGTCGAGAGATTTCGACTGTTGATCATAAGTTTTGATGGAGAGAAATGCTGATAAGCTTCTGACGTGTCTTCATAGCCATCTTCATATTGTCCCAAACTACGTTCCACTGTAGTATCGTAGTTCAAGTTAAATATATCCCATCCTTTTCGATTAAGTTTTCAGAAATCTTTATACCATTTTTCTCTATCTTTTTCAGCAAACCGATTATCGTAATCTGTTATTATTTTTTTTAGCACATGACAATTTTTGAAAATTATCGCTGTATCTCGTTGATTATCAATTAATTAAACTTGCAAAAGACCTCGAAATTTTGTAACTTTATAAGTACCCTTAATACTTATAATCAATGCGTTACAAAACCCGAGGTCACCACAAAAGTAGTGATTTATTATCAGTTCTCCTATCCCATTTCAGTCCTTTTATGAATCTCGCCCGAATCAAATGCCTGTCCCAACTGGTCTGCGCCATGTGCAAAGTCCAGACGGTGAACTTCTCGAAGTACATATTCCGGAGCATGTTCGGTCAGCGGGAGATGTTGAAATAGTCCATTTATAAACTGAAACAAGTCTCAAAATCCGGTGCCCATTTCCTTATACTAGACAGGGGAAAATGAAGGAAAATGGCACTGAATGCTTTCAAATACATATTAATAAGTTCGCGCGAGGTGGGCCGCAAAGCGGCGGCTCCATCTTTTCCGGAGCATGTTCGGTCAGTTCGGGACAAGATGACCGAATCGAGTCCGGAAGGGTCGTTTCAGTGTTGTTTTTCCGGAGCATGTTCGGTCACTTGTAAAAATAACAGGCTGTCTCTCAAGGTATTCCGGAGCATGTTCGGTCACTTTCCCCTGCCTTACTCTTACCTTTGTATTTTCAATAGCGAAATACAAAGGAAGACAGATATGGCTGGAAAAATCACATCTATGAGCAAGATCAAACAGGTCTTAATAATGCATCGCAACGGGATGTCCAATCGCAAGATTGCATCCGCGCTAGGTATTGACAAGTGTACGGTAAACGAGTATGTTCGCAAGGCCAGGACTTGTACCTTAAGTCTGGAGGCATTGCTGCTTTTGGAAGGGCCGGAACTGGAGGCTCAAATGTTTGCCGGCAATCCAGCGTACACGGATGAGCGCATGAAACACTTTCTGGAGAAGTTGCCGTATTTCCGTGAGCAGCTTGAAGATAAACATGTTACTCGCCTTCTTCTGTGGGAGGAATATCGCAAGGAAAATCCTGACGGCTATGGCAAGAGCCAGTTCTTTTACCATCTCAAACAGAATCTGGTAGCGCAGAAACAGGTGGCTGTTCTGCGGAACACCTATAAGGCAGGTGAAATACTTATGATAGACTTTGCTGGCGACAAGTTATCGTATATTGACACCCAAAGTGGAGAAAGAATCCACGTCGAAGTGTTTGTAGGCACAATGCCTTATAGTGGTCTAACCTTCGCGATAGCCGTTCCTTCCCAAAAGGTCGAAGACTTCGTATATGCTTTGAGAATGTGTCTGGAGGCTCTCGGTGGAGTCCCGCGCATCGTTATTCCCGACAATCTGAAGTCGGCAGTTGTCAAGGCTGACAGGTGGAATCCTACACTAAACGCGGCTCTCGTTGACATGGGGAATCATTATGGCTTTGCCGTCCTGCCTGCACGAGTAGCAACGCCGACAGATAAAGCTTCTGTTGAAAGTGATGTAAACCGCATCTATCAACGAGTCTATGCAAAATTACGTAAGCGTGTGTTCTACTCTTTAATGGAGTTAAACCAAGGCATATATGAGTTGGTGAAAGCGCATAACCAAACTCGTATGCAGGAGCATCCCTATACTCGAGAAGAGCGCTTTCACGCTATGGAGCGTGGTGAGTTGGGGCCTATCCCTGAGCAAATATATGAGGTGAAGCACACCAGCACCGTCACTGTAAGTCCCCAAGGCGAGGTGCGCTTGGCTGAGGATCAACACTACTACACTGTCCCTTATGCCCACATAGGCCGCAAAGCACAGTTAATATACACCCGCTCGACAGTGAAAATCTTCATTGACAATAAATGTGTTGCATCCCATGTGCGAAATCGCGAACCAGGTGAACACACACAGATAAAAGAGCATCTTGCACCTAATATTCAGGCTTACCTGAGCCGTTCTCCTGAATACTACTGCACCAAGGCTAAGGAGGAACAATCGCCTGAATTGGAGTCTTTTATCCAAAGCCTGTTTATGAACCGCAAGTACGGAGTGACGGATGCCATCTGCTTCAATCTCTGTGAGTTCCTCTTTGGCCTGAGGAAGAAAACGCCTGCGGAGGCCTTCCGCCAGACAGTAAAAATCTGTGCCGATAATCATATCTTCTCAAAGGATGATATCCTCACTATGTGCAAACTAATGCAACACCAAGGAGAAGAGCAAGAGATGTCCAACACGGACGTTCAACCACAAAATCACGAAAATACCAGAGGGGCAGACTTTTTTAAATAAACGACAACATCATTATGGAAACAACAATCTCATCGGCCCTAAAGGCCTTGAAAATGCCAGGAATGGCGGAAAGTTGGCGGGTAATGGAGGAGACTCATCAACTGGACAAACTATCGGTTCGGGAGGCTATGCCTCTGCTTCTGCAAGCGGAAATGGATAACCGCGAAACGAACCGCATATCAAAACTCATCAAAGGTGCCGGCTTCAGGCTTACAGCCACCATTGAAGAACTGGACATCAATGCAGCACGTGGCGTTCCGGCAGATGTAATCACTCAGCTGGGAACAGGTGAATACATCAAAATGGGCGGTACAATCATCATCAGCGGAGCTGCAGGCACGGGTAAGACTTATCTTGCAAATGCACTTGGCGACAAGGCCTGCAGACAGGGTTACAAGGTATCTTACTTCACTATGCAACGTCTCTCCGACCAAATGAGACTTGCTCGTCTGGAGGGGAAAGAACTCCGGTTCTTTGAAAAAATGACTCGCTATGATCTCATAATCATAGATGACTTTGGCATGAAGCCTATTGAAGGGCAGTTCCAAAACGACTTCGAACAAATCCTGGATGATCGTTATGGCAAAAAGGCAATAATCATTGCCAGCCAACTTCCTGTATCTGACTGGTATGCTCTCTTCAAAAATGAGCTCATTGCAGAAGCTTGTCTCGATAGAATAATCCACAAAGCAACACGCCTCCAGCTCAAAGGAGAAAGTCTAAGAAAAAAGTATTAACTTCGTAGCAAATATCTGTCTTTACTCACAAAAAAGTGAACGGGTATCACCGGAATGCTGAACGGGTATCGTCCGGAATAAGTACGAAGCTCGCATCTGCCTTTGACAACAGGACGCCGAAGGACTCCAGCATGCGACG
>CAMCFO010000059.1 GCA_945874155.1 uncultured Bacteroidales bacterium
ATAATTCATTATTAACGAAAAATAGGCAGAGAGTATAACGAGCCGCGCTGTTTATTTTAATTCTTGATGAAAAACCGAACTATCACGCCCAAAAGAGATATCGCTATAACACCGATGTATATCATCGGGAAAATTTCCCAGTTCCAGGAAACGATTTTATAGTATCTCAAAAGGAACAAGACAAGAGATCCAAGAGAAATAACCGTGGCGAAGGAAAGCCACACCATCATTTTGCGGTTTTCCTCGCTCGATGCGAACTGTCCGTACATGTTGGTGTGGTGATGTTCGTGGTGGACTTCTATTCTCGCAGTTTTGTTTTCAATAGCCTCGTTGACCTTCCTGCTCACCTCTGAGCCGATTTTAGCCGAAATCCTCTCACATATTTTGTCTGCTATTCTGTTCGCAGCCTGCGACATATCCGGAGCAGGAACAGGAGTATTAGCAATAGTTTTCGTGATTTCAGCGGATACAGTTTCCCTGATTTTCTGGTATTCAGCCTCCGGGATTACCGCATCAGGACGTCTCGATACGAGTTCAATGACTTTATCGGTAACCGTCTTGTATGCGTCAATGCCCTGAGCGGCCTTTATGATGAGCTCCGCTGCAGCTTGTAACTGTTCCTGATATTCTCTCTCGTCCATACTATCGCTTCATTTTGATTCCTCTATTCTTTTCAGTCCTATTCTGCTCCTGTATGCGGACGGCTTTCCCCGTATTCACATCCAGAATCACCCCATTAACCCGGAGGATACCGGAAGCATCCACCTTCAATTTCTGTATGTTTCCGTTTCGGGTTGTATAGGATATCTCCATTTCTTTTCCAGGGAGAAGAGAAATACTCTTTGGAGTTCTCGGACTGTTCTGCGGGCTGACGGCATCAATCTTCCTGCAGATATCCTCCAGTTTCCTCCAATCGGCCCGCTCGGCCTCCAGTCTGTATACAGACTTCTCTCCGGTCAAGGCTTCCCATTTATCAAGTATCTGGTGCAGCTGTTCTTCAGAGACAAGGCTGCTTGCTTTCGTATTGCGGCCTTCTGCGGCAAGAGTAACCCTGAAGTCGGTCACTCCACCGAAGCTGTCCTTCAGAGGCTCCATGACGGCTTTCCTTTCAAGGAGGGCAAGTTCCAAGGAGTCTTTGTTTTTCGCTGATATAACCAACGAATACAGGTTGAATCGGGTTCCCGATTGTACAACATTGGAAGAACCGTACAGACTTGTCGTTGCCGGCGTTGATATTCGCTGCGCAGCGGCCTTGAAGTCGAAGGTAATCTTCGGCTTGGTCTGCTCCTTGAGTTGCTGTATTTCGGACTTGATTGTATCCATTCCCTCGCGGAACTCGTTCCTGGCATCCTTTGCCTGAAGATAATCCTTGAGGCGTTCCTGCTTCTCTATCTTGATTTGCGCCTTCTGCTGCTGCAGCGCATCTATGTCAGATTTCAGCCCTTCGATTTTGGTCAGGAGAGATTTCTTCTCACTCTTGATCTCAGATATGCGAATGTCTGTCGCAATCTTTCCGATAGCCATCGCAACCAGTCCGGCGATAGGATTCAGGAACATCAGCATTCCACCAATGGCTTTAATCACAGTTCCAGCATCTGAAGCCTTCTGGCGGTCAGCATTGAGTTGGCGGAACTCCTTCCAGGATTGCCTCAGCTCGCCGTATTTCCGGCTCGTCTCCGTTCCGATTGCGATGCCTGCCTGCTTGGTATCATTGTACAGCTGGAATGTATCGTTAACAGCATTATGTAGTCCCTGTATGGTCGGAACCATCTGGCTGTATGCCGCACGGAGTTCCTTCATCTTGTTCTGTTCCTGCTGCGCCGCCTGACGCTGCACCTCTCTTGCGGAGTTCTTGTCGATGGCCGCCTTGATATACCCGAATGAGAGCTGGCGGTCAAGGGAGGAGCCCCTGAAGGTGTGCAGCTGTCCTTCGTACTCATAGGCGAAGGAGATACCGCCGCGCCTGCCGTCCGAGGCTACTGTGAACACACAGGAAATGCCCTTGGATGCGAGGACGGTCTTCAGTTCTTCCAGGGACCTGGCCTCTGCCACAGCTTCCTTGACGATTGGCTTGACAAGCATCCTTACCTTCTCGTGCGGCTTGTGGGCGTTCTCAACGGCCTCTTTCTTTGCTGTCTCGCCCCATTGGTACCCGCGTTCCCTGGTGATGGCGGCAGCTGCCTCGTGAGCTTTCTCGATCAGACCCATAGTAGGGATGCGCTCTCCTCGATTGTTGACGATGTTCGCAACGATGTGGAGATGCTCGTGCGCTTTGTCGTAATGAGCCGAGATCATATACTGCGTATCATCAAAACCGATGCGCTGCATGAAGTCCTTTGCCACGTCCAGTTTCTCCGCATCGGTAGTGTGTTCTCCCGGTCTCCAGGACAGAACCCAGTGATACACTGGCTTGCGTACGCCGCGTGCATTGTCGGAATCAGGCGTTCTGTAAGCGAGTGCCTGCTGACGGAAATCGAAAGCGACCTGACGCGGATCAATCTTGATATTGCCGTCCTCATCATAAGAGAAATCGACACCGGAGAGACCGAGAAGCACCGACATGGAACTGTTGTCCATGCCGAACTTCATATCATATCGGACTGCTCCTCCGAAGCCGTTTCCTGTTGTGAGTTTGGCTATCATCTTACCTTGATTTTACCTTAATGTGTTTCTTATCTGAAGAAGAATTGCTGAAAGTTCTTCAGCCTCTTTCTTGCAGTTTTGCAATTCCTTTAAGTATCTTTCCAACGAAAAAGAATCTGTTACCATAGAGCCGGATTTCGCAATCTGATTGATATTGTTTCCCACTCTGTCGAGCGACACCTTCAACTCCCGGAGGGTTGTGATCTGCCCCATATCGAGGGACGGCATCACGTTCGCGGAGAAGGTGGCCTGTCTTACAAACTCGGAGAAAGTACGACCGGATTGCTGAAGTTTTGCTTCCACACGAGACCACTCATCAGGAGAGTAGCGGATATGCTTGACTATATCCTTTGTCTCTGATTCGGTTTTATGTGGTCTTCCGGTTTTCATCTTTCTTCTGTTGTTTTGGGGCTTGGGGGTTGGCGTGGGAAGGAGAGAAAAGACACGGGGGCGAAGCCCTGGGACCCGTGTGTTTTCGGGGCGTCCCTCCGTCCCGGTAAGGCTGCGAGCTTGCGAGCGGACGGGACCGGAGGGCAAGTTTAACAAAGGTCGCGAGTAGCGGGCTTTGTGTCTTTTCGTATCACGAAAAGTAAACTTGCTCCTTCTACGGAACAAAGGTATATAATGTAAAGAAGAAAAGCAAGGTACATGCTTAGATTTCTTTACATAGGGCGGATTCATCTGGTGGATGAACTGCCCGGTATATACCTTCGTTCCGTAGTTATTGACACTTCCGCTGAAAAGAGAGAAAGGGACAAGCCGCCCGTGTCCGGTGGACACTCGACGACAGCTGCCGTCCGTCCCCGGTGGGGACTCGGTGAAACCGATAGGGACGAGCGGATGTCGGCGACCAGGGCGAGTCTTGTCCCGCGGGTAGGATGCCGGCTCTCCCTGGTGGGGAGTCCGACGTAGGTCGGAGCAGCCGAGTCATCCCTGGAGTTAAATCTGGTGGCAGACACTCCCCTGCCCAGACGCAAGGAAGGGCGGGGGATGTGGGCGACATAGCGACCGTTCTTCCCTTCACCGCCGTCCTTTTTACCTCTTATATCGCCAAGATTGCGACTGTCAGAAAAGAGAGATCATCATTTCCGAAGACTCATAGGAAGGCAGTCTGCCTTCAGTTCTTCCTTCCGGAAACGATAGGCATCAAATCCCCGAAGGCGGACATACGGTCAAGGCCGGCCGCAGGCCGCTTGTCTTGGCCTTGACAGCCTGGACGCCGCGGGTAACTTCGCCGGGAGGCTTCAGGAAGAATATAGTAATATATATTACAATAATACTATATTACTTTTTCTTATTGTGTTCTTTTACCGCGGCGTCAAACGCTGCCCTCGCCTGCGGTGGCCACTTGGACATATCGACGGTAGGGTGATCCTTCTTGTACTTCTCCCAGAACTCCGGTGTCTGCATCTGTCTTTGGAACTCTGCCTTCAGCATCGGAATCAGGAACTCAGGCACACCCATCGACCTCATCAGATCCTCCATGTTGAGTGCCCCGTAATTGATGGCATCCGTCAGTTCGTCGCGCGTTTCGCGGATGGTTTCCGGAGTCTGTTCCTCGTACCCCTCCACATGCTGCATCGTTGACTCAGCGACTTTCCTGTCGGTAACGTAAGGAGCATTATATGCTGCACCCAAATCGTGAAGTTCTTGTGTCTGCGTATCCTCTACCTCGGAAATAACAATAGAGTCTTTCCTTGCCTTGGCGGCCTGCCATTCCTGTTCTGTGGTGTCCCACCATTTCATGACGGTTTTCTTATCAATTCCGAGTTCTTTCGCACAAGCATACTTCGTTCCGTCAGGATGGGCCGCCCTCCAATCATTCACGAGATGGAACTTGTTTTTCCTGCCATTACCCTCCCTCCAAGACACACCGTCTCTTGCGCAACGGGCATCACGGATTGCCCGGATATCGAACAGATGCTCCTCCTGCCTGCGTCCTTTCCTTGTTCGATTCCTCTCCACCGGAACACCAGTGATTGCCCGGATGTCGTCGATCGGAAAGGTACAGTAATTCTCATTGAAGGCGGAAGCTGCATCGTTCGCATCCTCAATGGTGAACCTGTCCTCCGGGTTAGGGGTATGAGAGAGAGCGTCCATCACATCCACGAATGACTCCAAATCCGAGCGGAATTCCTCTTCGGAGATGTCGCATTTCTTCGCATAGATGGCAAGAGCCATCATGCAGAAGTACCTGTGTCCTACCGTCGCATAGATAGGAACCTGTTTCTTCCACCAGTCATACAGGTCCCGTTTTATATACCATCTGTTCGGCTGATGTCCCAGGATGATCCTCCGTTCGTACCACTCTGGCCAGAGTTCCCTTGCCTGCTTGAGGGTGCAGCGGCTCGGATTGTATGTTCCAGTGCGTACCAGGGCAAGCTCCTCCTCGGTAATCCAACCGCCACCGCCATACGCGAGGTCCTCCACCTTGTAGTATTTCTTTACGGCCGGATTGATGTTCTGAAAGGCCGTAACTGTTTTACGGAACTTCGTCTGGGTTCCCGGAAGACGGAAGCCCTGACAGTTGCCCTGGAATTGCGGTTTATCCGGATTCTCGTGTGTGGTGCCGATATTCCAGACTCTCCTGGTAAGTTCCTTCTTGATCTTGTTCAGGATTGCATATGTGTCCTTGAACATCGGTGCCGGAGTCTCCAGAAGGTAGTAGATATGGATGCCGTTGCCGGAGTTCACGATGATGTTCGGCTGCGGGAATGTGATGCGCTTCCTCGTCGGGTCCGACTGGAAAAGAAGATTCTCAACATTCTTTGCATCGACGCCATCTATATCAATGGCTATGGCATAAAGATACCTCGCATTGTTCTTCAGCCTACGCTTTCCTGTGTAAGACACCGGGGACATGATGACGAAAGGGTGCTGCAGCATCCCATAGATCTGTGTCGCCTGGCTGGTGATGACGAACGTCTTGTTCTTCTGCTTGCTGTGCTTGCCGTAAATCGCCTGGGCAATCCCGTTGTAAACGTAAGAATACTTCGGCGGTCTTTTTGCCGAGCGGGGATGTTCCGTCCACCACTCATAAGCTTCGCACCACTCCTCCTCGAAGGGCAGGTATTCAAAGTCATCTCCTCGGCAGAAAATCAAACGGAGGAAGAGGTCAGTATCCAGTTCCCGGAAAGACGGATGATTCCTCAGATAGTCGTTCTTCTGATCATACCAACCGGTCAGGTCCTGCTCAACGACATCAGACTCCAAGTCACCTGCGGAGTCCTCCTGCCTCTCTTCGGAAACAGTACCATACCAAGCATCATCTGGTATATCACCAGGTACTTCCACCGACAGATCCACATGTATCTTCCCATCCATACAGAAACTTCTATCTTTTCTTTTTCTATTTATCTTTTCTTTGAGAGGGCGGCTCGCTAACGCTCGCCGCATGTAGGGGGGGCGTTATATTATCAATATATTTTTTCCACCTATTTGCAAAGGTACAAAATTCGGTCTATTCTGCAACTCAATTTTTGAGAGGGCGGCTCGCTAACGCTCGCCGCTTACAGGGGGGCGTTATATTATCAATATATTTTTTCCACCTATTTACAGGGAGGGTATGACTCGGCCGCTTGGATAATGGTCATCACTTTACATTGATCTCGGTATTATTGTAATATTGTAATATATTATATATCTTTGTTTGTTTGTTTGATATACCATGAAGAAAGCTAAAATTATTTCCATCGCCAACCATAAGGGAGGCGTTGGCAAGACCGCATCAGTAGCCACCATCGGAGCCATTCTCGCATCGAAGGGTAATAAAATCCTGCTTGTTGATCTGGATACTCAGGCCAATCTCACCAGGCACTTCTTCGCTGACATCCCAGCCCGCATTGTTTACCATGCAATACGCGAGAGGAAGGATCTTCCCATCTATCCTGTGCGCCAGAACCTCGACCTTGTTCCTTCCGGTCTCGAGATGGCCGGCATCGAGATTGAGATGACCAACATGAGAAGGCGCGAGGATGTCCTGAAGGATCTTCTAGAACCGCAGAAATCCCGCTATGATTACATCATCCTGGACTGCCCTCCTTCTCTCGGCCTCATCACGATGAACGCACTTGCGGCATCAAACAAGCTGATCGTTCCGATGAAGCCCGATCTCATGTCTTCATACGGTCTCTCGATGATGGACACGTTCTGCGCTGAGATGCAGGATCTGAATCCGGGCATCCATATCGATTTCATCTTCTTCAATGTCTATGAAAAGGGACAGACCATGACGGACACCGTAGAAGCGGATGTCAGGGAGAAGTATGGGGACCGGGTTCTCGACACCGTGGTGCGCAAGAACAACGATGTGGCCAAAGCTGCTTTCGAGTACACCGATGTCGTGTCGGCATATCCGTCATCCAATGGAGCAACCGACTTCAAAGCCCTTGTGGATGAACTTCTTGAGAAAATGTAATATAGTATTATCGTAATATAGTCATAAAGTAATATTGATTATTATGGCAAAGAAACTCACCATGCCGAAAGCCGGAACAGCCCCTGCTTCATCTCCTCTGCATAACATGATTCACAATAGCGACTCTATACCAAAGGCTGAAGCAAAGAAGGTGGAGGAAGAAGAGAACAAGAGGACCACCTTCCTCATCAATCCGACAACCTATCGTCGATTCAAGGCATACGCTGCGGAAACTGGCCAGACCGTCACAGCTCTCATCAATGGATTCATGGAGGACACTCTTGCTAATGCCGGGAAGTAATAATGTAATATTTATTACTAATCCTATTTATTTACTGATTTAGTCTAGAACTCTGGACTACTGAATAATCTTTGTTTATAATTATGCAGAAACCGGATTTTCTCAAAGGGAGAAAAGGGATAACTTTTGTTGATCTCTTTGCTGGAGCAGGAGGCTTCAGCGAGGGATTTATG
>CAMCFO010000060.1 GCA_945874155.1 uncultured Bacteroidales bacterium
AACAATCTTAGTTTAACCACCCCAAAAGTGTCAACCATTCTCAGGGAAGGTCAGTTCCATTTAACTCGTTGTTAATGTTTTCAACAAAGATAATCAATTTTCCTAAGTTTTATCATTATCTCAACATTTATTTAAACATAATGATGAATTTGTTTCATTAATTTCGTCATTATCTCAATATTTATCCATACATAATGACCTTCACTGACTTATGCTCCACGCAGGCTCAAAAAGGCGAAACTTGAGTCAGATATTAGCCAGTATTTTCTCTACGCGGACCGTGACGGTTGATTTCAGCACCGGAGAGGCAGAAATGTCCACATCATCCGAGTTCGCAAGGTAAAAGCTGCAGGCTGCTTCAAGGGAGAGCGTGTTAAACAGCGTCGTTCTCAGTCTCCAACGGGTAGAGCCGACCTTGTCGAGACAGATGGCGGAATCCGGATACTGCTCGACAAGGATATTCTTCGCTCTCACTGTGTTCAGGGTGATGTCTATATCAATCTTGTCCTTGCCGCTGAATCCGAATATGTCAAGTTCATACACCTCGTGCTGGGCCTTTCGCTTCCACTTCTCGTCCAAGACCTCTATACCTTCGCATCTCTTCAGGCTGAACACCTTGTTCTTGCTGTCCTTCGGGTCGAATGCCCATACGGCATCGAGGCGTGAATTGTCCGTGAACGCAAATATCTCGACCTTTCTATCGAAGTCGGTGCTATTGCTGTGCGACGAATCGTAGCTCTTTATTATGGCCGTGTGCTCGGTGTTGATTGCTCTTCTGGCAGCCTCTATCCTTTCTGACATGCCGCTGCGCTGGATGTATTTCCGGTTCCTCACTTCCTCCTCGATGGTCGGGGTCATGACCTTGCTTTCGGAACCATACCTGTAGTATGCGATTCCGTTCAGGTAAATGACACCTTCCGACGCTGGTTCCACGAGTATGTCTATCACTCGTCCTTCGCAGCAAACCACAGGGTGCACGTTCTGATATGCGTCAGGGAAGCGTTCGCGGATCTTCTTCTGAATGATCAGTCTGAGATACTCGTCCGTGTTGTCCCCGGAGCCTGAAAGCCGGCCTTTTGATATCAGAGCGTCGATGTCAGCCTGTATGCCGTTAATGCAACGGCGTTTCTCGTCAGTGCCGATGTAGATGTGGCTCTCTCCCTGCTCGCGGTAGCGGTTCATGAAGGCGCAGATAGTCTTCATGATCTTGGCACTCTGTGATGTCTCGTTTAACTCACCGTTCTCGTTGTCGAAGATCCATGACATCTTGTGCTCTGTATCTTCGCCCTCCGGCTTGAAAGGGAAACGGTCGGTGTCCACCTCGTCCTGAGCTATGGCATCGGACACTCCGAGGATGACGCAGATCTCGCGGTGCAGGTCACTCCTGAGCTTTTCCAGAGATGGCGTCCCCAGGAACCTGTTCGATGCCTGTATAAGTTTTGCCACAGAGGCGAGAGGGGAGTCTCCCATGGTCAGGATGGCGTTTGAAAGGACCTCGGACTCCTCGGCGCATCCGTATACGGAGAGTATGGACACCATGGTTTTCATGGTGAGGCCGTCGATGGTGTCGGCGAAATCGTCGTTCAACTGCTTTATGTTCCCGAACTTTTTCGCTGCGAATGCTGTTATCGCCTTAAGGTATGCCCTGCAGTACATGTAGTAATCAAGGTCCTTGGCATCTCCCGTAATGGCAGAGAGTGCACAGCAGGCCGTGAGATTTGCAAGCTTTGCTGTCGATCCATGTGTGTCCACGTTCTGGTATTCCGCCAGTATCCTATGAAATAGTGTCAGCTGGTTTGCTGGAACGAACTTGATCTCAGGCTTCTTGGGCATCGGAGTTGTGATCGTCTTGTTGGAATAAACCAGGAAGTGGATGAAGTTATCCCTGGCCTCTGCCTCTTTGAATCTCTCGCCCGAAGGCTCATCATCTGAGACTTCAGCGAGTAAGAAGTCATAGTCTTCATCGTAGTCGACAATCTTCAAGGCCTTGAAGGTGTAGCGGGGGAATTGCTCGTAACCTGACCTCACGAGGAATCCCTCCCTTGTCAGCCATGTGTTCATTATCTTGTCGTTGGCACAAAACAGGAGGATTGCGTCAGTTGTTTCATAGTATACCTGATTCTCTGCGTCTCCAAACCAGTATTTGTCATGAATGAAATCAATGACTGTTTTCTCAATGTTGAAGCAGTCGTTATCTTCATCGTAGATTACGTTGATTGTGGTGCCGACCGGCATATTACGAACGAAGTCCGTCATATACAGTCCGCGCACGTTGGAGGCTGACAGTATCCTGACCTCCTTGTTGAGCGGGTTGTAGGCAGGATCAGTACTCGTAGCGAACATGGTGTCGTATGTGCAGTGCGTCACCTTTACAGTAAGCGAGTCTCCATCTTGATAGTCCTTCAGCACCATATGGTCTGTGTCCCGTTGCTCCACGGCCTTGCAGTTCAGGATGAAATCCTCCAGGCGGAAATCCTTGCTTGTTCTCCTGTTATACATAATGCCGATGAATCCGTCAGCCCCGGATGCGACTTCCTTGACAGATGAACTGCTCGAGAACTCGAGCATATACTTCGCGAGCGCATATAACTTGAATCCGTCTGCGGTTGCTTTCACTGTTCCGTTTCCCAGGAACCATCGTGTTGACGACGTGCTGGTCATGGATGTTGTCAGGAGCTTCTTGACGAAGTCCGTCGTGTCCATTGCAATCACTTCATCCATAGTGTAGTTTATGGAGTCGACAGCGGATGACTTGAGACATCTCACGGCGAGGCCACTCAGTGATTCGCAGGAGTCGGGGGCGGCGACGCATAGAAGGAATGAGAGCAGCACTATGTAGTCGGCAATGTCAGTATCACCCTGATTCTTTTTCAGGATAATTGCCGCTGCAACGATCTTTGCTTCCAGCATCATAGCCGGCCTGCCCTTGCTCTTGGTCTCCAGCAAGGAATCAGAAAGCCTCTCTGACATGATGATGCCAGCCCTCTCGAGAATGAGCCGGACTGTAGTGCCCCATGACGTGTCGGCAGAGTTGTCTCTGTCAAGGTTGTCTCTGACATATTTCAGCACTCCGTCACTGTACCTGTCCACGTAGTCTGGCGTGAGAGGAAACCAAGGGAGTGCGGTGCTATCTGTTTTCATTGTGTTTGTGTCTTATGTAACTTCTTGTATTGTATATTCGGCGTTCTGCGCGTGTTTACGGGTGTTGACAGGAACTGATTATTCCGGCAGTATTGCATCGTCATACAGACCGTTCCCGGAAGCAATCAGCAGTATTTCTTCACGTAAGGATTTGGGAGCAACGTTCTTTCTTATCACAGTGAAATATGAATGACGCAGTTCCCTTCTCACCACATCATCCGGTAACATTCTCACATTCAGGTCATTCCAGTGACGTTTGTTGAAATGCCAGGCAGGGGTGATGGCAGAGTATTCATCACGCAGCAGTATTGCTCTGTCCGGATTGCATTTGACAGCTATGGTGTCCGGTCGGGAGAAGATTATCGTCGCAAACCATCTGCCGCATATCTTATATACGACTATATCTTCGTCAAACGGCTGACATTCCTCAACCATCGGGAATGTCAATATATATTCTCTACAATCCATCAAATCCATGATTTTCCTGAATTTGGCCTCACATCAATACTTGAACGAATGGCATCCTTTCCATTGTGGAACAGGCAGTCAGGATTGTCACCTCCAGTCCCGGTACTCATCGCAATGTCTCAGAACATACTTGCAGGCATCAGTGCCCCGGTAATTCTGGACAATCTCCAGACGCAGCTGCAGACGGAGCAGTTCCTGTGCCTTCACCTCCTTGTCCCTTATCATTTCCAGGCCATCCCTGACGAACATCTCCCCCAAGTATTTCTGACGCATCCATTTCCCTTCATCGTCCCCGCAACTCCAGGAGTAGCAGGTCAGCGGCCAGGCATAGGTAAATGAAGCTTTGAGCCCCACTCCGTATTGTATCATAGCCTGACCCTTTTCATCGGGACCGTAATTGCCGGTCAGTATCCTTTCACATTCCGCCATCTGCTTTGCAAAAGTGAGCTTATAGTTGGGCAGTTGGACCTTCATAAGTTTCTTATAGCCGAGGAAAGGGTCCCGGTCCATATATTTTGCAGTGTTCAGACGGTATTGGTAGGCCGAAGGGACGCGGTCGAGAATCCGGACGGCATCTGCATATCTCATATCCCTCAGGCATTTCGTGCCGGCAATATCCAGGAAATATGCCTTTTCAGTGTAGCCCCGTTCATCCAGAAACCGCTCCAGTTCGGTTCCGGGCCTGTCCAGAGACTCCAGATATGCTTCAATATCCTCCACGGCAACCTTACTGTAGAGAAGGTCAAAAAGCCCGTTGGAATAATCCAACCAATTGAAATTCACAGTACTGAGTCTATATTTTTCCAGCGAAAGGACCTGAGTGTTCCCGTTGTCCCAAGTTTGGGCCGCACCCACATAACCGAGCAAACGGTTGTCCGCCATATTCGCCAACCGTATTGCAAGGACAGGCTTCCCCATATCAATCATACGCGGACAGACTTCTCCGAGCAGGATTTTCTTGAGCATATCGTTCCAATAGTAATAACTTATATTGTAACTCAATTGCCAGTTCTCCTCTATTGTCTGACGCCTCACCTCTTCGGTTACATTGGACACGATTTTGGCATCCAGCCATTGCAGATCCCGCAGCAGGCGTTTTTCATAAGAGGCATTGAAGACGGAAGTCTTTGCATCGAGATATATGGACATAAGCCTTATGGAATCGTGGATGAAACCGGTGCCGACTGACGCAGATGCCGACTTGATTTCCACCACAGAGGCCTTGGGACGACCGTTCAAATCCAGTGCAAGAGCCTTGACATAATGCCACATTGCCGGATTTTCACAGAGCGGATGAGATAGTGCGACCTCGCTGATGCGGCAAAGACGGTCTGCCTCCACACGGTTCAGCACCTGCTTGCTCAGTCTGTCCCTGTAGTTTTCCTCGGAACGACTGTCAACAAGTGACCATACGAACCAATCCTGCAGCATCTTCGGAATCTCGCTATGGTTCGGACAATGCCCGACTATGTCTTCGACAAGATCCAGCTTGCCCACTTGCCTGCCCATTCTCTTGTAACAGAACAGCAACGAACTCAAGTCTCCCCTTGCCCTGTAGATTTCAAAAGCCTTTTCCGCACGCCCGAGTTCAAACCAGGCCCTTGCCACATAGCCCAGACACATATCCCCGACTACGCCCTCACTCATCTGAATTTCCGACCAGAAAGCATCCATCCGCAGATAATCCTGTAGCGAAGTCATTGCCCTGATGGCCTGCAAGGCATATCTTTGAGCCAATGGTCCTCCTTCCCTGGACTTCGCAATGCTTTTGTCGCGGATCTCCTCCAAAGTCATTGAGACTCCGTCCTCCGCACTGGGATAATACCATCTGGAATTGTAGTGCGCCCTCGTGATTTCACACTGTTTGGCGAGGCTCAGATAAGCTTCTATGTCTTCCTTCGTCACTCCGGGACTATGGATTATCTTCTGCCAGTCCTCCGCGAGCAAAGCCTGTTTGTCCGTCTGTTTCCCACTGCAGGACGCATCCCAGATACGGGGCAGGAGATAATCTGCCGGATAATACCAACTCTGAACGCAGGCCCGGGTGCGGATTTGCCCCAAAAGCAGCAGGCTCGCAAGAGTCAGGAGTATATGCCTGAGATGGATATGCCCGGAGAAATGCTTAATTGTATATGTTTTCGATTTCATCGGTGGAGTACTTTGAAAGGTTGTCAGAATCAAGATGATAGATGATATTGTTGTGAGGAGCTGCGCCCAGGACCTTTTCCGCAAGGGCCTTGACTTTCAGAATCTCTTCCATAGGAGAAGTTTCCCGGCGGAACGTCTCTCCCACAGCAAGGGAATCCACACGGGAATCCCGGCCCAATCCTGCAAATTCGCCATTGCGGAAGAAAACCGTCCAGGAGAATGTGGGATAGGCAAGGTCGAAAGTATGTTTGGTGCATCCATTCTTTAGATATTTGCAGACATCTTCATAATCGATGATCGAGTTGCGGGTATCCGGATTCTTGACGGAACCGGTATTGTACAACATCAGCACCGAATGGTCGAAGGGATAGTATTCTTCCGAAATCTGGTGAAGACGCACCGTGCCGCTCATGGCAATTCCCTTTTCTTTCAGCATTTCCCTTGCCGTTTCGCATAGAAGGAAATAGCTGCTTCGGGTGGAAGAGGTCCAATCGCAGTCGAACTGAACCATTGCGACCGGCCCGAGCTTGTGGAAGGACACCATTGCGAGCACACGCTCAACTATCTGATGTGCAAGTTTTTCCTCATTCCCGGTGGAGTGTCTGAGGGCTTCCAGAGTTATGTACACCGCAGGAACCACGCTGATGCCTTCGGGTACGGGGGAGACGAATTTTGTCGTGGCTATGGGGAAAACGCCTATTTCGCCGCTGTCCCAATCCCGGTCCGGAGCCACGTCAAACATCTTCAAATAAAGGCGTTTGACATTGTGGTCCTGAAGAAAGGCTGTCTCGGAATCATTGAGCTGAAAGACTGATTTCCAGAAATATACGCCTCGCTCCGGAGTGGCTGACGCATCCTGATTCCGGCTATTGACTCTTTCGCGGCATCCGGCTGCCAGCAGAAGGGCAATCAGCAAAATGACGGGTGACAGACCCACATTGAATGGAGCGCGATTGCCATTAAACATATTGAAAAATTTCATATCTGAACTGTTGGGCACAATTATCACTGATGCAAATATCGGAGAAAATTACTGAATATTAAGTAATCCTCAAAAAATAACCTGCATCATCTTTGAAAATCTTTTCGGTCCATATGTCCTCCCTCATTAGTCACATAGCTATGCTCTTTCTTCGGGTGAAAATCTGACCTCAAAAATCTAATTCAAATCTGACGCAACTTATTATTTTCATATTACTTAACTCCGTGTCCGGTTTCAGGGGACCATTATAATTTCAAGGATTCTTATGGTAATTCGACATTATTTTAGCAATTTTGTCGAATAAGGCATACAATAGTTCGTTAAAAATTCAATAAGTTACGCGGCCCTGGCCGTGAATAAAAC
>CAMCFO010000061.1 GCA_945874155.1 uncultured Bacteroidales bacterium
ACTGGACCAGATACAGGTCCTGCAATTCCTTTGCTCGTTCCTTTGCCTCTTCGAGGTCCTGATGGCTGCGTTCTACAATCTTCTGCCACTCGGCTATGGCCTGGGCGGTGTTCTCCATCTGGGCTTTGGTCTTTCTCTCTGTTATGAGAAAGAGGGCTATGAGACCGCCGCCACCGAGGAGAAGTGATATGAGTTGGATTATGTTTTCGGGTGTCATAATGATGAAGTTTTACGAAAGAGCCCCATCTTGCATCGCTGCAGGATGGGGCTGGTTCATAGGTTAGGTTTAGGTAGTGATTGATGGTTGCCCCGGCTAGAGCCTTGCGATGGCCATCATCTCGCCTGACTTCTCTCCGGTCTTGGTGTTCACGAAGAAGTACTTCATGAATACCTTCGGAGCAGCAGCGGTAGGAGCGCCGTTCTTGGTCTCGTAAGCAGCCTTGATGTCAATCTCTGCGGCTTCGACAGCGAAAGGTCCTCCGATTACTGCGGCCTTGCTGTAGGCGCGGGTGATTCCGTTGCCCTGAGGCGCTGATGCGCATACGACCAGACGGAGGTCTGCGGCAGCTGCAGGGACCTGCTCGAGTTCGAAGGTGAACTTCTCGGAGGTGAGGGAGATGACAGCCTCGCCAGGAGCCTCGACTCCTACGAGCTCAGGAGGGTTTGCGAGAGCGTCCCCGCCGCAGAAGACGATCCAGTAGTTGAGCCTCATAAAGAGGTTGGCTCCGGAAATTTTTGAACTGGTGCCCAGGACACTGCGGCAGGCCTGAGACTGAGCGAGCTTGTTCCAGGCAAGAATCTGGGCGTTGGTAAGTGCTTTCCAAGACTGAGAGAGCTGCTTGAACACGCTCTTTACGGAAGCCTGGAACTCGGTTCTGGTTGAACCGCCGTATCCGCGGTTGCGGATGTACTTGCGACCGCGAGTCTTGGCTGCGGTCACACCTTTTGCGGAGCCTGACATCTCCTCGAAGGCGATTGAAGGAATGTACTTCATAGTAGTTAAAGTTTAGATTAAGGTAAGGTTTGTTATTGTCTTCAAAACTATTGCTTTACAAATATACAAATTATTTTAATATATTGTATAACAATGATATGGAAATCTTTATGTAAAGTGTTGCTTTAAGTCGAATTTACGCCTGATTTTCATCAGAAACTTCTTGTTCCCTGACATAGAAGAACTTCATAAATCCGCGATAGAGATACTTTTTGGACTCTCCTTCCTGCCCTTTGCCGGTGAAGGTGATCTCCCCGTTTTCGATGTGGGCCAGTGCGCACTCCGAGCCATCGAGGTTACTGTTTATGCGTGACGTGAAGATGGGAGCGTCAATGCTCAGGTCTGCGGGAAGTCCTTTGATGCTGTACTCATTTTCAACGCCGGGTGCATAAGTCCAGGAGGACATCTGGAGGAAGAACATTCCCCATCTGTCTTGGATGCAGTTTGCGTATTGAGAGATATAAACGGAGTATGTATAATCCTTTCCGGACATAGTGATTTTGCCGCTTGGTGTTGGAGAGAGCTGAGCTTCGTTTGCCTCTCCCACGAACCCGCTCGCGAGAACGACCTTGACAGTGCCTATTCCGTCATAGATGGACAGTTTCTCAAGGATGAGCTTGTTACCTTGAAGCTGCCCCTTGATGATAGTGCCGCTCTGAAGGTCATCCTTCTGACAAACGAGGAAGGCCGTGGTTGGTTTGCTGTCGGGGATACTGAACTGGTCCGGGAAGGTAATTTCAAGCTGCTCTGCTGCCAGATAGTCTTCGTTGGCGGTATCGAGGATGAACATTCCCTGAAGAACTACGATTTTTGCAGAATCATAGCACTTGAATGAAATCGGGTTCACGCCGAAGTTTGTTGAAGTTGATGTGATCATAGTGTTAGGCTTTGTTAAATGTCGTTGACGAAAATGATGTCGGATATGATTGAGGCATCGAAAATGCTTGTCTGCATAGTGGTTGAGCTAATCAGATTGCGCAAGGCGATGGACTTGTTGTACTCGGAGAATGAGACAATCTGAGGCGCGACGGTGTATCTTGTGCTGTAGGTGCCTCCACGTGAAAGCACCGGCATCTGCATCGCGTACTTGGCATAGTCCGGGTATTCCGCAAGATAGAACGATATGCCCTCGTTTGAACTGTACTGAGTGAACTCCAACTCAAGGCTGCCAAGTCCAATCGTGTCGCCAATTTCGAGCAGCAGGGATTCCATTGTGGTCTTGTAGCCGCAGGTGACATCATCCGTAGCCACCGCAATCTTGCCGACACCAGACACTCGTGGGACGAACTGGTGACGCGGTGCAAAGAAGATGAAGAAGGAGCCCTGCCCTCCATAGTTTGAGAAGTTCTCGTTCAGGTTCATACTGATGTAACCACCCTGGATGCGAGCCTCGCCAAGCCAAGTGCCTATCTGACCTTTAGTGAAAGTGCCGGACTGGAGTGATACGGGAACGATGGCGTCCACATCCTCCGGTATTTCGTTGATTTTGATTGAGAACGGACCGTAGCCGTTGTTGGTGGAAGGAAACGAGGAGAAGGAAATCGATGCGTAAACGAAATCATCCTTTACCACGAGACGGTTGCTGTCAGGCTTTATGCCTATGCCGAAAGTTGCCCGCTTGTACTCAGTCTCAGTGAACTGTCCGTGCCAGCCGAGGACTGTAAATCCTGCAGCAACGATTATGGTTAGCGGTCCTTCCTCGTCCCAATGGGAGAGTTTCTCAATGCAGAGAAATCCCTTGTCGATACGGCAGCGGAGCACGGTTCCGCGAGTATTCTCAGATGAGCTGATGAGTATGGCAGTTGACACTGCGCTCCTTTTCATCCTGAAAGCATCAGGAATCTTGATTTCAAGGCGTTCAGCGGCCTTGTATTCCTCGGATGCGGTATCGATGACGAATTTGCCGTTGAGAACGCACAGGCGGTCGCTCTGGAAGTCTTGGAACTCGATAGGTCCGCAGCCGAAGTTGTTTTTTGTGCAAGTAATCATAGTGTAGGTTTTAGGTTTAGATTAATTGGTAACCATATAGGTGCCGAAGGTGATGAAGTGGTCCTGGAACAGACCGCCACGTCCTGCCAACTGAATGTCTCGACCCCAAGTGCCGTGATAAACCTCGCAGAAGAACACACCGTACTTGATGTCATTATCTTCGAATCCACGAGCCCACTGGTAAGAACGGACCAAACCAATACGAGAAATATCGACGGACTCATCGATTTGGAGATGTACACCAGCCGAAAAACCGGAAGTTCTTTTTGCCTCGATCTCATTGGCCGAAATCTTTGACCCTGCAGCAAGCTCGTAATCGCAGGAAATGGCCTCCGAACTTGAGTCACCGCCGGTCACATCGTTTGATTTGAGTCTGGCTCGCGGAGAGAAGGTCTGGCCGTGCGCAGACTCGCCCTCGGTGGCAGGGAAGCAGATGTAGGTCTTTGAGGACACGTAGCCCGAGAACTCGTCAATCCAGTACAGTTCGAGGAAGTATTTGTTCCCCGGGATGACATCAATTCCGAAACTCTTGGTATATACCTCCAGAAGGTCCAGGTCTCCCCAGTCCGAAGTCGCGAAGTCGCCGACTATCACGGTTTTGTCCCAGGCTTTCGAGATGCCGGGACCCTGACCCGGTGACATCTTCACCACGAGCCTTGCGTTCGGATTGTCGGCATCCTTGAGTCCTGAAATCATAATCCTGTCAGGAGTGATCCAGATGTCATCGAAGGCGATTGCATCAGACCCGTGTATCTGTTCCGGCGCATCCAAAGCGAGAGGTACGCCCACGAGAGAACGGTTCGCATTGAGACATACGAAAAGGTTGTGTGCCGTAAGCGGAACACCTTCGGCTCCCACAAGAGCCCGCTCACGATGAGCCTCGGCCAGCTTCTGCCAGGCAATCTGCTGCTGAGCAGTCAGCTGCTTGAACTGCTTTGTGATGTACCCGAACGAAGCCCGACGCTCACTCTGTTTCGGAGTCTTGATGTGGGAATGCTGTGCTCTGCCATTAAGCACGGTACGTCCACCGGTCTTTCTGGCGGTCACGTCTCCAGCGGTTCCTTTGAACTCGTTGAAGGCAATTGAGGGTAGTGCTTTCATAGTAGAATTAGGTTTAAGTTATTGTTTAAGTAAGGATGTACAAATATACGAAAAATTGCACTAATAGACTATATTTTAACGCATTACAAGCAACAATTAAAGTATCTCTATAAGTCTTGACAACTTGCGGTGGCAAGTCCTGTATCCGGATGTGGAGTCAATCAGAAGATAGCGCAAATGAAGCTGGCACTCTCCGATCCTGTCGCTCGGGATGTTGAACTCTATAACCCCAGGCTCGCCGGTTGGAACGGACAGACAATTGCGAAGCATACTGGTCTTGCATCCGCTGCCGGGATTGGTGAGCAGGACCTTTCCCAGTACCCGATAACGATTGCAGTCATCAGCTCCAGACAACCACAGACGGCAACGCAGAACTACGCAGCAATCTGCTCTCCTTGCATCGATTACCTTGACATCGAACATAGGAAACCTGACAAAGGGCACCGGCTCGGGAATATGCTCGTTGCCCAGAATGGAAAAACCGTGGTAAGCAGATACGAATAGATTGTGGCCGGTGATGTGGGAAGACCCGTCGAACGGCGGCTTGTGAGGTTCAACCACAGACGCAAACCCGTTCCATTTCTCCTTGATGTCGTCCGGAATCGTCTTCCAGCAATCCAGAGCCCTGCGATGAACATCCAGAGCCTTCAACTGCGCCGATGTACCACAGAAGGAATGACGGTCCCTGGACCGCCAATAGCAGACCCCATCACGATGATAGAACGTGACATCGCCGGCGGAACCCCAGCAATCAGAGAAACGAGTATTTGGATAATAAACAGGCATAAGGCAAACGGATTGAAGAAAACCGGCTGCCCACACCGAAGGAGGAGGCTGGAAGCCCGTGGACATCTTCACCACAAAGGTGGCTCAGAGGGACTTCCGATGTGCAAAGATAGCGAATAACTGTCAATAAGCCCTGCAGCCGCTGCTGTTCTCCCATCTTGTGTATAGTTCGACGAAGTAGTTGTACAGACCAATCCACGCCTCATCCGGAATCTTCATCATCGGTACCGGCTCATAATTGCGGTTGAATAGGGTGATTTCATAGTGGTACTTGTCCTTGTCACGGGTGTGGTTGTCATCAATGCGCACCATCGTGTACTTGCCCAGGCCAAATTCCTTTGCAGCCTTGCGGTCCTGGAACTCCAACGCATAGGTGAAATGGTCCCTGAACATGTAGAACATCTGTCCAATCTTGTTGGCAAAGTGCCAGGCCGTGTCGAAAGGTTTGTATTTTATCAGTTTCATACCTTGAAATTTTAGTCAAAATCAGTCCTTCAGCATCTCTGAAAGGATAGGTGAATTTAGCAAAAATTCTTGACATAAACAAGTGATTATCAATGAATAACGAGAATTGTTTGAAGAAATTTCCGGTGTGCAATTGCTCGGTTTTCAGTACGATGATGACTGCCTTCTGAGAAGCTTCCAGATGCTCCAGATCATCCGTTTGGGTATGCCTTTCACTGGCCATCGACGACAGATAAAGCAGACGTGCGCAAGCACGACTGCTTCCAATGAATAAATATATATACCCCCTGCAACTCCCTTCTGGCGGGAGATGACGTTGAACTTCGCATCGTGGCTGAAGCGGGCGTTCATCAGATGGCCTATGCTGTTTGGGGCAGGATGCAGCGACGGCGATAGCCGTGGCTGTAGCCGGACACAAATGGCATAGGAGGCAAGGCCGTAGGCCGCGGCAGGAGCCGGACGCACGGACGCTGATGCGATGGATGAGGGTCCTTCCGGCTCTGGCACTGCCCTGGGAATAATGCACAGTTGCTTTGACCTTCGCACGGGTGAGTCGGGCCGGTGGAGGGCAGTCTCTGCCGGAAGTGGAGGCGGAGCAGGTTGGAGCCGGCAAGGATGACGAGACCGAAGGGCTCGGCAGACTCGGCGGAAAACTGCGGAGACGGAACTGGAGGCAGGGACTGACCGGAGCGTCTAGGCCCGACATAAACAGGGAGCGGAGTGCAACGTAGCGATTCCGCTCTGCGAGTCTGTGTCTGGCGGTGTGGAGCGAAGCGGAACACCGACTGACACTGTCTCGCGTTCCTGGACGCTCGGCTTTGATAGGATGGGGACTTGTTCCACATCCTTTCAAAGACGGAGAAAGCGGCCAGTGATAAAACTCAAGGCGAAGCCTTACCTTGCCTGCGCAGTGGCTTTCTTGAAGCTGGCGGCCCTGACGACTGCTTGAAGAAAGACACGGAGAAGGCCCGCAGCTTCGCTGCTAAGGCTGGCAACTCCCTCCGGACTTTTGGCCTTGATACGGGCTTCAGACGGTCAGATAATCACCTGCTGTCAATCGAGGCGACCAAAGGTCGCACTCCTCGCCAAAAGTCCTGGGCGGTCTGACGGACTTGGAGCGCGTTAGTCCCTGAAGACCGCCCACTGTTGCCAGCCGCCTCGACTCCGCGGGCACAACGGATAAAGGCTGTAATCCTCACTGCCGGAGCCAGTTAACATAATCTAGATTGTGTGCGAAGCGGAAACTTTTGGGGAAGGGGCCCCGAAAGTTACACAATCTCGATAGATTATGTTAACTCGCGGATTCAGAGGTACTTCCTTCGCATCTCACTGAAGGTAGCGGAGTCGATATTCTCCCCTGTGGGGTCGGGGGCATAACAGGGTCGAGTCTCGGTGATTCGTAGGGAAAATTGTCGGATCAGAACGTAGCCATCCTGGAGCGCAGCGAAAGAATGGCGTAGTTCCCGACAATTTTTCCGGAGAAGGCTCCGAGTCTCGACACCGCTTTTCCTTTAACCGAGCGAAGCGAGTCATAGATGACCGGATGTTTGGCGTTCCGCTGGAGCCTGCGGAGGCGGAATGACAATCTTCCGGTTCCGCTACGCCCATAAGGAAAGTCTGTGGAC
>CAMCFO010000062.1 GCA_945874155.1 uncultured Bacteroidales bacterium
CGTGTGAGGACCGCACAAGGAGCAACCTGATGGTTGTGACGCCGAGCGGACCGGAGCACAACGCAGCAGACGCTCAAAAGAACATACACGAAGTTTATTTTGAGATGGATGCAAGGCGTGTGAGGACCGCACAAGGAGCAACCTGATGGTTGTGACGCCGAGCGGACCGGAACACAACGCAGCAGACGCTCAAAAGAAACAAGTGGACGGGATGTAGCGCAGTTGGTAGCGCACTACGTTCGGGACGTAGGGGTCGGGCGTTCGAGTCGCCTCATCCCGACAAAAAAGGCTGGAGAAATCCAGCCTTTTTTGTCGGGATGAGGCGACAGGGATATGGGCAAAGCCCATATCCCGCTTCCATGCCTAGGGGCTCCGCCCCTATTATACCCCGCGGCTCCGCCTTTCGTATTTGACTATTGCATAGTCAAATACACGGCTCCCGCCGTCGCGATGGTGCGCGAGTGTAGTTGTTCTGGAGAAATCCAGCCTCCCTCTCGAACCCAGCCCCGTCTGCAAGTCCACATCTACAAAAATATGATTATCTTTGCCCCAGAATCAACTAATCGTATGGATAAATTAGTAGTTATCAACTCCTGTATGAGGGAGGACTCAAGGACAAAAGTGATACTTGAAGCAGCTCTGGAAGAACTTGCATCGAGATATGAAATTGAAATCATTGACGTAAATGCCCTGGCCCTTCCGCCTGTAACCCCGGAAATACTGAAAGAAAGAACATCAGGATATGTCCCCCAGACGACCTTGTACATAGCTGGAAAGGTGGCATCCGCAGACCGTATAGTCATTGCCGCCCCATTCTGGGATATGAGTTTCCCCTCAGTTCTGAAAGCTTTCTTGGAGAACCTCTCGCTATATAACGTAACCTTCACCGACGACGGTACCACTTGCAAAGGCCTGTGCAAATGTCGTAAAGTCCTGTACATCACCACCCGTGGAATGAATATTCCTACCGGAGACACCCGCGACCAGGGCAGTTCCTATCTCAAAGCCCTCTCAAGCCTCTGGGGCCTTGGAGAAGTAATCACTATCGCCGCCTGGAATCTTGACTACCTCTCCGCAGAAGACGTATCCGACATAGTCAACCAAACAGCCGCATCCGCAAAAATCATAGCCCGCGATTTCTGACTCCCCGTCCCGCCCGGAGAGTGACTTCCGTGACCGTAAAGACAGCCGTCCTCACTTTGAACTATGAAAAAAAATCCTCCGGTTCTGGTATTTATTTTGCAGAAAAACTTTAGATTTGTGTACTAATTTTTAAACATTAAAAATATGTCAGAATTGCTCAAAAACAAGGTTGCTATTGTAACCGGCGGCACCAGGGGAATTGGTTATGCCATTGTAAGAAAATATGTCCAGGAAGGCGCCACGGTGGTGCTTTGCGGTTCCCGTGAAGAAACGGCGCAGAAGGCCCTTGCAAAACTCAAGGAGGAATTTCCTCAGGCACAGGTGGATGCAATATGGCCAGCTCTTTCCGACAGGAAATCTGTTGCGGAAGCCTTCAATTCAGTAAAGGAAAAGTACGGACGCATTGACATCCTTGCCAATAACGCCGGCATTTCCCACAACAACTCCTTCTTCGACTACAAAGACGAAGACTTCGATAAGATCCTCGACATCAACATCCGCGCAGTATATGCCTGCACGCGCGTCGCTGCTGAAATAATGAAGGAACAGGGAGGCGGTGTTATCATAAACACAAGTTCCATAGTAAGTTACAACGGTCAGGCTGCTGGTTGCGGTTATCCGGCATCCAAGTTTGCAGTCAACGGTCTCACAAAGTCCCTTGCACGTGAATTGGGCCGTTACGGCATCCGCGTCAATGCTGTGGCTCCGGGTGTTACGAGAACCGATATGCTTGCAGCCCTTCCGGATGAGCAGATCAAGCCGATTATTGCCCATATCCCACTTCAAAGACTTGCTGAACCTTCAGACATCGCCAACGCATTCACATTCCTCGCAAGCGATATGGCTTCCTACATTTCAGGAGCCATTCTGCCGGTAGCCGGTGCAGTCGTCATCTGATGACCCGCCACATTGCAGTTTGAGAGGAATTAATTATATTTGCACGCCTTTGGAGAAAAGCGGATTTTAATCTGCACCAATAGGAGAGAATGCTACTAAAAACAAATTAAAACAGATAAAGATGAAAAAGAAATTCAGATGTCTCGTATGCGGATATGTTTATGAAGGAACCGAGGCTCCTGCAGAGTGTCCGCTTTGCCACGCAAAAAGCGACAAATTTGTGGAAGTGAAGGAAGGTGAGGGAATGGTTTGGGCAACCGAACACGAACTCGGAGTTGCTAAGGGTGTTGACCCTGAGATACTTGAGGGCCTTCACGCACACTTCAACGGAGAGTGCACCGAAGTCGGTATGTATCTCGCAATGAGCCGTCAGGCAGACCGCGAAGGTTATCCTGAAATTGCAGAGGCTTTCAAGAGATATGCTTTTGAGGAGGCTGAGCACGCTGCAAAATTTGCTGAACTCCTCGGCGAGTGCGTATGGGACACCAAGACCAACGTACAGAAGAGAATGGAAGCTGAGTGCGGTGCCTGCGAGGACAAGTTCCGTATTGCAAAACTTGCCAAGGCTCAGAATCTTGATGCCATCCACGACACAGTTCACGAAATGGCAAAGGATGAAGCACGTCACGGCCGCGGTTTCCTCGGTTTGTGGAACAAATATTTCGCAAAATAGCAAAATCCTTTCTATATTTGGGGAGACCGGAGGCAAAAAACCGGTCTCCCTTATTTTATGGAAAGACATCAGCTGATAACCGTAGGCAAAGACCTCGAAACTACATATCTGGGAATCAAGGAGTTCCGTCCGGATGTAATTCATCTTGTGGCAACGAAGGAGACAAGCGGCACCTACTGCCATATGCTAAGGCTAATTTCACCCAAAATCAAGGTTTATGAATATCTCGTCGGGCCCTATGATGTGGAGGAAATAATGCGGGTCTGCGGAGAAATCCAGGAGAAGTTTCCGGATGCGGAATTCATCTACAATCTGTCCGAAGGCACCAAAATTATGGCTATGGCCGCGGGAAAAGTGGCAGCCGAGTTTAATGAAAGGGCTATTTACATCACTCAGGACGGCTATTGGATAGACACATTCAATTATCACCGGACACGTCTCGAACACGGTATCAGCAACAACGAATACATCCGTCTCTACGGCAACAGTGTCAGGGATTTCGAGGACGTGAGAAAAATGAATGAACTTGACGTGAACACAGCCTATTATGTCAAGAAATTCATTGAAAGGAACTTGGAGATTTATAACCAGGCCAAACGCTGGTACCGTTCCCTGCCCGAAAGCAAATCTTGCCGCCGTTACGAGGCCCGTCTTCCCAGCGGCTATTTTATCGAATCCGATTCCGGCACCCTTACCATATTCAAGGGGCTGAGTGTGCTTTTCGACTCGGCCTGCCGCCGCAGTTGTGAACTTATGTTCCTCGGACGCTGGTGGGAGGTTATCGTTGCAGACGTGGTCTCCGGGTGGAAGAAGACCAAGCCTGAATCCGGCAAGACCGAAATATGGAGGGACGTGATTTTCAATGACGTGGACAAAAATGCGGTTAAGAATGAAGTGGACCTCCTGGTCAATGAAAAGCAGCGTCTTCTGCTGATTGAGTGCAAATCCGGGGAAGTCTTTTCCGCCGACATTTTTAAGATCCAGTCTGTGAGGGAAACCTATGGCGGCACCGTGTCCAAGGCTATGCTTGTGAGCTATATGCCTCTCTCTCAATCCATTATTGAAAAATGCAACGACCTGGGCATACACTGGTTCGCTCCGAAGGACTATGCCTCAAGGATTAATCACATCAAGGAATTGCCTCAGTGGCTGGACGAAGTCACGGATAAGCACGAGCTATAAAATTTTTCGACATTTTTTCGACCTTGTGCTTTAGTTTTGCTCAAGGTGGCTGTATCTTTGCAAAAAATTAGTTTCAAATGGAGGCTTTTCTGAAACAGGTCGCAGACCATTATATAAAGGAGGCAAACTTTTCCGACCTCGAATTTATTTTTCCGAACAGGCGTTCATCCGTCTTTTTCCGGAAATATGTCTGTTCGGCGGCAGCACGACTCGGCAAGGCGGTCATAATGCCGGAATGTACCACCATCAATGACCTTTTTTCCAGTCTGTCTGACCTGAAGCCTGCATCCAGAATCCAGCTTTTGGTGGACCTTTACGCTTGCTATGCAAAAGTCTATTCCCAGGCAGAGTCCCTGGACGAATTCATCTGCTGGGGAGATGTGCTGATTGCGGACTTCAACGACATAGACAAATATCTGGTGGACCCGGAACAGGTCTTTACCAATGTGCGGGACCTAAAGGCCATAGAAGACCATTACGAATACCTTTCCGAGGAGCAGAGGCAGGCCATAAGTTCTTTCCTGTCACATTTTTATAAGGGACAGACCGGGAGCGCAGCAGATTTTGCTGTCAATGGAGAAATCAAGGGAGAATTCGTCAAGCTCTGGAACATACTGCTTCCCCTCTACAGAAATTTCAATGAATTGCTGGACAGCAAAGGCCAGGCATACGAGGGAAAAATCTACCGCAAGGTGGCCGGGATTCCGGAATCTGTGAATAGTCATCTGGAGGGACGGAGTTTTGTGTTTGTGGGGCTGAATGCACTGAACGAGTGTGAGAAGAAACTGCTGAGGCATCTCAAGTCGAAGGCTGCGGCACACTTCTGCTGGGACTGGTCAGGGGAGTGGATAAAGGACCCGTCCAACAGGGCTTCCTTCTTTATGGCAGACAATGTGCAGGAATTTCCCCAGGATTTCAAGCTGGAAACTCAAGGTTTGTCAACTGCCAGCTTCAAGGTGGTGAGTGTGCCTTCTTCGGTGGGGCAGGCCAAGCAGCTGCCTTTCATTCTGGAGCAACTGTTGCCGGAATGTATTGCCGGTCAGAAAAGTATTGAATCGGAAGATTGCGCCATAGTCCTGCCCGACGAGAGTCTGCTCCTGCCCGTTCTGAATTCCATCCCTCAGGAGGTAAAAGATATAAATGTGACTATGGGCTATCCGATGCGGGGCAGCGATTTCTCAGTGCTCCTGTCCACCTTGTCAACAGCAAGGATGAATACGGTCCGCAAGGCAGGGACGCAGCTTTTCTACCACAAATATGTCCGTACTGTCCTGTCCAATAACATCTTCAGGACCATAGCCTCGGCCAAGGATTTGGAAGTTGCTGGCAAAATACTGGAAGACAGGAAGTTATATGTCCCTTCGGGGGATTTCTCACAGTCCGGGCTCCTGGAACTGTGGTTCCGTCCTTCTCCCTGCGATCCACTTGTTGCATCAGTCGAGGCGGTGCGGGAATTTGCATCCTATCTTAAGGAAGTCATAGACCGTACCGGGGAATTGCTCGCGCAAGCCGGGGACTCCGGTATGGAAACAGTATTCGCGAAGGCCTGCTACAATGCTGTGGTCAGTCTGGACGATATGGAACTCAACATCAAGCCTGTCACCTGGCTCAAACTTCTGGAACAACTTCTGCAGCCTGTCTCCGTGCCTTTTTCGGGAGAGCCTCTCAAAGGCCTGCAGGTGATGGGTCCACTGGAGTCCAGGGCTCTGGATTTCCGGAATATGATAATACTCTCCTGCAACGAGGGTGTGTTCCCACGCAAATCCTTCAATTCCTCCTTCATTCCTCCTGAGTTGCGCAAGGGTTTCGGCTTGCCGACCTATGAGTATCAGGATGCAGTCTGGGCCTATTATTTCTACAGGCTCATCCAGCGTGCGGAGAATGTGTGGCTGCTCTATGATTCCCGTTCGGATGGAGTCAAGACAGGGGAGGAAAGCCGCTATATCAAGCAGTTGAACTATCTCTACAATGCGGACATCACCAATTGCGTGACCAAACTCACGGCAGGGAAGAACAGTGATGAACCACCGATAGTCAAGACTCAGGAGCACCTGGACATCATACGCAGGGATGTGAATTTCTCCGCATCCCTTCTGCAGAAGTATCTGAGTTGCCCGGCAAAGTTCTACTACAGCAAGGTAGAGGGGCTGGAAGATGTCCAGGAGTCGGTGGACGATTTGGACAGCGGCACCTTCGGAAATGTTTTCCACAATGTGATGCGCTGGATCTACTGCAAGGACGGGGACATCAGGACACCTGTGGGCAGGGTGGACGAAGCCTATATAACTCACAGGCTCTCGGCATCCTTTGCCCCGGAATTGAGGAAGCAGATCGCTGCTCTCATCTGCACGGAGTTGCGTACGGACCAGGTGCGGGGCAAGAATCTGGTGCTTGCACAGGTGATAGAGCAATATGTCATAAAGACTCTGGAATACGACCTCAAACTTTTGAAATCCCACAAAACGGGCCATTTCAACGTGCTCGGCATAGAATGTTTTCTGCCTTTCGTCTATGCCGGGCACAAGTTTGTGGGTTTTATCGACAGGCTGGACAGTTTCGCTGACGGGGAAATCCGAATTGTGGACTATAAGACCGGAAAGGTTTCCGACAAGGAAATGATGGTTATGGGCGAGTCCGGGGTTGATGATGTTTATGCAAAATCCGTTTTCGACTCCATTTTTGACCCGGACGCCAAGGATAACCCCAAAATTGCCCTTCAGTTCTACATCTACAATCTTATGTTGCGCAACAACGAGAAGGGAAAGGCTATGGCCGAAGGAAAGAAAATCCTGAACTCCGTCTATTCGCTTTCCCATCTTTACGACGATGCAGTCCGTGAATACAGCCTCACTAAAGAGGTCTTCGATTATGCAGGAAAGCAAGTGAGTGAAACGCTGGATGAAATATTCGATCTGCAGGGGCATCCCGAGTTCAAGCGCACGGAGAACACCGCCACCTGTGCCTATTGTGATTTCAGAATGATTTGCGGGAGATAA
>CAMCFO010000063.1 GCA_945874155.1 uncultured Bacteroidales bacterium
TGTGGGATTGATGATTTGGACATATATCAGAGTCAGAACAGTAAAACATTAATTATGGAATTCAATTCAAACAAATCGATATATCTGCAGATTGCGGAGTCGATCTGCGAGAAAATACTCTCCGGGGAAAAGGCTGAGGAAGACCGAATCCCTTCAGTGAGGGAGTGCGGTGCCGAACTGGGTGTGAATCCGAACACGGTCATGCGCAGCTATGAGAAACTCACCGCCGAAGGCATCATCTACAACAAGAGAGGCATAGGCTATTATGTGTCACCGGGAGCGAGGGACAAGGTTCTCGAAAGTCTCAGAAAAGAATTCCTGGACAACGAATGGCCGGCAGTCAGACGACGGATCAAACTGCTCGGGCTCTCTCCGGACGAACTCTTCGAGTAATTTTAGTTACTTCGTGTATTGCTCGAGCAGTGCATCGAAATTCCGGTCCACATAAGCGACAACCGCTTCGTCGGCATTGTCCTTGGCTATGTCCTGAACCATCAGCACTATGCTCTTGGCACGGTCGAACTCTTTCTCGGCATAGTCGTAGAACTCGAAAAAGAACTGCACAGACTGGAACATCTTGTCCAGAAAACGGACTGCCAGGTCAGAAGCTTTCTCAGGCTCGTCAAGCATATAGTACAGATTTATCATATCCATAACCATAAGTTCATTTGAGAAGCCCAGATAGGACATATCCAGAGGATAATTCCCCTCCGGAACCGCCTCCTGACACTTGTCCAGCAGTTCCACAGCCCTCTCCGGCCATCCTGCCTTAATCATTTCCTTGGCTGCATTGACGAAAATGCCCCTCTGGGAAAGCACTCCACAGAAAGTGTAGAGGTGCTGATTGTCGGCATAATAGTCCGGATAGCTCAGGGCATCCCAGGTATAGACCTCCGTCATAAGACGGTAGAGCCTTTCCGGGTCGCTGAATCCCACCTCGGATGTCCGCTGGCGGTTGCTTATAGGCACGAACTTGTAGGAGAATCCGTCATATTCCAGATATTCCTTGATGCCCATATTCAGGTCCCCGCCCATATTCAGCATATGCAAAGGTCTGTCCCATTTGTAGTTGGAAAGGAAATCCAGCATAAAGAGTTCCGGCTTGGAAATATAGTTCTTGCCTTCGGAAATGGTGAAGACTATGCTGTCCGGAATCTGGTCAATGTATTTCTCATCGAGTATGCCGTATTTGATGACATTTTCCTTGTTCACCGGAATGGAGAACTTGCGAGAGCAGATATAGTTGACACCCTTGCCGGACTGGAGCTGAAGCTTTGCGCGAGGCTCCTTGAACACCCTCATGACATCTTTCAGAGGCAGAATGGAATTCCTTGAGTCATAAATATATACAAATTCATTAGTGCCGTAGAGATACTGCCTTGGCCCGACGGTCAAATCCAGAGGTGCCGATTCGTTGCAGGCCCATTTCATCTGGTCTATGTGCCAGTCGGTTCCGAGCAGGGAGGTGTTGACGATTCTCACGTCAGGGCGCACCTCCTCCACCTCCTGGGCATACCAGAGAGGGAAGGTATCGTTGTCTCCGTGGGTGATGAGTATTCCGTTTTCCCCACAGGAATTCAGATAGTTGCGGGCCATTTCGACGGCTGTGCGGCGGTTGCTGCGGTCGTGGTCGTCCCAATTTTCCTCTGCCATAAGCACAGGCACACCGAGACAGAGCAGGGTCACAGCCGTTGCAGCCACTGCCGATACTGCCTTGGCAGGCTCTTTCTTGCGAGACAAAGCCTTGGTAATCAGGTCATATAGAGCCAGTACGGCAAAGCCCACCCAAATGGAAAAGGCGTAGAAGGACCCGGCGTAGGCATAGTCCCTTTCCCTGACCTGGAACGGAGGCTGATTGAGATAGACCACGATGGCGATACCGGTCATAAAGAAGAGCAGGAAGGTGAGCCAGCATCCCCTGTCGTCCTTCACGAGCTGATAGAACAAGCCTATGAGTCCCAGCAGCAGAGGCAGCATATAATAATGGTTCTTGCCCTTGTTTTCCTTGAGGTAGTCCGGGGCCATAGACTGGTCTCCGAGGCGCATCTGGTCAATGAAGGTGATTCCGCTCTCCCAGTTTCCGAGGAAAATCTCCCCCGGAGAAGGGCTGTGGCAGTCGTTCTGGCGTCCGGCGAAATTCCACATAAAATATCTCCAGTACATCCAGTTGAGCTGGTAGTCGAAAAAGAAAGCCATATTTTCCATAAAGGTCGGCTTTCTGTAGCGGTCTCCCCTTTTGGCATTCTTGCTCATATAGGATGCGTAGAATTCCCGATAACGGTCATCTCCGCCGGAACCGCTGTTCCACATCCTCGGGAAGAGCATCTTGTCCGAGCTGTCGTAGATTATGTTGCCGAAAGAAGGCACTTTTTCGTATTTTCCGTCCACTGGTGCCCAATACCAGTCATCTTCAATCGAATAGTCTGCATCGAAATACTGTCCGTAGATTATCGGTGTGCTTCCGTACTGCTCACGGCTGAGATAGCGGCAGAGGGTGAAAGGATTGTCGGGCTGGTACTCATTTGTAGGGGTGTGCACGCTGGAACGTATGACCACGATTGCAAAAATGGAGAAGCCCACGATGATGGTAGTGAAACAGAGCAATATGGTATTTGCCACAGCCTTACCTTTCTTCATCGTATGGAAAAGGCCCCAGAAGCAGAGCCCGAAGAGCAGCAGCAGGAAGAACACCGCACCCGTGTTGTAAGGCAGGTTGAAGACATTCACGAAGAGCAGGTCGAAATAGGCTGCAAGTTTCGGTACATATGGGATGATGAGGAAAAGTATCACTGCAAGTATGACACAGGAGAGGGCAAAGATGCCGAGATACTGGAGGAAGGTGTAGCCCTTGCCTTTGCTCTTGCGATAGAACCAGATAAACACCAGGCAAGGTATGGTGAGCAGGTTGAGCAGGTGCACCCCGATGGACAGGCCCATAAGGAAGGAAATCAGGACTATCCACCTGTTGGCGTATGGCTGGTCGGCCTCGTCGTACCATTTTGTCATAGCCCAAAAGACCAGGGCTGTGAAGAGGGAGGACATTCCGTACACTTCGCCTTCCACGGCTGAGAACCAGAATGTGTCAGTGAAACAGTAGGTCAGGGAGCCCACCAGGCCGCTGCCCCATATAGCTATGGCCTTGCCGGTGCTGTACCTGCCTTCGGAATCCGGTTTCACTATCCTCTTTGAAAAGAAGACAATGGTAAGATACAGGAAGAAAATAGTCAGGGCGGAGCATATTGCACTCATTGAGTTCACGGCCACGGCTGCGTGCATATTGTCGGTGAACATTGTGCAGAAGCGGGCAATGAGCTGGAAGACAGGGTTTCCTGGCGGGTGACCCACTTCGAGTTTGTAGGATGAGGCTATGAATTCTCCGCAATCCCAGAAGGAAGCGGTGGGCTCTATGGTCAGGAGGTAAGTGACGGCGGCCACCAGAAATGCCGTCAGGGCTGCCAACCGGTTCCAGATGTTGAATTTTCTTTTGTCCATTAATTTCCTTTTCGATGTTGTTCAAATCTGCAAATTTACTAAGTTTTTATTATTTTTGCACTCTTGAACCAAGATAAGGCGGATTATGGCGAAGGATAATGACTGGAAAAGCCGTCTGGGAGTGGTGTTTTCGACCAATCCGGACTTCAAATATGAGACAGAAAGCGAAGAAGCCGTGCAGACACTTGAACCATCCCGGCAAAAACTCATCGTGGGCATAGACCGCAAGGGGCGAGCAGGCAAGCAGGTTACTCTCGTGACCGGGTTCGTGGGCTCTGATGAGGATCTGAAGGAGTTGGGGAAGATGCTGAAGGTGAAATGCGGAGTGGGCGGAAGTGCCAAAGACGGGGAAATAGTCATTCAGGGAGACTTCCGGGACAGGGTTACCGCCCTACTCAAGGAAGCCGGCTACAATGCCAAGAGGGGTAACTGAAGATGGATATAGACAGGCTGACACTCACCGTTTCCACCGGATTGGCATTGTTGATGCTTCTCCCGTTGCTGGACCAGTACATAAAGCTGTTTCCAGCCCTTATTGGCAGCCTGTTCAGCACTTCCACAGCCGTCAGAACCGAAGACAAATGCAAGCTGAGCCGGTCCAGAAACCATCTTTTCACCATATCCATACTTCCGTTCTGCATCCTCGTCTGGCACAAGGAGCTCTATTGCCCGGACTGGATGAGCCAGCTGGAGGCTCCTTGGGATTTTCTGTCCACAGCCGGTGTGGTGCTGCTGTATTTCCTGTTGCGTTACGCGATTAAATTCTGTATGCCGGCACCCAGGATTCCAAAGAAGGCCTACTCGGCATTTTGCGGACTGCCCCGTACTTTCCTGATTATTCTGATGACTTTCCTGCTCCCGCCCTGCATCGCTATGGACGCCTTCGATGTCCCTCTCGGGACAGAAAAAATTGTATTATACACTCTCTCAACTATATGCTATATCCTTTTTCTGGCAAGAAGATTCCACATTTTTAGCTCGGAAGGCAATTTTTTGCAAGCAATTTTGTACCTTTGCACCCTTGAAATTTTACCCACCGCCGTTTTGGTGGTGACATTGGTGGTGTTTTAATGGTTATGTTATTGTAGCACAGATAGTTGTATGAGTATTAAAAATATTCTGATATCACAGAAGCAGCCGCAGACGGCCTCTTCGTATGATATCCTCAAGGAAAAATTCGGGGCAAATTTCGATTTTAAGCCGTTTTTCAAGATGGAGCCTCTCTCTTCCAGAGAATTCAGGTCCCAGAAAATCAACATATCCGAATACACGGCTATAGTCTTTTCTGCAAGAACCACAATTGACGCTTTTTTCCAAATTTGCGACGACCTCAGGGTTAAGATACCTGAAACAATGAAGTATTTCTGCACCACGGAAATCGTCGCCAACTATCTTCAGAAACACATAGTTTACAGAAAAAGAAAGATTTTCTTCGGCGACGGAAAGCCTGAGTCCATTTTGGGCCTTATCGGGAGCCGCCACAAGGATGAGAAATTCCTCATAACCGTGAGCGATTCTGGCAGCAAGGATGCCATCACAAGGCTTTTTGAATCCAACGGTCTGGATTTCACCACCGGGGTTTTCGTGAAGTCCGTGCCTCAGGACCTCAAGGATGTGGATATGCACTCCTATGATGCCGTGGTCGTGTTCAATGCCGCAGACATAAAGTCCATCTATTCCAACTTTCCGGATTTCAAGCAGGCTGACATCAAGTTCATCAGCTACGGAAACTCAGTGGTAAGGGCTATGAATGACGCCGGATTGAGCATTGAGATTTCAGCACCGACTCCGGAGATTCCTTCCATTTCAAAGGCACTCGAAAATTATCTCAGCAACCACTGATGAGCGACATCCCTCAGACTTTTTCGAAACAGGAAAGACTGTGTGGGGAAAAGAATACGTCCACCCTGCTTTCCCGGGGGAAATACGGCAATGAGCAGATGCTGAGGTACTGCTACAAAGACGGCGAGGGGCAATCCAGGCTGATGATTTCCGTTCCGAAACGGCTTTTCAAGAGAGCAGTGATACGTAATCTGCTCAAGAGACGCATACGGGAAAGCTATCGCAGGCAGAAGGGCTTGCTTGATGCTGCTCCGAAGGATTTGCTGATTATCTGGAACAGCAAGGAAATCAGGGATTACAATCAGGTTTACAATGCCGTAGGGGCTGTGCTGTCAAAAGTTGCAAGACAAAAATGAACGGGAAAGGGCAGTTCAAGGCTACCTTACGGAAGGTGGCTGTTGCGCCGTTCATATTTCTGATACGGTTCTATCAATTGTGCATCTCTCCACTCAAGCCGCCCACCTGCAGATTCACTCCGACTTGTTCTCAATATGCTCTGGAGGCTTTCCGCAAGTACGGGCCTTTCAAGGGGCTATATCTTACTGTGCGCAGGCTGCTGCGTTGCCATCCCTGGGGCGGGAGCGGGTATGATCCGGTGCCTTGAGTATGATGTTGTGGCAGGGATTTTTCAGGAAATTTGCTAAAACAACACAAAAAACAACAAAATTTACAACTTGGAGACGCTTTATTTGGGCGACATTTGCACTCACAAAACTATTCAATTTGTTTGCGGCTTCTTCTATATGTGCAAATCCAATCTCCAAATGCCGCAAAAAATAAGGCTCCGTCGGATGACGGGGCCTTATTTTTTGCGACATTTGGAGACGGGGGCAAAAAATTTTTTTGCCCCA
>CAMCFO010000064.1 GCA_945874155.1 uncultured Bacteroidales bacterium
CGCAAGCAACCTCTGCCATTATAAAAGCCGCCTCTCAGCCTATTCAAGTGTCTGCTGACGCTAAAGACGCTGCTTGATTCCTTGTCCCCAAAATTTATATTGAGCACGAAAGATGTTCTGCCCTTTCTCTTTTCACCATTATATATATAAACCGGATTTTTTGTGCTTATTGAACACCTTCCGCCAAGGGAGCGAACTACGAATTGTATATCATTGGCCAGCTTACTGCTTGACGTTGAATAAGAAATATGTCCAAGTTTATCAACAGTTCCGTCAGAGTCAAGAAGGCCCTTCATAAGAGCTATTCTGGTTTCCACGGAAGCGAACTTGTATTGCTCCGGAATTTCCTTTTCGTAAGAGAACTTTCCGTATAATCCGAGGACTCTCATCGCTTCGGACATATTATTTCCGTTTACTCTGTAGCCCCTTCCTGCGCTTGGGATGAAGTTGCATTTATACCCCTCTGCTTCTATTCCAGCAATAACTTCCTTATCGTCTGTAGTTAAAACGGGACAGCCTTCAAATCGAAACGAGCCATCGCCTATCAAGGCTCCCAACGTATAGGGTCTCATCGGCAGTGATTCTTCACAATCGAAGTCAATGTTCCCACACATAGGGATGGCTACTTTTTCCCCGTTATCGAGAAGCGTCTTAATCTTCTCAAACGTATCAACTTCGTAATCGGAAAATCCTACCTTGTCCGTTCTATGAGCGAATTTCCACAGATGTTCCTTGCCGCATTCGGTGGTTCTTCCGTCCGCGAAGGTGATTCTCCATACATCTTGCAATCCGTGCTCGTAAATCTTTTCTACGACTTGACGGCCGCCATTAGCGGAAGATATGATGTCCCCAACTTTCAAGGAGCCCATATCAACAAAACCTTTCGGAGTGCAAATTTTAGCATCGTAAGGTTGCATCTTTCCGGAAGTACCGGAGCCGCCGAGGAAGATAAGGTTACATTCCGAAGCACATAGGTTCTCCTGCATCCCTCTCTGTGGCATCAAGTCAAGATTGGGACGGAGCCTATAGCCATCAACTTCTACGAATCCTGGATTATCAATAGTCGGGTCTTCGCGCACCACTTTAGGGTATCTTTGAGGCTTTTTATCTATGTCGCGGAACCGTAAACTCATAATTGCCACAAAAATAAGGAAATTTTGTTACACTGAAAATTATTTTTATATTTGCACCACGGAATAAACCATCTAAAGAAACACTTTAATTATTATGGCAAAATTCACTGAAGAAGAAGCCATTGAAGCTCTCAACGGCAAATTCAAAACACCAGAAGGGAAGACCTCCCTCCAACTCTCCGAGCGCAGTGTGAAAGAGACCCTTACCACACTCATTCCTCTTGCTGGCGATGAAATGGAACTCGCGGCATTCATTGACAACATTGCCTTTGGTGCTGTGGACACTATGAATCGCAACTTTATCCACGACTCTGCGGAGTTTGCAAAGAACTACAAACCTGCCACACCTCCGGCTCCTGCGCCTGCACCAGCACCCGCACCCACAGGTGGAATGACAGAGGAAGCGGTAAAAGCAGCCGTTGCTACAGCTGTAGCAGAAGCTATAAAGCCCTTCCAGTCACAGGTTGACCAGATGAATCAGACCAAAATTCTTGAGACGAGAAAATCTGAGGTCGAAGCAAAGAAGGCAGAACTTAAGCTCTCAAAGGCTTGGGGTATCGACTTCGATAACGCAGTTGTCATTGCTGAGTATCAGCTTGGAAACACCGCTACCTCTCAGCAGGTTTTCGACAAGGCAAAAGAACTTTTCAACGAGACGCTCTCAAAGAGGGGCGAGACCTACAAACCGCAGGAAGGTTCTGGAGACCCTGGAAAACCGGATTTCTCGGCTGCCGCTGCAAGGCGCAAGGCCGAAAAGGAAAGGAGAGAAAAAGCACTCAAGTAACCATTCACCTTTAATTCATAATTATTATGGCAAACACTCCACTCCAGAGCGGACACGGCCACATCTATGGTCCCGGTAAGTCCGTCAAGTCAGAGGGAATAATTCCTGTCTGGCTGGAGCAGAATGGGTCCAGGGTTATGGGTGGACTCATCGACCTGAGCGCGAAGATTGACGGAACCAACAAGGTTCGGGCTTTCTGGCCTAAATCCATCAGGACCGCCACTCCTTGCTACGAAGGTTCGACAAAGCACACCTATATCCCGATGCCTACCTATCTCGTTCTTGAAGCAGTATCAGCTGAGGGTACCGTTGTCAAGATTGCGAAGGGTGAGGGCCTTCCTCTGCTCGTCGATGGTATGTCACTCGTTAAAGCGTCTGACACCACCAAGAAGGTCACTGTCTCATCTGCGAATATCGCAATAGACACTGACGGATTCTACAAGCTCACCATTACAGCAAATGCCTTTGGTACTCTCGCTGCCGGTGATGTGCTTGTACTCGAAACTGTGGCTGCTAAGAAGCCACTTGGTTTAACTAAGACAAATCTCATTTATGACGGTATGTCCGAAGACGAACTTGATGCCACCAAGCTCAATGTCGTTCTTTGCGACGCTGGCCGTGTCATTGCCGACACCGCTCCTGCTGCTTCTGCCGAAATGAGGGCAGCCCTGCAGACTGTCAAGTGGGAGGACATCTATTAAAAACTGAACGACTATGGCAGCATTCGCTTACACCAGTAACTTTCAGTCTTTGATGGAAATGGCCGGATTGCTCTCAAATGAGCAGTTCTCATCCTTCCTCGAAGATGTCGTGTTCCCTTACCAGTCTGGTCCGGAGCGCGACACGCTCGGCTTCCGCGTTCTTCCGCTCAAGCCCGCTTTCGATATGACTTACGCCGCTCTGCAGCGTAACTCTCACATTCAGATAATGGCAAAGCACGTCGCTCTTGACGCGCACGCCGTACCTGAGCCTACCCAGGGTGCTGAGGCTCTCGAAGGTACTATCCCTTCCGTAGCCACCAACATCACCATTGGTAAGGAAGACTATCTCCACGAGGCGCAGCTTCTTATGAACGCTGAGCTCGTCGGTACTCCTCTCGTCGAGGCTGCACAGGATATGATTGCCTCTAAGCTTGACGAGAAGTTCGCGGAGCATAACGCTCGCGCATCCTATATGCGTGACTACGTTATCTTCCACGGAAAGTACGAAATCACCACAACCAACAACTCTGGTTCGTTCTTCAACGTAGAGTTCGACTTCAAGGTCCCTGCAGCAAACAAGATTGCCAAGACCTCCACTGCGAAGTGGTGGACTGACGATACCTTCGCTACTGAGGGTTCTGCGGCTGACCCTATCGCCGACATCGACGCTCTCGTCCAGAAGCTTGAGGACCGTGGCTTCGACAAGTCCAATATCGTCATCGAGATTGGCTTCAAGACTTTCCGCGCTCTCTGCCGTCACAGCAAAGTTCGCGAGGCTATCGCAGTGTTTATGAATCCTGGTGCCAGCCAGAGCCCTTCTCTTGCAGCTACTACCTACGGTATGTCTGACGCTCAGCTCGCTGCTCAGTTGTCAGCTCGCTGCGGTGTAGAGTTTATCGTTCGTAGGTTCGTAACAGCTGTTCCTAAGTTCGATGTCAAGACCCAGAAGTTCGTTATGAACGAGCAGACCGGCTTCGTCGAGGGAACTCTTGTTGCACGTCCGAAGGGCGAAGTTGGAGAAATCCACGCAACCGGACACCTTATGGTGGGCGGCCCTGGTGACTCCATTCATTCTTCTGGTCTGTACGATGGCGGTAGAATCCTTGTGGACTACAACTGCAACCTCCGTGAGAAGGTTCAGATTTGGGACACCGAGGAAATTTACCTCTACGTGCTCACCCAGGGCAAGAATATGGCTTACCTGACAACGATTTAATGAGGAGGCAGGATTATGGCACTTCTGATTGAAGACTACTTGCAGGTGCTCCCAAACTACACCTTCCCGGATAGAATTATCCAGAAGGCGATGGGCGCATACGACATAGCAGAACATACTCCTGCCTTTTCCATTGATGAGAGGTCACGTGATTTAGCCGAAGCAATTATGTGGGATGCTGCAGCCGGAATCGTAAACGGAGGTGCACAGAGAAAGCAGATTGGCAATCGCTCGATTACCACCGCTGCACTCCAGACCTCCCAGCAGGACAGGGCCGCTTGGCAGGCGAAAGCCAAAGCCTTGCGAGCCAAGTGGAATGCTGAGGTTCCGACTGTTGAAATCCTGCAGATAAGTGACTTTACTGAATTATGGTAGTCGAAGGTTTCACGTTCTATCCGCACAAGTGCACGATATATCGCGGCGAGCAAATCAATCCCTCCACAGGGGTTGCAACGCCTGTCGCGATTATCCGTGACTTGGATTGTTACTGTGAGCAGGGCTACGCGCACTATCTTGGTGAGCGTATGCAGGGTACGACAAATATCCATATCCCTGACATAGACTTCAAGATATTACCTGGAGACACTATCGACGTGACGCTTGAAAATGGGACTCATTACATCGCCAAAATCAAGCAAGCTTATCCTGTCGAGGATGACGAAATAGGAGGTCAGGAACTCAAACTATACGAGACGGATGCCACTGAATGAATCAATGAGAGCCCATAATCGTGAGGTTATGGCAAAAATCGCCAGGAGTCAGGTCTATCCTTTGGCGAGGAAGGAGGCTCTCGCGATTCTCGATGAGCTCGGAATGTTTGTCAAGAGCTGGATTGCCAGTAAGACGTACACTTATAAAGACCAGACATACAATCTCACGGACAGTACCGGATGTGCCATCTATGAGAACGGAAAGCTGGTAAAGTTTATGCCTTATATGAATCGGAAACAGGCAAGCGGACCGAGAACCATCACCTACCACAGAGCAAGATTCGCTGTGGATGGAAGGTCACTTCTCAGGGAAGCACTCAGCGGCAACGCAGGATGTCCTCTCGGACGGTACGGAACCTTCACGCTGGCAGTAATCAGCACCGCTCCCTATGGGGTATGGGTTAATGAAGGCAGCGGAGACGGAGGCCCGAACAAGAGAGGTAGAGGTTGGTTCGATGAACTCAGGAAAGCAACGGAACAAGAGATTATCAAGATTAAGGCCGCGCACGGATATAGCGCATAGAAGAAATGACAATAGAAGATGTAAATACGGTTGCAGAAGCACTCGTGAATCACTTGAAGGCCAACGGAGTCGGTGGTACTGACGGTGTTGTCGAATTCTATCCGAATGATACCGTTCCCACGTCGAACCTTCCGGAGTCATTTGTGGAGGTTGTCGGCAACGGTGCTCTTTCGACACCTGTTTCCGACTTCGGCATTCGGAGCTGCAGCCTCCTTCTCATCTTGAATGTCAAGCTTCCCGGTGACGGAGCCGCTAATTCCGTCCGCGAGTCTTACTTGCTCAATCGAATTTCCAATGCTGTGAAGAACCCTTTCGTCAGGGGCTCTTACCATTTCTCCCTTGACAAGAAAAACCTTGTATATTCAGGTAGGAGCCTGTATGCAGGATATTCCTCAAAAACAATGAATTTCAACGTCAAAATTTATTAAATTATGGCAACAACAAACATCAAAAAAGTCTCTCTTGGTGACTTCTTTGTTGGCCAGGGTGACATCGTGATGTGGGACGAGATTTCTTCCTATGCGTCAGCAACTCTCGCTTCCTTCCAGAACGGTCGCTCCGTCGGCAACGTGAAAGAGGATTCAACCAACTGGACCGGCGAAGACGTGTC
>CAMCFO010000065.1 GCA_945874155.1 uncultured Bacteroidales bacterium
TAAATTATCTGACGCAAATTATCCGCCACAGGATAGACTCCAAACTGGACCGCTACTCCTACGACATCTGCGGACTGTCCGGTTCCTTCGTCATCCTTGACAACGGGCAAATCAGCCAGTTGTCCGGTGACGGGGTCATTATCACCTGCACCAGAAGCAGCTCAAATGAAATCACTTCGTTCAGAATAGTTGGACCGGATGGTACCGTATATGTCCTTTCTGAAACAGAAAGGGCCACACACGATGCAAGCAACGGGCAGACTCCTGACATTCTGACCGGAGAGGTGGACAGATGGGAGGCCAACACCGCCTGGTACTTATCTTCAGTGACAAGCCGCAGCGGACTCGAACAGGCCCTCTTTACATATGACGAAGGACCTGCATGGAGGAAAACCCTAACCACTAAAAGTTCTTCCATAACAATGTCACAAGGGGTGAACAGTTCTGTGGAGTATGGAACCCGGAGTTCTGTCGTTTCTCAGTCTTATGCGACCAAAATCCTGAAATCTGTTTCACTTGACGGCGAAACCATTACATTCAGCTATTCGTCAGGCACAGGCACGGGGAACCATCTTTATGACACCACGCCCAACTATCCAGTAAGACTCTCGAGGATGGAGGCAGGGGACATCAACGGCAGAATCATCAAGCGTTTGGACCTCGGGACCGGAAGGGACAACGTTGATGGCAGAATAGTTCTGAATACACTGACATTCCGGGGACTTGATTCCGCCATCTGCGACAAGTGGTCTTTTGCTTATGACTCCCCTTCCGAACGGGTATCACATTTTGCGCAAGACTGGTATGGTTATCATAACGGCACGACATATGGGTTTACAGACTATGCTCCTTTTCATTATACAGCTTCCTCTTCCAACCCGATGCAAGGTTCTCCAAATGCCGGCAAAGCCAGGCTGATGTCCCTGCTTTCCTGTGACCATAACGGTGCCACGACCGAATTCGAGTACGAAGGGAACGCCATTAGGAGCACAAGCGTGGGAATAAGGGTCAAATCAATCCTGTCAAGGCAATCCAACCTCACACTTGCACACGGACGAATAAGAAGCTTCGTCTATGAAGAACCGGTGGCGGATGGGCCCATCGCCCCTACACAGAGTATGTACTGCACAGTGGAGCCTCCTTTCTCTGTTGCTGATATGAACTCAGGTTCTGTCACCTGGACATTCACACTTCACGAAACACCGGTTGTCAAAGGACCGTCAATAAGAGATACAAGGGTATATTACAAGAAAGTTACAGAAATCCTTAGGTCCTCTTATGTCACCTTCAATACTAAGATTTCAAAGACCGTAAGGTATTACGACACATCCGCCAGCACCAAAAGATCCATCTCCGTTCAGGACCGCTTCCCATCCTTGGCCGCAGACAGATTTTCCCAATATCCGCCTTCACTGCAGGGTTATGACCCTTATGACGGCATCAAAACACTCTATACCGATGAAGGGCCTGTTCATCCCCCAGTCCTAACTAGAGTGGAGGAATACGCCTGGACGGAAGAAGGAATGAGGCTGGTGGCTGCAACTAACTATGATTACGACAGTCCGGCAGGGACACAGGTACTTGTTGACTACGTTGCAGAGCAGGTCTGGAAGCCTGTGGGGGTCGGCAACATAAGTTACGATTACATTCTGCATTATCCGATTTACGCCTCTACACTGATGTCACGGCAGCAGGTCACCAAGTCCGTGGTGCATTATCACCTGGACGGACGCAAGGACAGTACTGCAATTGCCACGAAATATTTGTCACGTACCGCAAATCTGGAACAGCCTTCCAGAGTCTCTTCCATAGCGGCAACGGAAGGAAGAAAGAAAAGGACTCTCTCATATACCTATGCCGACAAACGCAATAACGCTGCCTGCAATACACTTGCCTCACAGCACTGCCTTGCAGTACCGGTTGCGCGAACTTACACCATTGAGGATGTCAAACTGCCTGTACACATTCTCAAAGGTGGCTTGGGAGAACTATCCATCAAAGACAGTCTTGCCTTGGATCCAAACTGGTCTACAGCAATCCCTCTAGATTCTGTTGTCATACGCCCCATCGGGAACTACAGAAAAAAGGAGGAAATCACCTTCGGATATGTGGATTCCCTGCCCGGATGTCTCCTTCCCTGCGCAAGAATAGAATACACCGACGGACAAGAGTCCTGGAGGGAGGATTACCTCAAAAGGGACTCCTGCGGAAACATTGTAGAATTGAAACAGAAAGGCAGCCCGAACACGGTCGTACTCTGGGGATATGAAGGCAAATATCCTGTGGCGGTCATAGCAAATGCCACGCTCGCACAAGTGGATTCAGTGCTGGCTCTAAATGGCAATGACATCAATGGGCTCAGGGTGGCTCTTCCGCTCTCACACGTTTCGACCTTCACATACAACCCGGGGCTCGGTTTAGCATCGGTAACTGACGAAAGTGGTGTCGTGACATCATTCGAATACGATTTCGCGGGGAGACTTGCCGCGGTCAAGGATGCCGGCGGGCATACGGTGAAGGATTACGTCTATGACTTGTTGGAAGAGGAGGACGGGGACGGACTGCTCAGTGTGCTCTACAGGACTTACCGTTCTGAAGACGGGAATGTCTTCGCACAGGACAAATCCTGGTGGAACACACTCGGGTTGAAGGACCAGGACATTGCAGTCAAAGCCGCAGGAGACGGACGGGACCTGGTCACGGTTTATGAGTCCGATTTCCTCCTCCACGATGACGTGAAGACCTGGATACCTTATCCCGTACCCGTAACTGGCGGAACGCATCAGACCCAGGCAAAGAATGCAGCAGCCGCATTCCACGGCAATGACAAAGCATTCACATTCAAAGGCTATGAAATCTCCAACAGAAACCGTGTCCTGACCTCCGCCCTGCCAGGGTATCAGGGAGAACACGAGAACTCAGTGAGCGAGGATGCCGCTTCATCCTTCCCGAAATATGAGTGGAAAAATTCCGGCATATCCACCGGCTCAGCCTACAAGGCTTGGGAAATAGTCAAGACCGTCTCCACTGATGCGGACGGACGCACCCGCACAGCCTTTCACGACCACTCCGGACGTCTGCTTGCAAGCTCAAGAGGTGATGATGCCCCTGCCTATTATATATACGACTCCTATGACAGGCTCCGGGCTGTCGCTTCCGCAGGCATTGAATTGACAGACACCCTGAATATGTGGAGGTACAGCTACGACCGGCTCGACAGGATGAGTTCCAAGGGCATCCCGGGTTGCATCAGGGAGGTCTATGCCTACGACCAGGAGGACAGGCTCATTTCCGTAACGAAAGGCAGCGAGCTCAGGGAAATCACCTATGACGACTTCGGAAGAATCACACAAGTGCATCTGACACAGTTTGACGGCAGCCGGACCTTGCTTGAGGAACATTTCTACGACTCCTACCCCGACTTCGAAGGTATAGCTGCCATTATAGACGGGTGGACCGGACCTGTGTGCAATCTGGAGACATTCTCACGTGTCGCGATTATTGATGCTGACGGAGAAATCGAAGGATATGCCCAGCAGATCATTCTCTATGATACCAAGGCACGACCGGTCAGAAGAGTCACCCGGTTCCCTGACGAAGGCATACTCACGCAGGATATTGCGTACAACTTCCCCGGAGAAATCTCCGACATCTCAAGCACGTTCAGCCTTGGAGGCAGGACGGACAGCCTCTGCATTCATACGGACTATGACATCCGAGGCAGGTTGACCGGAAGGAATGCCACTCTCACTGCCTGGAATGCCGCACCGCTCTCCTTGAACTCATCCAGCTTCTATGACGCAATCGGACAGCCTTACCTCACCACCATATCATCCGGAAGCCACACGCTCTCCTGCACCTACTCCCACAGCCTGCAAGGCTGGACGGACAGCCTGCACGTCACGCTTGACGGGAATCCGGTATTCGACGAAATCCTCTCATACGATGACAGTTCTGTCCCGTCGTACACAGGGCTCATCACCGGCAGGCAGGAAGGACGCAATGGCGTGATGGACAATTATGCCTATGAATTCCAGTATGATGGGGCCGGAAGGCTCTCACGTGAAGCACGGACCGGATCGGCAATAGCCGGCACGTATTACACCTATGATGTCAGAGGCAACATACTTAAGGTCGCTGATCTTGCAAGCCTGGGTACACTGCAGTGGGAATACAACTACGACGGTGACATCCTCACGCAGGCTGAGCAATCCAGGCGCATCGGCTCTATAACCTACAATTTTGCTCACGACAGCCTCGGCAGGATGACATTTGACGGACTCAACGGGCTGAACATTGAGTACAATATCCTCAATCTCCCGAAAAAAATCGGGAATTCAGACTCAACTCTCGTCAATTATTCCTACCTTGCGGACGGAACCAAGAACAGTTCATTGACACAACTGGGAGAAGGACTGGTGTACCGAGGCCCGTTCACATACAGGAGTGCATCCGACGGGACTCTGACCCTTGAAAGTGCAGTCTGCGATGAAGGACGATTGACTCCGGAAAGGGCTCTGCTCTATGTAAGGGACCACCTCGGAAGCGTGCGTGCAGTGGTGGACGGCAACTCAGCGGAGATCCTGGAGGCATCAAAGTATGGTGTCTATGGCAGCCGGAATGAACTCGCTTCAGCAGGAACGATTCCGGGACTCAGCTTCAGGGACCATTTTACCGGCAAGGAAGAACAGAAACCTGACTTCGGCATACCTTACAACGACCACGGAGCAAGGCTTTACGCCCCTTCCCTCCGACGCTGGATGACCCCGGACCCACTCAGCGAAAAGTACTACGGCATCAGCCCTTATG
>CAMCFO010000066.1 GCA_945874155.1 uncultured Bacteroidales bacterium
GGAGCGTGTGAAGGTCCTCAAGCGCATTGGTGCAATGAAATTACCCAAAACTCAAGTATATGCTTACTGAAAACAATCTCAAGGGCCTTCGGGTCCTCCGTCCGCAGGTCATTGACACTGCAGCGGCTCTTACACCGGCTGAGAGAAAGACGCAGGTCGGTATCATCGACGAACTTCTCAAGGAAGCGGAAGGCGAGGACAAGGCTTGGCTCGTGAACTACAAGGACTGCCTAATGCTCTATTCCAAGGACATTGACGCTGCAAAGCGTGCAAGTTTCGCGGCTGCCAAGCACGCTCCTGCCTTCATCAGTGACAAGTTCTGTCAAAAATCAAGAAAATCACAAAAGACAACTACAAAAAAGAAGAAATAATGAGAGTATATGTAAAGAAACTCGTGCCTGAGGCAAGGATTCCTGAGAAGGCCAATGAAAATGACTTCTGCTACGACGTATGGGCCGTAAGTGAGGAGGAGGTATCTCCCGGAGTATGGAAGTATGGCCTTGGCCTGGCATTCCAGATTGACAAGGAAGAAAGCTTCCCCGCTATCCAGGAGCACATTGTCTCCACCAACGGAGTTCAGATGACTGAAAACCATTTCATCAATACGGATTCCTTCACTCTCAGTATCGACCTTAGGCCGCGCAGTAGCATCTACAAGACTGGTATGATACTGAGCAACTGCGAGGCTACCATTGACGAGGGTTATCGCGGTGAGGTTGCAGCTATCTTCTACCACGTGAAGCCGGAGCTTCCGAGGTACAAGGTCGGTGACAAGCTCGGTCAGATAAAAATCGGAATCACCTTCCCGATTGAGTTCGAGGAGAAGGAGAGGCTCGACAATGGCACTCGCGGGAAAAAGGGATTCGGAAGCTCAGGAGTGAAGTAATGAAGTACGAAGTCGATTGGGATTCCATTTATGCGCAGGTTCCGGAGGTGATGGGACTTCCGGAACTGCGTATGAAAGGCTATAAGTGGTACGGACCGTACTACCTTTCAGGCGCAGAATGTTCCAGGAGGGACAAGCTTGTCGTGATGAGAGGCAGGAAGGGTGACGGAATGATTACCGTATCTGAGCAGGGAGGCGATACCAAGACTCTCGTCTCTTGGCTCATCGACTACGGCGGCATTCAGAAGTCCGAGGTGTACCGGTTCCTGGCCCAGAAGGAGCACAGGGATTACATCCCGGTCGATAGGGGATATGACGGACCTGAGAGGGTGGTGGAAAACTGGCAGTGGACTCTGGCCGGAGGCGGCAAGAAGCAGTGGTGCAATCCTCTGTTCTGGACTTTGGCATCCATCTGGGGAAAGGAGAAGGTTGCGGAGGTGTTCTACCGCTATGGAATAACAGATGGACTACGTTCCAAACAGAAGGATGTTGTCGGTACGAGGTTTTGGTACATCAACCGTCAAAGGGAGATTCTTTTTGACAAGACGATGTTCTACAAGCCTAACGGACATAGGGACCACGACCTCCATCCTATGCGCCAGTATAAGCTTGCGGACGGATATACCAAGATTTGCTATTTTGGGGAACACCTCATCGGCAATGATGATAGGCCGGTAATGGTCGTAGAGAGTGAAAAAAGTGCTTTAATTTGCGCATTACAATTTCCTGATTATCATTGGGTTGCGTGTGGTGGATTAAAGTGTTTATTGAGGTTAGGGGAGATAAAGAATCGAAAGGTATATCTGGTTCCGGACATCGACGGAGCGAAGGAATGGGCTAAGGTTGGCCCTATATGGAAATGGTGGGAGAAATGTAAAGCAGGAATAGTTGGCCCGAAATGGGACCTTGCTGATTTAGTAATGTATAAGTATGGCAAGTAAAAGATTACAGGATAACAAGAAGAAGACTTACATTGAGTTTCTTCGGGAGATTGGCAGACCAACGGAGGGCATAGTTCCTCTTGGGTTCCGTTTTGACCGGGATACGTGCACTCACAGCTTTCATTTCAAGCTGATGGATGCTCACCTCGGAGACGTTCTCTTCGATTGCGTAAGAGAGAAGGCGGTTGCGTGTGTTCCACGAATGAGTGCTGATAAGTGTCGGGAAATAGCGAAGGAGCTCGGCGGTGAGGAATTTTCAGTTACTTTGATGTTGTAAAATAAAATAAATTACTTAACTTTGCATCGTGGAAAAGAAAAAGGAATATAGGAATGAGGCGCAGTTCCAGCGGGACTGCGTGGTATGGTTCAAGAATAACCATCTTTCATTGAAGCGTAGGCTCTGGGCTACAATGAACGAGGGTAAGAATGCTACCGAGAAGCTCGGCCTTGGAATGACTCCAGGTGTACCGGATTTGCTTTACTATGGTGAGAACGAGAGGCTATACGGATTTGAGCTTAAACTTCCCGGTGCAGAGCATAAGGTGCAGCATCTTTTAACACAGGCTCAGTGGTTGCTTGATGTGCTGCCCGGACGTGCTTGGTTCGTTGACTCCCTCGAAGCCTTCCAGCATCTCATTGAGACAGGGGAGGCTACTACTGGAGCCATTGACCCTCAGAAGGTGAAGGACTTCTGCGAGAACACATCGAAGCAGAAGATTGTATGGAATAGAGACCTGTTTATATGAGAGAACTTGCATTACCTCCGAGAATACAGAACTCACGTTCGCAGCTGACAGAGATTCAGCAGGTATTCCTTGACTGCTACATTCTGAGGATGGGTAATCCGAAGCTCATCTTCCAACTTCTTCTGGCAGCAGGCAAGAGTCCGAGTATGTCTAACAGCTTGATGAAATCCCTCATCGACTGTGCGGATGGAAAGGAGTACATCCGTCAGCGCACCGAGCAGCTTGAGAAGTATTTCTTCTCTGCTGAGCCGAGAGAGAATGGAGTTCCTGAGGAAGTCTCAATGGAGGAGGTCCAGAAAACAATCTACAATCGCGTTTCTTTAGACCTTATCAAAGACCTCAAGAACGGAGAGATTGACTACAAATCCAGCGCCATCATCGAGAAGTTTATGCAGAAGGCTCTCGACTATAAAAGTGAGGAAACCGTGGGTCCCGAACCTCCGAAGATATACCTTCCGGAAAACTGCCTCAACTGCCGCTACCGTATCGCCTGTGAGAGCGATGATGTCGTGGACGATTGCAAGTGGTGCAAATACCGTAAGAGTTGTAACGAGCGAGGTGAGGTATATGACCAGAAGACACAACTTGAAATACCTGACGAAGAACTGAAAAAGTAATATTTGGGAGCTTGGCAGAAACTGAAAAATGAAAGCCATACCCAAACCAATAAAACAAAAAGATATATGAGCGTTAATTTAGCAATCCTTGTCGGGAACGTAGGCCAAAATCCCGACATTAAGGT
>CAMCFO010000067.1 GCA_945874155.1 uncultured Bacteroidales bacterium
AAATGAAAAAAATTATTCTATTTACCATTTTAGGGTTGAATGCAAGTGCTTGTCTTCATATAGAATATATGTTCCCCAGAGCGGTCGATTATTATGTTGACGAATATGATATATGTATCAAAAGGACCACAACAAACAGAAGGTCACGATATGAAATAATACGGGGAAAAGTATCGCTCGGAACATTCTTTTGGGACAACAATGTACCGGATTACTATCTTGATCCAACGGATTGTGACACAAGGTATGCAATAGTGATTACCAGGGATTCGGTCTATCTGGATGGCCGTGGATGGAAAACAATGAATTCCAAAGCAGCGGACCCGAGTGTCGTAATCACTTGGAAAGGCATCCCCAATGCCTACTGCAGTGTCACATATGAGGATCCATTAAGGAAGCAGGTATCCTTCACGGATTACTATATGGACATTGCAATGGTACCGCCACCTGGTACATATTTCAAACTGCGATTGATGAAATATCCTGATTTGGAGTTTGTCAAGGAATCCAGTCCTGGAATACGAAGAAGTATTCCATATAATCATTAATTTACAGTCCGCAGGTCTTCACGATGTATTGTTCCACAATCATTGAAAGACTTGCGGGCCATACATACCTAAGCCTATTATGAAAAAGAAACATATAGAGATTCTGATAATTGGTTTGTGTGCAACCGTGTTTGCTTTATGTATTCTGGTTTTCTGGTTTTTATCCAGTCCAATGCCTGATATGGATATCTCTTATTACGTAGATAAACATAATGTGAGAATCGACCGGGCAATCAGGAACAGACAATCCTATTACAAGATATATCGTGGTGACAAGTTCCTCGGTGAATTCTATTGGGACAACAACACTCGCCTAAGCACCGGATATAAGACAGATACCGGAACTCGGTACCACATCCTTGTTTCAAAAGATTCCGTCTATCTTATAGGAGAAGCTTGGAAGAAGGATTACAACGAAACTACGGACAGCAGTGTGGTTATCGCCTGGTATAATAAACCCAACGCTTATTACGAACTCTCAACCTATAATACCCGGCTCGAAGGACGGGAAAGATACTCCTACACTGAAAGACTGGACAAAATGATGTTCGAAAAAAATGAAGAATATACGACAATCGAATTGAAATTGTACTTTAATCCCGAAGTGGAAGAGGAATATAATAGCGGTATCTATAGTGAAATTCGATGAGGTTGTTTAATTTTCCATTCCATTAGAGTTTGTTCGTGCTGGACGAACTACAACAAAAACGGCTGGACGGGATGACCGTTCAGCCTTTTTTGTGTTGCGGCGGGCACTAGGCGCCGAAGTTGTCGTAGAGAATGTTCTCAACCGGAACTCCGAGACTGTCAAGCAGCTGGTTCACGCAGTTGACCATCATAGGAGGACCGCACATAAAGTACTTGATGTCCTCCGGAGCCTCGTGGTTCTTGAGGTAAGTCTCGTACATCACATTGTGGACGAATCCTGCCACGTACTTCACTCCTGCTGCATCGGCTGCCGGATCCGGACGGTCGAGCGCGAGGTGGAAGTGGAAATTCGGGAACTCCTTCTCGATTGCCGCGAAGTCTTCGAGGTAGAATGCCTCCACGAGTGCCCTCGCTCCATAGAAGAAGTGAACTTCCTTCTTGGTCTTCAAGGTCTTGAAAAGCTCCATAATGTGGCTGCGGAGAGGTGCCATACCTGCACCGCCACCCACGAAGATATACTCCTGAGAATCCGGATCGTTCTTCGGAAGAAGGAACTCTCCGAACGGACCGCTGATAATCACCTTGTCACCCGGCTTGCGTGTGAACACATAGGTAGAACCTATACCTGGATTGACCGGAAGGAACTTAGGACCCTGTTCACGAGGCACGCTCCTGTCGAAAGGAGGAGTTGCGATACGCACGTTGAGCTTTATGATGCCCTTTTCACCAGGGTAGGAGGCCATTGAGTAGGCCCTGACTGTCGCCACAGGATTGGATGTATGGAGATTGAACATTCCGAACTTGTTCCAGTCTCCCTTGTACTCATCGGAAACATCGATGTCCTTGAAGTCGAGTTCATAGGCAGGGATGTCAATCTGGATGTACTCACCACTCTTGAACTCAAGATGCTCTCCCTCAGGAAGCTTGACTGTGAACTCCTTGATGAAGGTGGCAACGTTGTCGTTGCTGATGACCTCACATTCAAGTTTCTTGACGCTGAGTGCAGAGTCAGGGATGACGATGGAGAGATTCTCCTTCACCTTCACCTGGCAGCCCAGTCTCCAATGGTCGTTGATCTGCTTGCGGTTGAAGAAGCCCACCTCTGTAGGGAGGATGGTACCGCCGCCTTCAGTCACACGGCATTTGCACTGTCCGCAGTTACCCTTTCCACCGCAGGCTGACGGCAGGAAGATGTTCTGCTCGGCCAAAGTGTGGAGCAGGTCTCCGCCTGGAGTCACTTCCACTTCCTTCTTGCCTTCATTGATGTTGATTTTCACCTTGCCTTTCGGGGTGAGATAGCCTTTGATAATCAGCAGAAGGCATACGAGAACCAGGGTGACGACGGTGAAGACCGCCATCGCACTGATAATTGTAATAGTCATTTCATTCATTTCCAATACCCTCCACTGTTAGAGTTGAATACCCATAAAAGTCATAAATGCCATACCCATCAGACCCACGGTGATGAAAGTGATGCCGAGGCCCTTGAGCGGGGCAGGCACGTTTGAATAAGACATTTTCTCACGGATTGCAGCGAGAGATACGATAGCCAGGAACCAGCCTATACCTGAACCCAGGGCATATACCGTTGCCTCACCGACGTTCACGAAATCCTTCTCCTGCATAAAGAGCGATGCACCGAGGATGGCGCAGTTCACAGCGATGAGCGGGAGGAAAATTCCGAGCTGTGAATAGAGGGCCGGAGAGAATTTCTCCACCACCATCTCCACAATCTGCACTATTGCCGCAATGACTGCGATGAAGACTATGAAACTGAGGAAGCTCAGGTCCACGCCTTCCATTCCCGGTATCCAGCTGAGAGCTCCCGGAGAAAGAACGTATTTATTCAGAAGATAGTTTACAGGAAGGGTAATCAAAAGTACGAATATAACGGCGAGACCCAGTCCGGAAGCCGTCTTCACGTTTTTGGATACTGCCAGGTATGAACACATACCGAGGAAGTATGCAAAAATCATATTGTCAA
>CAMCFO010000068.1 GCA_945874155.1 uncultured Bacteroidales bacterium
ATGTGCGAATGCATGCAATTGTTTCTGGTCGCCGTAAGCGACGATGCGAGTGCAGGCCCAGTTTGGCATAATAAAATGATTATTAATATGTTAAACAAAGAATTTTATTATTTATGTTTGTCAGGACGCAAGTCCTGTGCGGAAAAGAAAAATCCCGTATCCGCAATTTTGCGGGACGGGATTATTGAGGGGTGTATGTTCTGTTTAGGATTGATATTGTTTTTGAACCCCCGCCTGTCTGCAGGCTTCATAAGCTCAGAAGAGGTGGCAGTCACATTGACTTACCACCTCTTTTATGTTTTGTCATTTCATAGAGATTTGGCAGAGTCCAATCTTTCAATCATAAGAATAGTTTATCGTACCATCCTCCGACATCTTCGCGTATTTCCTCATAGTACTCGCAGATGATGTCTGTCAGTTCGTAGTTGGCTCTGTTTGACTTGTACTTGTTTGCCGTGAAGTAGCCATAGAACTTGCCATTCTTGTCTCTTAGTACAGGAGGATTGTTGGCATATGCGTTGAACGGACTGTATGAGTTGTACTTGTTTCCGTAGGTGCCATACTGATTCCAGATGGATTTGGAGTTATACTTATTACCGTATGTTCCGTAAGGATTCCAGATAGACTCTGAGTCGTATCTGCTGGCATTGATTTTTCCGAGGTAATCCTTCTCGTTTGCGCCGGCGTAGATGTACAGGACAGTGCTCGGTTTCGACACATAGCCGAAAGCATTGTCACTGTCTCCACTAAGAGTGTCACTGCTGCATGCAAGCGGAGCTACCATGCAGAATAGGTATAGAAAGAATTTCTTCATACTATTTTCTTTTGTTCTGTAAATATATAAAAGAATGGAAATATTTATACAAATTTCAAGCATTGATCTTCCAAAAATCCCGTATCCGCAATTTTGCGGGACGGGATTTTTGAGGGGTGTATGATTTATGTAGGATTGATTCTCTGATTGTTACGTTATTAGTACCATCTGATATAACCATATAGAAATTAGACAAAAAGTGTTATTGTTTCCTCTTCAGTAAATGAATACGCTTTATCGTTTGCAATGATGATGTGGTCGAGAAGATTTATTCCCAAAGTTTCACATACTTCGTGCAACTTGTCAGTTTCCTTTATATCTGCCATTGATGGTTTTGGATTGCCACTCGGGTGATTATGGTACACAATGATGGAGGATGCTCGTTCTATCAGGGCTGTTCGGAGAATTTCTCGGGTTGGAATGATTGTTCTGTTCATGTCCCCTTGCGCCATTTTTTGTTTTCGCAAAGGAACATTTGTTGAATTGAGAAGAATAATCCAGACTTCTTCTGTTGGAAGGTATCTGAGTGTGGGCCACATTATGGAGGCAGCTTGTCCCGGTGTAATGATTGATTCTCCGGAAAGAGGTTCTTTTTCCTTATTGTAGTCTCTTATGAATTGGAGGAGATGTTCAATGTTTTTTTCAGAATGGTCGGATATACCGTATTCTTGAGGAAACGCCAGAACATGCATCAGTTCTTTGGCATCAATGTCTATATTAGTATTGATACCAAGTTGTTGGAGAAGTTCTTTTTTCATAAATGAAATTTTGAATGAATTATTCTTCCGGATGACTGGCCGGACAATTACGAAGAACACCATTGCCCTTCTTTTGGAATGAAAATGGTGCACTGAGGGGAATGTACTTTTGGAATGGTCAGATTCGTTGAATTTTGAACCATTCTACGTCAGGTTCGCGGAGACCGAAAAATTTGATAAGATAGTTTTCATCGACATCTCCGGTAAAGAGGGTTTCTATTGGTTTTTCTCGTCCTACTTCTTTGGTAATGATTTTGAATTTCTTTGGCATATAGAGTTTTTTTTAATTGGTTTGTGAATTGGAAGAAAGTTTTTTGCTTTTTGGATAATCAGGTCCGCTGGAGAATTCCGACGGACCTGAAATTGGGAGGTTTTATTCCGAAAGGGCTGGTCGCACGGAGAAGCCAGCACCGCGGCTGCTATCGCCATTTGGATTAAGACCGCTTGTGTTTACAGACATTCGATGAGCTTCCCTTGAATCTTTAGAAGAATTTAACCAACAGCCGCCGATGCCGCCAATGCCGGAGACCGAGCCGGAGTCGTTGTAGCGGTATCCTGCGAAAGGAAAGAACAGATTCTGTTTCTTGTCTTTTGTTGTACAGTTTCTGCCTTTTGGTGTTGCCTTGCCTTTGGCGAGTCCTGTGAATGTATTGTATTGCGGGACGCACCAGCCTATTGGACATGGGTCGTATATGGTTTTCGTGACCTTCTGGTTGTGTTCTGATTTCTCTGTCTTAGAATTCCAGAAGTATGGATATGTGTTTATTGTCCAAGAATCGAAATCATAATGATGAAAGAATTTTTTTGGATTCTGGTGTGCAAGATATTGTGGTAGTCCTTCGTCGAACAAAAATTTGTAAATGATATTGCCCTTTTCGGATGGTTCTTCGTTTGCGATGAACGGGTCTTTCCTTCCCCACTGATAGTACGGTGAGGTCGGTTTACCGTCTGCTGTCCAACCGTTCCAGCCCAAGTTGCAAGGCATTATTTTGAAATCAATGCCAGCCGCATTGGTGATAACCTGCGGAGTCAGGTCTTCATTAGTCAGCCATAGGTGCCATGACCAGAGAACAGTCCCGTCGTTGTCCTTGACAGCGACGAGAGCATTACAGGGTGAGAAGGATTCGACATCAAAGGTCAGGAAATTCTCATCGACTGATAGGTTGTTGA
>CAMCFO010000069.1 GCA_945874155.1 uncultured Bacteroidales bacterium
TTACCAAATCTTTTTCTCATTTGATGCAAGGTTTTTTGTATAAAGGGCGCTTGGGGCGATAGATCTCCGGCTTGTCGTATGGCCGCTCCAGTGGGGGTGGAACGGCTCCTATGTGGATGGAGGGCAAAGCCAGAGCTGGTGGCTTTGTGCGAGCCAGGAGCGGCTTGTCAAGAGTACATCATCCGCATTTCTTCTAAAAAGAAAGAGCATCTGCAGAAATGCAAATGCTCTAAAACTATCAGCTTTGGAGAGCACAATACTCTAAAAGCTCAACATTTTCCCACGCAAAGATATAGTTTTTTTCATTACTACAACATTTATTTTTTGGTCGATACTTATTTAAAGAAAAGAGCATCTGCCCAATCTTAGCAGACGCTCTTATCGATTAGCTTTGGAGAGCACCTCCAATCATATCTCATAAAAATCCGATGCAAAAGTACGGAAATAGTTCAATTATGCAATAATAGCTTATAAATAGTTCGGTAAATATAAAGAATTTATGCAGCGGCTCGAAGGCCATATCCCATCGGCAGTGACGAGCCACCCCTGCGGAAAGTCCGCACTCACCTCGTAGGGAGGCGCAGTGAATGACTCGCTGTAGAGGTCGGCCACCACGAAGCCACGCCAATAGAGGACGGTGTTGCGGTAGATGGAGAGGGGCGAGCTTCCGGCAAACTCCATCTCCTCGCTGGGGTCGCTGTAGTCGCGCTCGGCTATCTCCACGCGCCAGAAGACGCCCTTATACTTGGAGCGCAGCTGAGCAAAGTATCTGAGTCCGAAAGTAGCCATCCCTCACCTTCTATTTTAGGTTGTAAAGGTAGAGGGGATAGCGGCTTTTTAACGGAAAGTAAATTACAGGAAAAATCACGAATGCTAAGTTATTGCGGTCTCGTGGGAAATTCGTACTTTTGCGATAGATTCATTCTAATCTTTTCTATTATGAAACGATTGATAAGCACAATAGCGACTGTCTTTTTTTGTATTTGTTCATTTGCTCAGTCAGAACATCTTACTTTCAAAGGTGTCCCTATTGATGGTACATTAGATGCCTATGTCGAAAATATGAAGAAGGCCGGATTTAAGTATATCGGTAAGGAAGATGGGATTGCCATTCTTCAAGGAGATTTTGCCGGATTCAGAAACTGTACAATTGGTGTTATAACTTTGCAAAGTTTCGACCTTGTTAATAGAATTACAGTCCTCTTTGACACCACAGAATCGTGGTCGGATCTTTATGGGAGTTATTCTCAATTGAAAGAGATGCTCACGAGGAAATATGGAGAGCCGGAAGTCTCTGAGGAAAAGTGGATCGGTTATCCTGAGCCAAAGAACGACACAGACAAAATGTATGAACTGAGGCAGGATCGGGGCGTAATTAATACTCATATCAGGACTGATAAAGGTAATATTTTTCTTGAAATAATAAAGGCAAAATGGTCGGGCGGGAAAGTTCGTCTTTCGTACTGGGATAATATTAACTCTCTGAAGGTTGAAGAAAAGGCTATGGATGACCTTTAGTATTCTTCGTAAAACTTATGAAACGACAATAAATAACGCTAAAATATATGAAACGTCTCATTTGTTTATTTATAGTTTGTTTCATTGGAGTATTGGCATTCTGTCAGGAAAATCAAATGACTGCATTGGGGCAGGATAATCCAAGTGCTTCTTACAGATTATTCCCCACTACCAAGATGTGGACATTCCAGAAACTTAATACAGAGGATGGAAGAATTTGGAAATTCAATACTCCTTCAATAATGAAAACCGCTTTGAGACTTATCTAAATCTTATTCCATTAGCCACAGGCTCAGATAAAAAGCCCGGAAGATTTACGTTGTATCCAACTCAGAATATGTGGACTTTTATCTTGCTGGATACAATAAGCGGTTCAACTTGGCAAGTTCAGTGGTCGCAAAATGCAGAGAATAGAGGTATCATACCAATCTCAAATTGACTCTGGATAACCTTGTGGGGCATGGCCTGATAAAAGCACCACAGTCAGCACAGACGTTAAAGGCTGAAACAATAAATTATATTTTTCAAACACTTGGTAAGGAGTTTATTTATTAGCATTAATATGAGTACTTGCAGTTGTTGTAAAAAGAGTATTAGCCTATTGGCAAAGGAGTATCATTGAGCAATGTGTGGAAGGCTTATTTGTTCAAATTGCGTTCACAAATGGAAGGATAATATTGAACAGTTTGAATTGATTTAGCCTGTGAGGTTGTTGTCCCATTCATTGGTAGCAGCTACCTCCCAATATGCCCTCATTGCTTAGGCACGATGCACTCTAATAATTCAAAATTTGAGTGGGCAAAATCTAATTGTGAAGATGTTGAAATCGTATCAGCTAATTATAAAGGACATAAAAAGTACATTCCAAATAGTGAAATATTCATTAGTAGTACATCCTATAGGAATAGAGAGGAAGCAAAACACGAGCTTCGTGCTATGGCTAAATACTATGGCCGAGATATAATAATTGATTGTAAATGTGAAAAAGAGCAATGCCAAGATGGTAACTATATCTATAACGAATGGGGATATTCAGGAATTGCAGTAAATAAAAAAAGTGATAACCTTCATTAAAATCCCAAAAGAGCCGCAGCAGTGCGGCTCTTCTCGGTGTTCGCCCAGCACGAACGTACTCTAACGGGTGCAAGTCCCCAAACCGCCC